>NZ_JAVDUY010000007.1:0-553567 GCF_031456615.1 Pseudomonas sp. 3296
AACTGGATTCGCCCCCATCAATTCAACGGTGGGCTGGCGCCAGCTCGGGCCGAAGAAAAACTTAACGTCGTGTCCGGGATTAGTTGACCACTACAACCTTCATGGCGGACTAAGTTGTCACCGCACATCTGGATCTCAATAGTCTTACTAGAGTCTCGAGAGTCGAGTATTTAATGAGTGCCTTATTCTTATCTGGGCGACCCTAAGAAAGGGAGCGGATTTATTTTCAGTTTTTTTCAATGCTTCCCCACGATGAGGCCAGCATCGCAACTCTTCAAAAATTCCCATCCCGCACCCACCGCCTGACCTCACCCTGCACGGCATAAGCCGGCGCCTCCACCGCATTGAAATCCTGCGTATACCGCTGGGCAAACCCCTCAACCCCCCATTCCTGAAACTGCTGCACATGCTTCAGTTCATGAGACCAAAGCGCGACGTTCTGCTCTGCCGTTTGAGCATCCCGAAAGAGAATGACGTCGATCAACGTCACTGCACCAACATCAGGATTTTGCAGCATGGCCGTGGCGGCGCTGAATTGACCGTTGTCGCTCACTTTGTAGCGTGCGGCATCGAGGACGCCGGGGTCATACCAGCGCAGCAGTTGCTCGCGGATGTGCGGCGGAATGGGCTGGGTGTCGGCGATGGCTGCTTCAGCTCGGGCTTGAGTCAGCCATAGCGCCAGTGCAGGTGCAGCGATCTGATAGATGCCATCAGGTGGAAGACCGAGTAATTGCCCCACGTCTGGCAGGCAGATGCAGCTGTCCAGGCACACTTGTTTTTCACCCGCCGGGCAGGGGGTTGTCTGGGCTGGCACTTCAAGGGTCAGGCAAAGAATAAGCAGCGTCATCAGGCGCGTGGTGATGGGCGGCATTGGGCGCTCCAAGGACGCAGTGTGAACAGTGGATCAAAATTGATCGACGACCCGGATCGCTTCAGCCTAGACCCGAACCAAGTCCCTCAGCATAATTTCAAAAAAAGGGAAGGATGGACTTATTTTCTATTTCTCATCCAAGGGTCAACAGGGCGCCGGGGCGGCAGGGGGCATGCTATGGAATTGAAGTTCAGCCACATCGATGTACTGGTCAGTAATCTCGACGAAGCTTGTGCTTACTACGCGAAAATACTGCAAGCCAGGATCTCTAAAACCCTCATTTGGGAACGCGGTGGTCTGCACGTGCGTTACGCGATTGCGCTGATTGGTCAAGAGCGCTTCATGTTGGTACAGCCGTTGGCGGGGAACCTGAAGGAACTGTTGGACGCCTCGGGCGAGGGGATGATTTATCGCCATTGTTACTCGACACCGGACATCGAGAAGGCCTTTGACGAATTGATAGCCGCCGGTGTTCTGCCGGAAGATGAAAACGGCAAGCCATTGGCCCGCGCGAACCTGCAATCCCCATCCGGGACACGCATCATCTGGTTGCCAAAGCGTTTCGGGCACTTCTCTATCGAAATCCTGGAAGAGAAAGCGCTGGAGGCATTTGTTGAGGCAGCGTTCGAGGACGAGGTCCTCGGGTCAGGGGAGGATTTCGAATGAGGTGCTGGCCAGGCGTTCGCCGTTTACGAGGATGTGCACGGCATGCACGCCCACGTAGTGTTTGCGGGTGGTGAGTTCTTTGATCTGCTGGCCACGGCTGACGAATTCGGTGGCGTTGCCGGGCAGCGTCAAGGTCTTGAGCTTGAACACCTTCGCCGACGTGCTGCCATTGGCTTTGACGTAATCAATCGCATAGTCGATCACCAGTCGTTGGCTGTCGGGTACGGTGGATGTCACACCAAACGACAGGGTGATTTTCTCTCCGAGTCGAATCACCGCCGGCTCGACCGTCACCCCGACAATCTCGACCTCAGCCTTGCCACTGGCGCCAATAATCGCCAGCGCTCGCTGATTGCCCTGTTTGATCAAGCTGCGCAACGCATGCCTGGCAATCCACGCCGTGTGCTTGTTATCCAGCGCCCAACCCTCGATCAGGTCCAGCACCCATTCCGGATGATCCTTGGTGATGTCATTGAGGTGGTTGGCCACGGACTTGCGCACATAAAGGCTTTCATCGGCCTTCAGGTTGTCGAGTATCGCTGCCGCCAGCGTCGGATCTGCCTGGATCTGCTCAAGTCGGAACGACCACGGCAACCGCGGTCGACTGCCTTCGCTGGCCAGACGGCGAACATGCTCATTCTCATCCCGCGACCATTCCTGCATCAGCGCCAATGAACGCTGCAAATCGCTGCGCAGAAAATACCGGACCGCAAATTCCGCCGAGCCAAACGCGGTGAAGTACTTGAGCGCCTCCATCGACTGCTCGAAATCATGTTCACCATACATCGCCACATAATGCGGCAGCGAAATGCTGACGAAAGCACTGTTCAGCCGAGGGGCGAGGGCGCGCAGCACCTCAAGCGACTCGTCATACCCCAGCGGCAGCACTGCATGCAGGCATTCACTGACTCGCGCCATGCGCTGCATGATCGACAGGTCGGCGAGGCCGTCGTTGGCCATCCTCAGGAAGGCCTTGGCCTTGAACCCGGGGTAAACCGCCGTCATTTCGGTTGCGATGTGCTTGAGGCGCTCGGCGTTGAAGATTTCCTTCAGCGCCGGGGCGGGTTGTTCGGCGGCGGTCATCGGTGATTCCGGTCAGGTGGGCGGCTCAGGTTATCGGGGTATTGATGAACGCCTCAAGCTTTTCTGCCTGCGCGGTGAAGGCGGCAATTCGCGGGAAGCGCTCGGCATCGACCTGATCCGGGATCACCAGATTGGTGAAGCTCCAGGCGACTGCCACTGTAATCCCGTCCTGCGCGATCAAGGCACCATTCGCTAACGGCTGCTTTTCCAGTTCACGTTCAAGTGATGAATAAGCGGCGGCCAATTGGCCTTCGACACGTTCGACCCACGGTTGAAACTGGATTTCGGCGGGGCGCAGGTTGCGTTCGTAATAAAGCTGCACTGATTTTTCGCACGCCGCCAACGCCAGGCCGATCACCCGCAAGGCGCGCAGCCGTTGCTTGAGGTCGCCGGGCATCAGGCTTTTGCCGGGGCTGGCGAGGGCTTCGAGATAGTCGATGATCAGGGTTGAATCCATCAACACGTCGCCGTCTTCCAGTACGAGCGTCGGCGCCTTGACCACCGGGTTGATCTGTTGAAATTGCTCGAAGTGCCGAAACACTGAGACCGATTGGTGCTCCAGGTTGATGCCCAGGTGTTGGGCAGAAATGGCCACGCGCCGTACGTAGGGTGAATCCAACATGCCGATCAGCTTCATCAATACACTCCTGCAGAGGACCCTTTTCGGGACGGTCAACCTTAGCTGAGGATCCGCATCCTGCAAGCAAAGGGAGGGCTTGTGCGGCCGTTTGTCTTCTATATACAGCCGCTCGATTGAATTTCTTGCTATAAACGCACTCCGATAACCGCCGCAACGGTCGCAGTAGAGCACTTTGCGTACCTTGTCGGACAAATTCGCTGACTTTTCAGTTGCTGGGGCCTCAAGTCGGCCTTAGACTGCCGCCCCTCGTAAATTGAGTGCCGGGTGGCGCTTGGAATAAACGGCGCCTTTCCGATGGCCTTCAACAGGTCCGCCGGAACGCTCCCTAATTCGCCTTAATGCACGTTTTTTTATAGAGATATCAATGACAAAGGACAAGTTGCTGGCCATGCCGGCGGATGACTACATGAATGCTGAGCAACATGCTTTTTTCAGCGAGCTGTTGCAGAACATGAAAGTCGAAACCCATGAGCGCATCGAGCAGAACCGCATCGCCATCGAGAGCCTGGACACCCCGGCCGATCCGGCAGACGCGGCTTCGGTCGAAGAAGAGCGCACCTGGCTGGTCAACGCGATCGATCGCGACCAGCGCATGCTGCCTCAGTTGGAACAGGCTCTGGAACGCATCAAAGAAGACAGCTTCGGCTGGTGCGACGACAGCGGCGAGGCCATTGGCCTGAAACGCCTGCTGATCAGCCCGACCACCAAGTACTGCATCGAAGCGCAAGAGCGTCACGAACAGATCGACAAGCACCAGCGTCAGGCCTGATTTCGTAGCGCCCCGCATCGCGGGCGAGCCTCACTCCCAAAGGAGCAAGGCTGGCCCGCGATGCTTTTTTTCGTCTGTAAAAAAGCTCATGCGCCTCTATTGATCTGCTGCACTACCCACGACTAATGGACCATAGATAATGGCCTTGTAGTGGCGTTTAATGCGAAGACAACAATTAGAAGATCGTGGGGTGACGAAGATGACGAGAGACGGATCTCTGGCGACGGCCGCGCCTGCGCCAGTACTTTTGCCGAAAAGCCCCTGGCTGACGCCGACCCTGCAAAGCATCGCCCTGATGCTGTTGTTGTGCGGCATGGCGCTGGGTGGATGGCCGCTTTACCTCGGCTTGCCGTTGGCGGTGTTGATTATCTGGTTGCCGCGTCTGCGTTCCCGCGCTGCGCCTCAAGATTCGCCGGCGGAAAACGCCAGCGCCATCACCACATTGACCCGCGATCTTTCCTACACCACCAGTCATAACGCACTGTCTGCGGCTGGCGTGGCCTTTTCAGTCAAGCAACTGGCGGACAAGCTGCAGTCGCAACTCAGCGCGGCGGCGCAGATTGTCCGCAATGCCGAGGCGATGATCGCGACCGAGGAAGTCACTTCCAAACTCAGCCGCGAAGCGCTCGGCGCCGCCAGTGAAGCGCATCAGAGCGGTGCCGCCGGGCGCCAGGAGTTGATCGAGTCCATCGCCCGCATGCATCAACTCAGCGAACGCGCCAGCAACAGTCGCGAGCTGATCGAGGCCCTGAGCCTGCGCAGCGACGATATCCAGCGGGTGACGCTTGTAATCCAGTCCATCGCCAGCCAGACCAATCTGCTGGCGTTGAACGCCGCGATCGAAGCGGCGCGGGCCGGAGAGCACGGGCGCGGTTTCGCGGTGGTGGCCGATGAAGTCCGGGGCTTGGCCGCGCGGACCGCGACGGCGACCGGTGAAGTCGGCGAGATGGTCGCCGATATCCAGCAACGCACCGCCCAGGTCGTCGAGCAGATCCGCCAACTCTCCAGCGACCTCGATACCGGTGTCGAGCAAGTCGAGCATACCGGTCAGCACCTGGAAAACATTGCGCGCCTGGCGGCGGGTGTCGAGCATCAGGTCGGGGAAATCGCCCGTGGCGCCGACACCAATCGCGAACAACTCGACAGCCTGTTTCATGCCATCGAACAGATGCGCAGCGATCTGGCGATCAGCGACCAGCAGACCCAGCGCCTGGCCCTGGCCGCCGTGCAAATGGAAGGACAGGCCGAATCCATCAGCGAGCGCCTGGCCGAAGTCGGACTGGATGACTATCACCAACGGATTTATGACCTGGCCCGGGAGGGCGCAAGCCAGATTGCCGCGCGTTTCGAAGCGGATATCGACCAGGGACGCGTCAGTCTCGATGACTTGTTTGATCGCAATTATCAGGCGATGCCCAATACCAGCCCGGCCAAGTTCCAGACCCGTTTCGACCGCTACACCGATCAGGTCCTGCCGACGATTCAGGAGCCGTTGTTGCCGCGTCATGAAGGGCTGGTGTTTGCCATCGCCTGCACACAGCAGGGTTATGTGCCGACTCATAACACGGTCTTCAGCCAGCCGCTGACGGGCGACACGAAGGTCGATACCTTGCAAAACCGCACCAAACGAAAATTCGCTGATCGTACCGGCATCCGCTGTGGCAGCCATCAACAGCCGGTGTTGTTGCAAACGTATACCCGCGACACCGGCGAACTGATGCACGATCTCTCGGTGCCGATCCTCGTGAAGGGCCGGCATTGGGGCGGTTTGCGCCTGGGTTACAAACCACAAGGGCCGCGCTAGCCGCTGGCGATTGTTACGATTCCGGCAACGAAGCTGTGCAGCCTCGTTGCTGTTTCCTCTCGGATGAACTCATTAACATGCCTTCATTGTTAGGTTGCTAATGAAATTCGAGAGGCCAACATGCAAAGCAAAGTGGATGTCGCGGTGATGATTGGCAGCGGGGTGCCCGCCTGTTTGCGCGCGATGGGGCAGAGCGTTTGTTGGGTGGTACTGCTCAACGGCGAGCGCCGGGGGACGGCGTTTTCCAGTCGCGGTGAGGCAGAGGAGTGCAGGGCTGCCTGGCTGGCGCAATTGAACGTCGAGTCAGCGGGCAGCCTGCACTGAGTGTGCGGGCTAGTGAACCTGGTGCAGGCGCAGGTTCAAGTCGTCGACCACTCGCGCCCAATCGGCGTCTTCACGCAGTTGTTCTTTGAGGAAGCCGGCTTGCTGCGGGGTCCAGAACTCGGCGTCGATCATTTTCTTGTCGTCGGCCAACGGTGAATGCTTGGCAATGAAATCGTCGATGCCTTTCTGGCTGGAGTCCAGGCCGAGTTGGTCGAACAAACCTTTCAAGTCGTGTGTAGGTGAATCCATGTTCATCTCCTGGTGGGTCGCGTCGAATGCGAGATCTGAAGGGCGGCTTCAATGCATCTGAGGCGGCCGCGCTTCAGGAGTTCGATGGATGTTTCAAAGCAGGAGTGAGCATAGACGGCAAATTCCAGGATCAGGCTTTCAGTGCACCTGCATCGACGGCTGCCTTCAGTTCAATGGCCGCTTCCTGAGCCGCGATGGCGGCGACATCTGCCGTTTTGAACCAGCGATCTTTCTCGACCTGGTGATACGTCACCGTGGTCAATTTTGGTTTGGCGCGCATGACTATCACTGCCTGGAATTCGCCGTCGATCTCTCTGGCTTCGCCCCGGATAATAAATTCGCCGATATCAAATTCCGTCACGTAGCAGCCTTCCCTTGGAAATGTTTTGTTGTTTTGAGCGCCGTCCGACGTGGGAACGGGTTTCATGGGGCGGGCAGTATGGCAGTAGTTGCCCGCCGACGGCTGAGTTAACTCGACGGTGTGACGAAACGACTATTGGAATGAACTCAGGCGTGGCTTTATTCGCGTGATTCAAGTGAGCGAGCAAGCGCACAAGCCTGGTTGTGGTCACCGCGGAAACCTCTGACACGTCCTGTGGAAGTTTCCTTGATATGGAAAAACGCGTTACCGGCCAGGACGACCTGAAACCTGGGGCGGGCAGGGCTTACAGGAGGGAAGGGCGGTTGTTCGTGTAACGCCTGCGACAGCGCTAAGGCGTCGTGCGTGTAAGGCGATTGGTCGGTTGCAAAGTGAGTCATTGTGCACATATGAAGTCCTTTTCATTGTTTTGCCGACGTATGTATGCCGTTTTGGCTAGTCTCTGTCAGCATCGCTGCTCTAGAATCGCCATCAAGGTTGGGCGAATGGTGCCCATCTAAAGCAATTTTTTGCGTGCGATATGTCGGAAAAGTGCTTTTCTTGTAGGGTTTTTTCCTTAAAGTTGGTAGTCCTGTTTCCTCTGGCAGCAAGAAGGGCATTTTCCTTCAACATCTGACGACGTTGAGGGAAGACGGCGCGAGTGTTAATCCAGTACGCTCACTGACCTCGCGATGCATAAGCCCTCTGCCCGGATCAGGATTTCAACCCGGTTTTTTAGCTAGACCCTCGGCATGGCCGCTTTTTTCTGCTGCGCGTTTTTCCTGCGTGCGGCATTCATTTCAGATGTGGGGATGTTTCCTTGGCAGTAAGTAATCTCGATATGCATGCTTTGTTCGTGCTGGGTGATTTGCGCGCAAAGTTGGTTAAACAGTTTCAATCTCGTTTCGTCTATGTCACCGAACAGAGCGCCGAAGGCATTTACATTGCCGAGATCGACACCGAAGAAGCACTGGTGGTGGATGACAAGCCAGGACTCAAACTCAAGGTTGGCGATCATTTCAGCGCCTCGGTACTGCCCAGTCGCGAAGGCGGCAAGCTGGACATCAAGTTCCGTGAGATCAAACTGACGGTGTATGGCTTGGGCGATTACGCATTTGTCACCACCGCCGATGGTCAGGCGATTGTGTTCAAGGAAGGTCATAGCGTGGTGATGGTGTTTGCCGCTCATCAACAGCTGCAGGAAGGCCTGACCAAAACCCTGAAAGCCGTGACCGCCAAGGCCGCCAAGTGGCGCAAGGGCGAGCTGGTGACCTTCAAGGCCAGCGAGTAATGACCCTGACCCGCGCCGACTTCCACGAACAGAACCAGGCCAGTGCCCATACTGAAGCCCTTCGGTTGTTCGAGCACAAGGCTGTTCTGCAGGGAGCCTGGCTGAATTGGGTGGCGTCACAGCTCTATACGCTGCGCCCGGCGGCGTACGCCAGCATGGTCAGAAGAGAGCTATCCCTCTTGCAGGAATCTTCCGAAAATTAAATCCCGTCCCTCGAAATCAGGATCCTCTACTACAGTCAATTGACTGAATATTTTGAGGCTCGCGGTCTTTCATCAGGCCATTCTGCTATTGCTGTGAACAGCACGAGGTGCAAAAGCATGAAAGGATTTCGACGGTTACTGGCTGCGTCCGTGGCCAGTTTCGGGTTGTTGATGTCACCTGTTCCGGTGTTCGCCGCCCAGGCACCGATCCACTTCGCCGACCTGAACTGGGAAAGCGGCAGCTTGATCACCGATATCCTGCGGATCATTGTCGAGAAGGGCTACGGGCTACCGACGGATACCTTGCCGGGCACCACCATCACCCTGGAGACCGCCCTGGCCAATAATGACATTCAGGTCATTGGTGAAGAGTGGGCCGGCCGCAGCCCGGTCTGGGTCAAGGCTGAGGCCGAAGGCAAGGTCGCCAGCCTGGGCGATACGGTCAAAGGCGCGACCGAAGGGTGGTGGGTTCCGGAGTACGTGATCAAGGGCGACCCGGCCAAAGGCATCAAGCCACTGGCGCCGGGGCTGCGCAGTGTCAGCGACCTGCCCAAGTACAAAGACGTGTTCAGCGACCCGGAATCCCCTGGCAAGGGCCGCTTCCTCAACAGCCCGATCGGCTGGACCTCGGAAGTGGTGAACAAGCAGAAGCTCACTGCCTATGGCCTGAACGACAGCTACGTGAATTTTCGCAGCGGTTCCGGAGCGGCGCTGGACGCGGAAATCACCTCGTCGATCCATCGCGGCAAGCCGGTGCTGTTCTATTACTGGTCACCGACGCCCTTGCTCGGACGCTTCAAGCTGATCCAGCTGGAGGAGCCACCGTTCGACGCCGAAGCCTGGAAGACCCTGACAGACGCTGACAATCCGAATCCAAAACCGACCCGTTCACTGGCCTCGAAGCTGTCCATCGGTGTGTCTACGCCGTTTCAAAAACAGTACCCGCAGATCACTGAGTTCTTCAGCAAGGTCGATTTGCCCATCGATCCATTGAACAAGGCCCTGGCCGAGATGAGCGAAAAACACACTCCGCCTCGCCAGGCCGCGGAAGCGTTCATGAAGGCGCACCCGGACGTCTGGAAGGCATGGCTACCCAAGGAGGTGGCTGATAAGGTCTCCGCCGACCTGAAGTAAACAGGTGCTCCACACAACTGCATTCGCTATCACCGCCCGGAGCGCGTGCGCTCTCACTGGATGGATAACTGAATATGAACCTGTTGGTTGCGCAATGGATGGCTTCAATCTTTCTGATGATAAGCCTGGTCCATGTGTACTGGGCATCGGGCGGCAAAGTAGGCAGTGAGGCGGCAGTACCGCGATTGCCCGGGGAGGGCGGCGCGCAATCAAGGCCTGCGTTCAAGCCGTCGGGGTTGGTGACGTTGCTGGTGGCGGTGGGATTGCTGCTGATCGCGATGCTGGTGTGCCTGCGGGGCGGGCTGTGCTTGCCGGCGGTGCAGGATGGGTGGCTGCAATGGGTGATCAGTGGCATCGCGATACTGATGTTCGCCCGGGCGATTGGCGATTCGAACTTGGTGGGTTTTTTCAAAGAGGTGAAGGATTCGAAGTTTGCCCGGCTCGATACCTGGGTGTATTCGCCGTTGTGCGTGGCGTTGGGGGCGGGGTTGTTGGCGGTGGCCTGGATTTGAGTGGTTGCGGAAAATGCCATCGCGACCAAGCTCGCTCCGGGCAGCGTTCCGACGATGAGGCCCTCCCCGTCAATACAAATCCCCGGATTCAGCTGCCCCTCTCATTCCGCCGACTACTCACCTCCGCCGGCACATCATCCCCAGCCATGCGCTTGCGAAACAGCGCCGCCCGAGCCAGCAACAAGGTCGTCACCGGCACGGTAATCGCCAACAGAATCGGAATCAGCCACGCATGCAGCACCGGCCCCGATTTGAGCGCCGAAAAGTAAATGATCGATGCCAGTGCCACGCACCACGCGCCCAAGGTCGAGGCCAGCGCCGGTGGGTGCATGCGCTGGAAGTAATCTTTCATCCGCACCAGTCCAATGGCGCCAATGAGCGCAAACAGACTGCTGAGCAGCAGCAGAATCGCCACTGGAATCTCAACCCACAGCGACAGTTCGCCAGTCATTCGATCACCTCGCCACGCAGCAGGAATTTCGCCAGGGCAAACGAGCCGACGAAGCCGAACAGGGCGATCAACAACGCCGCCTCGAAATAGGTGTCACTGGCATAACGAATGCCGAGCGTCAGCATCATCAGCATCGCGATGATGTACAGGTAATCCAGCGCCAGTACCCGATCCTGGGCCGATGGTCCTTTGAACAGACGCAGCAGCGTCAGGATCATCGCCACGGAAAACAGGAACAGGCTCGCCAGGATGGCGTTCGACAGCAGCGCGCTCATTCGAAGATCTCCATCAAGGGGCGCTCATAGGTCGCCTTGAAGTGCTGGATGAACAGCGCTTCATCATCCAGATCGAACACATGCAGCAACAGGATGCTGCGATCAAGCGCCAGTTCCGACCAGACGGTGCCAGGCACTACGGTGCAGATTGCCGACAGCGCGGCGAGGCCGTTGGCGTCACGCAAGTCCAGCGGCACCTTGATGAATCGCGAGCGGGGCGGACGGCGACCGGCGTTCAGCACGCCCCAGGCCACGGCGAGGTTGGACACCACCACATCGCGACCGACCAGCAGCAGCAAGCGCAGGATCACCCCCGGACGACGAATGCGAATGGGCAGCGGCCGCAACCGGCGCATCATCAACGGCGCGCAGAAACCCAGCATCGCACCGAGCAGCAGATTGCCAGGGCTGATCGACTGGTTCAGCACCAGCCATAACAGCAAGAGTGCCAAGGACAACCAGGGAGCAGGGAACAAGCGCTTCATGGCTGCACCTCCGCCATCGCCGCCTTGGCTTCCGGGCTTGGCACCGCACGGGTGCCGAGCACCGCCATCACGTATTGCTGCGGGTTGTTCAAGGTGTCAGCGGCCGCTTGGGTGTAGCGCAGCAGCGGTTCAGCCTTGAAGGTGAGTGCAATGCTCAGCCCCAACAGGAGGATGATCGGCACGCATTCAAAGCGACGCAGCAGCGGTGATGGGCGTTCTTGCGGGGTCCAGAAACGCTGGATGCCCAGGCGCGAGAATGCGATCAACGAGGCGAGCCCCGACAGAATCAACAGGGCCAGCAATCCCCACGCCGCATTCGATACCGGTTCGCCGACGCCATTCCCCAGGCCCAACGGGTTGAGAAGGGCGTTGAGCAGGCTGAGTTTGCCGATGAACCCGGAGAGCGGCGGCATGCCAATGATCAGCAGCGCGCAGGCAATGAAGCTCAGGCCGAGGAAGGCCATGGTCCAGGGAATTACCTGACCGACTACGGCTTTCTGGTCGTCATCGAGGTTAATGCCTTTGAGCGGTTGCGCGGCCGGCGATGGTCGCGCAATCAGGTCGGCGTCGTCGAACAGCGGCAGTTCATTGACCGAGCGCGAGCGCTCGATCAACTCGGCCAGCAGGAACAACGCACTCAACGCCAGGGTCGAGCTGACCAGATAAAACAGCGCCGCCGCGATCAGGTTTGGCTGGGCGAAACCAATGGCGGACAGCAGGATCCCGGCCGACACCAGAATGCTCAGGCTGGCCATCTTTTCCAGGCGTTGCGCCGCCAGAATCGCCAATGCCGCGCAGACAATCGTCGCCATGCCGCCGTAGATCAGCCAGTCGCCGCCAAAGTAGGCGGACGCCCCGGCCTGACCGGAGAACAGCAGCGTCCACAGGCGCAGCAAGGTGTAGACACCGACCTTGGTCATGATCGCGAACATCGCCGCCACCGGAGCGCTGGCCGAGGAGTAGGCCGGCACCAGCCAGAAGTTCAGCGGCCACATCCCGGCCTTGGCCAGAAACGCCACCGCGAGAATCCCCGCGCCGGCATGCAGCAAGCCGCGATCAGCTTCCGGCACCAGCGGGATTTTCAGCGCCAGGTCGGCCATGTTCAGCGTGCCTGTGACGCCGTAAATCAGCGCCGCGCCAATCAGAAACAGCGACGATGCCAACAGGTTGATCGAAATGTAATGCAGCCCCGCCGACACCCGCGGCCGGCCCGAGCCGTGCAGCATCAAGCCGTAGGACGCCGCCAGCAGTACTTCGAAAAACACGAACAGGTTGAACAGGTCGGCGGTCAGGAACGCACCGTACAGCCCCATCAATTGAATCTGGAACAGCGCGTGGAAGCTTGACCCGGCGCCGTCCCAACGGGCCATGGCGAACAGCAAGGCGCTGACACCGATGATCCCGGTCAGCACCAGCATCAAGGCCGACAGCCGATCGACCACCAACACCAGGCCGAACGGTACTTGCCAGTTGCCCGGCAGGTACACGCCGATGGAACCCGGCACGCCAGTGGTTTGTGTCCATTGCAGCAGCCACACGGAAATTCCCAGGCCGAGCAGGCTGGAGAACAGGTTGATCTTGGCCTTCAGCGGGCGGTGTTTCTCGCCGAGCATCAACATGATGGCGGCGGTCAGCAGCGGCAGCAGAATCGGTGCGGCGATCAGGTGCGTCATCGCATTCATTCTTTAGGCTCCCGGCCATCCACATGGTCGGTCCCGGTCAAGCCCCGGGAAGCGAGCAGTACCACCAGAAACAATGCGGTCATGGCGAAGCTGATCACGATGGCGGTCAGCACCAGTGCTTGCGGCAGGGGGTCGGTGTAATGCAACAAGTCCTGCGGCACGCCATCCTTGATGATCGGCTCGCGGCCGATGAACAGGCTGCCCATGCTGAAGATGAACAGGTTGACGCCATAGGACAGCAGGCACAGGCCCATCACCACCTGAAAGGTCCGTGGCCGCAGGATCAGCCAGACGCCGGAGGCCGCAAGCACGCCGATCGCGATTGCGATGACTTCTTCCATCAGACGGCTCCTTGCGTGGCGACGGGTTTAGGCTGGGCCGCGGTTTTGTGGCCGCGAACCGATTGGTGAGCGAGGGCGGTGAGGATCAACAGCGTCGAACCGACCACCACGGCATACACGCCAACGTCGAAAAACAGCGCGCTGGCGATGTGAATGTCCCCCAGTACCGGCAGTGAAAAATGCCAGGTGTGGGTGGTCAGGAACGGGTAACCGACCACCATGGCCCCAAGCCCGGTGACCGTGGCGAACAGCAGCCCGGTGCCCATCCAGCGCAGCGGTCGCAGGCTCATTTGCGCCTCGACCCACTGCGTGCCGGCGACCATGTATTGCAGGATGAACGCCACCGACATCACCAGCCCGGCGACAAAACCGCCGCCCGGTTGGTTGTGCCCGCGCATGAACAGGTAGAACGACACCACCAGGGCAATAGGCAGCAGCAGGCGTACCAGCACCGCCGGAACCATCATGAAACCCAGTGCGGTATCGCTGGCGTGGCGCGGGTTGACCAGATCGGTGACCACGTCCGGTGCCAACAGGCGTTGCTGCGCCGGCAGCTGCAGGCTTTCTTTCGGCGGGCGGAAGCGTCGCAGCAAGGCGAACACGGTCAGGGCGACGGCCACCAGCACGGTGATTTCACCGAGGGTGTCGAAGCCACGGAAGTCCACCAGCATCACGTTGACCACGTTGCTGCCGCCGCCTTCGGGCAGGGCGCGACTGAGGTAGAACGAGGAAATGTCGTTGGGCGTCTGGCGCGTCAGCATCGCGTAGGCCAGCAAGGCCATGCCGCCACCGACCCCGGTCGACAGCAGCAAGTCGCGGATACGTCGGATGCGCGCCTTGCGCAGGGTGCTCGGTAGTGGCGAGACTTCTTCGATCCGTCGTGGCAGCCAGCGCAGGCCCAGCAGGATCAGCACCGTGGTCACCACTTCGACCGCCAGTTGCGTCAACGCCAGGTCCGGCGCGGAGAACCAGACGAAGGTTACGCAGGTCATCAAGCCGCAGACGCTGACCATGGTCAGGGCCGCGAGCCGGTGATACTTGGCCTGCCACGCTGCGCCGAGGGCGCAGGCAATCGCCAGCAGCCACAGGGTCACGAACACGATTGAACCGGGGATTTTCGGCCGCTCGCCCCAGCTCAGGCTGCTGTGAAGCATCGGGATCAGCCCGGCCAGCACGGCGGCGAGCACCACGAGGAACAATTGGGTTTGCAGGCGGTTGGTGCTGATCCGGTGCACCAGGCGACGGGCCAGGCGCATCATGATCACCAGGCCGCGCTCGAACAGGCGCTTGCCGTTGAACCGGCCAATCACCGGCGGGTATTTGAAGCGCCCGCGCTTGAGCTGATTGCGCAGCAGCAGATAGAGCACGATGCCGCCGGACATGGCGATCAAGCTCATGATCATCGGCGCGTTCAAGCCGTGCCAGATCGCCAGGCTGTATTCCGGCAGGGTTGCGCCGACCACCGGCAGGGCCGCGGCGGCCAGGATGGAACCGACCACTTGCGCCGGGAACATCCCCACCACCAGGCAGGTGAACACCAGCAATTCTACCGGCGCACGCATCCAGCGCGGCGGTTCGTGCGGGGTGTGCGGCAGGTCGGTGGCGGTCGGGCCAAAGAACACATCTACGGTGAAACGCAGTGAATAGGCGACGCTGAAGGTGCCGGCGATGGTCGCGACGATTGGCAGGCTCCACTCGACCCAGGCTGTGGCATTGATGAACACGGTTTCGGCGAAGAACATTTCTTTCGAGAGGAAACCGTTGAGCAGCGGCACACCGGCCATCGAGGCGCTGGCGACCATGGCCAGGGTGGCGGTGAACGGAATCAGCTTGATCAAGCCGCTGAGCTTGCGAATGTCGCGGGTGCCGCTTTCGTGGTCGATGATCCCGGCGGCCATGAACAACGAAGCCTTGAAGGTTGCGTGGTTGAGAATGTGAAACACTGCGGCGACGGCCGCCAGCGGGCTGTTCAAGCCCAGCAGCAGAGTGATCAGGCCCAGGTGGCTGATGGTCGAGTAGGCCAGCAACCCTTTGAGGTCGTTCTGGAACATCGCGCAGTACGCGCCCAACAACAGGGTGCAGGCGCCGGCGCCGCTGACGATGTAGAACCATTCTTCGCTGCCGGACAACGAAGGCCACAGCCGTGCCAGCAGAAACACCCCGGCCTTGACCATGGTCGCCGAGTGCAGATAGGCCGAGACCGGCGTCGGTGCCGCCATCGCGTGGGGCAGCCAGAAGTGGAAGGGGAATTGGGCGCTTTTGCTCAAGGCGCCGATCAGGATCAGGGGTAACAGAATAGGGTAGAGGGCATGTGCGCGAATCAGCTCGCCGGCGGCCAGGACCTTGTCCAGGTCATAGCTGCCGACCACATGGCCGAGGAGCATGACCCCCGCCAGCAGGCACAAACCGCCTGCGCCTGTGACCATCAGCGCCATGTAGGCGCCGCGTCGCGCGTCGCTGCGGTGGTGCCAGTAACCGATCAGCAGGAACGAGAAGAGGCTGGTCAGCTCCCAGAAAAACACGATCTGGATCAGGTTGCCGGAAATCACCAGCCCGAGCATGGCGCCCATGAACGCCAGGAAAAATGCGAAGAACCGGGGCACCGGATCGTCCGGCGACATGTAGTAGCGCGCGTACAACGACACCAGCGTGCCGATGCCCAGCACCAGCATCGAGAACAACCAGGCGAAGCCGTCCAGGCGCAGGACGAAGTTAAGGCCGAGGCTTGGCAGCCAGAAGAATTCTTCGCGGATCACACCGCCATGGGCGATTTGCGGGTACATGAGCGCGACCTGGACCGTGCCGATCAGTGCGATCAGGCCGGCCAGCAGGGGGGCGGTATTGCGTGCGTTGTGTGGCAGGACGGCTGCCAGACAGCTGCCGATAAAAGGCAGAAGCAGTAGAACTATCAGGGACATAGGCTTCTAATCTGCGGAAGTTTGTGAAGCATCATACGTGCCACTCCCAAGATCGCCAAACGCCAAGCTGTCGCAGAATCCTTCACGGTAGACGGAAAAAGGCGGAATCACATGGTTTCCAGGGCCAGTTTTCAGCAGGTTTGGCCCCTTCGCGAGCAAGCTCGGGATAGCGATCTATCCGGCAATAGAATGATCAAGGTTCAACCGAGGTTTCCCGCTCCAACTCTCCCTCAGCCGAAGTCCCCTTACCTTTGGTCTTCAACTCACTCACAATCACCGCCGCCACAATCAATCCCGCGCCCACCAGCGCAATCGCCGGCAACCGCTCCCCGGCGATCCGCCCGACAATCCCGGCCCACACCGGCTCGCCCGCATAAATCAAGGTCGCCCGCGTCGGCGAAACGCTCTTCTGCGCCCAGTTCATCGCCACCTGAATCGCCGCACTCGCCGCGCCCAGCCCCAACGCGCTGCACAACAGCAGCCAGGAAAAGTCTGGAATGCGTTCCTGGGTCGGCACCACCATCAGAAACGCCAGCACCGAGGTGGTTGCCAATTGCACCACCGTCACCCGCCGCACATCGACCTGACCGGCATAGGTACTGATCAGAATGATCTCTGCGGCAATTGCAATGGCACTGATCAGCGTGGCGATTTCACCGGGACTGAAATTGAACGAAGCGCCGGACGGTCCCGACAGCAACATCAGCCCGGTAAACGCCAGCATGATCCCGATGCTCGGCATCAACGCCGGGCGACGTCCCAGCACCAGCCATTGCAGCAGCGGCACAAAGGGCACGTACAACGCCGTGATAAACGCCGATTGACTGCTGGGAATGCTCTGCAAGCCCACGGTCTGCAAGCCGTACCCGAGCATGATCGCCACACCGATAAAGGCCCCGGCCTTGAGTTCGAACAAGGTCAGTTCCCGCAAGTGGCGCCAGGAGAACAGTGCCACAAGACTCGCGGCAGCGGCGAAGCGCAGGCCGACGAAAAACATCGGGCCGCTGACGGTCATGGCGTGCTGCACCAACAAAAAGGTGCCGCCCCAGACCATGGTGATCAGCACCAGCACGCACTCGGCTGTGCTGAACCGTGAGAAACGGGGGGAAGAGGAGTTCACCGACGTCATGACCTTGCACGCTACCTGAGGGGGACGCACAATGCGCCGAATGTTGCGCAGTATACTGCCCAACCCCACCAAGTGAGCAATATAGTGCACAAAGATTCCACGCAACGGGCTTCGGTCCTCCAGCACGTCAGCCAAAACGTTCGGCGCCTGCGCCATGCCGCCGACATGAGCCAGACCGCGCTGGCCGAAAAGTCCGGGGTCAGCCGCCGGATGCTGGTGGCCATCGAGGCCGGCGAAAAGAACGTCAGCCTGACCACCCTCGATCGCGTGGCCGAAGCGCTGGACGTGAGGTTCAGCGACCTTATTCAGGCCTCGGACGCCCGCGATGCGAGTCGCATCAACGAAGTGGCCTGGGCCGGATTAATCCCCGGCAGCAAAGCTGTTTTATTGTCCAAGGCCACCGCGACTCGCGAAGTGGAGCAATGGGAATGGTGCCTGCAACCAGGTGAGGTTTATCCGTCGCAACCGGATGCCGAAGGCTGGAGTGAACAGATTTACGTGTTCGAAGGCTGCCTGACCCTGATGTTGGGTGATACGCCACAGCACATCGCTGCCGGTGAGTTTTTCATGTTCGCCAGCAACCAGCCTCATGCCTATCGCAACGATGGCGCGGTGGCGGCGCGGTTTGTGCGCAACGTGGTGATCTGACTGTTTGCCGATCAACAGTGGATAGACACTTTGCCTTTCTATAGCTGCAGATTTTTCTTGGAAGGTTCGCCAACCCGTTGAAATAGCTCAGGATAGTATTCGGGCACGACTCCTGCAAAAGGTCCTGGAGCCTTTATCAGAATCCCGGAGTCGGCCCATGACAACCCCAGCCCAGCCCCCACGTAATTCCCGCGAAATTCGCCTGAACGCCTTCGACATGAACTGCGTCGGCCACCAGTCGCCGGGCTTGTGGGCGCATCCACGCGATCGTTCGTGGCAATACAAGGACCTCGAATACTGGACCGACCTGGCGAAAATCCTTGAACGGGGCAAGTTCGACGGCTTGTTCATTGCCGACGTGCTGGGCATTTACGACGTCTACAACGGCAACGGTGAGGCGGCGATCCGTCAGGCTGCGCAAGTGCCGGTCAACGATCCGCTGCAACTGATTCCGCCGATGGCCCTCGTGACCGAGCATTTGGGGTTTGGCCTGACTGCCTCGTTGTCGTTTGAGCACCCGTATCCGTTCGCCCGACGCCTGTCGACCCTGGATCACCTGACCAAGGGCCGTGCCGGCTGGAACATCGTCACGTCGTATCTGGAGAGTGGCGCCAAGAATATCGGTCAGAAGAGCCAGACCGAACATGACGCCCGTTACGACTTCGCCGAGGAATACCTGGAGGTTTGCTACAAGCTCTGGGAAGGCAGTTGGGAAGAGGGCGCCATTCTGCGTGATCGCGAGCGGCGGCTCTTCAGCGACCCGAGCAAGATCCACGAGATCCGTCACGTCGGCAAACACTTCCAGGTGCCAGGCATTCACCTCTGCGAACCTTCGCCACAGCGCACGCCGGTGCTGTATCAGGCTGGCGCTTCAAGTCGTGGCAAGCAGTTTGCGGCCGAGCATGCCGAGTGCGTGTTCGTCGCCGCACCGTCGAAAGTGCTGCTGAAGAAAACCGTGGCCGACATTCGTCGGCGTGCCGCCGAGGCCGGGCGCGATCCGAGGAAAGTCCTGATCTTCAACCTGCAAACAGTGATCCTCGGCGAAACCGACGCGAAGGCCAAAGCCAAGTTCGAGGAATACAAAACCTGGGTCAGCTACGAAGGCGCGATGGCGTTGATTTCTGGCTGGACCGGCATCGACTTCAGCCAGTTCAAGCCCGATGAACCACTCAAGCATGCACACACCAATGCGATTCAATCAGCGGTGGAAGCGTTTTCCACAGCGGACCCGAACAAGGTCTGGACCCCCAATGAACTGGCGGACTGGGTGGGGATTGGCGGGTTCGGGCCGTTGTTTGTCGGCAGCCCCGAGACGGTTGCCGATTTGTTGCAAGAGTGGGTGGAGGAGACCGACGTGGACGGGTTTAACCTGGCTTATGCGCTGACCCATGAAACCTTCATTGATGCCGCGCAGTTGCTGGTCCCGGAGTTGCAGAAACGCGGGGTGTACAAGACCGAGTATGCGTCGGGGACCTTGCGCGAGAAGTTGTTTGGGGAGGGCGCGCGGTTGCCGGAGAGTCATCCGGGGGCGGGGTATCGGGATCTGGCGACGTTGAGGCAGCAGGAGAAGAACGTGGCGTCAGGTCAGACAGTACAAAGGGTGTACTGACCCTCCGCATCGCGAGCTCGTTCCTACTAAGGGTGGGTTTGTGTGCGGGAGAGCAACCCATTAAGGTGGCACGCAGCAGCTTTCCATTTCACCAACGAGCATGGCATGAGCGAAATCCAAAGCGCACAGACGACCCGAACCACTCGCCGCGCTGACATTCTGATCATCGGCGGCGGCCTCAGCGGCGCGATGCTGGCGGCGCAGTTGTTGCGCTTGCCGGGCCGCCGTTCGGTGCTGGTGATCGAACCACGTGCCGAACTCGGTCGAGGCGAAGCCTACAGTGCCGTCGAATTGGGTCATACGCTGAACGGCAACGCAGCGCGGATGAGCGTCGACCCGGACAATGCCGATGACCTGACGCAATGGCTGACCGAGCACATTGCCGCTGGTGGCTGGCCGGAATCGGCAGAGCAACCAGTGCCGATCAGCGAGTTGTTCCCGCCACGAGGGCTGTTCGGTGTGTACGTGCAACAACGTCTGGCGGAAGCGCGAGCGGTCGGCGCGTTGAATGGCTCAACCGTCGAGCATGTACAGGCTGAAGTAATCGATCTCCAGACCGACGACGATTCGGTGCGGCTGACCTTGAGTGACGGGCAACGCTTGCAGGGCGCTTATGCGGTGCTGGCGACAGGCATGTTCCCCGCCGCGCGCACACCACAGACCGAGTCCAGCGGTTTGAACGCCGCCGCGCTCGATCCGTGGGATGTCGCCGCGATGCGTCAGCTCGATCCACAATCAACAGTGTTGATCATCGGTTCCGGCCTGACCATGGTCGATGCCGTGGTGTCGCTGGAACAGGCCGGGCATCGCGGACCGATCGAAGTGTTTTCCCGCCACGGCTTGCTGCCGCATGTGCGACGGCAACCGCCGGCCTGGGTGGATTTTCTGGCCGCGGATCACAGCCTTCGCACCCCCCGGCAACTGGTGCGCGAACTGCGTCGTCAATGCCGCGAGGCGATGGCCCAAGGCATCGACTGGCAAGCACCGCTCGATACCGTGCGGGCGCACATTGGACGGTTGTGGAATCAGGCGACGGACCTGCAACGTCGGCAGTTTGTGCGGCATGTCCGGCCATGGTGGGAAAGTCATCACCACCGCTCACCGCCGTTGAGTGCGGCCCTGGTGGAACGGTTGCACCGGGAAGGGCGGTTGCGGATTCAGGCCGCGTCGTTCAAAGGGCTTGAGCCCGCATCGCAGGGCGGCGTCAATATCCGCATTCGCCGCCGTGGCGAGGCCGACACCTGTGTGGTGACTGGCGCGGCGTTGATCAACTCCAGCGGTATCGAATACGACTGGCGTCGGGTCGCTCGACCGTTGCCGCAACAATTGCTGGCGCGCGGACTGATTCAACCGGGACCATTGGCGCTGGGAATCGCGGCGGTGGTCGACGGTGCCGTATTGAACGCCGATGGCCAGGTCGCCCGTCGCCTGTTCGCCATGGGCCCGCCGTTGCGCGGCATGTGGTGGGAAAGCACCGCCGTCACCGACGTAGCGCTGCAGGCCAAAGCCTTGGCAGCGCGACTTTCGTAAACCTATTGAGATAAATGTAACTGCGGGAGCCGAGCTAGCTCGGCTCCTACAGGTTTCTACTCTCAACGAAAAACCCCGGGGAGATCGGATCTACCCGGGGTTTTTTGTTCAAGCAGCGCAAAGGCGGTTAATCAATAACGCTGATATTTCGAGCCGAATTCAGGACGGTTTTCTGCAACATAGAGTTTGCTTGGCTGGCTGTCTTTGTGATCGAGACCGACCGTGTTCACGTTCAGTGTCGCCGGTTGGCTGACCTTGACGGCGGCGACAACCTGCGAAGTGGCATGCGGGGCGGCGATAGCGGACGTAGCGCCAAGGACCGACAGGGCGAAACCAAGACCGATGATGCTTTTCATGATGTTGCTCCAGAGTGGGGGAAGAAGATGTGGCCACTGTAGTGCTGGAGCCCGGTAATGAAAAAACACCCTTGGGCATAGTCGTTATCGAGAGCGTTGATTCCTGGTCAGTGAGGTGTGCGGTCGCTGACACCACCGAGCCGAGTCAGGCCACCCCGGCCCTTGTTACCGGGTCGGGGTGGCACTGGTGCTTCACTTCACGTCAAACCGGTCGAGGTTCATCACTTTGGTCCATGCCGCCACGAAGTCGTTGACGAACTTCTCCTTCGCGTCGCTGCTCGCATACACCTCAGCCAATGCCCTTAATTGCGCATTCGAACCAAAGACCAGATCCACCCGCGTCCCGGTCCACTTCACTTGACCGGTTTTGCGATCCCGGCCTTCAAACTCTTGAGCGGTTTCGGAGGTCGGTTTCCATTCCACGCCCATATCGAGCAGATTGGTGAAGAAGTCGTTGGTCAGCGCTTCCGGTTGCTGGGTGAACACGCCGTGCCGGGTTTGTCCGACGTTGGTGTTCAACACACGCAGGCCGCCGACCAACGCGGTCATTTCTGGCGCGGTGAGCGTCAGCAATTGCGCCTTGTCGATCAACAAGTGCTCGGCCGGTACGCGGTAGTTGGTTTTCAGGTAGTTGCGGAACCCATCGGCAATCGGTTCGAGGAAGCCGAAGGATTCCACGTCGGTTTGCTCTTGTGAGGCGTCCATCCGTCCTGGCGTGAATGGCACGGTGACGGTGTGCCCGGCATTTTTTGCGGCCTGTTCAACGCCTGCGTTACCGGCCAGCACGATCAGGTCCGCCAGCGAGACTTTCTTGCCGCCGCTGTTGAACTCGTTCTGGATGCTTTCAAGTTTCGCCAGCACGTTCGCCAGTTGTTCCGGCTGGTTGGCTGCCCAGAATTTCTGCGGGGCCAGACGCAGGCGTCCGCCGTTGGCCCCGCCGCGTTTGTCGGAGCCTCGGAAGGTCGAAGCCGCTGCCCAAGCGGTGGACACAAGCTGCGAAACCGACAGGCCGGAGGCGAGGATTTTGCTCTTGAGTGCGCCGACATCGCTGTCGTTGACCAAGGCATGATCGACCGCCGGGATCGGGTCTTGCCACAGCAGTTCTTCATTCGGCATTTCCGGGCCGAGGTAGCGGGAGAGGGGACCCATGTCGCGGTGGATCAGCTTGAACCAGGCGCGGGCGAAGGCGTCAGCCAGTTGATCGGGATTGGCCAGGAAACGCCGTGAAATCGGCTCATAAATCGGGTCGAAGCGCAGGGCGAGGTCCGAGGTCAGCATGGTCGGATTGCGCCGTTTGGACGGGTCGTGGGCATCCGGAATGGTGCCGGCACCGGCGCCGTTTTTAGCGACCCACTGGTTCGCCCCGGCGGGGCTTTTGCTCAGTTCCCACTCGAAGCCGAACAGGTTTTCCAGGTAGTTGTTGCTCCATTTTGTCGGCGTGGTGGTCCAGGTCACCTCCAGGCCGCTGGTGATGGTGTCCGCGCCTTTACCGGTGCCAAAACTGTTCTTCCAGCCAAAGCCTTGCTGTTCGAGTCCGGCGGCTTCGGGCTCGGCACCGACATTGTCGGCAGGTCCGGCGCCGTGGGTTTTACCAAAGGCGTGCCCCCCCGCGATCAGCGCTACGGTTTCTTCATCGTTCATCGCCATGCGGCCGAAGGTTTCACGGATGTCCTTGGCGGAGGCGACGGGATCCGGATTGCCCTCAGGGCCTTCGGGGTTGACGTAGATGAGCCCCATTTGCACGGCCGCAAGCGGGTTTTCCAGATTGCGGCCCTGTTCGGTGCGGCTCTCCTCGTTTTCTCCCGGTTCAGCCACGAGCGGGCCGTCGCCGGGTTCTTGCATGGGCTCGTTTTCTTTGCCATAGCGGGTATCACCGCCCAGCCATTTGTTTTCGGAGCCCCAGTACACGTCTTCGTCCGGCTCCCAAACGTCGGGACGACCACCGGAGAAGCCGAAGGTCTTGAAGCCCATGGACTCCAGCGCGACGTTGCCGGTGAGTACGATCAGGTCCGCCCATGAAATGTTGCGGCCATATTTTTGCTTGATCGGCCAGAGCAGGCGGCGTGCCTTGTCGAGGCTGACGTTATCCGGCCAGCTGTTGAGCGGGGCAAAGCGTTGCTGGCCGGAACCGGCGCCACCGCGGCCGTCACCGGTGCGATAAGTACCGGCGGCGTGCCAGGCCATGCGAATGAACAGTGGCCCATAGTGACCAAAATCGGCTGGCCACCAGTCCTGCGAATCGGTCATCAGCGCCGTGAGGTCTCTTTTGACCGCAGCGAAGTCCAGCTTTTTGAACGCTTCGCTGTAGTTGAAGCCCTCATCGAGGGGATCGGACAGGGAAGAGTGTTGATGCAGGATTTTCAGATTCAGTTGATTCGGCCACCAATCACGGTTTGTCGTGCCACCGCCAGCGGCGTGGTTAAACGGGCATTTCGATTCATTTGCCATGTGCGAGCTACCTTTGGTCGTGTTCATCCGGGCTATCCGGCCCTTTGTGGGTTCTGGAATAGCGACGAGCGAAAGCAATGACACAGGCTGCTGGGCCAGCAGTTCGATTCACTGATTGTTTTGATCACACGGCTATCGGAACAGCGAAAAACGAGGTGCAATCACGGTGGCCCACGGCAGGCTTAGTCATGTTGCTGACTCATTCCTGTCTCCTTATCAGCTCAAAACCGGCCGGCTGACGCCAGCGCTGGGATAAGGTTAGACGCGTATCCTCAAGTCAGCTAATAGGAGGAGTATTCGGGGCTGATAGGAAAAAACTTTTATGGGCGGCGTCGGGATTGACTGCCGTGAGGGGCTTGGAGAGCCCTTCAGCACGGGCGAATCAATTTGATTTGTAGAGGCATCATTTGTAGGCTCCGGACGTTTTTCAACTCGACCCTTACAAGGACTCCCCATGGGATTAAGTAAACGCGATCAGACCCACATTGAACGTCGTCTGGTCGCCACCCTGACCGAGGCCTGTGAAACCGCCAAAGCGGAAGTCGTCGGGTTTGACTGGTTGACCCATGATGTCGACTACGCGGCGTTCCCTTCCAGCCTCAGGGTGATCTGGGTTTTCGACACTCAGGCTAACAAGGATCAGGCATTGGCCGGCGGGCAGGGCGAGCGCATGGTCGAACTGACGGCGATAGCATTAGCCGACGCGCAGGTCATTGTCAGTCCGGTATCGGCCCACGTGCAGTTCGATTCAGAGGAACAGTGCCAGCACGCCAATGGCGGCAACTGGCAACAGCGATTGGCGCGCAAGCATCATACGCGAAACTGAAGCCGGCACCCTCCCGGCCCGGCGCTAAAAAACGCAGCAGGCGTGGTGCCGATCAAGGCGCCCCGAACAGCATCGTCCAATACACCCCTTCATCGCTGCGAGCATCCGCCGCATACGCCGCGCCGACCTGGGTAAACATCGGGTTCATCAGGTTCGCACAATGCCCGGGACTGGCCAGCCATCCGGCCATCGCCTTATTCGGCGAGCTCTGCCCAGCGGCGATGTTTTCGCCGATCTGCCGGCCGCGGTAACCGGCGGCCCTGGCTCGATCCGCAGGCATGTCGCCGTCGGGGTCGCGGTGGGCGAAGTAATTGCCATATGCCATGGCTTTGCTGTGCCCTTGTGCGGCAGCGCCCAACGCAGGGTTCCAGCTGAGCGGCCGCGCGGCGGAGAAGCGCTGGCCGCCACACATCCGGGGTTTGGCACGCGCGGCGTTGACTTGCGCCAGCAAGGCTTTGGCAACGGTTCGCGAATCGCCGACCTTGTGATCGAGCACCGGCTGCGCGAGCACCACTTGCCATTCACTTCGGGCGCGGCTGACGCCAATGTCGGCGTATTGACCGTCCAGCAGCGCCCCGCAGTAATCGTCCTGAAGCCTGTCGAACGCCTCATCGGCATCCTGCGCGCCGACCACCCGAATGCTGCGCACCGTCAACGCTGAATACCCGGAAGCCTTCAGCCGATCGCGCAAACCACCGCCATAGCCGATGGGCAACGCCAGGTTGGAATTCAGCGCCAGCGGCGCCAGGCGTTGTGCCGGGCGCCTGTCGCAGCGCTGGGGATGGGCACGGTAGTCGTTGATCGCCGCCACCAGTTGGCGTTCGCCATTGGCATGAGCGGGGGAGGCAAATAGAGCAAACACAGGCAAAAGACACAGCGAGGCGCGGCGCAAGGCGTGGACAGTCGGGTGCATGAGGCGGACAGCTCTGATCAGAGACAACGGAAAGTGGGAATTCACGGCGCCTGTATGACTGGGGTTTTGAAACTAGGTTCAGGAGGTAAGGGCGCAAAAAAACAGCGGCTTTAACTACCGCATGTCGCAAAAAGCGAAAAGGACCGGCCCCGCCTTAAATATGTGGCGTTTACAGTCGATAGCGTTTTCATCATGCCGACGTGCCAACAGAGGGCCGCACCATGTCGATAAAACTCCGTTTACTCCTGTTGATCGGCACCAGTTTGCTGACCGCGCTGATCGTCAGTCTGGTCAGTTACGTGGGCAACGCGCAGATGGCCGATGCGGTGAATGAGAGCGAGGTCAGCATGACCGCGCTGCGCAACCACCTCGAAGCCGACATGATGCACGACGCCCTGCGCGCTGACGTGTTGTCGGCCATGTTGGTGGGCTTGGGCAAAAGCACCAGCAGCAAGGCTGAAGTACACAGTTCCATCGAGGAGCACACGAAGCATTTTCGTGACGTACTGGGAGAAAACCTCAAGCTGCCGGTCAACGACACCCTCACGGTTGCTCTGAACAAGGTCAAGCCGAGCCTCGACACTTACATCAGCGCGGCCGAGCGCATCGTTGGCCTGGCATTGGAAAATCCTGAAGCAGCGCAAAAGGAACTGGGCACCTTCAATACCGCGTTCAGCCAACTGGAAGATCAGATGGCGGCCCTCAGCGAGTTGATCGAAACCAATACTCAACAGACCAGCCAAGGTACCCAGCAAGCCATTCATAGTGCCAACTTCACCCTTGGCATTGTGCTGATCGCCAGCCTGGTGTTGCTGCTGATTCAGGGGCGCTGGGTGATTCTGAGCATCATGGGGCCGTTGCAGACCGCCAGCCGGATTGCCCAAAGCATCGCCCACGGCAACTTGAGCGAACCGATTGTCGAGCCGACGCAAAAGGACGAAGCCAGCGCATTGATCCGCAGTCTGGCAACCATGCAGCGCGACTTGCGCGGCATGATCGAAGTGGTGCGCAGCAACGCTCACGGTGTGAGCGGCATGAGTGATCAATTGAGCAGCGGTTGCCATCAGGTCGCCGACAGCAGCCAGCAGCAAAGTGCCGCCGCCAGCACCATGGCCGCCGCCGCCAGCGAAATGACCGCCAGCATCGAAGAAATTACCCGCCACGCCGAACGTGCGCTAGACATGGCCAACCAGGCCGAGTCACTGGCCAAGGATGGTGGTCGCGTGATTCATCAGGTGGTCGAAGACATGGACGGCATCGCCCGTTCCGCGCAGCAGTCGGCTCAGGTGATCCGCACGCTGGACAAGGAGTCGGAAGGGATTTTCAACATCATTCAGGTGATCAAGGGCATCGCTGACCAGACCAATCTGCTCGCTTTGAACGCTGCCATTGAAGCCGCCCGGGCCGGTGAACAGGGCCGTGGCTTTGCCGTGGTTGCCGACGAGGTGCGTAGCCTCGCCGGCCGCACCAGCGCCTCCACCCAGGAAATTGCCAGCATGGTCGCGCGCATCCAGCAAAGCACCCGCGAAGCGGTGACCAGCATGGAAGCGGGCGTGGCGCAGGTCGACAAAGGCATGGCCGTGACCGCCGACGTCGAGCGCGCGATTCGTGAAATTCTCGACGCGACGCTGAGCACCACGCAACTGGTCAACGACATTACCCGCACCATCGGCGAGCAAAGCCTGGCCAGCAACGAAATCGCCCATCAGGTGGACATGATTGCCGGGATGTCGGAAGGCAACAGCAAGGTGATCGGGCAGACGGCTTCCACGACCGATGAATTGTCGAGCCTGGCGGGGAAGCTGTCGCAGTCGGTGGATAGGTTCAGACTTTGATTTGATATTGCCTGTATAGACGCCATCGCGAGCAGGCTCACTCCTCCATTGGATTGGTGAACAACCGAGATCCAATGTAGGAGTGAGCCTGCTCGCGATGGCAATAGCTCAAACAATACCAATCCAAAACCCTAAAGATACTTATCCGTCACAGCCCCTTCCGAAGCACTGGACACTGTCTTCGCATATTTCGCCAACACCCCACGTTTGTACTTGGACTCCGGCCGCACCCAGCGGGTCTTGCGTTCAGCCAACACGGCATCGGTCACGTCCACCGTAATCAACCGGGTTTCCGCGTCAATGGTGATCCTGTCGCCATCCTCAACCAAGGCAATCGGTCCCCCCTCAAACGCCTCCGGCGTGATATGCCCCACGACAAATCCGTGCGAGCCACCCGAAAAACGCCCATCAGTAATCAGCGCCACTTCCTTGCCCAACCCTTTACCCATCACCGCCGAAGTGGGCGAGAGCATCTCGCGCATACCCGGCCCACCCTTGGGCCCTTCATAGCGGATCACGATCACATCGCCAGCCTTGACCTCACCATTGAGAATCCCGGCCAGCGCGCCTTCCTCACCGTGATAAACCCGGGCCGTGCCTTCAAAGCGCAAACCTTCCTTGCCAGTAATCTTGGCCACGGCGCCGGTGGGTGAGAGGTTGCCGTGCAGCACCACCAGGTGCGAATCCTTCTTGATCGGCGTGTCGAAGGGCAGGATCACGTCCTGGCCTTCGGGATAGTCGGGTACATCTTTGAGGTTTTCCGCCAGGGTTTTGCCCGTGACCGTCAGCACATCACCGTGCAGCATGCCGGCGGCGAGCATGCGTTTCATCAGCGGCTGGATACCGCCAATCGCCACCAGTTCGCTCATCATGTATTTGCCGCTGGGGCGCAGGTCGGCGACCACCGGCGAGACCTTGCCCAGTTCGACGAAGTCGTCCAGCGTCAGGTCGACATCCACCGCGTTCGCCATGGCCAGCAGGTGCAACACGGCATTGGTCGAGCCGGCGAGGGCGATAACCACGCGGATCGCATTTTCAAAGGCCTGGCGGGTCATGATGTCGCGGGGTTTGAGGTCCAGCTTGAGCAGTTCCATGACCTGCTGGCCGGCGCGGTAACTGTCTGACGCCTTGTCAGTGCCGATCGCGTCCTGAGAACTGGAACCGGGCAGGCTCATGCCCAACGCTTCAATGGCCGAGGCCATGGTGTTGGCCGTGTACATCCCGCCACAGGAGCCGGGGCCGGGAATCGCCACTTCTTCGATCTGCTTGACTTGAATCTCGTTGATATCCCCCCGCGCATGCTGACCCACAGCCTCGAACACAGAAATAATGTCGGTATGGCCCGCACCCGGCCGGATGGTGCCGCCATAGACAAAAATCGACGGGCGATTGAGCCGCGCCATGCCGATCAGGCAGCCCGGCATGTTCTTGTCGCAACCGCCGACGGTCACCAGGCCATCAAAGCCTTCGCAACCGACCACGACTTCAATCGAATCGGCGATCACCTCACGCGACACCAGCGAATACTTCATGCCTTCGGTGCCGTTGGCGATGCCGTCGGAAATGGT
Organism: Pseudomonas sp. 3296; assembly: GCF_031456615.1. NCBI lineage: Bacteria > Pseudomonadati > Pseudomonadota > Gammaproteobacteria > Pseudomonadales > Pseudomonadaceae > Pseudomonas > Pseudomonas sp. 3296. The sequence continues at coordinate 28,919 of NZ_JAVDUY010000007.1, forward strand.
GATGGTGTTGAAAATGACGCCTTTGGCGCCGGCTGCATTGGCACCTTTTTCGACTTCAAGGGCGAGCTTGTCGATGTGCATGTTGCACGGCGTGACCATCGCCCAGGTGGACGCGATGCCGATCTGCGGCTTCTGGAAGTCGGCATCGGTGAAGCCCACGGCGCGCAGCATGGCGCGGGCGGGCGCGGCTTCGATGCCGTCGATGACCTGGGAGGAGTATTTGCGCAGATCGTCTTTGTCGCTCATGACTTTTGCTCACATCAGCAGACCGTATCGGCAAGGATTGAAGTCTAGACCCGGGTGCGGCAAAAATCAGTTCCCCTGCGCGCACACCTCACGAACGCAGTCGCGCAACCACCGATGCGCCGAGTCCGCATCCATGCGCGGGTGCCAGAGCATGGAGACCGTGATCGGTGGCGTCGGGATCGGCAGGGAGAAACTGTGCAACCCCGCGCGCAGGTTTTGCGTGTGCCGTTCGGGGACGGTCGCGATCAGGTCCGAGGCGCGGGCCAGTGCCAGTGCCGCGGAAAAACCGCCGACGATGGTGACGATGTCTCGCTTCAGCCCCAGTGATTGCAACGCCTCATCCATCGGCCCGCGGTCCCGTCCACGTCGCGAGACCAGAATGTGCCGGCCAGAGGCGTAACGGGCGGGGGTAATCTCGCCCTCGTTCAACCCGTGCCCGGCGCGCACCACGCCGATAAAGCGGTCCTGAAACAATGCGCGGGTGCGCACTTCGGGGCTGGTGGTGTCACCGACCACGCCGGTTTCCAGATCGACGGTTCCGTCCCGCAGCAGCGCGCTGTCCTTGTTGAGTTTCTGCAGGAAGTGCAAACGCACGCCGGGCGCTTGCTCGTTGAGACGGGCGATGAGTGCCGGGCCAAAGTTTTCGACGAAGCCGTCGCTGGTGCGCAGGGTGAAGGTTCGGGTCAGGTGCTGGAGGTCGAGTTGCTCGGCGGGGCGCAGTACCGCTTCGGCGTGCTGCACCAATTGGCTGACGTGTTCGCGCAGTTCCAGCGCTCGCGGTGTCGGCACCAGCCCACGGCCGGCGCGCACCAGCAGCGGGTCGCCGGTGGTTTCGCGCAACCGCGCCAGCGCCCGGCTCATCGCCGACGGGCTCAGGCGCAAGCGTTGGGCGGCGCGGGCCACGCTGCCTTCGGCGAGCAAGGCATCAAGGGTAATCAGCAGGTTCAGATCGGGCGTGGTCATGGCTGAACGTTAGCACGACTTGGCGGTGACATGGCGTTGTGTGCATGTGTCAAGTGCAAACGCTGCGTCTTCCGCCATGCCAACGGTGCGCTTACGCTGAAAGCCAATCTTTCAGAAGGGGCCTGCCCATGAAAACCCTCACGCCTTCCACCCCGGTCCGCTGGGCGCTTGCCAGCCTTTCGCTGTCGATGTTGATGCCTTCCCTGGACACCAGCATCGCCAATGCCGGATTGCCGACGTTGGCTCAGGCTTTTGATGCCGCGTTTCAAGACGTGCAGTGGATTGTCCTGGCGTACCTGCTGGCGATCACGACGTTGATCGTCAGCGTCGGACGACTCGGTGACCTGATCGGGCGCAAACGCTTGCTGTTGGGTGGCATCCTCATTTTTACCCTGGCTTCGCTGGGCTGTGGGCTCGCGCCTTCGCTGGGCGTGCTGGTAGCGGCCCGTGCCGTGCAAGGTCTGGGGGCGGCGATCATGTTGGCGCTGACGGTGGCGTTTGTCGCCGATACGGTGCCGAAAGCGCAAACCGGCAGCGCCATGGGCTTGCTGGGGACGATGTCGGCGGCGGGCACTACGCTAGGACCTTCGTTGGGCGGTGTGCTGATTTCCGGGTTTGGCTGGCAGACGATCTTCCTGGTCAACGTGCCGTTGGGTGTTTTGAATTTTGTACTCGCTTACCGCTGTTTGCCGGCAGATCGGCCGGTAGCTCGGCGTAGCGCTTTCGACTTCCCGGGGACGCTGCTGTTGGCGTTGACGCTCGGTGCGTATGCGCTGGCCATGACGTTGGGTGAAGGGTGGGTGCTGCTGATTGCTGGTGTCGGTGGTGGGGTTTTCCTGTGGGTCGAAGCGAGATCCACGTCGCCCTTGATCAAGCTGGCGCTGTTCCGTGAGCGTGGCCTGGGTGCGAGCCTGGCCATGAGCGCATTGGTGTCGACGGTGATGATGTCCACGCTGGTGGTCGGGCCGTTTTATCTCTCGGGCACGCTGGGGCTGAACGCCGCGCTGGTCGGGTTGACCTTGTCGGTCGGTCCGCTGGTGGCGGCGCTGGGCGGGATGCCGGCGGGGCGTCTGGTGGATCGATTCGGGGCGCAACGCATGACGGTGGTCGCACTTGCGACCATGGCGTTGGGCGCGGGGGTGCTGACGATCATGCCGGCGGGTTTTGGTGTGCCTGGCTACGTCGTTCCCATCGCGGTGATCACCGCCAGTTATGCGCTGTTTCAGGCGGCGAATAACACCTCGATCATGACAGGGGTCAGTGCCGATCAGCGCGGGGTAATTGCAGGATTGCTCAGTCTGTCGCGCAATCTGGGGTTGATCACAGGGGCCTCGGCGATGGGCGCGGTGTTTGTCGGTAATGGCATGCGGGTGACGTTTGCGGTGGCGGCGGGGTTGATCGTTTTGGCTGTGGTGATCGCGTTACGTACCCAAAAACCTGAACTCACCGCTATCCCTTGCAGGAGCTAAGCTCATTCTCGGTCGGATCCGAACCACCACCCTGGTTCAACGCCGCTTCCAGCGACAAGTGCTGGGTCAGGGCCGCTGTAATAATCGGTGGTGAGACGGCCCTGCTGGCGCAGACGGTCTTGTCCTTGGAACTGGAGACCGCACCGGGCCTGGATGCACCCAACACCAGGGCATCGGCATTCATTCCCGCGTATCGGCGCCGATACCTTCTACTTGAAAGCGTTCGCCGGTCAATGCAACGAATCCCGCCACAGGGCCTCATATAAAAACGAGCGACGCCCTATGAACACGGGCCTCGCGCCTCTGACTTCAATGACAGGTGATTGTTTTTATGACCGCAGCGGACAAGAACCATGTGATCTGGCTGGTTGAACAATCCATGCTGCACGCCGCCCGGCAGCGGGCCAGGCTCTATTCCGGGCAGGGCCGTTTGTGGCAGCAACCCTATGCGCATACCCGGCCGCGCGATGCGTCGGCGTTGGCGTCGGTGTGGTTCACGGCGTACCCGGCGTCCATCGTCACCCGGGAGAACGGCACCGTGCTGGAAGCCCTGGGCGATGAAACCTTGTGGCATGCGCTGTCGAGAATCGGCATTCAGGGCATTCACAATGGCCCGCTGAAAATGTCCGGCGGCCTGACCGGCACCGAACGCACGCCGACGATTGACGGTAATTTTGACCGCATCAGTTTCGACATCGACCCGCAGCTGGGCACCGAGGCGCAGTTGCAGGCGCTGGTGCGCATGGCCGCCGCGCACAACGCAGTGATCATCGATGACGTGATCCCGTCGCACACCGGCAAAGGCGCGGATTTTCGCCTGGCCGAGATGGCGTACGAGGACTATCCCGGCCTCTACCACATGGTGGAAATCCGCGAAGAAGACTGGCCGTTGCTGCCCGACATCGCCGAGGGCCGCGATGCGCAAAACCTCAGCCCGTTGCAGGTCGACGTGCTCCGCGACAAGCACTATATCGTCGGCCAATTGCAGCGAGTGATCTTCTTCGAGCCCGGGGTCAAGGAAACCGACTGGAGCGCGACACCGGTTGTGGTGGGCGTCGACGGCAAGCCGCGCCGCTGGGTCTATCTGCATTACTTCAAGGAAGGGCAGCCCTCGCTGAACTGGCTGGACCCGACCTTCGCCGCGCAGCAGATGATCATCGGCGACGCGCTGCACGCCATCGATGTGATGGGCGCGAAAATCCTGCGTCTGGATGCCAACGGTTTTCTCGGCGTCGAACGCAAACTCGACGGCACCGCCTGGTCGGAAAGCCATCCGCTGTCGATCACCGGCAACCAGTTGCTGGCCGGGGCGATCCGCAAGGCGGGCGGCTTCAGTTTTCAGGAACTCAACCTGACCGTTGATGACATCGCCGCCATGTCCCACGGCGGCGCGGATCTTTCATACGATTTCATCACCCGACCGGCCTACCAGCATGCGCTGCTGATGGGCGATACCGAGTTCCTGCGCCTGATGCTGCGGCAGATGCACACCCTCGGCATCGATCCCGGCTCGTTGATCCATGCCTTGCAAAACCACGACGAACTGACCCTGGAACTGGTGCATTTCTGGACGCTGCATGCCCACGACAACTTCCTCTATCAGGGGCAGACCTTCCCCGGCAACATCCTGCGCGAGCACATTCGCGAGCAGATGTATGAACGCCTGGCCGGGGAACACGCGCCGTACAACCTGAAATTCGTCACCAACGGCGTGTCCTGCACCACCGCCAGCATCATCACGGCCGCGCTGGGAATTCGTGATCTGGACGCGATCACCACGGCGGACATCCAGCAGATTCGCCAGGTGCACTTACTGTTGGTGATGTACAACGCGATGCAGCCCGGCGTATTCGCATTGTCGGGTTGGGATCTGGTCGGTGCGCTGCCATTGCCGGCCGAACAGGTCGCGCATTTGATGCACGACGGCGACACCCGGTGGATTCATCGCGGCGCTTATGATCTGGTCGACCTCAACCCCGAAGCAGAACATTCCGCCGGGCAGATGCCGCGACCGAAGACGTTGTATGGCAGCCTGACCAGCCAATTGAAGGATCCGGATTCGTTCGTCTCGCAACTCAAGCGAATCCTCGCCGCACGCCGCGCCTACGACATTGCCGCCAGTCGCCAGATCCTGATTCCGGATGTCGAGCATCCGGGGCTGCTGGTCATGGTCCACGAATTACCGGCCGGCAAAGGCACGCAAATCACTGCGCTGAACTTCGGCTCCACGCCGATCACTGAAACCCTGCACCTGCCCAACATTGCGCCGGGGCCGGTGGTCGACATCATCAATGAGCGGGTCGAAGGAGATCTGACGCCTGAAGGGGAATTCACCATCACGCTGGATGCGTTCGAAGGATTGGCGCTGCGGGTGGTCAGCGCTTCGCCGATGATTTAGGGTGTTGGCTCGGCGGTTGAGCGTCCACTTGACGCTCAACCGGCTGCAGATACGTGGGCTTATTCGCCTCGACACGCTTGAAGGAGAATGTCAGGGCTTTTTTAATGTGCCTGGCAATGGGGGTTTCTATTTTTGTGTGGATGACATGAGACGCACCGATCATCAACGCGATAGAGCCCCACAGCAGGACGTGCGGGTTTACCGCCGGATAGGCGATGTTGAAGATCATGAAGCCGATCATTTGATGTATCAGGTAAAGCGGGTAAGTCAGCGCGCCTAATGCCGTCCAGTTGAATGCCCCCATGCCTGCTGTCTTGTTGGTTGCGACCAGCAGGAACGTCATGAAAAACAGGATGATCATGCTGCAGACGATCAGCGGATCGAAGTCGGTTGGGTATTTGGTTTCGAGCAATTCGGCCCATACGATGGCGGTGAAGCAGGCCAATGCCAATGCGCCTGCCAGGAGCAGCACGCGTCTTTTGGTGAACCCCTTGGCCCATATCATGTAGAACGTCGCACCCGCGATGAAATAGGCGGCGTAGTCGGTAATTAATGTCGAGCGCAACTTTTCAAAAGCGAATACTTCGGCGCTGGCAGAGATCAGTAGCCAGCACACAAGAAAGGTTTCTATTTTTTCTATTTTCTTGAAGGCCAGGAGAATGGAGATCATCAGGTAAAATTTGATCTCTACAAATAGCGACCAGTAAACGCCGTCTATGGGCTCGACACCCACAAAGTCGCCGAGCAAGGTCATGTTGATAATGTATTGATAAACAGTAGCGGTGTATCGCGGCTGTCCGATGGCCAGCGTGATCAGAAAAGTCAGGGTGCAGCACACCCAGAAAGCAGGGTAGAGGCGAATGGCGCGGGAAATGAAAAATGCTCTGAGATTATTGCCCGACGCGGTCATCAGAATGACGAATCCGCTGATCATGAAAAACAGTTCGACGCCCAAGTAACCGTATTTGGCAGGCTCTGCCAACAGCGGATAGGGCATTTCAGACATGTCGCCTTTTGCATACCCGCGAAAAGCATAGTGAAAAAACACCACGGCGAGCGCTGCCAGGAAGCGCAGCAAATCCAGTTCATTCAGCCGGCGTTTGATCACGTACACACTCCAGATGGATTGGTGCTGATTGACGACCGACCTCCCTGTCGATTGAACGCTGAGCCAGCGCGACCGCGCGCGGGAATGATCGGGCGTGCGGTTGGGGCTGGAATTCTGTCGACTCGCCTGCTCGAACGAAAGTTCAGGGCTAATCGGAGGCACCTGACGGGCTGATCCATGATTGATAAACGCTACTGGCTGCGTTGCCACACCTTGACGTAATCGACCCTGAAGGTAGAGGGCAAGTCAGCATCGTCGACCACGCCGAACCATTGCCACATGGCCTCACTGTCGAAGACGATCTGCATCGGAAAGAAGAAATTGGTATTTTTCGATTCCCGGACCAGCACGCCATCGACGTACCAGCGCAGGGTGTCGGGCTGCCAGTCGAAGCCGTAGACATGAAACGTACTCGCCAGGCGCCAGGGGCTGACCCAGTTGCTGCCGTTGGCGATATGTTCGGTGCTTTGCGGGGTGGCCCATACGTGGGCGTTCATGTTGTACAGCCGGTCGAAGGCCGCGTTTTTGGTCTTGCCGCCAATTTCGAAGATGTCGATTTCGGTGGCGTTGTCTTCCATACCCGTCCAAGCCAGCCAGAAGGCGCTGGAACCTGCCGAGTCCATGGGTTTGGCGCGTGCCTCGTAGTAGCCGTAAAAACCGCGGTCGACCGTGCGCACCATGGCGGAGGAATAGTCCTTGAAACCCAGGTCCACGTACTTCTGTGGCAAGGCTTCCTTGCGAAAGACGATGTTCAGGTTGCCGTTGGCCACGAACGAATTGGCCGGCTTGAACAGTGCCGGCTTGCGGCCCAGGGATTCATTCCCCTGGGCATTGTTGACGTGCCAGCGCACGGGGTCGAGAGCATCGCCATTGAAGTCATCGGACAGGTTGCCGTCGAATATCCAGTTGCCGGCATTGGCCTGATCGGACAGGGGCAAGCTGGCGTCGAGGGGTTTGGGCAACGTGCCCAACGGTCCGACCCGGGTCCAGGTATCCGCCTGCCTGGGAACGGCAATCGACCATTTGTTCGCCAGGTATTGATACGCCTCCTGTTGCTGCGCAAGGGAGGCGAACGGGCGGTCGTACACCAGCACTTCCGCGATATCGCCTTTGAAATTATCGGCGTTGCCGATTACGTTGCGCCCGACCGCGTAGGGGCCGATGGGCACGTCCTGAAGTTCGAGGACGGAAAAGGTCGGCGCGTAGGCGTCCGCCTGTCGCAGGCTGATGGCGAAGTTCGGCAGCACATTGTCGTTATCGACGCTGTTCGGGCGCGAGCTGAACAGCCGCTGCCACGGGTCTGCCGGAGTCTGTTCGGGCCGCCGGCGGGAGACGATCAGCAGGGTTGCCGGACCCTTGTCGGCGCGGATGGTTTTGCCCAGCAACGCCGAAGTGCCAGTGAAACGCACCACCGCGTTTCCGTTCAGGGCGTTGGCCACGCGCTGCGGACGCGAGGATGCAATGGCATCGTCGACCGTGGCGTGGCTGGATTTGCCGGACTTGTCATTCCATTGCTCGAGGCGGTCTTGAGCATCGACACTCATGCTCGACGCATCGGCCGCGTCCAGCCACAGCACCAACCCGGCGGCGGGCGGACGGGAAGGCGCTGGCGCGGCGCTGCACGCCAGCGAAACCGAAAACAGCAGTCCCCACAGACAGTCTCTGAGCATGTGTTTTCCTTGCCGTTGGAACGACTGCCTACTTCACCGCCGTCAATGCCGGGACGTCGAATGAGGATTGATAGCCCTGCGGATTGCACGACTGCCAACGCCAGGAATCCTCCATCATCTGATCCAGATTGCGTTGCGCGCTCCAGCCCAAATCCCGTCCAGCCCGGCTCGGGTCGGCCCAGCATTGGGCGATATCTCCGGGGCGGCGCGGGGCGATGCGGTACGGAATGGCAATGCCGGTCACGTCTTCGAAACTGTGGATGATCTGGAGCACGCTGTAGCCGATGCCGGTGCCGAGGTTCCAGCAGTGAAGGCCGCCCATGTCTTGCAATACCTGCAGCGCTTTGAGGTGACCATTGGCCAGGTCGACCACATGGATGTAGTCGCGCACGCACGTGCCGTCCACGGTGGGATAGTCGCTGCCGTACACCGTGAGTTCGGGCATCCGTCCAATCGCGACCTGCGTCAGGCACGGCAACAGGTTGTTGGGTCGGCCCTTGGGATCTTCGCCGAGCATCCCGCTTTCGTGCGCGCCAATCGGGTTGAAGTAGCGTAGCAAGGCGATGTTCCAGCGCGAATCGGAGTGGCACAGGTCGGTCAGCAGCTCTTCGATCATCAGCTTGGTCCGGCCGTAGGGATTGACCGGTTTGCCCGTGCCGAGGTCTTCGGCAATCGGTATTTGCGTGGGGTCGCCATACACCGTGGCCGACGAGCTGAACACCAGGTTGAATACTTCATGGCGCAGCATCGCCTGGCAAAGATTGAGCGTCCCGGCGACGTTGTTGGCGTAATAGTCCAGTGGCTTTCGGACGCTTTCTTCCACGGATTTGAGACTCGCAAAATGCACCACGGCGTCGATGTCGTAACGACTGAAAATCTGCTCGAGCAAAATCGGGTCGCCCATGTCGCCATTGATGAAATCGACCCGGGTGTGAGTCAGTAGCTCAAGGCGCGCGATGCACTCTCGGCAGCTGTTGCACAGGTTGTCGAGTATCAGCACACGGTGTCCGGCGTTGATGAGCGCCAGGGCGGTATGCGAGCCGATGTAGCCCGCTCCGCCGGTGATCAGCGTAGTTTTGCGCATGGTGAGGTGTTCCTGTTTTGGGACTGAATTCAGCGGGCGGTGAATACCGATTTGAATTCTTGCGGCCAGCGCGGGTGCATGAGGCTATACGCCACGGCATAGCTCAGCGCGCCGGCCACGATGCTGCAGATCAGGTGCAAGTAACCTTCAAAACCCGATCGAGAAGAAACAAGGAGAACGATCGCGGCCATGACGAGCGAGGCAATCACGCTGCGACAGTTGGTGTCGAAAAACAGCCGCCAGCCATAGCCGATGGCGCTGTTCAAGCCACGGATCTGCAACGGCGTGATGATCACCATCCGGGCCAGTAATGCCAGGGCGGCGGCCATGCCGCCATAGAGACTGCCGAAGCCATAGACCAGCGCCAGTGCCAGTACGGTGGTTGCCACTTCGGCTTTGATGGTCAGGTGACTGCGATTGACCGCGACCAGCGCAGTGGTGGCGTACATGGCGATATTGCCAATGGCTGCCGTGCACGCCAGCACCTGCAACAGGGGAATGGCCTCGGTCCATTTGGCGCCGAAGATCAACAGGATCACGTCGTGAGCGGTGAGTGCGATGCCGATGAACAAGGGCGTCAGCAGGAAGCCGCTGACGGCGGTCGAATCGCTGATGATCGCGCGCAACCGTGATGGATCGGCGCTGCGCCGGGCGAACACCGGCAGCGCATAGCTCAGCAGGCCGTTGTAAATCGCCGTGCGCGGCAGCTCGATGATGCGCATCGCCATGTTGAACATGCCGACCGCGTTGGCGCCGGCCGTCATGCCCAGAACCACGTTGACCCCGCGCTGCAGCGTTTGCGAACTCAGCGCGTTGACGGCTACCGGCGCACCGGCCTTCAACAGTTCGCGCAAGAACGGGCCGTCAATATGACAGGCAATGCGTCGCGGGTCGGCGCGCATCAATACAACGATGGACACGAACTCCATGATCAGTGCCTGGGCAATGACCGCCCAGGCCCCCAACCCCAAAAGCGCGACAGCGACCCCGCCGACGCCACCACACACTTTGCCCAGCAGCGTGCGCGACGCCAACGTCTTGAAGTCGCCGCTACGGCGCATCTGCGCCACATAGACACGCGCCATCATGGTGAACAGAATTTTCACCGAGGCCACCGCCGTCATCCATTGCAGCACCGGGTCGGGCGTATACAGAGCTGCCGCCCCCGAGATGACGACTATGGACATCAGACTGACGAGTACCGCCGCCCAGAAGGCCGTGGAAATGTGGTTGTCCTCCAGCCGTTCGAGTCGCACCAGCGGGTCTTCCAGTACCGATGAATACACCAGGCCGATCAACTCGACGATGGCAATGATCACCGTGCCCACACCCAGCTCGGCGGGCGACAGCAGCCGGGCATACACGACAAAGGTAATCATCGACAGGAAGATCAGGCCGAATTTCTCGGTGAAGATCCAGATCAATGTCATCAGACGATGATTGGCCATGGCGGGTACCGGTTCAATGAGCGGTGGTTGACGCCGTTGCGTTGCGCCATGAGCGGGCGCAGGCATTGAGGTAGCGCAAGGTCGGTTTGCCGTTGGCGAAGATCAGCGTTTGCCAGGAATAGTCCAGCATTCGCCGGTAGACGCCGATCACGTCGGCATACTCGCCTTTGCGGGAAAAGGCATTGAGAAAGTCAGTGTGGTTGCCCAGCACGAAATCGATCCGTTGCTGTTTGGTCAACTGCGCGCCGTAGCGGGCGAGGTACACCTCGATGAACCTGATTTTGTTCGGGTAGTACTTCTTCGGTTGCGCGGTCATGTTGTTGCCATTGACCGTGCGCTCCAGCAGCACCTGCGGCACCGTGTGGATCTCCCAGTGTTCGGCGATCCGGGCCCACATGAAGCGGTCTTCGGAGTAACGCAGGCTGGCATCGAAGCCGCCGTATTGCATGATCACGTCGCGCTTGACCAGTGCGGTGGATACGCCATTGAGGACGTTGGCGTGGATGAAATCGTAGAAATGCCGGCCGTTCTTGCGCAGATTGTCCAGTTGCCGCCTGCCGTCGCTGTAATTGACCTGCGTGTAGCAGTCGATCAGCCCCACCGGCCGGCCTTGACGACTGAGTTCGTCATACAGGGCCAGTTGCAGCTCCAGCTTTTGCGGACGGAACTGGTCATCGGCATCGAGAAACGCGACAAACGTCTCTTCAGAATGCCGCAGACCGTGGTTGCGGGCGCTGGCCTGGCCTTCGTTGGCCTGGTGCAGCAGCGTCAGGCGAAACGGCGCCGCGAAGGCTTTGACCCGTTGTGGCCCGTCATCGGAGGAACCGTCGTCGACGACGATGACGTGGTCGGGCAGTCGGGTTTGCCCGGCCAGGGAGGTCAGCGTTTGCTCAATGCTGTCGGCGCCGTTGTACATCGGGATCACGACACACACTGAATGCGGTAAAGACGGGGCTTGGTCTGACACGGGTGATTCTCCTTTTTTACGCGTTGGCTGAATCGCGCGGGAATGCTTGGCCAGACGGACGCTGACGCACGGGTGACGATGACAACTCGGGACAGGTCGCGTGGTGATGCCGGAAGGACAGGGCCAGGGTGCAGAACACCAGGAACTCGGCGGAGCGGTAGTTGGGAATCACGTACGCCACGTAGTTGGTGATGATGAACAGACCGATGATCACCAAGGCGCTGGCGCGAAATTGCGCAGACTGGTTCGCCGTCACGGCCCTGTACTGTTTGAGCAGTGCTTCAGCGAACAGCAGAGCCAGCGCGGCCAGCTGAATGATGCCGCCATTGAGCAGCGTTTCCATGTAGCCGCTGTGGGCATTGCCGATGTAGCCCCAACGCTTGATGAACGCGGCAGCATCGGGGCTCGACCAGAAGGCGCCGAAGCCGTAGCCCTTGAGGTACTGATCGTCGACAAACGGCCCGAGCAGCTCCCAGATCATCGTTCGGTCGGTGAGTGACGGATCGCGACCGGCCATTTCCAGGACCACCGCAAAGTTGCTGTAGAGAAACAGGCAGCCCAGCAGGTAGACGAGGGTGCAGCCGAGGAACAACAGCTGCGATCGGTTCATGCGCAGACGGATCAGCGTCAGGAAATACCAGTAGCTGATGGTGCCGGCAACGACCAGCACCACACCGGTTGCAGATTGGGCGAGCAGGATCGCAATCAGCGAGAAGAACGAACAGAACAGTGCCCAGCGGTTGCGCTGACGAATCATCGGCAGCAGCAACAGGATCGCGATGGCGTTGATCCGCGCGCCGGCATTCTTCTCCATGAAAATCCCCTTGAACGCGCCTTCGCGAATGCCGCCGGAAACGAACGCGGCACTGGGCATCACCAGCGCCAGGATCAAGCCGATCAACGCCGCCGCGCCAATGGCGCAGCCGAGCATGAAGGTGATTTTTTCGAGGCTGTAGTTGTAGGCAATGAAGCCTGCAAAAAACACCACGCTGATCATTGCGACAAACCGCTTGAGGCTGAGCATCGGGTCGAAGGACCAGCCGATGGAGGCGATCACGCAGAGCAGGAACAGCAGCAGAAAGAAGTTGCCCCGGTAAAAGCTTTTACTGAGGAACACCTTGTTGCGGATGAAGAAAAACAACGGCACCAGCAGCGTGATCAAACCGCAGACCTGGTTGGTCACGTTGCCTTCGAGGTCTTTGTCGATGTCGTCGAAACTCGAGGCGCTGCCCAAACCAAGGACAAAGGAAATCACCTGGATGTAAAACAGCACGCCGAACAAGGTGAAACCGTCACGCAGGGTGGAATAGCGGATCTCCAGTCTGTTCATGGCGAGGGGCTCCCGAGCAGGGCGGTGAGGTAGGTTTTCACCGCGCTGGCGTTCATGAACCGGGCCGCCGCATCGAGGCGGGCCTGGCGGTGTACATCGCGTGGAGTGGTGAGTTGCAGGGCAATCGCCTGCGACAGGGCAATCGGGTCGTCGACCGCCACGAGGGGGGCGACGACGCCATTGATCAGGATGTCTTGCGGGCCATGGGGGCACCGGGTCGAGACCACCCGCGTGCCGGTGGACAAAGCTTCGACCAGCGCGTTCGGGCTGCCTTCGAAACGCGACGACAACACGAAGCAATCGGCCGCGGCCACTTCCGCCATCGGGTCATGGGTGTAACCCGGCAGGTCGACCCGATGCTCCACACCCAGTTTGCGCGCCTGCGCCAGCAAACGATCGCGCAGTACGCCTTCGCCAAAAATGATCAGGCGCGCACTGCGATTGGGCAGCGCGGCGAACGCGGTGATCAAGGTGTCGAAACCTTTTTGCGGCGCCAGGCGGCCCACGGCGACAATGACCGGGCTCGACGCTTCCAGCAGCCAGCGGTGGCTGGGCGGGCGTGGCGGTTTGTCGCGAAAGTCGTTGTCGAGCACCGGGTTGTCGGCAATGGTCACGTCCTGTCGGCGCGCAATAGTCGTGTCGATCAGGTCCTGGGCGACGCCACGCGACACGCAAATCACCGGGTTGGGAATCAGTCGATACAGCAACGGCGCTACGCGGTAGGCGATCCGTACCATGAGGTCGGGGTTGACGTGCTTGTCGTGAGAAAACGCATTGCGCTCGCTGACGTGCAGCCGGGCCAGCGTCCCCGACAGCGCGGCGGCAACGATGGCCACCACGTTGACGTGAGTCAGCGCTGCCAGTTGTGCGTCGAAACGGTTTTGCCGAAGGAAGCGCGCCAGCGCCGGCACCGCCCTTGAACTGCGCGGGCTGCCCAGTTCAACCTTTTTTACTCGGGGGTCGAGGTGTGCCACGTTGAGGCCGCCGCCGGTGAGCATCAGCAGGGTCACGTCGTTGCCCGCGTCCACCAGCGCACCGGCCAGGCGCGTCATCATTTTTTCCGCCCCGCCTGCGCTGAGGTCGTGGAGGATAATCAGCAGCTTTTTCATTGGTTCCATACCTGGTAATACGCCTGCGCGGCGTCCTGGCTGGTGTACTGGCGGATCGCGTCACGGATCATCTCCCCGCTGATCGCCACCTGACCCAGCAAAAACAGGCTTTGCAGCATGCCTTCGGCCAGCGCCGGCACGTCGTTGACGTTGACCAGCTGGCCGAGTCGGCCGTGGTCCAGCAGTTCCCGGGGCCCGGTCTCGCAGTCGCACGCCAGCACCGGCGTACCCAGCGCCAGGGCTTCGATCAGCACGGTCGGCATGCCTTCGTGCAGCGAGCTGAGAATGAACAGTCGTGCCTGTTTGAGCAGGGGATAGGGGTTACTCAGGAACCCGGTGAAATGCACCCGGTGCGCGATGCCCAGGCGGTTTGCCTGAATGATCAGCGCTTCGCGCAACGGACCGTCACCCGCGATCACCAGGTCCGGCACGGCTTCGCTTTGCAGGGCCATGGCGTAGGCATCGAGCAGGAGGTTAAAGCCTTTGGGTTCGACCAACCGGCCCAGCCCCAGCCAGTAGTTGCGGGGAACTTCGGTGGGCAACGGACCCTTGGCGGCGCGCAGGAGCTGGTCGGTGATGACCGCGTTGGGGCAATAGCGGATACGCTGCCGACCCCACGGCATCATCTCGGCCAGGGATTGGCGCAGCGCGGTGGACACCGCCACCACCTTGCCGCTGCCACACAGGTACAGCGCGTAGAGCAGGCGCAGGCTGGTGGGGCCGGTTTTCTGTTCCGAGCAATCGAATGATGCGTGACGGCTATAGATCACCTTGCAGGAGCTGCCGAGGGTGGCGAACCACGTGCACAGGTTGGCCTGCTCCTTGGCGGAAATGAGGTGGGTGAAGCCTTCGCGGTGAATCAGCCGGCGTAACTGGACGATCGATTTGAGCATCCCCCAAAGACCGCTGCCATCGCCGTCATTAAGACTTCGCACGCCTTCAGTGTCGGGCGTGTCGCCGTTGATGACGAAGAAGCTCACATGTTGGCCGTCCTTGAGAAACTGCTCGGACAAGCGCTGCTGAACGCGCTCGACACCGCCGCCCGAAGTGAAATCCTTGAGGATGAACAGAATGTGCATGGTCATTCCCCGACACTGATGGTGACTTCATGCCGAACGACCATCCCCAGCAGTTGCAGGAAATTGCTCGGGTAGTCGACGAGGTAGCGCTTGATGGTGTGCGGCTCGCGGTACATGCGATAGAACGCGCGCAGGTGCAGGCGGTTGATCACCGCCGGGTAGTAGTGACGCGTGGCCATGGCCTCCTGACGAATGAACCCGCCACAGGTAAAGGCAACACCGCGAAACCCGGAGCGCTGCGCGTCCTGCTCGAACTTTTCTTGCAGTCCGGCACCGAGGCCGACGATCAGAATGTTCGCTTCGCTGCGGCAGATCTCGGCCTGAATGCCCTCGGCCTGCGCTGCATCGAAATAGCCGTTGTGATAACCGGCGATGATCAGTTGCGGATAGCGCGCCTTGATCTTGCTGATGAACAACTCGAGTTCGTCCTGCCGGGCACCGACGAAATACACCCGTTTGCCCTGTTGCTCGGCGCTGCCAAGCACCGGATGTGCGATGGAAGTGAAGTCGAAACTGACCCGGCCGACGTTGCGCCCGGTGACCCGCGACATGAACGCCGACATCAGCATGCCGTCGCAAAAGTAGGCAACGGTGCCCGGGGTGTGTTTGATCAGGCTGCCGATGGACGCGAAATTAATGAAGGAATATGCCTGGCTGGCATCCAGCAACGTCGGTGAGTATTGCCTGACGATTTTCAGCGTGATCATGGCCTGACCCCCTTCAGATTGCGGCGTGGGTCTGGCGGCCCACGGACACGTAGGTGAAGCCACGCTTGCTCAAGCGCTGCGGATCGAACAGGTTGCGTCCGTCGAAAACCAGCGGTTGCTTGAGCTGTTGGCTGATCAGGTCGAAGTCCGGCGCGCGGAACGCTTGCCACTCGGTGACGATGATCAAGGCGTCGGCATTTTTCAGCGCCGCTTCCTTGGTGCCCGCCAGGGTCAGGTCGTCGCGCGAGCCGTAGATACGCTGGGTTTCTTCCATGGCTTTCGGGTCGTAGGCCTGGACGCTCGCGCCGGCGTGCCACAAGGCTTCCATCAAGACCCGGCTGGGGGCTTCGCGCATGTCGTCGGTGTTGGGTTTGAAGCTCAAGCCCCACAGGGCGAAAGTCTTGCCGCGCAGGGCGCCGTCGAAGTGAGCGGAAATCTTGCTGTAGAGGGTGGTTTTCTGCTCGTTGTTGCGCGACTCCACGGCCTTGAGCACCCGTGCATCGATGTCGACGCTGGTGGCGGCGTGAATCAGCGCCTTCACGTCCTTGGGAAAACATGAGCCGCCGTAGCCGAGGCCGGGGTAGATAAATTGATAACCAATGCGCGGATCGGACCCGATTCCGTGGCGGACCAATTCGATGTCTGCGCCGAGCTTTTCGGCGATGTTGGCCATTTCGTTCATGAAGCTGATCTTGGTCGCCAACATGCAGTTGGCCGCGTACTTGGTCAGCTCGGCGCTGCGAATGTCCATGACAATGATTTTTTCGCGGTTGCGATTGAACGGTTCGTACAGTTCACGCATGACCTCTTCGGCGTGCGGGCTGTCGGTGCCGATGACGATCCGGTCCGGGCGCATGCAGTCCTCTACCGCACAACCTTCCTTGAGAAACTCCGGATTGGAGACCACATCGAAGGTCAGGTGGCTGCGACCGTTGTCGGCCAGCACCTGCTCGATGCGTGCACGTACCAGGTCACCAGTACCGACGGGGACGGTGGATTTGTCGACGATGATCGGGTGA
The DNA here is from genome assembly GCF_031456615.1 of Pseudomonas sp. 3296. Classification (NCBI taxonomy): domain Bacteria; kingdom Pseudomonadati; phylum Pseudomonadota; class Gammaproteobacteria; order Pseudomonadales; family Pseudomonadaceae; genus Pseudomonas; species Pseudomonas sp. 3296. The sequence continues at coordinate 45,516 of NZ_JAVDUY010000007.1, forward strand.
CGATCCATGTGCTGCGCGATGGTTTGCGCCACGCTCAACACGTACTGAAGGTCTGCCGAACCGTCTTCGTCAGGCGGCGTGCCGACGGCGATCAACAACACATCGCCATGCTGCACGGCGCTGGCCAGGTCGGTGCCGAACTGCAGGCGGCCGCTCTGGTAATTGTCGCGCACCAGGGCTTCCAAACCGGGCTCGTAGATCGGCAAGGTGCCGTCCTTGAGGGCATCGACCTTGGCGGCGTCGACATCCACGCACATCACGCTATGGCCGACTTCCGCCAGCGCGGCGCCCTGGACCAGGCCCACATAACCTATACCGAATACGCTCACATTCATGATCAAACCTCGGGGAGTCGAAGCAGGGCGTCAGTAGATGTTTTTCGAGAACAACGTGAAGGGCGTCTTGATCAGGATCTTGATGTCCAGCCACAGCGACCATTGGTTGATGTAGTTGAGGTCCTGGGCCACGCGCAGCTGCATCTTTTCCACGGTCTCGGTCTCGCCGCGATGCCCGGTGACCTGGGCCAGCCCGGTAATCCCGGGCTTTAGGCGATGACGGGCCATGTAGGCGCGGACTTTGCCGGTGTAGTAAATGTTGTGGGTGACGGCATGCGGGCGGGGGCCGACGAGGGCCATCTGGCCGAACAGCACGTTGAACAGTTGCGGCAATTCGTCGATGGAACTGCGGCGCAGGAAGCGTCCGACCGGCGTGACGCGATCGTCTTCGCGGGTGGCCTGGCGCACCTCGCGGTCGTCATGGACGCGCATTGAGCGAAACTTCCAGACCTTGATCACTTCGCCGTTGCAGCCGTGGCGGTTTTGCTTGAACAGCACCGGCCCAGGCGAGCTCAACTTGACGGCGGCCGCGACCACCAACAGCAACGGGCTGATCACAATCAGGGCCGTGGCCGCCAGGCTGCGTTCGAACAGGTCCTTGCAAAACAGGCTGGCGGGGTGCGAGCTGATCAGGCTTTCGTTGAGGTAGATCGCCGGCATCCGTTCGATTTCCGAGATCGAATGATTGAGCAGCACCATACTGCTGAAATCCGGGATCCAGACTACGTCGACGTTCATGTCCAGCAGGTCGATGTACAACGCTTCAATGGTCGCGGCATGCGCCATCGTCAGGACGATATAGACGCGCCGCACGGCCAGGCGAGTGATGATTTCGCGGATGGCGTCGACCCGGCCCAGCAGCGGCAGAATGCTCGGCGCCGGGCCCCTGTCGTCGGCGGCGGCGATGAACCCCAGGACCAGCGCGCGGTTCGGCCGGGAGAGTTTTTTCGCCAGCTCATGGGCGGTCGGACAGGTGCCGATGATCACTGACCGGCGTTCCTTGCAGACCATGCGCGCATGCAACCGGGCGAAGTAATGCAGGGGCAGGAAACTCAGCGCCTGAACCAGAAACCCCAGCACCGCCCAGACCATGATGACTTGTCGCGAGTACGTCGCACTGGTCTGGGTGATGAAGGCAATGGCCGCCAGCACGGCCAGCAGGATCAGCCAGCCGGCCAGCAATCGGCCGAGCCCGACCAGCAAGCCATGACGCTTGTGGTAGACCTGCATCAGGCTGTAGATCGGCACCGACCCGAGCACGGTCAGAATGATCAGAATCCGGTAATCGCTGGTCAGGTTGCCGACGCGCCACAGTACGAGCAGCATCAGCAGCCCGATGGTCAGCGTCATTGCGCAGACCCACTGACCCCAGAACGTCAGGCCTCGGCGGTGGGTCAGGTGAGCGGTATAGAGCGGTGTCATGGGCTTGACCTCAAGGCAGAAGTAAATGCACCAGCACAAAACGGGCGGACACGGCGTGGCTCCCGCAGGCTTTTCCGTTGCTCGGCAGAGGTGAAGCAGCTGTTTTTGTATTGGCAGAGGTGACGCGTTGGCCAGGTCGCCCCGGTGTTAACGGGGCGCGAAGTCGTAGTTATAAAACGTGCGGGAATGGTTGTAGCCATACTTGCGCGCCTTGCGCAGGTCGACCTGGTTGAGCACGGTACCGAACACCGGTACGTGGCTTTGTTGCAGCATCGCGATGCCCCTTTGCACCTGGCTGATCGGCGTGCTGTCGGCCTTGACCACGTAGATCACGGCGTCCGAATGCTGGGCCAGCAGCAAGGCATCGCTGATCATCTCCGCCGGCGGCGAGTCGATGATGATGTGGCGGTAACGCGACTTCAGTGCTTCGAGCATCCGCGCCATGCGTGGCGAACTGAGCAAGTCCTGGGGCGGAGGCTGGCGTGCCGGGTTGAGCGCGTCGGCGGGAGATGGCAGGCGCGGCGCGGTGAACAGGTCCACCGAGGGCTGCAACATTCTCCCGGCCGGCAGCAAATCCAGGTTGCCCACCGAGACGATGCAGTCTTCGAGCCGAGCCGTGCCCGCAATTACATTCGCCAGCCCGGGGGCGTCCGGCGGGAAGTCGAAGTTCAGCGAAAGGGTCGGCTGGCGCATGTCGGCATCGATCAGCAGCACCCGCTCAAGGGAGGTGAGCGAGCTGGCGAGGTTGTTGGCGATGGTGCTTTTACCCTCACCGGCCACCGTCGAGGTTACCAGCACCACCTGCGACGGCATCTCGCTGCTTTGCAACATCAACCAGGTGCGCAGGTTGCGAATGGTCTCGGAAAAGCGCGGGTTGTCGTTGTCCTCAAACAACCGCGCCAATTGCCGGCGGCTTTTCTTCATCACCAACGGAACGACGCTGAGCAATGGAATATTGAGCGTGCTCTCGATGGTCTCGTCGGTCTTGAAGGTGTTGCTCAGGCTGTCAAACAGCAGGGCCAGCGCAACGCCAATCAGGGCTGCCAGCAACCCGACAATGCCCACGATCAACGTTTTGCGTGGCTTGCTGGCCTCCATCGGAACAATTGCCGGGTCGACGATGCGCACCTTGGTCGAGTCCATGTCGGCGGTGGCGGCGGTTTCCTTCAAGCGAGTGACAAAGGTTTCATACAGCGCACGGGTGCTGTCGACCTCACGTTGGAACTCACGCAACTGAAACTCTTTGCGTGCGATGTCCTGGATCTGTGCCTTGTTGCTGTTGAACGATTGACGGATCGAGGCTTCGCTGGCCGAGGCGAGCTGGTATTGCCGCTCGATCCCGGCGACCACTTGCTGCACCTGCAATTGCAGGGCAGTGGTGGCGGCGCGCAATTCGGACTGTGCGGAAATCAGGCTCGGGTGTTTCGGCCCATAACGCCCCGACAGCTCATCGACCTTGGCTTGCGCTTTGGCCCGGTCAGCCTGGAATTGCTGGACCAGCGGATTGGACAACACAGCGGGTACGCTGGAGAGCCGACTGAGGTCGCCAGTGCTCAACGCCTTGGCCTGACGGTATTCGCTCTCGGCTTCAGCGCGGGTACGGCGGGCGTCGACCATACGGCTGCCGGTCGCCTCCAGTTCGTTGGCGCTGATGGTGGAAACGCCGCCGACATCGACCAGTCCTTGTTCTTCGCGGTAGCCCTGAAGTTTTTTCTCGGCCACGCGCAAGTTGTTGCGCAGCTCGACCAGTCGGGTGTTCATCCACGCCGTGGTCGACTGCGAAGATTTTTCGCTGGTATCGATCTGGCTGTCGGTAAAGCCCTGGGCCAGTGCGTTGGCCGCTGCGGCGGCGAGATCAGGGTCCGGCAACTCGACTTCGATGTTCAGCAGTTGGCTTTTGCCGACAAACTTGACCGTGGTGTGCAGCATCAGGTTTTGCGTGACCTGATTGAAGATGTCTTCCTCGGTTGGCGCGTCCTTCACCGGCAACAGCATGCCCAGTCCGGGTATCCATTGATCAAGGTTGAGGTCCGCCAGCCATTTGCGCGGCGTGAACCATGGCGCCGGTTGCTGGCGGGGGTCGGTGATCGGATTGGTGGTGAGGCCGAGCTTTTTCACCGCACGCTCGGCCAGGTCCCGGGATTCCAGAAGGGCCTGCTGGGTCTGCAAGTAGTCGGTGGCGTTGCCGCCTGAATCCTTTACTACTTGCTGGAAGGACATCAGCGGCGGCGTCTTGTCGTTGAACAGCAACGTGGTGCTGCCGATGTATTGCGGGGTGATCAGCGAGACGGCCACCACCGCCAGGGCAACGCTGAGCACAACCAGCCAGCCGATTTTCCATTTCGCGCGCCAGATCACCCTCCACAGTTTGAGCAGATCAATGGTGTCCCTGTCTTCGCTGTGCTGTTGATACACGTGCGTTTGCAGAGGACGTTCGACGTAGTTGCTAGGGCTGTTGTCCATGATTAGAAAAAGCCTTGTGCAATGGAAATAGTGTCGCCGGGGGCAATCGTGGTGCTGCGCGTTACTTCATCGGTAAGGGTCTGGCCGGTGTCGCCGCGCACGATGGTCACGCGTTTGATCGAGGCGCGCTCGGTGAGTCCACCGCCCAAGGCAATGGCTTTTTCAAGCGTCAGACCGGGTACGAAGGGGTAACTGCCGGGCTTGGTGACTTCGCCGTTGATGTAGAACGAGCGGTATTCGATCTGGCTCAGGCTGACTTTCGGATCGTTCAGGTAGCCCTGTTTGAGCCCGTCGACGATGATCTTTTCGACCTGGTTGGGGGTGAGGCCCTTGGCGGAAATTTCACCGAGGAACGGGTAGGAAAACGTTCCGGCATCGTTGAGGCGAACCCTTTTAATGCTCAGCTCTGGCTCGCCGAACACGGTGATGCGCAACACATCACCCGCCGCCAGTTTGTACTGGGTGCCGGAGTCCGCTGCGTACGTAGTGGGGACAAATGCCAATGTGAACAACAAGCCAAGAGTGTGTGAGTTCATCGCAAAACCCTCCTAAAGGCTTACGTTGAAGCTGATTGAAACAACGTTGCGGGTGTAGCTCTCATCTTCGGCGTCCGAGTTGTTATCCCGGTAGCGATAGCCGAGTTCGATATCCAGCCAGCGGCGCATGGCGTATATCAGGGCCAGGTTGTAGTCCTGAAGATTGTCTGTGCGGCTTTCGCCTTCGTAGACATAACGACCGTAACCCGCCTGGGCCACGGAGGTAATGCGTTCGGTCCAGCCATGGCGCCAACCGACCTGGGTGAAGGTCGATTTCACCGCGTCGGCGCCATCGTCACCTTCGGCGAGGGCCTGGCGGGCGACGAAGGTAAAGGTCGAGTAAGTACGCGGCCTGTATTGCAGATCCACTTGCCAGGTGGGGTTGTCGAGGTCTTTGGATTGGCTGCTGTCGAAATTCTTTTTCTCGTAACCAATGCGCACTTTGCCCGAGGTGCGGGCGGTGAAGTCCCATGTGGCTCCGCCCAGGATGGCGTCGGATTTACTGCTTCGCGGGCTGTTGGATTGCAGGTAATCGAAGTTCGTGTGGTCGTATTCCAGCAAGCCACGGGTATTGCTGCCGATGCGGTGATACCACGTGGTGGTCACGCCCGTTGTATTACGTTCTTTGTCTTCGTTGACGCCGTCGGCATTGGTGTAGCGAAGTTCTGCGTAGTTGGCGCCGACATCAATCTGGTTATCAGCACTCCTGGCGCCGTAAGTGTACAGGCCGCCCACGCGTTTGTTGTTGAGTTTGTCATTCTGGTCTGGGATCGCTGTCGATTCCGTGCGCTCCCATTTGCGGTATTCGGCCTCAAGTTTCAGACGGTGCCGGTCGGTAAATTCCATGATGCTGTCGGCTCGCACCCGTTGTGCCGTATATGAAGCATCCGGCTCGTCATGGTAAGTGTTCTGAGAGGGTTGCCAGATCAGCCGGGTAGCACTGTTGCGGTCTTCAGCCTTGAGCTCGAAGGAGGGTGCCAACCGGGTGATCATGGAAGATTGTGTATTGTTTTCCAGTTCGCGAAAGTTGTCGTCGTAACTTTCTGAGAATAGCAAGGTGGGTGTGAAGTTGAATCCGTAAATATCAATGTTTTGGGGGTTGATACTCCATGCCATCCCTGGATAAAGAGAGGCCATAAGCAGTGCAACAGGGCAGTGTGACTTTAAGGCCATATCATGGCTCCTGAGGAAAAGCATATAAGGCAAATTATTAGTTGTTAAGTTGTATTGGCGTACTCTGGCGTCCGAGATCACTGAGCGGAACGCAAATGGTTTGATCGCGATTAAGAAATTGCAGCAGGATCATCACGCGTTCAGCCCCCTGCGAGGACACGAAGATGCCTTCCAGTGTCGACAGTGGCCCACGAATGAATTGCAAGTGTTCGCCGGGTTTCAGATCGTGGTCGACGTCGACGTGCGCATCCGCCGATTCAAAACAACGCGCGCGCAGATGCTCGATGACGTGCTCTGCCACTGTCGCAGGACCATGATTGAATTCGACAATACGACTGACGCCGCGGGTGGAACGTAAGGGCGCCCAATTGTCGTTGCGGCTGAGGTGGATAAACAGATACCCAGGGAACAGTGACTCCAGGACCCGGTGGCGCTTACCGCGTATCACGCGTTCGGTCACCAGCTGGGGGTGGAAAATCACATAGTTCTGCTGAAGCAGGTTGAGATGGGCACGTTCATCCTGACGTGGTTTGCATTGCAGAAGGTACCAATTAGACCGCTCGGAGCTATGTGCTGGCATGCTGGTAAACTCTGTGAATTGAGAAGTTTAGGCAGGCAGTGGCTCTATAGTGAGGCCTATGAAATGTTATTCGAGCAGATATGTTTTTCTTATAGAGTTATGCTGTTGTGTATCAATAATGAATCACAAAACGCCTCACGAAAGGGCACAAACCAATGACGTGACGCTATACCGTGCAACATATCAGGCATAAGCCTGAGTAAACTTTGCTTTGGACAAAGCTACCGCACGGTCCGCACAAGGAACCCACATAAAAAATAATTCGGTAGGGGACTAAGGATCAGGGGCTAAACAGATAGTCCGCACTCGCACAACTGTTCCAATAGACCGGTGTAGTTATCGACCACTCTAAGCGAGCTGTCAAACGTTCCTCGTCAAAAAGCACGCCTTTTATCCATTAGTGATTTTGCTACTACTCAAGCAGTTGTTTTTAAGGGGAATTTTTCATTCGTCGGGTGGATTAAACTTTTGGTGCCAGTAATAGTCGGTCGGTTGAGAATTATCCCCAGTTATGGGGGTTGTTAATCAGTAAGCTTCGAATCTGGACCCCGTGCAATAGCAACGCTATAACTAAGCCCTTCTTGTGTTAACAGGGGAGCATGGCACTATGACCGTTCTTGTGACTGGCGCTGCGGGATTCATCGGGTTTCACACGGTCAAACGGTTGTGCCTGCAAGGCCTTGAAGTGATAGGTATCGACAACCTCAATGACTATTACAGTGTCGAACTCAAACAGGCCCGGCTCAAACAACTGAGCGTGTTGCAGGGCTTCCGTTTTCAGAAGATGGACATTATCGACAAACCTGCGTTGATGGCGTTGTGCAACGAACATCACTTCACCGAAGTGGTGCACTTGGCGGCGCAAGCGGGAGTTCGTTACTCGCTGGACAACCCGGACGCCTATGCGCAATCCAACCTGGTGGGTTTCCTGAATGTGCTGGAAGCCTGTCGACACTATCCGCCCGCGCACCTGATCTACGCGTCGAGCAGTTCGGTGTACGGTGCCAATAACAAGCTGCCGTTCAGTGTGGATGACCCGGTGGATCATCCGGTTTCGCTGTATGCCGCGAGCAAACGCGCCAACGAATTGCTCGCCGACAGCTACTGCCATCTCTACGGCCTGAAGGCCAGCGGGTTACGCTTTTTCACCGTCTACGGGCCTTGGGGTCGTCCCGACATGGCGCTGTTCAAGTTCACCGAAGCGATCCTCAAGGGCCAGCCGATCGAGGTGTTCAACCACGGCCAAATGGCGCGCGACTTCACCTACGTCGACGACATTGTCGAAGGCATCGCCCGCTTACGAACGAAGCCGCCAGTGGCGACACACGAGAGTGGGGGCGTCAACCGGCTCTTCAATATCGGCCGTGGCCATCCGGTCGCGTTGCTGGATTTTATCGAATGCCTGGAGTCGGCATTGGGGGTCAAAGCGCTGCGCAATAACCTGCCGATGCAAGCGGGCGATGTGATCAAGACCTGGGCCGATGTGTCGGCGCTGGCGGACTGGGTCGACTTCCGCCCGCAAGTGACTGTTGAAACCGGTGTGGCGCAATTTGTGGACTGGTACCGGCACTTTTATCAGGTGTGAAATCACTTCAACACAAAGTCCACCGGTGCCAGCGCCGGTGGAAGTTGTGTTTCCCCCATCGCGGTGAGGATTTCCCGCTCGATGGTGCGCACGATCGCATCAAGGGGCAGGTCGTTTTCGTCGCGGCCAAACGGGTCCTCCAGCTCATCGCCAATCGCATCCAGGCCAAAAAAGGTGTAGCTGACAATCGCCGTGAAAATCGGGGTCATCCAGCCCAGGGGTTCGGCCATGGCGAAGGGTAGCAGGAAGCAGAAGAGGTAGCTGGTGCGGTGCAATAGCAAGGTGTAGGCAAACGGCAGCGGCGTGTGTTTGATCCGTTCGCAGGCGGCCTGTGCCTGGGCCAGGTGCGCCAGATGATTGGCCATGATCGTGTAACGCCATTCATTGATCACCCCTGACTCGCTGAGTGCCGAACACTGCTGGCCGAGGTGTAGCAAAATTCGCCCGCTGAAGTCGGGCAAGTTGTCCTTGGGGATCGGGTCAAGCCAACGGCCACTCGCCGCCAACTCGTTTTCCTGGCGCAGTTTGGCGTTGAGCGCGTGGGCGAACCCGCACAAATGACTCAGCACGGTGTTGCGCGTGTCGGTGTCCTTGATGATCACGGTTTCGCGAATCATCGAACGAATCGCCACGATCACATCGCCCCAGGCTTTGCGGCCTTCATACCAGCGGTCATAACAGGCATTGTTGCGAAAGCTCATGAAGATCGACAGCGACAAACCGAGCAACGTGAACGGTGTCGCGCTGACTTTGGAAAAGTAGCTGGGGTGCAAGGTCTCGACGAGCACGATGACCGACGCCAGCAGCGTCACCATCAAACTGCGCAGGGCGATCCGTTTGGCGATGGAGCCCTTGGTGGCGCTGAGGATATTGATGAAGTTCGGTTTGGGTCTGACGATCATGGAGTTCTGCCTTCAGGTGTTTCGCGTCGCGCGCAGGCTAAGAGCTTGTGGGCGGCGAGTCCAATCACTCTCGATGACCGCATGATCGATGCTGTCTATGAATGCGTTCGTGCTCATAAACCGTCACGTATCAATTTGAGGTACTCGGGGCTATCGGAAATGGAGTTGTGGCCGGTGTCCGGTAACACCTTCAACGTTGCCACGCCGGGTGCGAAATGGGTGTAGAGCTGCTGCGTACTGGAACGCGGGATGACCTCGTCGTGGCTGGCGGCGATCAACAGCGTCGGCACTGTGATGTGCGCGGCGTAACGCCAGGATTCGAAGCGGTCCTGTAGCAGCCACTTCACCGGGAACCAGCGGAACTGCCGTCTGGCGAGGCTGTCCAGGCTGTTGTAAGGCGTGATCAGGATCAGCCGCGAGGCCGGGCGTTGACTGGCCAGGCGCACGGCGACGCCAGAGCCGAGACTGCGCCCGACCACGGCAACCTTCGGATGGCTGCTGTAGACCTTGTCAAACAAGGTCAGCGCATCACGAGCAATCGCTTCCTCCGATGGCGATCCAGAACTGCCACCAAACCCTCGGTAGTGCATCAAGTACAACGCGTGCTCGGGCAACGCCTGGGAAAAGCCGGACAGGTTGCGAGACACATCCTCGGCATTACCACCGAAATAGATCAAGGCGTTCGGGCCATCGTGCGGCCTGACGGACACCTGTATTTGCGCGTCTTCGGCCGTGAGCGTCAGCAGCGAAGCGGGCGTTGTGACCGCGCTGGGTTGCGGGTAGTAGATCAACGCTCGCTGAAAAAAGAACAACGCCGCACACAGCGCCAGGTACAACGCCGCAATGATGACAACGAGAAGCGTCAGGGTTCTGAACATTCGACTAACTTTAGGGGGCGACATTGACGGCTCTGGGATCGAGGTCCACTAACACAAGATCGGTGCCAGAGTTTAGTTCAACGGTAGCGGGGCACGCCGGGTTGGGCCACACGAGCAATACGATGAGCCACACTGACGGATACACGCGTCGACGATTTCTCACGCTGGCTGCCGGTGTTTCGGCGGTCTTCACCTTCGATCGGGCTTTTGCCACCTCGGCGCCGTCGACGGAAACAGGAGGCAAGACCATGCTGACCCGCGCCATTCCCTCCAGCAACGAGCCATTGCCCATCGTCGGGCTGGGCACGTATCGCGGTTTTGATGTCGAGCCTTCCAGCCCCGCCTACAAACAATTGCCAGAGGTGCTCAGCGCCTTGTTCAAGAAGGGCGGGACCGTCATCGACAGCTCGCCGATGTATGGCCGCGCCGAACAGACCACCGGTGAATTGCTGTCGATTCATGAGCCGCGCTCGCCGGCCTTTCTCGCCACCAAGGTGTGGACCCGTGGCCGCGAGGAAGGTATTGCGCAGATGGAGCAGTCCTTCAGCCTGCTGCAAACCGACCGCATCGACCTGATGCAGATCCACAACCTGCTGGACTGGCAGACCCATTTGCCGACGTTGCGCGAATGGAAGGAGCAAGGTCGGATTCGCTACATCGGCATCACCCATTACACGCCGACGGCCTATGAGGAAGTGGAGGCGGTGCTCAAGGCTGAGCCCCTGGATTTTTTGCAGATCAACTATGCGCTGGATGATCGCGGTGTCGAGCAACGCATCCTGCCGCTGTGTCGCGAACGCGGGGTGGCGGTGATCTGCAACCGGCCCTTCGGTGGCGGCGGTTTGCTCGAACGCTTGAAGGGCAAGCCACTGCCCGGTTGGGCTGCGCAAGTGGGGGTCACCAGTTGGGCGCAAATGGCGTTGAAGTTCTTGCTGTCCCATTCGGCGGTGACCTGCGTGATTCCCGGCACCGGCAATCCGCGTTACATGGCGGACAATGCCGGCGCCGGTTTCGGGCCGATGCTCACGGGGGCGCAGCGCGAACAATTGATCGACATCGTGCGTTAGGGGCGCGGGTGAAACCGTTGCGGGATGTCTTGCTCGAACGGGTAGAGCGAGAAGTAAGGCCTGGCTTCGTCGATCACCCGCTGCACGGATGGCCGGTTCATCAGCCGCTCGAAATAGGCGTTCAAGTGGCCGTGTTCACCAGGTACCTGCTCAAGGGTACTGGCGTAGAAAAGTGCCGGGGCCGCTGAACAATCGGCCAGGCTGAACTCCGCGCTGGCCAGCCAGGCATTGTTCGCCAACTGGCGGTCGAACATGCCGTACACGGTCTGTAGCGTGGCGCGCTGTTGGGTCAGATTGCTGTTCGCACCGAGGATGCGATCCAGGACAATCTGTTGCAGTGGCGTCTGAAGGTAGTTGTCGCAGACCCGGTCCCACAGACGGACCTCCAGCGCCGTGTCCCAATGGCCCGGAATCAGCCGGTGTTGCCCGGCAAAATAGTGATCCAGGTATTCAATGATGATCGTCGACTCCGCCACGTCGCACTGGCCGGTGTGATCATGAATGACCGGGAATTTGCCGATCGGCCAGAGCGCCTGCAACTCGGCTTTTTCAGCGGCGTTGCCCAGATCAATGATCCGTTTGTCGAAGTCGACCGCGTGCTCATAGAGCGCGATCAGCACTTTGTGGCAGTACGACGAGAGTGGATGGTAATAAAGCGTCAGGGACATCTTCAGCGCCTCCCGAAAAGTGACCCCAACAGCATAGTCGCCGCCCGCGAGGGGTCGAGTATCGCTGGATGATGCCTGAGTAAAATCGCAGCCTGGGAGCCAATGACGCCCAGGCTGCGTTTTTCGCTTAGCGGCGGTCCAGCCACACGGTCTGGGCATTGCAGAACTCGCGCACGCCGAAGTGCGACAGCTCGCGGCCAAACCCGCTTTTCTTCACGCCGCCGAAGGTCACGCGGGGGTCGGAAGCGCTGTAGCCGTTGATGAACACGCCGCCGGTTTCCAGTTCGCCGGCCAACTGTTGGGCGAGCGCGACATTGGCCGTGAAGACGGTTGCCGCCAGGCCGAACTCGCTGTCATTGGCCAGTTCCAGCGCATGGGCGGCGTCGCGGGCGGTGATGATCGAGGCTACCGGGCCAAACAATTCCTGTTTGAACGAGGTCATCTGGTCGGTGACATTGGCAAACACGGTCGGTTCGTAGAAGTTACCCGGCCCTTGCGCCTTCTTGCCGCCCATCAACAAGGTCGCGCCTTCTTCCAGGGTGTCACGCACTTGTTGATCCAGTTCATCACGCAGATCAAACCGCGCCATCGGGCCGAGGTAAGTGTCGGCGGCCAGTGGATCGCCGACCACCAGTTTGGCCGTGGCTTCGACGAATTTACGTGTGAATTCCTCGACAATGCCTTGCTCGACGATCAAGCGCTTGGCCGCCGCGCAGACTTGCCCGGTGTTCTGGTAGCGGCCGATGACGGCGGCTTTGACCGCTTCATCGAGGTCGGCATCATTGAGCACGATAAACGGATCGGAACCGCCCAGTTCCAGCACGCATTTTTTCAATGCCGCACCCGCCTGAGCGCCGATGGCCATGCCGGCGCGCACGCTGCCGGTGAGGGTCACAGCGGCGATGCGCGGGTCGGCAATCGCTGTGGAAACGCCGTCCGGCGTGACGTTCAGTACTTCGAAAACCCCTTCAGGGAAATCGGCGTTCTTGAAAGCGTCCAGTAGCAGGTAAGCACTGCCCATGACGTTGGGAGCGTGTTTGAGCACGTAGGTGTTGCCGGCGATCAATGCTGGAACGGCGCCGCGCAGCACTTGCCAGATCGGGAAGTTCCACGGCATCACCGCGAGAATCGGCCCGAGCGGGCGGTATTCGATGCGCGCCTTGCCGCCTTCAACCAGTGTCGATTCGGCGTTGAGCATGGCCGGGCCGTGTTCGGCGTACCACTCGCAGAGCTGTGCACACTTTTCGATTTCGCCACGGGCCTGGGAGATCGGCTTGCCCATTTCCAGGGTGATCATCGTGGCCATTTTGTCGGTGCTGCTGCGCAGGGCCTGAGCCAGGGCGATCAGCAATTGCGAGCGTTGCTCCACGGCGGTTTTGCGCCAGACACGGAAGCCGCGTGCGGCCCGCGACAGGGCGGCTTGCAGTGCCGAGTCGGATTCGAAAGGGTAGTGGCCGATCTGCTCGCCGGTGGTCGGGTTGGTCGAAATGGCGTGGGTAAGGCTGGAAACGCGGGTCATGGCACCGTCCTGCTAGGTGGGAATGCGCTCAGGTTACGGTGGCGTTTGTTTTTCGGAAACTGAATAATACTGAGTATATCGTTCACGTTTGGAGAATGACTTGGATCTGGTTCAGCTGGAAATCTTCAAGGCCGTTGCCGAGCACGGCAGCATCAGCGTCGCCGCACAGCACATCCACCGCGTGCCTTCCAACTTGACCACGCGGATAAAGCAGTTGGAGCAGGACCTGGGCGTGGACCTGTTTATCCGCGAGAAAAGCCGCCTGCGCCTGTCGCCGGCCGGGTGGAGTTTTCTCGACTATGCCCGGCGCATCCTCGACCTGGTGCAGGAAGCCCGCGCCACTGTGGCAGGGGAAGAACCGCAAGGCTCGTTTCCCCTGGGGTCGCTGGAAAGCACGGCAGCGGTGCGCATTCCTGGGCTGCTGGCGGCCTACAACCAGAAATACGCCAAGGTTGAACTGGACCTGTCGACCGGCCCTTCGGGGACGATGATTGATGGGGTGTTGTCGGGGCGGTTGGCTGCCGCGTTTGTCGACGGGCCGGTGCTGCACCCGGCACTGGAAGGCGTGCCGGCGTTCGAGGAAGAGATGGTGCTGATCGCGCCGCTCAACCATTCGCCGATCCACCGGGCGCAGAATGTGAACGGCGAAAATATCTACGCCTTTCGCTCCAATTGCTCGTACCGGCACCACTTTGAGAGCTGGTTCAGCAAGGACGCGGCGGTGCCGGGCAAGATCTTCGAAATGGAGTCCTATCACGGCATGCTGGCCTGCGTCAGCGCCGGTGCCGGCCTGGCGCTGATGCCGCGCAGCATGCTGGAAAGCATGCCGGGGTGCACCACGGTGAGTATCTGGCCGTTGTCCGAATCGTTCCGGTATTTGCGCACGTGGCTGGTGTGGCGCCGAGGAACGGTGTCCCAGAGTTTGACCATGTTTGTGCGCTTGCTGGAAGAGCGTGGGGTGGTTCAAGCACAACCTTGAACCCACCCCATAACACTGTGGGAGCGAGCCTGCTCGCGACTCGAGTCATTGCTTCAGAGTGCGCGTTTTGGCAGTTTCCAGTTCGGCCGAATGAAATGGCAGGTGTAGCCATTGGGTACTTTTTCGAGGTAGTCCTGATGCTCCGGCTCGGCCTGCCAGAACGGGCCGGCGGGGGCTATTTCCGTCACGGCCTTGCCAGGCCACAGGCCGGACGCATCGACATCAGCCACGGTGTCCTCGGCGACATCGCGTTGTTCTTCGTTGAGATAGAAGATCGCCGAACGGTAGCTGAGGCCGATGTCGTTGCCCTGACGATTGGCCGTCGAAGGGTCATGAATCTGGAAGAAAAATTCGAGGATCTGGCGATAGCTGATCACCGCCGGATTGAACACAATCTCGATGGCTTCCGCATGGGTGCCATGATTGCGGTACGTGGCGTTGGGCACATCGCCGCCCGAGTAACCGACCCGGGTAGACAGCACGCCGGGCATTCGCCTGATCAAATCCTGCATACCCCAGAAGCAGCCGCCGGCCAGAATGGCGGTTTCGGATTGCGTGGTCATAAAACTCACTCCTCAGTATTTATCGATTGGACCCGATTATTACGCAGTCTCGCGACTATTTTCTGCTTCTTTGTGAATGCATCTGGCGTGAGGCGCTTGGAGGAGGGCAATGGCCTGGGCTGCGGGACGAACAACGAAAAAAGACCGGTTTATCCAGGCTTTTTCATGGCTGGCGTTTGGCGGGTGCGCCTTGGCACTTGGTCAGCAGCCGCTCGATCTGGGCCAGTTCCCATGCGCTGAGAAAACTGACCGGGTCAGTGCCAAAACGTTGCCAGTCGTCGAGTTCACCCATGCGGCCATCGGGGCTGTGGCAGCGTTGACAGTGGCGCACATGGACGCCGTCGACGTCGAGGGCCAGGCGCCAGCCTTCGATATCGACCTGAACCTGGCCGGGCCCGGCGTGTTCATCGAGGCGCCGCAAAGGGTGGATGCCCAGGGCGGCATCGCGCAATGTCTGGTAAACCTCGCGGGCGGTCAGGGGTAGCACAGGTGTCTCCAATAGAATGTTCGTCAAACGCCAATACGCCCGCACAGGATAGAGACTGCGCTTGAAGCTGTCAGTGAATAACCCCTGATGACACCGTGGGTTATGAAGACAGCCATTCTTTGCGTAGACTTTCGCCCCCGCAAGCGGGCGCCCATCTTTCGCGCCTGACGAAACACGACTGGGAAATGAACATGAACAAAGCCGCTGCACTCACGTTTACCTTGCTGCTCACTGCAGGTGTATTCAGCCTTCAGGCACACGCGGCCGGCGATGCTGAAGCGGGTGCGACACTGTTCAAGCGAATTTGCGGGGGCTGCCATCAGGTCGGGGAGTCGGCGCGGGGTTCATTCGGTCCGCAGCTCAATGGCATCTTTGGCCGGCACTCCGGCAGCACCACGGATTACCAATACTCCGACGCGATGAAAGCCGCGGGTATCGTCTGGACCCGCGAAACACTGACCGCGTACCTCGAAGCGCCGAAACAAGTGGTCCCCGGCACCCGGATGATTTTCTGGGGACTCAGTGATCCGGAAAAGATCGATAACCTGCTGGCCTACCTGCAAACCTTTCAGCCGCAGTGACATTCGCGATGGCTATGACTGCCGCCGCTCGGACACCACCAACAACGACTGCGGCACAGGACTCTGCGGGTGCTGTGGCTCCTGCAAGGCGACCAGTCGAAAACCAGCCATGTCCAGCGCATTGAGCCAACTGGACAAGGTGCGGAAATACCAGGGCATGGGTTGCCACTGACCTCCGAACCCGGCGAAGGTCTCTTCCCGCCAACCATCCTGATAGTTGCCGGCCGCTACGGTCCACGGATGCAGCGTCTGGATCACCAGCGTGCCGCCAGGAACGAGCAGGGCGTTCATGGCCGTGAGCAGCGGGATGATGTCCTGGTGCAGCAGTGCGAAGTTGGCGCAGATCAGATCGAAGTCACTGCCAACGTTGACCTTCGCCTCCACCAATTCTTCATAACTCGCCACTTTTACTGTCGAAGAGCCCGCTGCCCGTGCCGCCTCGATCAGCGTCGCATCACCGTCCACCCCGACCGCCTCTATGCCCCGGTCAGCCAGCGCACGCAACAACCAGCCCTCACCACACCCCAGGTCGAGCACGCGCTCAGGCTGCCGACCCATTACCGCCAACAGGATGGCCTGGTCGGTGACTTGCCGGCGGCTTTCGATAGCGCCGGTGCGGATGGCTTCGATCCAGGATCGGGCATTATGGTGCCAGCTTTGGAGGAGGGTGGATTCGGGCGCGGGCATGTTGATGTCCGGAGTTGTTGGTTGGATGAGAGGATAGAACAGGTGCTTAATGTTCGGGGGGCTAGTGTCTGTTTTTCGGTGTGAACTCGACTGCGGGTTCGTTAACGCTTTGCACCCCATCAAACCAAGGGAGTCTCAGGATCATTTATGGACAATAAACTCACCGCCAAGACTGCGATCATTACAGGGGCAGCCCAAGGAATTGGCGCTGCCATTGCACGACTCTACGTGCAGGAGGGTTGCTTCGTTTACGTCACCGATATAAACGATGAGCTCGGCAGAACGCTAGCAAACTCACTCGGCGATCGTGCCCGTTATCTGCGCCTGGATGTGCGGCGGGAGGACGATTGGCAACGAGTGACGACGCAAATTTTGAAAGAGCGCGACAGGCTGGACATCCTGGTGAACAACGCCGGCATTACCGGGTTTGAGCAAGGCGCCGTGCGGCACGACCCGGAACATGCGCGACTGGAAGACTGGCTCGCCGTGCATCAGACCAATCTCGACGGTGTATTCCTGGGGTGCAAGTACGCCATTCGCGCCATGCGGAATCCTGGATCGGGCTCGATTATCAACATCTCCTCCCGCTCAGGTTTGGTCGGTATTCCGGGCGCGGCAGCGTACGCATCGTCCAAGGGCGCGGTTCGTAATCACACAAAGACGGTGGCACTTTACTGCGCTGAGCAAGGCCTCAAGGTTCGGTGCAACTCACTTCATCCGGCGGCGATCCTCACGCCCATGTGGGAGCCGATGTTAGGCACCGACGAGGGGCGTGAAGAACGAATGGCCGCACTGGTCCGGGATACGCCGCTCAGACGGTTTGGCATGCCCGAAGAAGTGGCGGCCGTGGCGCTGTTACTGGCCTCGGATGAAGCGACATACATCACCGTCAGTGAATTCAACATTGACGGCGGCCTGCTGGCAGGTTCGGCGGTTACGCCAACTAAAGGGGATGACGGCGGAGTCTAGCTCCGTGCATGTCAGATCGCCGTTCAGACTGTTTTACACGTTAACCAGGCACCCCAAAACAGGCTGCTGAAAAAACGGGTAGCGTCCCCAAAACCCGCATCATGCAAAAGCTTCTGAACAGCCGCCTCAGAATGTGGAGGGTCAGCGCCTTGAAGAATTTTCCCAAGTTTGACTTTCACTTCATCCGGACTGGCTCCGTGCTGCCGCCAACGTTGCCCCCAGGCTGCCAGGAGTAACGGCTGGCTGGCGTAGGCATAGTGATTGCCGGCGACAATCAGTGGAGCCCCCGGTTTCAGACGAGCCCGAATGGACCGTAAAATTTCTCCCTTGGCATCATCCCCATCGAGATGGTGGAGTACACCGATCAAAGTGGCTGCGTCGTAGGACTCATCTGCGGCCAAGTCTTCAACGTGCCCGAGATGCACGTCCGTTCTTTCAAGCACGTTGTTTACGGCTAACTGCTGTTTCGCGGTTTCCAGCATCGGCTCAGACGGATCAACGGCGGTGAAGCGCCAGACTGGCTCAAGCCTGGCCATCGCGATGATCTCCTGCGCGGTACCGCCAGCGCCAACGACCAGTATTTTTGCCGAGTCCCTATTTCCCAGGCTTGCCGCGAGCATGCATGCCACCAAGTCCTGACAGGCGTCATAACCTGCCAGTGCGATACGGCTCTGTCGTCCGTACTCATTGGCCCGAGTGCTATCAAACTTTTCAGCGGGGTTAAGTGGTGATTTCAAGGCGGTTCTCCATGTCCTTGGAATCAACTTAGGTCATAAACGTCGATAATAAAAATTCATTAATTTTATGCATTGCATTCCTGGCAGGAATACAAATGCACTCAACTTTTGTCCAGGCAATAGTTGGGAAGTCGCGTCGTGCGAGTGATCAAGTCAGAGCCTCGCCCTGGAGCGCCGGCAGCCCGTACGTCAATGCAAGTTCCTTGACCGGTTGCAAGGGGTATAACTATCAGAACAAACGCCGATCACCCGAACAGGCCTCGAACGGCTGCGCCCGGGCACGGAGCGATGTGATGAGTTCCAGAGCATGGCGATGGGCTCGCAAGAGCCTTCTTGGCTGCATCGAGCTGGCCTTGCTGGCCGCTCCACTGTGCGCCAGCGCCACGTTCAAGTGCCAAGCCAGTGACGGAGCCATCCGCTACACCAGCCAAGCCAGTTCCAACGCCCGCTGCACTCGCCTGAATGGCACGGCGGGCGCCGGTGTCGGCATTAAGACAATTGACCCGCCCCAGCTTGCGCAGGACGACGATTCAGGCGCGGTGCGGGTTCGGGTGTTCACCTTCATGCACAAGGGTATTCGTCAATATGTGAGCCGACGCCCCGTCGGCATCTCCGCACGGGTCGATGTCCTTGAGCTCTATGTCATCAAGGGCTGCTATCTGTGCAGGGTGCCGAAGGATTTCAAGGTCGCCTCACTGCGCCTGGACACTGATTCCTATCGGCGGGAGATCGAAGCCGCTTCGGGACATTACGGTGTCGACAGGGCGCTGGTCCGCGCAGTGATTCATGCCGAATCGGCGTTTCGCCCCAACGCCATTTCCGAGGCTGGCGCCCAAGGGCTGATGCAGTTGATGCCCGCCACCGCCGAGCGCTTCGCCGTGGACAATCCGTTCGACGCACGACAAAACATCCGTGGTGGCGTGCGCTACCTGGCCTGGTTGCTCAAGCGCTTCAACGGAAACCAGGTGCTGGCGTTGGCAGGCTATAACGCTGGCGAAGCGTCCGTGGTCGAGTACAACGGGGTGCCTCCCTACGCCGAGACGCGATCCTACGTCACCCTCGTGCAGTCGTTGACCGAACGCTATCGCAACCATCGCTAGTACGGTAAGCCAGAAACAATAGTGAGATGGCTCGTCAGCCCGTCGCGGGTTCGCGGGTTCGCGGCACTTGTATCCCATAAATGCGGACCGTCTGTGTCTATCGGCACGACTGCCAGATGGTTACGGTCCGCATTTATTGTATGTCGAGGCAACAATGGATCTCACGGCATTCCCTTTCGGTACCACCGACTGGTCAACGATAGAGCCGGTGGCGCATGCCGGTCAGGCAGGCTCACTCCTACAGACGGTGTTGTGTTTCTGGAAAAATAAATCCGTCGCGGTCACTAAACCTATCGGTTAAATCGCTCAGCCAAACCGTGCAGGTACTCCGCCATTTCCTCCAGATCCTGACTGATCGCAGCACCTTGCTTGGCCTGCCCGGCACTGTGATCGCACAGCTGAGCGATCCGCGTAATCTGCTGATTGATGTCTTCAGTCACGTGGCTTTGTTCTTCCGAGGCCGACGCCATTTGCTGGCTCATGCCGGTGATTCGGCTGACGGCTTCACTGATGCCGACCAGCGCCGACTGTACCGCCTCGACACGCTGCATGCTGTCGCGGGAAATCTGCTCACCCCGGCTGGCCGTTGAGACGGCGCGATCGGCGCCCATGTTCAGTGACGCGATGATGCCGTGGATCTGCTCGGTGGAGGTGCGGGTGCGTTGTGCCAGGGAGCGCACCTCGTCGGCCACCACGGCAAAGCCGCGCCCTTGTTCACCTGCCCGGGCCGCCTCGATCGCCGCATTCAGCGCCAGCAGGTTGGTCTGTTCGGCGATGGACGTAATGACGTCCACGACACTGCCGATGGCTTGCGTCTCGATCGCCAATGCGTTGACCGCCTGGCCGATTTCGTTGACGGCATCGTTCATGGCCTGCATGGCGCTCAGGCTTTGCACGGCCAGCTCACTGCCTTCGCGAGTCAACTGGTCGGCTTCGGACGCGGCATGCGCGGTGTTCATGACGTTTTGCGTCACTTCCTGGTTCGTTGCCGCCATCTGCGAAATGGCGGCGGCGGACTGATCCGTTTCACTGCGCTGGCGATCCAGTGACTGCGCTTGCGCCCCCGAGAGTTCGGAGGACTGTGCGGCCTTGGCCTTCACATTGATCCCGGCATCCACCAGTCGGGACAAGGCGGTCTGCAAGCGTGCTTCCTCACTGAGCATGGCCATGTCCAGCCGACCCTGGGGGCCGTGGTTGTCGCTGAAGGTGAGCGCGACCAACGGATCGGAAAAGGCTTTCGGATGCTCGGCCAAAGTGCGCTCGATGGCTCGGCGATGTCGGGACTCGATCAAGTACCAGGCGATACCCAGGCTCGCCAGCAGAACCCCTTGGGCCGCCACTTTCGGTAGCCACTGATCAGCCAGAAGTGAAACCACGCCTGCCATCAATAATGGCCAGCCGTGTTGCATCGGCCGGAAAATCCGTGCACTCAGCGAAACGATCGGCTTGCCGGCCCGCATCCTCGCATAGAGTGCCGAGGACCGGCGGATCTGGTCGCGAGTGGGCACCGAGCGAACCGATTCGTAACCACTCATGCGTCCGCTTTCATAGATGGGTGTGACGTAGGCACTGACCCAATAGAAATCACCATTTTTCGCGCGGTTTTTCACAATCCCCATCCAGGGTTTGCCTTGCTTGATGGTGTGCCACATATGAATGAAGACCCCGGGTGGCATATCAGGGTGTCGGACCAGGTTATGTGGCTGGCCGATCAATTCGTCATGGGTGAAACCGCTGATGGCCACAAACGCTTCATTGCAGTAAGTGATTCGGCTATCGAGGTCGGTTGTGGAGATCAACCGTTGATCGGCGGGGAAGAGTCTTTCATGCTCGGTTACGGGCAAATTCACACGCATAAAACGCGATCCTTCTTCGGATTATTATTATGATTTGGAGGTACGAAAGAGGCGCAGCGCCACTACGGTTAGTGACGTGTTTTACGCGTATTTTTTTGTGGCCGACCATTCATTCGACGACACCTTCTTTTCATTTCATGACACGTCTGAACCGCTGATCGAACCTTTGTCGCCTCACGAGTGCACACACGCTTTAAGGGTGTTTACTGCTAGTCAGGCCTGGTCTGTAGAGAGAGGAACACGTGATGAGTAACGAACAGGCGGCACCCGAGACAAAAGGCGTTGCGGTGCAGTTACTGGCAACGATTGACCTGGGTCCTGAGATCGAGGGCATGGCAGGGCGCCAACTCAGAATGCGCAGGGTGACCATCGAGCCTGGAGGCGTCTTCGGGCCGATTCACAACCATGTAGACCGACCCGGCACCGTCTACATCCTGCAAGGAACGATCACCGATCACCGCAACGGTGTCGCCACGGACTATGGCCCGGGAGTGGGCTGGCCGGAAGACAGGAACACTACACACTGGCTGGAGAACAGAGGAACGGTAACGGCGGTGGAGATCTCGGTCGACATTGTGCGGCAGGGTTAAGCTCTGGTCCGCCGTCTTGGGCCGCTATTGATTTTTGCACTCCGCGACCACCACCTGGCAGGTCTTCGGCGTGCCACCGGAGCGGCCGGCATAGCGTATGCAATTGTCCATGGATTTCTTGCGCGCCATGTTCAAGGTGTCGCCCCAGGCCAGACCACCCTCGCCGGTAGTGGGTAGCGCTTTCGCATAGCAATTTGAGCCGAAGCTTGAAAGCGCATAGGGATCCCTATGCACTTTTCTTGAACATCCTGTTGTCAGCGCCAGGCTGATGGCGAGCAGGGAGAGCAGGGCCCATGACCAGCCGTGGCGCGCTGTTTTTTCGGTCATCCTGTTTCCCCTGATCAAGAGGCGTGTTTAGGGGCTTGCTCTACTCAGATTAGACGGTGCAGTACCCTCGGTGGGATCGCCGTCGCAGAGCATCTCTTTCCTCGTAGCTCGTCATGAAAGGTGTTTTTCAGGACCGGCTGCTTCCGTTGTGATTAATGTAAACGCTGCTCAGCACTAACGGGCATTGTGAGGGTCAATAAATCCCGCACGACCGTCATCGTTACTTTGATCAAGGACTGTGAAAGCATGCTCACCGCAACATAATCCGCCATCGCCTTCACCAGGTTCCGTGAAACGGGACTCGCCGTACGTTTTTCCATCCATCCAAATCGAAGATCTCACGCATGTACCTACGCAAAATTGCAGTTGGGCTGTCGGCCCTTGTTTTGCTCTCGACCGGGGCGCAAGCCCGCAGCCTGCTGGATCTCCTCAAACCGCCCACCCAGCATCAGGAACAGGTGTCCCGCTCGGGTTCGATCAGCCAGGGCGCGGCGCTGGACCTTTATTCAAACAAACAGAAACAGGCCTCGTTCGACGGCTGTGCCGATCTGTTCCCGGCAGCCAGACCGATTAACATCGCCACGGTGCCGGCCACCATGAATCCGTTGGCGTTGTGCTCCGACAACTTCGCGGTGCTGTACTCGCAAACCAGCAAGACGCCACTGGTGGTGGTTGAGCGACTCAATGCCGCCCAGCTGCAGGATGCCAAAGGGGAGGAACGCACCAACCAGTTCTACCCGGACCCACGTATCCCCAAGGGTGGGCGGGCAGAGTTGAGTGACTACCGCAGTCAACACCCGGCCGTGGACCGTGGCCACCAATCCCCGGCCGCCGATGCACCGAGCCCCAACGCCATGGCCCAATCCTTTGCGTTGTCGAACATGGTGCCGCAGGACCCGACCAACAATCGCAAGATCTGGAGCAAGGTCGAGTCGGATGTCAGGAAGTTTGCCAAGCGCGCCGATGGCAACGTCTTCGTCTTTACCGGCCCGATCTTTGATTCGGGCCACAGCACTATTGGCGACAACAAGGTCTGGGTGCCGACGCGCCTGTTCAAGCTGGTTTACGACGCCTCGTCGAAGCGCGCCTGGGCGTACGTGCTGCCCAACGCAGAAACCCGTATCGAGAGGCCGATGGATTACGAGACGTTCGTGAAAACCACGGGGCTCAAGTTGCTGGGTAATTTACCGGTCACAGGTTCCGTCGGGCGCAGTTGATCGAGCCGGTCATTTGTCCAGCGCTAAAGCCACGTATTCACCACCCGCCGATCCAGCTCCTCCCATTCCGCCATGCCCAGCACCCGCGTGGTGTTCAACCCACGCAAATAACCGCGCAACTGATTGGCCGTGGCTCGCGAGAGCTCCGGCTCGGGCGGGTTTTCGCTCATCAGCACGGTTTCGTACTGGACCAGGTACTCGGCCACCCGGTCACGAAAATCCGGCAAAACCGCATCGCGGATCAGGTCAAAGGTTCTCAAGGCGTGATCCTCATCAATCTTTTTGTGGGGGGTGTTTGAGTGTGCATCCATCGGCGTGGCGCGCAACTATTGCTAGACGTAATAGTGACCATTACCAAACACAAGTTCTTCTTTGTCGACAATAGTCGGAAAATCGCCCCCATCGAACACACGGCTGAAAAAAAACCGCGTGATGAACCGAACATTTTGTTTTCAGGAAGAGACCGATGCGTCCTTTATTCGTTTCTGCCACTGCAGTTGCCTCAGTGTTGCTCGCCGGTTGTGCCTCCGCGCCCAACGACCCGACCCTGACCTTGCAGACCCGCAAGACCCCGGCCCAATACGCCGACTGCGTCGTCCCGAAATTGCAGGGCAGCGCGTTGAGCCCGACCGTTTCGCAGACCTCGCGCAGCTACCGGATCGTGGTGCCGAGCAAAGTCTCCACGGACAACGTGCTGGAAGCCTACAAGTCAGGGGACGGCGGCAAGGTGTTCATCTACGAGCGACATCTTCTGGCCTCAAGCTTCTTGCCATCGAGTTTTGAACGCGCCGCACAGGATTGCATCTGAACGCCATCGGCTAACGTTTTTTACAGCGCTCCTTTGGTTGGCCGCAACCAACCAATTTTCTTGCCCCGCACCGCATTTTCGGTGACGGGGCTTTTTTTGTCGGAAATTGAACAACCACGTGAGTGAAAGAATGGCGTTCGCCCCGTGCTGCTATCTTCTTATTCACCTTGCGAATGCGTGACTCCAGAGGAGGTGCAGCATGGATCGATTCACGGGCGGCTGCCTGTGCGGCAATGTCAGGATTGTGGCCTCGGGCCGTCCTTACCGGGTCGGCCTTTGCCACTGTCTCGATTGCCGCAAGCACCATGGGGCGCTGTTCCACGCCTCTGCGATATTCCCTCAGGCGGCAGTGACGATCGAGGGTGAGACAGGCGATTACGCCGGGCGGTTTTTCTGTCCGCGCTGCGGCTCGTCGGTTTTCGCCCGCTCGGGCGATGAAATCGAAGTGAACCTGGGGTCGCTGGATGCCCCTGACCAACTGAAGCCCACTTACGAAAGCTGGATCGTGCGTCGCGAGTCCTGGTTGCCGGCGTTCCCGCTCACCAGACACTATGAACACGATCGGGAAGGCACGGGGCGCGCGGAGGAGTAGGGTTGAGTCGATAAACGACAAAAAGCCCGCTTCGGCGGGCTCTCTGTTTGGGGTCAAATCCATTTGTCAGTTCAATCTGCGCTCTGTTCTGTAAGCGTTTCGTGAAAAACGTGTTGTCGAAATGAGAAAGTTTTTCGGAACGCCTGCTACACAATGAATCTGAACTTCGTCTGGACCGCCATACGATTCAAAATCCGTGGCGTAACTGCGTTGCAGCTGTGGACGCGCTTCAAAGTAGGCCCAAACAGTCCCCCAAGCCTGAATAACGGCAGCCGGCATGGCGCCGCGGGCTTCGAAAACCATGTACTTGCCTGCCTGAATCTCGACGTTATCAAAGTCCGGGTTCGGCATACTGACCGAGACACCCGCCGTCACATCGTAAGCACCGCTCGCGTCAGATTCATAGGCCGAATACACGCCGACAATCGGCGCGTCGGTCAACTGTTGCGCGATCTTCTCGGCAACATTGTCGGAAAAAAAGCGACCCCACAACCCGGGGATTTTTGCGCGGTCCTGCGTTGATTCATCGCGGTTGTTCGTACGTACGGTCAGACCGGCTACGTGGAAGCTGGACAGGTGTGCGATGTTGGGTTCCATTCCGGGGACTCTCACTCGCTGTTGAAGTGCCCGAATTAAAGCACACCCTGATGCCAGTTAAGGGGAGGCTATTTCGCCGTGCTGCCTTGCTTGATATCCCCGCAGAAAATATCGACATTGCCATCCGTCGATGCCGTTCGCACGACGATGGAATACCCACCCGCCAGCAACACCGACAGGGCAACAGGCGCGGTTCTGGATAACGTCCAGCCGCGTATTGGCTGGCGTTCGGTGTTGACCTGATCATTCATGGCGTACGCCACTGCCCCGGGTTTTTCGCAACTGCCTTTATAGATGAAGGTGTAGAGGCGCAGGGGCAGGGTGACACCGCTTGGCGCACCGCTGATGAAGAAACTGAGTCCGGTTTTATTGTCAAAACTGGTCAGCGTTACATCGCCGATCTGGCCGGCATTCTGCCGTGTGGCAACTAACGGCACGGTCACGCTGGGGTTTGATGATGTAGCGCAACCGAAAAGGGTTACGCTGACCAGTAGCGCTGCCAGTGAGTTTCTTAACTTCATGGCCAAACTCCTGCGTCGAAGAATTGCGGGGGGGATTAGCCGGTATAGCTCATTAATGGTATTTCTGATGTTTTGCGCACAAAATTGTGCGCACTTGTTTGATTGCAGTACTAAATTTCAGTACAGCGTCCTGCCACGAAAAAGGAATGACACAATGATCAGATCTCGCTTATTTATTTCAGCCGTTACGTGCCTTGCGTTGATCGTCGGCTCAACAACGGCATTAGCCGACCCTGGTAATGGAAAGGGTCAGGGTAACGGCAAGGGAAACCCGCACAACAACCAGGCCCATGGAAACCAAGGCAAGGGCGGCGATTGGGACAACGGCCCAAGCATTGATCGCGGCAATGTCCTGGGAATTATTGGCGGGTATCCGGGCTACTGGAACTCTGGGCCTGCATTGCCACCGGGCATTCAAAAGAACCTTGCGCGAGGCAAACCGTTACCACCGGGTATTGCCAAAAAACTGGACGGTCGGTTAGTCGGCAGACTGCCTCATTACGATGGATATGAATGGCAACAAGCTGGCACGGACTTGATATTGGTCGCCCTCGCCACCGGGCTGATTTACGAAGTGCTCAACGGTGCTTTTGATTAGTATTTGAGTCTCGTTTTCAATCGCGCAGTAAAGACATTCCGTCTATCGCGGGACTTGAACTGAATGGGGTCTGACGCGTCTTAAAACACGTGATATCAACCCTGTGGAAGCAATCATGCTTTTAAAAAACAAGAGTTTCGTTGCTGTAATGTCGTGCGCCTTGATGCTTGCAGCGGCTCCATTACTGCCCGCTAATCTGTCCATCATGAATTCCGCCTATGCGAAGGACGGTGGTGGTGGTGGTGGTGGTGGTGGTGGTGGTGGTGGTGGTGGTGGCGGCGGCGGTAATGGTGGCGGTCACGGAGGTGGTGTTGGCGGTGGCCATGGTGGCGGTACAGCCGGCGGCCACAGCGGATCAGATCACGCCGGCGGCATTAGCAGTAACGGGCGCGGCGACGGGCTCAGCAGTGACCATGCCGGCAAAGCTGTTCGTGATCATGGTGAAAGTGGTAACCACTACGGCAGTGATCGCAATGGTGATCGCGGTCATGGCTCAACGACTTCAGGCATCGCTCACTCCAAAGACACTCGCGGCATAGCTAAAGCCCGAGCTGTGGCGACTTCGACGCCAGGCGATCACAACACCAAAGGGTTGAGCAAAGTCGGGACGTCGGTATCACCCAAGCAGCATTGATCTGCCATACCTCGGACTCGGCGCCTGTTTAAATCCGTTCTCAGGCGCCGCACTCGGCAACCATTAATACCCCTCAGCGTTATCGCTGATCTCCCATATCCGGCATAAATTTCTGACGTGTTCCGAGTAGTGGACAGATTCCTCGTCTACCCTCTGCGAGAGCATTGTGAACGGTCACGCGCAAAATCAGGTTATTCATTAGTTCGCTAATTCAGCCGATAACGTGGTGTACACCCCTCTTGCATCAACGACCAGCGGGAATTTATGCCGAATAGCCTCGCCTCTATCGTCCACTCCCTCTCTCATCGTTCAAGCGTGTCGCTGGCACGGACTTCACTGTTCAAGTTTGTCGGTCTGTTAGCCGGTGTGTTTTTACTGGCCAGCTTTTCACTGGTTTATCTTGCAAACGATTTAGACCGGACAGAGGAAGCCAAAAGTGCGTTTTACACAAAGAAGGCGGTGCAATCGCTGGAAAAATCGCTGCGCTCAGTCGTCAAGGACTACGCATTTTGGGGTGATGCGTACAAGCACCTGCATGTTCAAGTAGACCCGGATTGGGCCTATGTACGGCAAAACGCCGGGCCAACGCTTTACAACGATTTTGGATTTCAGGGACTGTTTGTCGTCAACGACGTCAATCGCACGGTTTACTCGGTGATCAAGGGTGAACTGAAATCCGTTGAAGCTGCAGAGTGGCTCGGAAACGCTATTGCGCCGCTTCTCGAAAAGGCTCGTGCTGGCGCGGAATCAGAAACACCGACCACCGCCTTTATCAGTATTGGAGGCAAACCCGCCCTGGTCGCGGCAGCCGCCATTACACCGGGAACCGACCCCACCGTGGTGTCTGATGCGCGGCTACCGTCGGTGTTGATTTTTGTCGACATTCTCGACAGCGCCAAGCTTGACCTATTAGGTAATGATTTCGGGGTCGAGGGCCTGCATGTCGCCACGGCTGATGATCTTGACGCAACGTCCTTCTTGCCGTTGGGGGACAACGGTGCTGCCGGCAATTTGTCTTGGCGTCGGTCCAGTCCAGGTCTGCGGTTACTGGGAGTAGGGCTGCCATTGATCGCCATTGCCGCGTTGTTGGTATGCCTGATGATCTGGGTTATTTTGCGGCGCACCACCGCCAGTGCGGTGGCGCTGGACGCCAGCTACACCTCGCTTCAGAACAGTCAGGACGCCCTGGGCATCAGCGAAGCGCGCTTTCGCGACGTCGTTGAAGCCATCTCGGACTGGGTATGGGAAATAGGGGATGGTGGGCGTTTTACCTATTTGTCCGATCGATTTGAAAATGTCACCGGGCTCTCCCGCGACGCCTGGATCGGGGCGCCGATCAATGATCTGCTGTCCACCGAATTAGGTTTGCTGACCCAGTGGTTGAGCATTCCGAACCGTCGTCCGGACATCAGCATCCAATGCCGCTATGTCGATGCCAAGGGGCAGGAGCGCATCACGCGTATCTCGGCCCGGGACATGACGGGCGCAGGGTTTCGGGGCACCGCAACGGATGTGACGGATGAAGTCGAAGCCCGTCGGCGCATCGAATTCCTTTCCCAGCATGATGCCCTCACCGGGCTCCCCAACCGGACCCGTCTTCAGGAGTTTCTTGACGGTAAACTCAAGGCAATGCCGACGGTGGAACAACCGCTGGTCATGCTCTGTCTGGACCTGGATCGCTTCAAACCGGTCAATGACTTGCTCGGGCATGCCGCCGGTGACCGCGTGCTCAACGAAGTATCGAGTCGCCTGGCGGACTGCGTGCGCCACGGCGACCTTGTCGCCCGGGTCGGGGGCGATGAGTTTGTCCTGATCCTCAGTGACATGAGCTCCCAGGAAGAAGTCGAGACCCTGTGTCATCGCCTGATCGAGTCCGTTGAGCGGTCCATAGAGATTGATCAGCAGGAAGTGTTTGTCAGCGCCAGTATCGGCATCGCGATGGCGCCCAATGATGCGTGCGAAGCGACCGAGTTGCTACGCTATGCGGACATCGCGCTGTACGAGGCAAAGTCGGGTGGCCGTAACACCTGGCGCTTTTATGCAGGCGATATGAACGCCAGAATCATTGAGCGCCGTCGGCTAGAAAACGACCTGCGTTTCGCCATCAAACATGGTGAGCTGCGCCTGCATTTCCAGCCACGCTATCGTATCTTGGACGGTCAGATGGTCGGTGCCGAAGCACTGGTCCGGTGGCAGCATCCCGAGCGCGGATTAATCCCCCCCGATACGTTTATCCCTATCGCCGAGGAGTCCGGGTTGATCCTTTTCCTGAGCAACTGGGTGATCCAGACCGCATGCCGTTGCGCCGCAAAATGGCCGGAGAATTTGTTCGTCTCCGTCAACCTGTCATCGACTGAATTCAAGCGCGGCAATCTGGTCGAGCGCATTCAGAAAAC
Organism: Pseudomonas sp. 3296; assembly: GCF_031456615.1. Lineage (NCBI taxonomy): Bacteria > Pseudomonadati > Pseudomonadota > Gammaproteobacteria > Pseudomonadales > Pseudomonadaceae > Pseudomonas > Pseudomonas sp. 3296. The sequence goes on from NZ_JAVDUY010000007.1 coordinate 74,883, forward strand.
ACTGCACGACACCGGAATCGACCCTGCCCGGGTCGAGCTGGAAATTACCGAAAGCGTGATGCTCGAAGATGCCACGGGTGCACTTGAGATAATGCGCACACTCAAACGCCTTGGCGTGCGGATCTCCATGGATGACTTTGGAACCGGATATTCATCGTTGAGTTACCTGCGCGCGTTTCCTTTCGATGGCCTGAAAATAGACCGCAGTTTCTTGAACAGGCTGGATGAAAGCGAGGATGACCGGGCCATTATCCAGGCGATCGTCGGCTTGGGACGCGCGTTGGCGCTCACGGTGACGGCCGAGGGCATTGAAAGTGCCGAGCAGCTGAGCTTGCTCAAAGGGGTCGCGTGCGATGAAGGCCAAGGTTATTACCTGAGCCGGCCGCTTGATGTGAATGCGTTTAATGCGTTGGTCGGCGTCAGGGGCAATGCAGTCAGCGCCAGCAACGTTTAAAGGTCGGGAAATACAGTCCAAAATCGCGCCATACGGACCGATCGCGCGCGGATTTTCATCCGTGGCCAATCCGTCATATTCAGTATTCCTTCAATACAGAGAGTGGGCAGCCCAATGCTTATGAATAAGGCTGCACCGTGTTTCAACGTTTTTTATGTTCGCTGTCCGTTTTGAGCCTGTCTATCGCCGCTGCCCAGGCTGCCGAGACCAGCACCTTGGCAGGCGGGGATGACAGGATTGTGAAGGTGTGGGCGGAGCGGGCATCAGCATGTTGTCAATGACTTCCACGCCATACAAACGTAATCTTGCCGGCTCGCGTTCCATGACAAGACAAAAAAAACAGGAGTCATTGATGCAACCGATTCGTCTCGGCCTGGTGGGCTACGGCAAGATTGCCCAGGATCAACACGTTCCCGCTATTAACGCCAACCCCGCGTTCCAGTTGGTGTCTGTCGCCACCCAAGGGCAACCCTGCGCCGGGGTAGAGAACTTTCAGTCCTTGAGCGAGCTGCTCGAAAGTGGCCCGCACGTCGATGCGATTGCGTTTTGCACACCGCCGCAAGGTCGATTCGCACTGGTGCAACACGCGTTGGCCGCCGGCAAACACGTGCTGGTCGAAAAACCGCCGTGCGCCACGTTGGGTGAAGCGATGGCGTTGGTGAGTCAGGCCGCAGAGCAAGGCGTCAGCGGCTTGTTCGCCTGGCATTCACGCTACGCACCCGGCATCGAAGCCGCCCGTGACTGGCTGGCCACCCGCACCCTGCAAAGCGTTCAGATCGACTGGAAGGAAGACGTGCGCAAGTGGCACCCCGGCCAGGCCTGGATCTGGCAGCCCGGTGGCCTGGGCGTATTCGATCCCGGCATCAATGCCTTGTCGATCGTCACCCATCTGCTGGCGCTGCCGCTGTTTGTCGAGTCAGCCGAACTGCGCGTCCCCGACAATTGCCAATCGCCGATTGCCGCGTCGATCAACATGTCTGATGCACGGCACCTCGATGTCCGCGCGGAGTTCGATTTCGACCACGGTCACGACGAACTCTGGAGCATCGAGATCCGCTGCGCTGAAGGCGTGCTGCGATTGGACAATGGTGGTGCTCTGTTGAGCATTGACGGCGTGCGCCAGGCCGTATCGGAGGAGGGCGAATATGCGGCGGTGTATCGGCATTTCCAGCAGCTGATTGGCGACAACGCCAGCGACCTGGACCTTCAGCCGCTGCGATTGGTGGCCGATAGTTTTTTTGTCGGCAGTCGGGTGTCGGTTGAGCCGTTCTACGACTAGCGTCCGCTGCTCCCCCGTTTCTTTCTACCTGACATGACTGCCTGCACATGGGGATTGCATCTCTCCCAACGGCAGGTGATCATGCTTGTCTGTATAGGTAGGGGGGGTATGGTATGTCGCACACTCATGAGCAAAAAGACGATCTATTAAAACGGGTAAGACGCATTGCCGGGCAGGTCCAGGCGATAGAGCGCGCGCTGGAGTCGGAGGCTGATTGCGCCAAGACCCTGCACCTCGCCGCGGCCACTCGCGGTGCCATGAACGGTTTGATGGATGAAATCATCGAGGCTCACGCCCACGCCCACGTTGCCAACCCGGAGCTCAGCGATGAGGAGCGGGCCAAGGGTGTCGAAGAACTGCTCGAAGCCATCCGCCGTTACTCCAAATAGGTCCTGTCATGCCAAATTTCGCAGAACTGCTCCAACAGGGTGGCGCCCACGCGTGGCTCTATTTCCCGAGCGCGATACTGCTGGGGGCGTTGCACGGGCTTGAGCCCGGGCATTCGAAAACCATGATGGCGGCGTTCATCGTGGCCATTCGTGGTTCGGTCAAACAGGCGGTGCTACTGGGCCTGGCGGCAACGCTGTCGCATACAGCGGTGGTGTGGCTGGTTGCGATCGGTGGCATGTACCTGGGCAACGGGCTGGATGCGCAAACCACTGAGCCGTATTTTCAGATCGCGTCCGCGGCGCTGATTATCTTGATTGCACTCTGGATGCTGTGGCGCACCTGGCGTGGCGAACAGATGTTCAAGTTCGAGCAAGGTGACGATCACCACCACGGCGAACATGATCACGCTCACCACGACGAAACCCAGCGAATCGATACCGGACATGGCCGCATCGAACTGTCGATTTTCGAAACCGGCATGCCGCCGCATTGGCGCCTGAAAGCGTTGAGCGGGCATGCCTGGGGTGCTTCGGATGTCCGCTTGTTGACCACGCGATCGGACGGCAGCACCCAAGTGTTCTCGTTTGTCGAGCATGAAGGTTTTCTGCAATCGACGACCGACATTCCCGAACCCCACGAATTCAGCGCTCGCCTGAGTCTTGGGCATGCCGGGCACTCGCATGACTACGACCTGGAATACTCGGAGCATGACCACGGGCATTCGCACGCAGAACTGCAAGGGCTGGAGTTGTCGATTGACGGTTATCAGGATGCGCATGAACGTGCCCACGCCAATGACATCCGCAAGCGTTTCACTAACCGTGAAGTGACCACCGGCCAGATCATCATGTTCGGTTTGACGGGAGGGCTGATTCCTTGCCCTGCGGCGATCACCGTTTTGCTGCTCTGCCTTCAGGTCAAGGAAGTGGCCTTGGGCGGCATGCTCGTCCTGTGCTTCAGTATTGGTTTGGCGATTACGCTGGTATCGGTCGGCGCGGCGGCGGCCATTGGCGCGCGGCAAGCCAGCAACCGCTGGCCGTGGCTGGGAGCGGTGGCGCGTCGGGCACCTTATCTGTCCGGGGTGTTGATTATCGCGGTGGGCTTGTACGTCGGCATTCATGGCTGGATCGGGTTGAATGCTTAAGACGCTTTGAATGGCGTGCGCAAAAAAGCCCGGCGGATAAGGCCGGGCTTTTCATTGAGTAGCGCGGTAAAACCGCGCATTGACGCATCGCGGTTTTCATTCAGACGGTCGGAACCACCTTCGGCCACGCGTCGTTCAATCTCATTGCGCCGCGATACACAGCTCCCCGGTAGCGCGTATCAGGGCCTGGCCGTGCAGTTGATCCTTGATCAGGTTGGCTCGCTCGGTCCCCAGCCAGTTCGGGCAATTGGGATCATTGCGATAGGGCGCGAATTCGGCGTATTGCTGCAGCAGGCGATTTTGCAGCTCATCCAGGCGTGGCCTGATTTGATTGACGAGGTCTGGCCGTGGAGTGTCCGGCGCTTTGGACGCTGCGTGCCATTGAGCGAGCAGGCCGTACTGCACCAGTTTGTTGGCTTCGATCTGTGCGGCCGTCAACTCGGCAACCTCTTCCGGGTCCAGTTTCCGGCTCGCGGCCATCTTCCTGGCGTTGTCGATGACCTGGGTTTCCCGGGCGGTATCCTGAATCGGTTTGCCACTGTCCCATTTGGTCAACGCCACCAGATCAGCAATGCTCAAGCGCTCGTTGATCGTCACCAGCAACGGCAACAAGCTGGCAGGTGCCGGGGAGGGCGTACCGGCCTGGGTGCCGCACGCGAATACACCGAACAGGGCGCAGGTCAGCAGTTGTGGCAGGCGTGGCGAACGGAGCATGGGCAAACCTCGATGAGCGCAGAATTCACAATCAGGTCTTATGTACCACAGGTGCGGCAGCGGCTTTAAGGGGGGCTGATTTATTTTGTGCATGAAAAAGCCCGGCGGGTCAGGCCGGGCTTTTTGTCGAATGCTGCGGGAAGGCTATTCATTCATGCAGCGCGATACTTGATCAGGCGGTCGGAGCCACCTTCGGCGACGCGGTTCTGCATCAGGCGGTCGGAGCCATCAGCGGCGACGCGTTTTTCGATCAGACGATCCGAGCCACCTTCGGCGACGCGTTTTTCGTTCAGACGATCCGAGCCACCTTCAGCGACGCGTTTTTCGATCAGACGATCAGAGCCACCTTCGGCGACGCGGTTCTCGATCAAACGATCCGAACCCCCTTCAGCCACACGGCTTTCAATCAGGCGATCCGAGCCGCCTTCAGCGACCACTGGTTGAGCAGAAGTTGCGGCAAAAGCGTTCACTGCGAAAACCGAGAAAGCGATAGCGAGAAGGGTTTGGCGTTTCATGATGGTGTGCTCCGGGGTGCTTATGGGTGGGTATGGAGCTGATGTTACGCCGCGGATTTTTTATGAGAACTTCATTGAGTTGATGGTGACTATCGATGTCGGCAATGGATGATCGCGCGCGGTGATATCACCGCGCGGGACGTGAGTTTCAGGCGTTTGGAATCAGGCTTTACTGGCCGCCAGATAAGCCCCAAGGCGTTGTCCCATTTGCTCGCCCAAGGCTTGCAAGCCGCTCAACGGACGGACCATCACCTCAAACTCGACGATTTTTCCGGTTTCGTTGAAGCGGATCATATCGATGCCCTTCAACTGTTTCCCACCGACATTGGCGCTGAATTCCAGAACCACGTTCAAGCCGTCTGCCGTCGCCAGTTCGCGGTGGTAGGCGAAGTCCTCGAAGACTTTGACGACAGTGTTGAGAATCATCGACACCACGGCCGCGCCCGGATAAGGCGTGTGCGCCATCGGCGAGCGGAACACGGCGTGCGGGTCGAGCAAGCCGGGCAGGGCGCTCAAGTCCGCCGTGCGGATCATCTCGTGCCATTGCTGCAAGGAGGCGGCGGCGTTGGGGTGCAGGTTCAGTTCAGACATTTTCTACTCCTGTATTTTTATTGTGGGTTGTGCAATGTCGAGGCGCGTATTTTGGCGAGAACGTTGGCCGATGACCGCCGCTGCATCGTCCGCCCACTGACTGTATATCGCAGGACCCGGATGGAAGCCATCCCGTGCCATCGAGCCGTTCACGGGGACCAACCGGGTCGTCAGCAGCGTGCAGTGATCGATGCTCTGCGCCAGCTCGGCAAGGCGCGCGTTGAAGGCGCTGGCCCTCAGTCCCAGGTACCAACGCAGCGGTTGCGGCAGCGCGGGAAACAGGTGCATGGGTGGAAGCGGGGACAGCACGATCTGCTTTACCGCGTACTTCTCGCGTAGCAGGCCAATCAATCGATGTTGTCGGGCGACCCACTCGTCAGCCGCCAATGTACTGGTGACATCGTTGACGCCGATAGACACCAGCGCCACATCGAAGGCCTCTGGAACGTTGTCTTCGAGCAACCCCAGCAGCGCTTGAGAATCAAGCCCGGACCTGGCCCAGAGTGTCCAGGACACGTGGTAATCATTGGCCAGCTCACTGACCAATTGGCCGCTGAGTGCTTCGTCTTGAGTTGACACCCCAACGCCAGCGGCGGCGCTGTCGCCCACAATCAACAACCGCAGGGCTACGCCGCTGCCGGCCATGCCCTGGCGTGCGCCCTCGGCTTCCGGCAGCCTGGGCGTTACCTTCCGGGTGTAAATGCCCTGCATGAGCAACAAGGGGCCGAGCAGGATTTTGGCGAGGGTTTCAGTGTGGTTCATGCGGCATGCCGAGTTGACCTAATGGTTATCAGCGATACATGTACAACGCCCGCGTGGCGAGTGCACTAAAAACAGCTCACAAAAAAGCCCGGCTGATCAAGCCGGGCTTTTCATTGAGTACCGCGGTAAAGCCCTGCATTTATGCAGCGCGGCTTTCGATCAGACGGTCGGAACCACCTTCGGCAACGCGGTTCTGCATCAAACGATCCGAACCATCAGCGGCTACGCGATTTTCGATCAGACGGTCGGAACCATCAGCGGCTACACGGTTTTCGATCAGGCGGTCGGAACCATCAGCGGCTACGCGGTTTTCCATCAGGCGATCCGAACCATCAGCGGCTACACGGTTCTCGATCAAACGATCCGAACCCCCTTCAGCCACTCGGCTTTCAATCAGGCGATCCGAGCCGCCTTCAGCGACCACAGGTTGAGCAGAGGTTGAGGCAAAAGCGTTAACTGCAAAGACCGAGAAAGCGATAGCGAGGATAGTTTGGCGTTTCATGATGGTGTGCTCCGGGGTGTTTATGGGTTGGTATGGAGCGGATGTTACGCCGTGGATTTTTTAAGAGAACTTCATTGGGTCAATGGTGACTATCGATGCCAGCAATGATGCATCTGGCCCCCGTTTTAGACGCATTCACGCTTCACTGATCTTGCTGACACTGGTGATTTGCCCATTCCAGATCATCTCGTAATGAGCCGTCTGAACAATCGATGCGACCGGTCGCGGCGTCATCAGCGCCCAACAGTCACTGCCTGGCAGACGCACCGAGTGGTAACGAATACCGGGGCATCGCGCTTTTTTGATTAAGCTGCCGAGTTGGCGGGAATGCGTGTAATCGTCGGGCGCGTAGATCGGGTCAGTCAGCGCAATGGACGTCGCATCTTTCATCGCCGCGTCGACAAAAGCACAGGTCAGCCCGCGGAACACAAAGCGCTCATAGTTCAGGTTGCGGACATTCGACCAATACAGACTCTGGTGATGCCGCACTTCGGCGAGCGCAGTTTCCATGGTATCCGCCAGGTACAACACCCCAAAGCTGCCATCGCTGAACCGCGAACCCGCCGGGTTAACGTGGGTAAACGGCGCGATCGCATAAGAGCAGCCAGGAATGCCGAACGGGATCTGATCCCGGGCAATCAACTCAAGTCGACCGACTTCATTGTGCAGCCGGGGATTGGTCAGCGCCTGTATCTGATACAGCACATCAAATTCGTCCGCGTCCGCCACGTCATCAAACAGCGCGATGGGCGGATACTTCGAATTGACCAGTCGGTAGGCTTTTAACCGCTCACCGGCACACTCCGCCAGTTCGCTCACCTTCACCATTGCGCGCCCCGCAGCACATCGATGCGCCGAAAGGTTTCATACAACGAAATCATATCGCCCTGGACCATGATCTCGAGCGGGGTACGCCCGTTGAAAAACTCGTTGTCGTTGGCCATCGACACAAAGCCGTAGACGTTTTCCGGGTTGTCGAAAACCAGGCGCAAGGTTGCGTGGATGTTGAGGACAAAGCTGATGCGCTGCATCTGGTCAGCGTCCAGCGCCACCGCCCATTCGGGGTCTTGCTGCCGGGCGCGGGTGTAGGTGCTGCGGGAAATGCGCAGGATGCGACAAGCCTGCTCACTGGACGCAGACCATTTTTCGAGAATGCCCACGGCTGCACGCAAGCCCGTAACGCATTGGCTCTTGGTGAATGCGGGTGCCTGAAGAGGGACTGCCATGTGTCAAGCCTCGATTGATCCGTAGACTCAAAACTATATAAATAGAATCTACAGAACAAGAGTGCATCGACCAGTGGTAAGTTGATTTGCGATGTCGACTTCGGTTGTTTCGGCGTTATCTTCTTCTAACCGGAGCGGCTCAGGCAGACACTCACACGGCAGGAGCCAAAAGCAAAGCAAGCCGGCGCTTTTGAGTTCCTGTGATGTGCCTGCCATACGCCAACACTCAGCGGTGAGTGTTACAGCGTTGTGAGGTGCTTATTAAAGACGTCCAACGATTGGTGACCTGTCGTTGGTTGAAAATTCACCCCTTCGAGGGGGGTGTGGGCGGCTCTGAGCAAACCGTCGTTGCGCTTTTCCGGGTTGAACAACAGGTACAACTCCTGGCATTTTTTCACGATGCCAGCGGTGTCCAGCGTCGGGTTCTCTATCTTCGCCGTGATTTGATACACGGCGATGAAATCGTTCAGCGACACCTCTTTCATATTCACGATCGATCGATAAAGCACAAATGCACTGACTTGATCGCATTTACTTTTCAACGAGGTGGAAGTCACCGAGCGCGACCAACCCGCAAAATCAAGGCGAATCATCGACGCGCCCTCAAGAATCGCGCAGTACCTTCTGACCTCGCTTTCCGAACCTTGCGATGAGCCAAACAGCATGTCGACAAAGCCCGAGACGATCGTACCCACGGCGGATACGTTGTCTCCCGCGACGAAGCCTTTCACGGAGTCGTTGACGACATTGGTGATGTTTTTGGCGTTATCAGATGTGTAGGCTTTGGTCTGGTAGGTGAAGGATTGAATGGTTGAGATGGGGAATGTTTTATCCGTTCCCTGACCGGCACCCAACAGCGCTGTATTGATCAGTTGCGCGTAGTACTGGGATTTCGCCAGACCCAGCGCCATCAGCGTATCAAGATGCGCTGAACACTCATTTTTCATTTCGTCTGACAAATCTTGACCCAACAATGCTTTCGTTATTGCAGCCATGACCTTATCTCCATGGAAAAGTTGTTTTCATGCGGATTCGTTGATATATCGAGTGGCGGTAAAGTGTTTGTTTGTCGTGTGCTAATCACCTCCTTTTTATTGGATTGTTCGTGATGTGAGAAGGGGGTTTTAGTGTGCGGCTATATAAGCATCGGCTACCATTCGTTGTGTGCCTTTATGCCGCGCTTGATGTAGGCCAGTTCGTCTTCGGTTAAATGACCCTGGGTGGTCAGGCTTTCAATCACGGAAAGTATTTTTTCTTTAAAAATTGGATCGTCGATGTCTCCTGTAACATGCATATGCAATTCAGGTGTTGAGGCGTCATCTTCGTCAAGATGCATTGTGCCGTGGCTTGGACTTGAGCCATCAACTGCTATCAATTGAAGCCTTTCAACCAGATCGGCGAGATGGACCTGGGCCGGGGCTCGATACTCCGGGACGCTGCGCCAATGAAAGGTCGTGGCGGTTGTACTCAGTACAATGCGATTGAAGTCTTTTTTATCGACCACTATTAGCGTGCACCCATTTTTGTCAGGGAAATCTCCAGGCATACAAATCTCCAGATTGGGTTCTGTTAAACGTTCGTGACGCCAGAGTGCTAACACTTTATTCAAGCGATGCGAAGGCATCACTTGAATAAATGAGTTAGGCCGCACGCTAGGCAAAGGCTCAGCGAGTGACAAGATTGTGAGTGGGTTTCAGCGACCTGCGCGCTGACTGGAACAACCATAGACCATGCGCTAACAAGCACTTCAACAACACATAGAATATGTGGCAATAAACAACTCAACCCCGAAGACTATGTGGGCTTAAGTCATTCACGGTGGCGCCCATTAATAGGGCGCCAAAATACTGGTCTTGTTTGAGTAGTGCAGTGCTTGTCACAAGCATCTTGATAATAACTAAGGACTTGATGAATGATCCCGGCGTTCAGATCGACCGCTGATTCACCCGCTGACTCAACTCTTGCGCCGTCTCCTTGCGCTCCGAATAGCGGTCAACCAGATCCGGACGATCCCGCAACAGCAGCGTGAACTTCACCAGCTCTTCCATGACGTCGACGACCCGGTCGTACAGCGCGGAGGGTTTCATGCGATTCCCTTCGTCAAATTCCAGAAAGGCTTTCGGCACGGAAGACTGGTTGGGGATCGTGAACATGCGCATCCAGCGCCCCAGCACGCGCAGTTGATTGACCACGTTAAACGATTGAGAACCACCGCAGACCTGCATCACCGCCAGCGTTTTCCCCTGGGTCGGGCGCACGGCGCCCAACGCCAGCGGCACCCAGTCAATCTGCGCTTTGAACACCGCCGACATGGAACCGTGGCGCTCGGGGGAACACCAGACCTGTCCTTCAGACCATTGCATCAACTCAAGCAGCTCCTGGACTTTCGGGTGATCGTTCGGCGCATCGTCCGGCAGCGGTAGCCCCGAGGGATTGAATATCCGCGTTTCTGCACCGAAGTGTTCGAGCAGGCGGGCGGCTTCTTCGACCAGCAACCGACTGAACGACCGTGGCCGGGTCGACCCGTACAGCAGCAGGATTCGTGGCTTGTGCTGGCCGTCGTGATCGTTGGCGATGGGCTCAATCAAAGACGCATCTAGATTAGGCAGAGGGTGGTTCATGGGGGCTCCGGTTACAGGGTGCTGATGCGGTCGAGTTCGCGCTTCAATGCATCACGATCAAGTTCGGCGAAGGGCAGGGCGAGGAAGGCCCGGCAGCGCGTTTCGATGCGCGCCAGGGTTGAATGGAAGGCTGCAGTGACGGCCGCCTCATCGCCCTTTACCTCGGAGGGATCTTCCAGTCCCCAATGGGCTTTCAATGCCGGCCCGAAGTAGACCGGGCACGCCTCTCCAGCAGCTTTGTCGCAGACGGTGATCACAATGTCCGGCGGGTTGGCCTCGAAGGCGTCATTGCCTTTGCTGCTTAACCCGTCGATGGCAACCCCGGCCTCTTGCAACGTGGTCAGGCTGCGCGGCAGCACCTGTCCTTTGGGAAAACTTCCGGCGCTGACAGCCTCGAAACCGTCCGGCGCAAGATGATTGAACATTGCTTCGGACAGGATGCTGCGGCAACTATTGGCGGTACACATAAACAGGACGCGCATGGGGGCTCCAGGGTGATGAACAGAATCAGCAGCAAGCAGTGGTGTTGAGAGGGCGGTCGCCCATTGCTTTGAGTCGAGCGCTGTTTTCCTCAAGCCAGGCAGTGTTGGCCACCAGCGTGGTCTCAAGAATGGTGCGCACCCAACCCGGCAAATCAGGGTTGAGCCGGTAATAGACCCACTGACCCTGACGTCGATCGAGCAGCAACCCACACGCACGGAGCTGCGCCAGATGGCGGGAGATTTTCGGTTGACTGTCGTCCAGGGCGCAGACCAGTTCGCACACGCACAGCTCACCCTCGCGGGTGATGAGCAACGTGGCCCGCGCACGGGTTTCGTCGGACAGGCATTTGAATACGGCGGCAGGGGTCAGCATGGACACGGCTCGATACATATGGTTATCCGAATATACGGTTATCCATATGTGTTGAGCAAGCCTCGGCTCTAGTGGGCGGGCTGATGTCCTGAAAAACCGACGCCTTCACGGCCCAATGCCAATCAGTCAGGGAGCGAAAAACCTGTGGGAGCGGTATTCAGCGCCTTAACTGATCGGCATTAGCCTTCAGGCGCCCGTTTTTTTACTCCGATACCTGTGCGCGCAAGCGTCGACCGATTACGTCCATCAAGTCACAACCATCGCGCAACGGAATGGCCAGCAGTTTGGAAAAGTCCGACAGCACCACCGTGTCGCAACCGAGCTCGGCGCGGAAGGCGATGTTTTCCAGCACTTGGGTGACGGTGCGAATGCGGTAGTCAGCCATGGCTTGCAGGACGTCGAGCGGGGCTTGGGTGTCGATGAGCAGGGAGGCCGGGATCAGGTCGATTCCGGTGAGGGGCATGTATCTTTCCATAGATGAAACTCCGATCAAGGCAAAGGTTGACTGTCCCTCAATCGTCGCCAAACGAATGGGTGACAGCTGTACGCAGGTTGGCGAACCGGGATCGGAATACCGGCAGACCCGAAGGTCTCCCGCGCACAGCTGCCATAAAGACAGCTTTGCGAGCGTGCAAAAGCGTCTGCAAGAAAGCACAGAGCTTTTGCACCCGATCAGCAGGTCGCCAAACCTGGCCGCCATTGTGGGCGACGGGGCGGACTATAAGCTTCATCGGAACGACGGGCAAGGTGAGGGTTTCCGAGATAAGTGTAGGACCAGATCCGAAGCCTTTGTCAGTCATCGACTGACCTTTCCTGAGCGAGCGCCACCTGTGCTGCAGCGCCAGATTGAGCTCCAAACGGGCTCATTTCGCATCATCCGCTAAGGTGATGTAACGCGGTCTCTCCTCGAGGTGCGCCATGAACACCTATGTAACGCTGTTTGTCGGCATGTTTACCACGTTACTGGCCATCATCAACCCACTGGAAGCGATTCCCGTGTTCCTTGGCATGTTGCAAGGCAAGGACACTGCCGAGCTCCGCCGGGTAGCCCGCAGAGCCTGTTTCTTTGCGTTACTGCTGATGTTCTTTTTCCTGATTTTCGGCAACCTGCTGCTGCGTCTGTTCGACGTCCCCCTGAGCATGATCCGGGTGGTCGGTGGGGTGATTCTGATGCGGATCGGTTTCGAACTGTTCGCCCCCACGCCTAACAGCAGTCTGATTCCCACGGGTCACGACGCCGACCAGGACGTGTCTTTCATCCCCCTGGCCATGCCCATCATGTTTGGCCCCGGTGCGATTGCCACCGTGATCGGCCTGACCAGCACCATCAAAGACGCCAGTCATGCGGTGCTGTCTTTCGCCGTCGTGGCGCTGGCCATCTGCGCCACGATGTTCACCACCTATTTGTCACTGGCTTACGCTCAAGTCATCCTCAAAACGATTGGCCCGCAAGGCATCGATGCCGCCACGCGCATTGTCGGGTTCTTCGTCTCTGCCATGGGGGTTGGTTTGATCTTTCATGGCACGGTGGAGTTTTTGCAATCGTACGGGGTGTTGCTGCATGGCGGGGTGGGTTAGGGCTGGATCGTTGTCTTTGCATTGACCGTGTGCTTTCGGCCAAAAGTGGACGGTGGACACGGTGATGGCAAATAGATAGCTTCATTAGGAGGCAGCAGTCCTTGCCGTCACCACTTCTAAGCCAGACAGGGACTTACGAGATGACAAGGAATGTTATACGACACGCCATCGCGACAAGAAACGCAAACCACTCGCTCGCACTCTGGGACCGTGTAAACGCTAGGCACCTTCCAACCTTACCGTTACGGAGCATATAAGACATGTCAAACATCGTCGCATGGACCCTGTTCGCCTTGGGCGTTCTCCATATTCCATTCGGTATCATCAAGTTCAAAACAGCATTTGCCGCCGCTGTAGACTCTGGCTTCGTTGACCAATTCAAAGCGCACGAAGATCGGCGTACTGCCCTCTGGTTTACCATGTTGGGGCCGCTTTTTATGCTTGCAGGGCAGACAGCGATTCACGCCGTAGCCGTTGGCGATCTCGCGCTACTTAAAATTGTTGGCATCTATGTGCTTATGATTTCGATCATTTGCGTCATTGCTGTTCCAAAGTCGGGATTCTGGGCAACGTTGCTGGTTTCTCCGCTGATCATCGCGGCAGGATATGACTTGTACGCCTGACAAACGGTTCAAGGCATTCACGAGGGCTTCAACGTCAGATCGGGGTTGATTTCTGCCTGTCACGACCGGTTAAATCCACAAGTGAAACCCGGCCAGTGAGCCGGGTTTTTTGTTCTCGCCATTCGTCCATCGCCGGGCACTTACAGCGTTTCCCTACCTCTCATGTTCAAGCACGGACATTTACATAACCATCGGAGAGCAACATGGACATTGATGAGAATGCACCGGGAAACATATCGCAGCAGGGCGGTACGAGCAGCACGGATAACGAAGCGGGTCATGACCCCAAGCGGTCTGAAGTACCGTCGAAAACGGCCGAAGTCGATGCACCAAATAATCCAAAGCAGGACCCCGCAGCTAAAGAGAACCCGTACAGCCCGGACTTCAAATCGGAACCTGAACATAAGCCGGTTCAAGATGCCGATATTGATACTCAGGGGGGTTAGTAACATCTCGCGAATCAGTACAGAGACCCAGTATGGAATTTGTTGAGGATACGACTGGAAACATCTCCCGGCAGGGGGGGGCCAACGCGAAATGAAACTGGAGTCGCGCTGCCTGCTGGGTAATGCACAGATTTGTCCACTCAGTTGCATTCGACCTGACCAGTCATTTGCATTGTATTTGACCAGCACACTTCGTGACCCTGACCCGCAGAGAACGACCCATAGCCGTCATCCACAGTGACTATTGGGATGATCGTTTGGTGAGCCGAACTAAATTTTTTTTAGTAGAGGGAAATGGATTACAGCTATTTCTTCTTCAGCCGTGCAATACCGTAAACATAGCTGCGTGTCCGTGGCGAACACGACGGGTTCGGGCGACGTACTTGGCTGTGGCCAGGAGTCGAGCAGCACTACGGTCGCGATTGACATAGGGAAGCCTAGTGAAGAAACAGGGGGCAAAACAGAGTGCGAGAGCGACGCGTTGTCGTCAAACGTTTCTGATCGCGACGGGCTGCTTCTGGTCTTTTCTGCCTCTCACGATAGGCAGAAATTGGCCATCTGGATTGCCCCATTTATTACTCGAACGCTCCAGATTTTCCAAAATAAGAGCGGTCTCGGAACAAGGCCCTGGCGTAGAATTCCCAAACCGCGTGCCCACCCGAGACGGACCCTCAATGCAAACCCCCACCCACCCCATCCCCCTCTGGAAAACCTACCTCCTTTTCCTCGCCCCGATGGTCCTGTCGAACTTCCTCCAGTCCATGTCGGGCACCGTCAACAGCATCTACATCGGCCAAATGCTCGGCACGCAATCCCTGGCCGCCGTGTCCGGCATGTTCCCCATTGTCTTTTTCTTCATTGCCCTGGTCATCGGCCTCGGCGCGGGGGCGGGTGTGCTCATTGGCCAAGCCTGGGGCGCGCGCGAACCGCATCTGGTAAAAACCATCGCCGGCACCACCCTGCTGCTAGGCGCCATGATCGGCCTGACCGCCGCCGTCCTCGGCAGTGTGTTTGCGCGGTCGGCCTTGCAGGGGTTGGGCACGCCGGCTGATGTACTGGACGACGCCGTGGCCTATGCCCACGTGATGATGTGGATCATGCCGTCGCTGCTAGTCTACGTGCTGTTCACCCAATTGCTGCGCGGGGTCAGCGATACGGTATCGCCGCTGATTGCGTTGGTGGTGTCGACCTGTATTGGGTTGGCGCTGACGCCGGCGTTGATTCGGGGTTGGTTCGGGTTGCCGATGATGGGGATTCAGAGTGCGGCGTATGCCGGGTTGGCGGGGAACTTGTCGGCGATGGGGTGGCTGGCGTGGCGGCTGATTCGCAAGGGCCATCCACTGGCGCCGGATCGGGAGATGTTTGCGGCGATGAAGCTGGACCGGGAGATTCTCGGCAAGGTGTTGCGCATCGGGCTGCCGACCGGGTTGCAGATGGTGGTGTTGTCAGTGTCTGAACTGGTGATTCTGGCGCTGGTGAACCGGCACGGTTCGCAGGCGACAGCGGCGTATGGCGCGGTGACGCAGATCGTCAATTACGTGCAGTTTCCGGCGCTGTCGATTGCGATCACTGCGTCGATCCTCGGAGCTCAGGCGATCGGGGCCGGGCGCCTTGAGCGCATGGGGCCGATTTTGCGCACGGGGTTGCTGATCAATGTGTGCCTGACGGGCGGATTGGTGGTGCTGGGTTACCTGCTGTCGCACTGGTTGTTGGGGCTGTTCCTCACCGATGACTCGACGCGGGCAATGGCCGAGCACCTGTTGCACATCATGCTCTGGAGCTTGTTAGTGTTTGGCTTCCAGGCGATTGTCGGCGGCATCATGCGCGCCAGCGGCACGGTGTTGGTGCCGATGGCGGTGTCGATCTTCTGCGTGGTGCTGGTGCAGTTGCCGGTCGCGTATGTGCTGGACGGGCACTTTGGTTTGCAGGGCGTGTGGATGGCGTTTCCGGTGGCGTATCTGGGGATGCTGGCGTTGCAGACGGCGTATTACCGGTTTGTCTGGCGGCACCAGCGGATCGAACGATTGGTGTAAGCCAAGCGGCTTGCTGTCAGCCTCGCCCAGGCCGACAATTCCTCGGGACTGCGTGATGAAACCGGCAGGCGTGATCGCCTGAGGAGGTTTTCTAATGAGTCCCTCATCGCACATGATTTTGCAGGACCGGCCGGCGGCGGGTCGGCGTCTGGTGGCGCCGTTGCAAGCCTGCGCCAATCGCCCGGACGGCCTTGCCCAGAGGCGGCGTGCCGGTAGCGTATGAAGTGGCCACGGCGCTGAATGTTCGTCTCGACCTGATGCTGGTGCGCAAGCTCGGCGTGCCGTCGCACGAGGAACTCGCCATGGGCGCAATTGCCAGCGGCGGTATCCAGATTCTCAATCAACAGGCACTACGGGGGCCCCCGATTTAAACCTTCCGCTCAAAACGACAACTTCGGCCCCAGGTAGGCATTGGCGCTGGCGATGTCATCATCGCCCAGTGCCCCGACATTTGCCGCCAACCGCAGTTTGGCCAACAGGTAGCGCAGTTTGGCTTCGAACAGGTCGCGGCGGGCGGTGTAGAGCTGTTCCTGGGCGTTGAGGATATCGACGTTGGTGCTGCTGCCCGCGAGGAAGCCTTTTTTCGAGGAGTCCACTGAGCGCTCGCTGGACTTCACCGCTTTTTCCAGCGCGTGGATACGCGCTTCTCCGCTTTGCACACCGCGAAACTCGCGGGTGGTTCCCGAGATGATTTCTTCCCGGGTGGCATTCAGGTCATCTTCAGCCTGATCCCGGGTGGCAACGCTTTGCCGCGCTCGGGCGCTGACGTAGCCGCCGCTGTACAACGGAATGTTCAACTCCAGGCCGGCAGAAGAATAGCGGTTGCGCTGGTTCTGGGTGGACAGGGTTTCGCTGTCGGCAGCGGTGTAGCCCACCACCAGATCAAGGGTCGGCCAGTGACCGGCCTTGGCCTTGGCGACTTCCTCGTCGGCGGTGTTGACGTTCAAGCGTCGTGCACGGATCGAGGGGCTGTCGGTACCCGCACGGATGATCCATTCCTGCAGATTGTCCGGTTGCAGAGGCGGCGTGGGGAAGGTGTCTTGCAGCGTGGCGATTTCATCGGGTGTCTGACCGAGGTACTCCTGCAACAGGCGCCGGGCCACGGTGACGCTGTCCTCGGCTTCGATCAGCTCGGCCTGGGCCAGGTCGCGGCGCGACACGGCTTCGTCGACGTCAGTGATGGTGCCGTCGCCCAACTCCCTGCGTCGTTGAGTCGAGGCCACTTGTTCGTTGAAGGAATTGAGTTTGGCCGTCGCCAGCGCCACGGTTTCGTGGGCCAGCAGTACATCAAAATAGCGCCCGGCCAGTTTCACGGCCGCATCCTGCGCCTTGCCGTCGAACACGGCCACACCGTACTCGGCCTGATACTCGCCTTGGCGATACTCGGCCATTTTCTGTTTGTTGAAGAGCGGTTGACGCAGCTGCAAGGTCGCGCCCCGCGAGTTGTAGTTGAGGTCGTTGGTGTGGCTGTTGCCGAAAAAGTCCGGTTGCTTTTGCGTGCCGTTGATGTGGTTGTCGAAGGCGGTGATGCCGACTTTCGGCAGCACGCCGGATTGACCGATGGCGCGGTTTTCCAGCGCGGCATCGCGTTCGTGACCGGCGGAAAGGTACGTCGGGCCCTGAAACTGCATCAAGTTCCAGGACTCGCGCAAGTCCAGCGCCGCCACCGACTGCGCCACGCACAGCGACGCGGCAAAACCGATAAAACGTCGTCCGCGGTTCACGTCACTGCTCCTTGAAGGCGCTGTTCACACGGTCCAGCAGTGGTTTCAACAGGTAACTCAGCATGTTGCGCTCGCCCGTCTTGATGGTGACGGAGGCGGGCATGCCCGCGCGAATGTGGTTGCTGCCCAGCATGGCCATGCCGGCGGGTGTCACTTCGATCTGCGCCAGGTAATAGGGCTGTTTGTTGTCGTCGCTGACCAGGCGGTCGGCGGAAATGGTCAGCACCTGGCCCGGAATGTTCGGCGTCTGTACGTGGTTGAACGCCGGGAATGAAATGGTTACCGGCAGGCCCGGCGTCATCCGGTCGATGGCTTGCACCGGTACCATCGCGTCGATCTGCAACGGCTCGTGGGCCGGCACGATTTCCATGATCTTGAAACCCGGCGCGATCACGCCGCCGATGGTCGACACGTTCAAACCCTGGACCACGCCGTCGATGGGGGAGCGGATCACCGTGTGCCGGACTTGATAATCCAGCGCCTGCAAACGATCAGTGAGGGCGCTGTTTTCTTTCTGAACGTCGGCCAGCAGCGACTGCACTTCCTTGCGGTAGTCGTACTCGCGCTGAAGGATGCGCAGCTTGATGTCGGCGACCTGGCCCCGCGCCTTGGCAATGTTGTTCAGGTTGTCGGCCTGGGAGGCATTGAGGTCAGAACCCGTGCGTTCAAGTTCGAGCATCCGGTTGCGGGGCACATAGCCTTCGGCGGCGAGTTGACGGACCCCGACCAGTTCCTGATTGAGAAACCCGATCTGCGCTGACCGGGCACCATAGATGTGCTGCAAGCCCTTGATCTGTGCTTCGGCGGAGTTGAGCGACTCGCGCAGGATGCCAATCTCGCCCTCAAGGCTGGTGCGCCGCGTGGCAAACAGATGACGTTGCAGGCTAATGGCGTCGTTGAGATGAACGTTGCCCGCGTAACGCTGCAACATGACGGGGTCGAACACCACGTCGGC
The DNA here is from genome assembly GCF_031456615.1 of Pseudomonas sp. 3296. Lineage (NCBI taxonomy): Bacteria > Pseudomonadati > Pseudomonadota > Gammaproteobacteria > Pseudomonadales > Pseudomonadaceae > Pseudomonas > Pseudomonas sp. 3296. The sequence continues at coordinate 93,295 of NZ_JAVDUY010000007.1, forward strand.
CGCGCCGTCGCGCTCGGCTTCAAGGCGGTTTTCCATGGTTTTGGTGGCGATGTACTGCGCGTTCACCACCCCTTGTTCCGAGAGTGCCTGGGTGGCGTCGAGCCGAACCAGTTCCTGGTCCTTGCTGACGCTGTCACCTTCGCGCACCAGAATCGCTTCGACACTGCCACCCGTGAGGTGCTGGATGGTTTTGCGGTTGCTGGTGACCTTGACCGTGGCAGTGGCGACAATGCCGGCGTCCAGCGGTGCAAGCCAGGACCAGAGCAGAAATCCGCCAAAACCAAGGATCACCAGCAACACACCCCAACGTGCCGGACGGTGGTCGTCGACATCGATACTGGCCGCTGCGCGCACCAAATCCTGGCCACGCGGATCGAGACTCACGGCGCCCATTTATTCTCTCCCGCGAACGGCTGACAGGGTCGGGGCGCCCACCGTCGGCAGCACGCTGGTTTGACGCAATGCCGCAAACACTTCGTCCCGGGGACCGAACAATTGCGTGCTGCCTTCGCGCAGCATCAGGACTTTGTCGACGGTGCCGAGGATGCTCGGGCGGTGGCTGATCAACACCGTGGTGCACCCTCGGGACTTGAGGTCTTCCAGCACCTCGATCAGGGCTTTTTCCCCAGCGTCATCAAGGTTGGCGTTCGGTTCATCGAGCACAATGATCGACGGCTCGCCGTACAACGCACGGGCCAGGCCGATGCGCTGGCGTTGCCCACCGGACAGCGGGTTGCCGTCGACATCCAGGGTCGTGTCATAACCGTGGGCAAACCGCAGGATCATGTCGTGTACGCCGGCCCGTTTGGCCGCCACGATCACCGCATCACTGTCCACTTCGCCAAAACGGGCGATGTTGTCGGCGATGCTGCCTTCGAACAATTCCACATCCTGCGGCAGGTAGCCGACCCAGGGGCCGAGCTCTTCTTTGTTCCACAGATAAACGTCCACACCATCAAGCCGTACTTTTCCGCTTTGCGCCGGCCAGATACCCACCAGCAGGCGCGCCAACGTGGACTTGCCCGACGCGGACGGGCCGATGATGCCCAGCGATTCTCCCGGCGACAGGTTGAAGTGCGGCCCGCGAATGATCGATTGGCTCATGCCTGGCGCCCCAGCGTGCAAGTGCTCGACCGAAAGCATGCCCAGTGGCCGTTGCAGTTTCATCGCATCGGCCCGGGGTGGAAACGCTTGCAGCAGTTGCTTGAGCCGCGACCAGGCGCGGCGGCTGGTGAGCAATTGCTTCCAGGCGCCGATCAGTTGCTCCACCGGTGCCAGCGCGCGGCCGCTGAGGATCGAGCACGCGATCATCATGCCGGGAGTGATCGAGCCTTCGATGGCCAGCAGGGCGCCCGTGCCGAGGATCAACGATTGCAGGGCGATCCGCACGAACCGCCCCAAACCACTGATATAGGCCGCGCGGTCGGAGGCCAGGGTCTGCATTTCGAGAATCCGCAGGTGGCTGCCGAACCAGCGCTGGGTGATGGCCGGCAACATTCCCATGGCTTCGATGACTTCGGCGTTGCGTAGATTGTTGTTGGCGAACGTGCCCGAGATTTGTGACGCCAGGTTCGCTTCGCTCAACGGCTTTTTGGTGGCGACTTCAGTGAGCCAGGTCAGGGACACCAGGATCAGCGATCCGCACAGGGTGACGATCCCGAGCAAGGGGTGAATCAGATAGGCGACGAACAGGTAAATGGGCGTCCATGGCGCATCGAAAAACGCGAACAATCCATTGCCGGTCAGAAACTGCCGGACCTGCGCCAGGTCTTGCAGGGCCTGGGCCGGGTTGCCGCCGGCTCGCTGCAGGTTGCGCTCGAACGCGGCGGTAAAGACACGACGGTTCAGCGCCATGTCCAGACGGTTGCCGACCCGGATCAGCACGCGGCTGCGCACCACTTCCAGCATGGCCAGCAAGGTGTACAAACCGATCATCAGCAAGGTCAGCATCAGCAGCGTGGTGAGGTTGCTGCTGACCAGCGCCCGGTCATACACCTGCAGCATGTAGATGGCCGGGGCAAGCATCAGCACGTTGATCACGCCACTGAACCCGGCCAGCGAATAAAACGTATGGCGCAGCCGAAAAAACACCTCGGCCAACTCGGATCGCTGCTGGGTTTTCTTGTCCATCGGAGGGTCCCCGAACCGTGGATTCATGTACCTCAGCGTAGGGGAACGACTGTTGGTCGGATGAAGGGCTGATCCGGGTTTTTGAGCGAAATGTATTTTTGACGTTTTTGACAGCGTTGAAAAACAAGGGGTTGGACGCTAATTTTTCAGAAACTTATGACGAAGATGGCTTATTGACGGGCTAAATTCGTGCGACCTAAGTCTAATTTTTGGCCCCAAAATACCCGGCACTTCCGACCGGCAACCAGCGCCCGCTCGGGTTACCTGCTATTAATCAATGGGTGTTCGAATACTTGGCCCTCTCAGGAGTTTGTCATGAACCCGTTCATCCGGATTGGCATTGTCGACGATCATCCGTTGTTGCGTGAAGGTGTCGCCAATACGTTGAGGAAGAGGGCGGATTTGCAGGTTGTGGAGCAGGGTGGCAGCGCGGATGAAGCCCGGGGCATTGCGATGCGGACGAGGCCGGACGTGATGCTGATGGACGTCAATATGCCGGGCGACGTATTCGGCTCCGTGCGGTTCATTTCTACGCAGCTGCCGGATGTGAAGGTGTTGATGCTGACAGTGTCCGAGTCAGAGGACGATGCTTATTCAGCACTCGAAGCGGGAGCACGTGGCTATGTCTTGAAAGGGGTCAGCGGGCCGGACCTGGTGCTGGCGATCCGGTCGATCGCCCGGGGCGAAACGTACATCACCCCTGAATTTGCCAACAAGCTGCTGAGCAACTTCAAAAAGCATGAGGCTGAAGTTCGCAAGATCGACCTGACCCATCGGGAGGAGCAGATCATCCGGGAAGTCTCAAAGGGCCTGACAAATAAGGAAGTGGCCTCAAAACTGTTGATCAGCGAAAAAACCGTCAAGTACTACATGACCTGCGTGATGCAAAAACTGCATGCACGCAACCGCGTGGAAGCGGTCACGGCCTTGAGGCGCTACTGGGAGCGCGAGAGTATTGGACGACTTCATGTGACGTCGCCGATACCACCGCTGGACGCCCGAGGTGGCTCATGACTACAGTTTGAATTGTGCGGTCACCGATGTGCCATTGTCGGTTGCTGAATCAATGCGGAACACGCCACCCAGTGACTCCACCCGATACCGCAACCCTGCCAGCCCCAGCCGCGTCCTGCCGTGAGTGTCGGCCACCAGGGCGTCGACGCTCATGCCTGGGCCTTTATCGTTGACCGTGATGAGCAACATCCCGTTAACAAGGTTCCCGCTCAGAACCTGACCTTTTCCTGAGGCATGGCGGTACGCATTGTTCAGGGTTTCCTGCACGAAGCGATAGATGCACAGCTTGAGCGGCAACGGTACCTCATCGGGCAATTGCCCCAGTTTCAATTTGACCTTGGTGCCGGTGCGCTGCTCATGTCGCTGGGCGACGAGTTTCAACTCCTCCAGCAGGGGCAGATCGTTGATTTCCGGAAGGGCCAACCCCCGGGAAAGATCCCGCACCTCCCTCAACGCATCGCTCGCTGCTCCCCGGATGGTTTCCATCGATTCCTGATCGACCTCCGTGCAGTTTTCCGCAAGGTCGTCGAGCCGGATGAGAATCAGGGTCAACAGTTGCGCGGGGCCGTCGTGCAAGTCCGCACCGATGCGCCGCAGCGTCAGTTCGTTTATTCGTGAAAACTCCTGAGTCGCGTTGGTCATCTTGCGTTGCAGCGCGGCATTGCTGATGTGCAACCGGGTTTGCTCCAGCAGTCGCATGCGCAGCGCCACTTGTTGACGCTGGATGATTTTGTCGCCGCGCCGGACAAGAAAGAACAGCAGCGTCAGCATTGCCAGGGTCGCGGCACCGACCACCATCCAAACTTGCTGGCGAACGCGATTGATTTCCTCTTCCAGACTGGCCGCCATTTCATAGAACTCGCCCACGGCGATGATCTTCCCGGTATTGAACTCCCGCAGCGGTGCATAAATTTCATAGAGCGGTACGTTCAGCTTTCGCTCGAACTCGTTCTCTTCCTGATCCAGGTCCTCAAGGTCAGTGACCACGTTGCCCTTGATCGCACCGGCGATTTCATCCATCGGGAATTTGCGATTGGTGATGGATTTGTCGGTGCTGTAAACCACCGTGCCGTCTGCCCGCCAGATCTTGATCGAGACGATGTGCCGTTTCAGCGAGCGGCTCTCCATCAGGCGATCCAGCGATTTTATGCTCGACGCCGACAGCCCGTTATCGCGACTCATCTCCTGAACGTAGGGTTCCAGGAACGCTTCCATATAGTGGGCACCGGCCTCCGCTGCGCTTTGCACGGCGGCGCGTTCAATTCGCGCACTGACCAGTTTGCCGACGAAAAACATGGTCAGCCCCAGGATCAGTGCGGCGGCGATCACAAATTGTGTAGAGCGACTCAGGTTGCGTGCGCGGGTCTTGAACCTGATGCGCCAGGCTGCCTTGTGGCCATGCGCGCTGGCCGAGAGAGGCTCGACCAAAGTCTCAGTTTGATCACCGACAAAAGTCTCGTTTTTTGATTCGACTTTTGCATCTTTTGCCATCAGTCCGGTTCCCTGATCATCGTGATAAGTCGGTTGAAAAACCCTGCTGTTCAATGGATATCTGGAGCTTGCCATGTATGAGCTAAAACGCTTCACCCTCAATCAAAACGATATTTCGTTTCTTGAACAGCAGGTTACGTTTCCAACCATTCATATCGTGGGCTATAACGCCGCCGGTGAACCGCTGTACGGTTACAACGGGTCGGACGGCAATGTCCATGTGCTCGGTATCCTCGGCAGTTTCAACCCGCTGGATATCCCCGCCGGCGAGACCCAGTGGTACAACGGCGCACGGGATCCGATCGGTTTGCGTGACGTCTCTGGTCACTTCAATAACCTGACCCAGGACGGACAGAGTTGGGGCAGTTTCGGGCAGAACTTCATTCGCCTGACTCACTCGGACTACACGCACTATGTTCATCAGAACCTGGATAACGCCGCACTGGCAGGCCCCGGCGTACCCGCCGGTGCCACGCCCCTGACTGACAATAGTTCACTGTATAGCGATCCGACAGCCTCGCTGGTGGACTACACCCCGCGCATGATCAGCCAGACCATTGTCAGTGGCGGGGTAAAATTTGCCACCGATGCCAACGGGCACATCCAGCACACCGCAAACGGCGTGGCCATCGTGACGGATCCGGGCATTCTCGGCACGATTGGCGAGGTGGATACCAGTTCACCGGATTCCGGCCAGTACTACATTCGCAACCAGAACACCGTCAGCGGCGACCCGTCGACCACTGGCTGGTTCACCTTGTTCGGGCAGTTCTTCGACCACGGCCTGGACTTCATCAACAAGCCCAATCAAAACGCGACGATCACTATTCCTTTGGCGCCGGATGATCCGTTGTATGGCTCGATTGGCCCGGATGGACAACCGGTTTACTCGATCAAGGTTCATCGGGCCACGGTCAGCGAAGTGGATGGTCAAGGCCAGGCGCAATACGTCAACCTCGACTCGCCGTACATCGATCAGAACCAGACTTACGGTTCTAACGACGCCGTGACGCAATTGCTGCGGCAGTGGGTGGCGGACCCTAATCACCCTGGCCAATTCATTGCCGGCGCGGCGTTGTTCGACGGCACGACCCTGAGTGATGAAGCCGCCTGGACGCTCAACGGTGTGCTGACCCACCAGACACTGCCGACCCTGAGTGAGCTGCGCGCGCATGTGCTGGCTACCGGTCGAGACGATCTGACCTGGGATGACATCGCCAACTTCCGCGTTCGCGATGCCCACGGCCATGTGCTGGACGCTGATCCGACCACGGCAGGTGTGCAAGCGGTGTACACCCGCGAAGCGATCCTGCTGGACATGAACCCGCACTTCGATGATCTGCATATCGATCAAGCGAAACTGATGTCGCTGGACGCACACATCACCAGTATCACCTTCGACGCGAACAACCCGTTCGGTATGGTCATCAACTACGACAACTCGGGGCCGAAGAACCTGTTCAGCTTCGTCAACTTTTCTGACTTCTCCATCAGCGCCGCGCCCGGCAGTGCCGATTTTGCGGTGGCCAACGAGTTGCTGCTGGAGTCGGTGGGCGACCACTACATTGCCGGTGATGGCCGGGTGAACGAAAACTTCGGCCTGACCGCCATTCACCATGTCTTCCACGAAGACCACAACGTGCAACTGATCAACCTGCAGAACGAGGTGCTGGCGCAGACCGACGTTTCTGTGCGCCACAACTGGCAGGTACAGGTGAGTAACGGTAGTGGTGGTTTCTATACCGATGCCAATGGCAACTTCACCCTGGCCGATGGCGTCACGGTGTCCTGGGATCAAGACAAGTTGTTCTATGCCGCCAAGTTGACCGTGGAAATGGAATACCAACACGTCGCGATCGACCAGTACGCGCGGCTGATCACCCCGGACCTGCCGGAATTCGTGACCTACGACTCGGGCATCAACACCAACATCTCGCTGGAGTATGGCCAGGCAGCGTTCCGTTTCGGGCACTCGCAATTGCGCGAAACCATCGATGCCCTGGAAAAAAATGCCAGTGGTGGCTACGACCTGACCGGCGCAATTACCCACTATGCACTGGAGCAGGCCTTCCTCAACCCCGGCGGTTTCGCCGAAGTGGGGCCGACCGCTATCGCGTTGGGCATGACCCGGCAGATCAGCAACGAAATCGACGAGTTCGTCACCCCGGCGTTGCAACAAGGGTTGCTCGGGCAACCGCTGGACCTGGCGACCATCAACCTGGCCCGTGGCCGCGATCTCGGCCTGCCAACCCTGAACCAGGCGCGTCAGCAGATCCACGATGCGCTGATTGCCGAACGGGCCTCACCGGCCGGCGCGCAGCACCACACCAACTTGATCGTCGATGGCCTGACGCCGTACACCAGTTGGAGTGACTTCGCCAACAACATGATTCACCCCGAATCCCTGGTGAATTTTATCGCCGCGTACTCCTTCGACGGTGACGTGGCGCATGCCCAGGCGATCATCGATGCCGATATGTCCGGCGTTACCGTCACCTATGCCGGTGGCAGCGTCACGGCCGAAGAGGCGGCGTTGTTCCTCTCCGGCGCGGCAGACGCCAACGGCAATCACGTGGCAGGTTATGACGGCTACAACGCGATCGATCTGTGGATCGGCGGCCTGGCGGAAAAACACGTCTACACCGGGCAACTGGGCACCACCTTCAACGCCATCTTCGAGGATCAGATGGAACGGTTGATGGACGGTGACCGTTTCTACTACCTGTTCCGCCTCGACCTCGGCTTGCCGGCGATGACCAACCTCAATGAGCAGGTGGTGACCGAGCAGTTCAAGGACATCATTGAACGCACCACCGACGCCCGGCACCTGGCCGGTGATGTCTTCGGCTATGCCGATAGCTACGTCGAATTGAGCTACACCGATTCTGGCGCCAGTGCCACGGCGTACAAGAGCGAGCACAAATACGGCACGCTGATCGCGGCCAACCATGTCGGTGTTTACTCCACCGGTGGCGCGGGCGGGATTGGCGGCAATGGCTTGCTGGTCAGCTTGACCAATCCGGAAACGCACACGGCACAAACGTATATCCGTGACTACCGTCCGGACCAGGGCGAGAACCCCGATGGCACTGCAGCCGTGGGTTACAACTCCCACGAAGTGCTGGTCGGCACCGACTACAACGATTGGCTCGATGCCGGGGACGGTGACGATACGATCTACGGTGAAGGCGGCGACGACATCCTGGATGGCAAGGCCGGTGCCGACCACATCTACGGTGGCGACGGCAACGACGTGATCTATGGCGGTGATATCGAAGACTTCCTCGATGGCGGGGAAGGGGATGACACCATCTATGCCGGGACCAGCGCCGGTGCCCTCGATGTGGTGATTGGCGGTAACGGCAATGACCATCTCTATGGTGAAGCCGGGATCGACGAGTTGTACGGTGGTGCCGGCAATGACTACATCGATGCCGGTGGCGACACCGACCTGGTGCATGGCGGTGACGGTAATGATGAAATTTATGGCGGCGACGGCCCGGACATCCTGTTCGGTGAGGACGGCGACGACATCATTTCCGGCGGCTCTACCGGCGACCAGGAGTTTGGCGGAGTCGGCGACGACATTCTGTTGCCGGGCCTGGGTGGCGCGCCCGGTCAGGGGGACGGTGACGAAGCCCTTGGCGATGTAGGCTTCGATATTGCGGCCTTCAGTGATGTGAACATTGCGCTGGACGCGGCGGCTGACCTTAACAATCAGAACATCGTGGCAGCACCGGGTACTTCCGTGCTGTTCCAGCCGTTCAATGCCTTGCTGACGGACATCGAGGGGTTGATCGGTTCACGCTTCAGTGACGCCCGTGCGAACACGGTGACCCCGGCCAATCCTCTGGCGGGCCTGATCGGGAATGCCACAGAGAACTGGCTGATTGGCGGCAGTGGTGACGATGTCTCCCAAGGCAACGGCGGCAATGACGTGATCGTCGGTGACTCGATCAAACTCGCTGATCTGAATCACCTGCTGGCCAGTCAAGGGTTTGCCGAGCACTTCACCGGCTTGCAGGCGACCCGCCCCGACTTCGTCCTGGGCGATAACCATCAGGCCGCCGGCACCGCCGATGGCGCGGCGGACACGGCCATCTACTCGGGCAACTATGCCAATTACAGCATCACCAGGTTCACCGATACCCGGCCGGGCGGCGAGCTGATCACGGCGTTCAAAGTGGTCGACCTGCGGGTGGGTGCGGCTAACGTCGATGGCACCGATATTGTCGTCGGTGTTGAAAAACTGCGCTTCGCCGACCGCACGATCAACCTGAACATCACCAATCACCTGCCGACCGGCAATGTGGTGCTCTCGGGTTATGCCACCGCGCCAACCACGCCGAGTCGTCCGGTGCCGGCCCAATACCGGCTGACCGCCAACACGGCGGCCATCCAGGATGCGGACGGCTTGCCTGGGCCAAGCGGGTTCTCCTATCAGTGGCAGGCACTGGTGGGCGCGACCTGGTTGAATATCGCCGGGGCAAATGCCTCGACCTTCGCGCCGACCTCGGCGCAGTTCGGCCAGCAACTGCGGGTGATCACTACCTACACCGACAACAGCGGTACGGTGGAACAGCTGACGTCCGACCCTTCGGAAGCGGTAGGGCGCTTCATTGAAGGCACTAACTCATTCTTCGGAGATACGCTCAATGGCACCAACTATCAGGACATCCTGATGGGCTACTCGGGCAATGACGTCCTCAACGGCGGGCTGGGTTCCGACTTGTTGGACGGTGGCGCCGGCAGCGACACCATGCGCGGCAATGCCGGCAACGACACCTACATGGTCGATGCCAATGGCGATGTGGTTCAGGAGAACCTGAACGAAGGCACCGACACCGTCATGTCCTCGGTCAGCTACACCCTGGGCGCCAACGTCGAAAACCTGACCTTGTTGGGCTCGAACAACATCAACGGCACCGGTAACGCGCTGGACAACGTGATCCATGGCAACAGCGGCAACAACCAGCTCAGCGGCCTGGCCGGTAACGACACGGTCTTTGGGGAGGCAGGCAACGACACCATCCTGGCGTCGCTGAACGACGGCAACGACCACTATGACGGTGGCACCGGCACCGACACCTACGATTTGTCGGCGACATCGGCGCCGGCCACGGTCGATTTGATCGCCGGTACGTCAACCAGCACCCAGACTGGCAACGACTCCCTGACCGGCATCGAAAACGTTACCGGCAGTTCGGGCGACGATCACATTCAGGGCGACGGCGTCAGCAACCTGTTGCAAGGCCAGGGCGGCAATGACTGGATGGACGGTGGCAGCGGCGACGATACGCTGGTCGGCGGGCAAGGCCTGGACAACGTGTTCGGTGGCCTTGGCAATGACACCTTCCGGGCGTCGGTCAACGATGGCAATGACAGCTACGACGGCGGTGGTGACACCGATACCTATGACTTGTCAGGGACCTCGGCCAACGCCACGGTCAACCTGTCCACCGGCCTGGCCAGCAGTTCGCAAACCGGTAGCGACACCTTGACCGGTGTCGAGAATGTCATCGGCAGCACCGGTGCCAATACCCTGACCGGCGACAACGCCAACAACGCCCTGACCGGGCAGGGCGGTATCGACACCTTGAGTGGTGGCGGTGGCGCCGACACGCTGACCGGCAATGGCAACCGCGATACGTTGACCGGCGGTGCAGGGGCGGACATGTTTGTGTTCTCCTCGACCAACGACTCGGGGACCTCGACCGCAAGCCGAGACGTGATCACCGACTTTACTCAAGGCAGTGACCATATCGACTTGTCGCTGATCGATGCACGGACCTCCGGCGCAGGTTCCGCGGGTAATCAGGACTTCACCTTCCTCGGCGAGTGGAACGGCGCCGGCAACGAGTTCAACAACCAGGCGCAATTGAAATACCACTTCGTCAATGTCGGCGGGGTCGATCACACCTATGTGGAGGGCAATGTAAACAGCGGCAATGGCGCCGATTTCCAAATTGATCTGGTCGGGCATGTGGCCCTTACTGCGAGTGATTTTGTCGGCGTGGTATAGGTTGGCAGCGTAAAAAGGGTGCCTGTTTTCATTAACGGGCGCCCTTTGTTTTTTTTGCAGGAAAGTACATGAACTAGACCACGGCGCCAAACAAGTGCCCCACCAGTGCCGTAACGCCCATGGCCAGCGCCCCCCAGAATGTCACCCGCCAGGCGCCGGTCATGACATTGGCCCCGCCGGCCTTGGCGGCGATGGCGCCCAGCGTCCCGAGAAACACCAACGACATGCCCGATATCCACGGCACCACACTGTGCTCCGGCGCGACAAACGTGACCGCCAACGGTAATGCGGCGCCCACCACGAAACTGGCGGCTGAGGCCAGGGCGGCTTGCAAGGGTTTGGCGGTGAGGGTGGCGCTGATGCCCAATTCGTCCCGAGCGTGAGAGCCCAGTGCGTCATGGGCCATCAATTGATCAGCCACCTGATGCGCCAACTCGGGGGAGACACCACGGTGCATGTAGATGTTGGCGAGTTCGATGTGTTCGGCTTTCGGATCATTGGCTAACTCGGCCCGTTCGCGAGACAAGTCGGCGCGTTCGGTATCGGCCTGGGAGTGCACGGAAATGTATTCGCCTGCGGCCATGGACATGGCGCCGGCCATCAACCCCGCCATGCCCGTGACCAGCAACGTGGCGTGGCTGGCGTTGGCCGCAGCAACGCCGATCAGCAGGCTGGCGGTGGAGACAATCCCGTCATTGGCCCCAAGGACGGCGGCGCGCAGCCAGCCGATACGATCGCTTCGGTGTGCCTCGGTGTGCCTGTGCATGAATTTCATGGTTGATCGCGACTCACTGTCATTGGGTGGTTCACATCGGACGGGTTTCAATCTGCGCCTGCAATTGGCCGCCGACAATGGATATTTCCTTGAACTGTTGGCCGTCGCGCAGCACGAACAATGCGTCCATCCCGCGTTCTTGTGCCAGACGTGGGCCCTCGGTTTCGCCCAGCACCATTAACGCTGTGGCCCAGGCATCGGCGAGCATGCAGGAGGACGCCACCACGGTGACGGCGGCAAGCGGGTTGCACAACGGCGCGCCGGTGGCCGGGTTCATGGTATGGGCATAGGACTGACCGGCGACGTCGACCCAGTGTCGATAGTCCCCGGAGGTCGCGATAGCGGCATCACCCAGTTCCATCACGCCCATGACTTCACGCACGCCCCGACTGGGCTTTTCCAGGGCCACGGCCCAGCACTGGCCATCCGGCTTGACACCCCGGGCACGCATCTCGCCATCGATACCGACCAGGTAACGGGTGATGCCCAATCCGTCCAGGCAACGGGCCAGTTCATCCACGCCAAACCCTTTGGCAATGCCATTCAAATCCAGCTGCAGTGGTGCGCGTTTGCGCACCTGATTGCGTTGCGTATTAATAACCAACGCAGCGCTGGCGGACAGCCGGGGGCGCGGCGGTGTCGCGGCGAGCGCCTGCTCTGTGATCGTCTGTTCTGCGGGGCCGAACCCCCAGGCGTCAACCAGATCACCGACCGCGATCTCGAAGGCACCGCCCGATTGCTGACCGACACGCAGTGCCGCAGACAGCACCGTCGCCAGTTCTTCAGGCACTGAGACCCATTGCTGCTCCGGGGCGGCGTTGAGGCGATTGAGGTCAGAGTCGGGTTTCCAGGTGGACATTTGCTGATCCACCCTGGCCACGGCGCGTGTCAGGTTGTGGCTGATGGCGTCGGTATCAATTCCGGCAGCGGCATAGAACAGGGCGGTGTAGCGGGTGCCCATGGTCTCGCCGTTGAGGCTGTAGCGTTGCAACTCAGTAGACGTCTTCACGGTAGCGTCCTTGTGCCTTGAGGGTCAGCACGCTCAGGTTCAGAGGCGCCAACACTTCATCGAGGGCCTGCATCACGCCTTTGGCCATCTCGCGACTGCCACACACCAGCACCTGGGCGCCTTTTTCAATCAGTCGGCGCAAGGCCAGGGCATCGCCGATCAGCCGATCCTGCACGTAACAGCGGTCCTGAACCTGGGAGAAGGCTGCACGCAATGCCGTGAGGCGTCGGTCCGCCAAGTATTGATTGAGCTGCGGTTCATAAAGGAAATCCGAGGCCGGGTTGCGCCCGCCCCAATACAAGTGCATCGGGTGTCGAGCCGTGTTGTTGCGGATAAAACCCGCCAGGGGACCGATGCCGGTACCGGCTCCGATCAGGATGACCGGGTGCGTGCCTGACGCCGGGCGAAATTGCGGGTTGGGCTGGATAAACGCTTCGATTGGCCCGCCGATGTCCAGTCCATGGAGAAATTCCGAGCACACGCCACCGTTGTGTTTGCGTACACAGATCTCCAGCACGCCGTCCTGGGAGCCGCTGGCCAGCGAGTAGAAGCGTGGGATCGGGCTGCCCGGGGGCATAATCCCGACCAGGTCACCGGCCAGAAAGTCCGGCAGCTTGCCGGGTGCCTTGAAGCGCAAGACGTGGGTCGGCGCGTTCACCTGTTCACCGTAGACAATGCGCTCCGTCAGCTGCAATGGATGGGTCTGTGGCCGTTGCGGGGTATGGACCAGTGTCAGGTCATGCTGAAGCACTTCGCCCAACGCGTGGCCCCAGCGCGCAAACTCCTGGGAGGACTGGCGGTTGACGGTTTCCAGGCACAGTAAGGGCGAGCCGCCGGCCTGCGACATCGCGTCCTGCACCTGATGGGCGTACTGACAGAACTGCGTGAACTGCCGATCACCAAAGCCCAGCACGGCAAAGGGCAGGCCGGGCTTGAGGCCGGTTTTCGCCAGTCGTTCCAGGAACTGCGAAGCCGAGTCTGGCGCGTCACCGTCACCGTGGGTCGCGGTGAGGATGAACACCCGCTGGGCGTTGCGGTAGTGGTTGGCGTATTGATTCATTGTCGCGCTATGCACCCGGTGTCCCGCCAGGTGCAAAGCGTCATGCAGGGTTTTTGCAAAGCCCCAGGTGCTGTTGTTTTCACTGCCCACCAGAATCACGCAGTCGGCAGTGTGGGCCGGGCTGTTGTGGCGCAGGCTCGGGCTCGCCTTGCGGCGGCGCCACCACAACACAATGCCGGTCACACTCATCAACGGTACGCAGAGGGCGCAGAGCCCTAGCGGCAGGCCCAGCCACCAGAGGCCTTCACCGGTGTGCAATTGATAGATCAATTCGTAGAGGTTGTGCATCGAGTCGTGGGCCTGATAGGACAGCAACGCGCCGCTCGCCTGGTCCACGTAACCGTCGCCCTGGGCCGTGCGCAGGGAAAATACGTCCTGCGCATTATTGGGGCTGGGGTAGACCAGTTCGCGCAGATCATTGAGGTCGGTGGCCTGCAAGGCTTGCAAGTTCGCCACGGGCAGGGCCGGCCCCGCACTGACGTGGGCGGGGAAGGCGGGTTCGCTCTGACTGCCGTCGGCGATAAAACCAAAGGTGGTGGCGGACATGTAGAGCCCGCTCAATGCCGACAGCAGCAGGCCCAGTAAGGCCAGTCGCCCGACCTCAGCGTGCCAGCGCTGGCTGAAGGTGCCCCGCAATGGCCGCAGCAGGTTGCGCCAGCCACCCAGGCGCCGGACCAGCAACAGCGCGCCGGACACCGACAGCATCAGCATGAACAGTGCGCCGACACCCGACACGCCATGGCCCGGCGTGCCAAGGAACATCGAGCGGTGCAGTTCTTTCACCCCGCGTGAGAACGCGGATGGCTCGTAGGGCGCGAGGCCTTGGCCGGTCATTGGGTCGACCTTTTCTGCGCCAGCCTGACCGTTGTGGTTGTAGTAGACGATGACCGTCCCGGACGCTGTGCGCTGGATCTGCTCTACGCCCGGAAAATGGCTGGCAACGCGCCCGGCCAGTTGGCCGACGTTAAGTTGTCCGGCAGGCGTGGACGTACTGTGCAAGCGTTCCAGCGCCGGGTCGACAGACAGGATCGCGCCGCTGATGGCCAACAACATGACCAACAGGGCGGCGATCAGGCCAGGTAGGGAATGGAACTGACGAAGCATGTTCAGCCTCCAGAGAGGGCGGGTGCTACAGATCGTAAGTAAAGGAATCGACGTAGGCACTGCCGGTCGCCGGCTTGCCTGAGCCTTTGGAGGTCAGGGGAACGCTGACATCGGCGCGGGCGTCGCGTTTGTCCTCGACGGCACTGTCGATGCGAATCTGATACCCGGCATCAATCAAAGTGTCTGCCAGCTCGACGCTGACTTTGAGCGTGCGCCCGCTGCCGACACTGGCGCCGCTGACCCCGTCAAATTCGCTCGGGTTCATCCCGCTGCCACGGGCCCAATCACCCAGGTGCTTGTAGTACTTGGCCTTCTTGCCGGCCACCCACAGGGTTTTCTGGTATTGGCCATTGGCGTCAGTCACGTAGATCGCCAGGTAGGCATCATTGCCGCTGTAGTCTTTGAGCTGAGTGGTCAAGGTCACTTCACGGGCCTGGGCCAGACCCGGCAAGGCAATGGCGCTGGCGAGGCAGGTGGCTGCGATGATCTTTTTCATGAGGGTGTCCTTTTGATTGTTAGGTCGAGAGACTGGACCTGCTGGCTGACAGCAACCTGAAGCGCAGGAAAAATTCATCGACAGATGCGGCGTCATTCGGTGAGCGGGCTGCCCAGGTAATCCTTGGCATCGCCGTCGTCGCGGAAATGAATCTCAAGTGTGTGCAGGCGCAGCGAGGCCGGTGAGTAACTGGCTTCGATGGCATTGCCTTTGCGATCCAGGCCCTTGAGCTCGTAACAACCGTCGTCGACCTTGATGCGCTGCACGCTCCAGCCGTATTGCCGCTCGACCTGCTGACGCAAAGTCTCGCGTGGTTGCCAGTCACTGACCGGGTCGCTGCAATCGTCATCGGCCAGGGCATAACCGCTGAGCAGCAGGCTCAAAAGCGCGGCATGGGCAATAAAACCTGTTTTCATGATCTGTCTCCTGCCGAGGTCGGCGTCTGTGGCATACCCTAAGGTGCATTCCTGACAACCAGCTGAATCTTCAGATTGACGTCAGGTAAGGCGATTAAGGTGCTGCACGACAACCATCACAGGAGGTGCCAGATGCGGGTTTTATTGGTCGAGGACGCACCAGGATTGGGGGAGGCGGTGCGCGAGCAGATCGCCGATGACGGCCACGCCGTCGATTGGGTGCAGCGCCTGGACCATGCGCGCAACAGCGTGCGCACCACACCTTACGACCTGATCCTGCTTGACCTGATGCTGCCGGATGGTCGCGGGCTGGATTTTTTACGTCAGCAGCGCTCGGCAGGGGACGTGACCCCGGTGATCATTCTGACCGCTCAGGATCAGATCTCCGACCGCATCGCCGGCCTCAATGCCGGGGCCGATGATTACCTGGTCAAACCGTTCGACCTGTTTGAGCTCTCGGCCCGTGTAGCCGCGGTGGCCCGACGCTACAGCGGCAACCCCAATCCGCAGATCAGGCTTGGTGATTTGCAGGTCGACATGAACGCCCGCACCGTGCAGCGTGCCGGCACCACCGTGGACCTGACGGCGCGTGAGTGGGCGCTGTTCGAAGCATTTGTGCAGCGCCCCAGTGCACTGCTGTCCAAGTCGCAGCTGGAAGAACGGCTGTATGCCTTCGGTGCCGAAATCGAGAGCAATACCATCGAGGTCTATATCAGCCGGCTGCGTAAAAAGCTGGGTCGGGATCTAATCGAAACCGTGCGCGGCATGGGCTACCGGTTGATGGCCGTATGAAGCCTTCTGTGAGCCTGCAAAAACGTCTCGGCCTGGGCTTGACCCTGGGCATGACCTTGCTCTGGCTGGGCGCAACCGTCGGCGCCTGGCTGGTGGTGCAACATGAATTGGACGAGGCATTCGACAGTGCACTGGAAGAGACTGCGCAACGTATCTTGCCGTTGGCCGTGCTGGAAATCAGCAACCGCGAGGAACCCCGAGAGGCACAGCATGTTGCGACGTTGAAAATGCACAAGGAATACCTGACGTACCTGGTGCGCGATGCCAGCGGCAAGATCCTGATGCAGTCCCATGACGCCAACCCGAAAATCTTCAATCAACAACCGTCCGAGGGTTTTTCTACCTCTGAGAAGTACCGCTTGTATGGCGCCAGTGCATTGCGCGGGACGCTGTTCATTGAAATCGCCGAGCCGTTGAATCATCGCCGCGAAGCCGCGCGGGAAGCCTTGTTTGCCTTGTTGTTGCCACTGTTGGCGCTGATTCCCGTCAGCCTGTTGGGCACCTGGTTGTTCGTGCGAATCAGCCTGCGTAGCGTGTTGGCGTATCGACGTGCGGTCGAGGCGCGTGGTGTGGGTGATCTGTCACCGATCAAGGTGGCCCGCCTGCCGGCAGAAATCGATCCGTTGGCCGAGGCGGTCAATCACCTGCTGGAGCGCTTGCGCAAGGCCCTCGAAGCCGAGCGCAGCTTTACCGCCAACAGCGCTCATGAGTTGCGTACGCCATTGGCCGCGACCTTGGCGCAGATCCAGCGCTTGCACCAGGAGGCGCCTGAAGGCCCTTTGCGAGTGCGGGCGGCGAAGATCGAAAACGCCTTGCGCGAGCTGGCGCGGCTGTCGGAAAAGCTCATGCAACTGGCGAAGGCCGAGGGCGGTGGGCTGCTGTCCGAAACGCCTCAGGACCTGATTCCGTTGTTGGCCCATAGCGTCGATGAGTGGAACCAACGCAGCGGCCAGCGCATTGAGTTGCAACTGCCACACCAGGCCAGCGTGTACTCGAATATCGACCCGGATGCCTTCGGCATCTTGTTGCGTAACCTGATTGAGAACGCTCTGAAATATGGCACGACGGCGCAACCGATCGAAGTCAGCCTCACCGAACAGGCCCGACTGCGGATAGTCAATGGCGGGCCGGCGGTGCCGGCGCCCGTGTTGCAGCACCTGACCGAGCGCTTTGTCCGAGGTCACAGTGAGATCAGCGGTTCAGGATTGGGCCTGGCGATTGCCAAAACGATTGTGCAGGGGGTTAACGCGAGAATGAAATTGAGCTCCCCTGCAACAGGCCGGCAAGAGGGCTTCGAAGTGTGCGTCTGGCTCCCGCTCGCGTCGGCGATCGAAGGTTGAGGGGGAGGCTGGCGGGAGCCCGAGTTTCAGACGTGAAAAAGTATGACTTTTTAGTCCTGCATGGGGGTAAATGCGAGAAGGTCTCTATTACACTTTTCGTAAGTAACGCAACAACTAATGGATCCAATGAAAGAGTCTGAAACTTATATAATTTTAAGCGGGCCAGTTAATACGCGGCATACAGAGAAGTTATCGATTCGTGGTCGGTTTGAATGAGTTTCGCTGAAGTAACCGTTTGTCGGTAGTCTGCTTGAAAAATGAACATTCGAGGCGTAATACCCTCTGATGCTTCAGCACGTCACCATGACCTGCTCCAGCAGTCGTAGAAAAGAAGTGGAAAACGAACCTCATATGCAGTGACTGCAAATGGGGATTTTTTTATCTGAAATTCAGGAGGCGGTAAATAAGTCGATCATTGGTTTGCCAAGTGAATCAATGGACTACGCAGTGTCAGGTCTGCGATTTGGCATCTCTTATAAAAGTAAGATCGCACAGGGGCTTAAAAAGTTAAATGCCCTTTTAGTTGCCGATCTGTACTATCGAACAAGGTGGAGAAAGTACCGTGGCGATAAATACAATTATGAGCCTGCTCGAAAATAAAGAATGTATGGAGTTTGTGCGGCTGGGCGTTATTTACGTTCATTTAGTGTCTTGTTGTGTGGCCATTGGTTTGGTGTTGACCAGTGATGTTGCAATGGTTAGAGATTTATTAAAACGAAAAGCATTCACTGAGCACGATCATGCTCATATGGAAAGTTTGCAGAAGTCTGTGATCGTTGCATTGATAGCCTTGTGGGTGACGGGCGCCGCGGTAATCGGTATTGATTACCTGGAAAAAGGTATGAGCTACTTCATGAACCCAAAACTTCAAGCCAAAGTGATCATTGTCATGCTGCTGACCTACAACGGCATCTTGTTGCATCGCCTGGTATTGCCCGCGCTGCAAAAGGCAGGCTCCTTGCTCGATCTCGGGTTCAGCGCACGGATGCTCGCGCTGTTCTGCGGCTCGCTGTCGGCCGTGTCCTGGATGTATGCGGCCATGCTGGGCGTCGGTCGGCCATTGGCCTGGAAATACTCCCTGTCCGAACTGTTGATGGCGTATCCGGTGCTGATTGCGCTGGGTTTCCTGACCATGCTGGTGTTGACGCAGCGAGTGAAACAACAGAACTACGCCGTTAATACTTCAGTGGGTTGAGGTGGTGGTCTAGCGCAATGGGCCGCCCGTCGACCACGAAGGGCGGCCCACCGGTCACGGCTTGACTTGAGCCTTGGCCTTCTCCTCGATTTTCGCATCCACTGCTGCACGGATCTGATCAATGCTGAAGCTCGCCGGTTTCTGGCTTGGCGGGTACTCGATGAACGTCTGCAAGAACCTCGCAGCCTTGGCCACCCCGGCTGCCAACAGGTAAGAGTTCTTTACTGTCCAGTCGTAATACTGGTCGGAAACGATGTCGGCACGTTCATACGGGTCCATCCGCAAGTTGAACAGTTTCGGCACGCGCAACGGCACGAACGGGCTGCTCCAGACCGTGAAACCACCCGGTTCGCGTTGTTCGGCGAAGACCACTTTCCAGTTGTCGTAACGCATCGACACCAGCACGCCGTCGTCGTTGAAGTAATAGAACTCCTTGCGCTCGCCTTTAGGTTGTTGGCCGGTCAGGTAAGGCAGTTGGTTGTAGCCGTCCAGGTGCACTTTGAAGCTGGCGCCACCGGAAACCGGCGCCCAGCCCTTCAGCAGTTTGTCTTTCACGCTGTTATCGCCCGCAGCGGCGAGCAGGGTAGGGAACCAGTCCATGCCCGAGAACATTTCGTTGGAGACTTCGCCGGCTTTGATCTTGCCTGGCCAGCGCACAATTGCCGGTACTCGGTAAGCGCCTTCCCAGTTGGAGTTCTTCTCGTTACGGAACGGCGTGGTCGCCGCGTCCGGCCAGGAGAACTGGTTCGGGCCGTTGTCGGTGGTGTAGACGACGATGGTGTTGTCAGCGATTTTCAGGTCATCGAGGGTTTTCAGCAGTTTGCCAACGTCGCCGTCGTGTTCCAGCATGCCGTCCGCATACTCGTTGCCGGGCATGCCGCTCTGGCCCTTCATCGAGTCGCGCACGTGGGTGAACAAGTGCATGCGGGTGGTGTTCATCCAGACGAAGAACGGTTTGTCGGCCTTGGCCTGTTTCTCGATGAACGCCTGGGCGGCGGCGGTGGTTTCGTCGTCGATGGTTTCCATGCGCTTGGCCGTCAAGGCGCCGGTGTCCTCGATCTTGCCGTCGGCGTAGCTGTGGATCACGCCGCGTGGCGTCCGGGATTTGACGAAATCCGGGTCATCCTTGGGCCAGTAGGGGCGCTCGGGTTCTTCTTCGGCGTTGAGGTGGTACAGGTTACCGAAGAACTCGTCGAAACCGTGGTTGGTCGGCAGGAATTCATCCTTGTCGCCCAAGTGGTTCTTGCCGAACTGACCCGTCGCGTAGCCTTGGGATTTCAACGCTTGGGCGATGGTGATATCGCGTTTCTGAAGGCCGATCGGCGCACCGGGTACGCCGACTTTGGTCAAGCCGGTGCGCAACGGCGACTGGCCGGTGATGAAGGATGAACGCCCGGCGGTGCAGCTGTTTTCCGCGTAATAGTCGGTGAACAGCATGCCTTCATGGGCAATCCGGTCGATGTTCGGCGTCTTGTACCCGACCACACCCATTGAATAGGCGCTGATGTTGGTCTGGCCGATGTCATCGCCGAAGATCACCAGAATGTTGGGTTTTTCAGCGGCCCCGGCGTTTGCCGAAATCGCCATGACCGTTGTCGCCACCAGGGCGAGTCTCGGCAGCCACTTTTTTATGCGAGTCATCTGACTGGCTCCTTGTTGACGGGCGTCGCGAAGAGCGACCGACGGCCATGTTCAAGGCTCATCAACAGGAGCACGCCACCCGTATCAGGTGGCGCGATGTTCAGCACCGTCGACATGCAGCACCGCGCCGGTGACGCTGGCACCGGCACCGCTGGCCAGTAGCAGCAGCGGGCCGTTGAGCTCTTGCAGGGCGCTGTCATTGCCCCGGCCCGCGCCGGCGGCGATCACGTTGACGCGAATGCGATGCGGCGTCAGTGACTGGGCCATGGCGCGACTCATGCGGATCAGGCTGCTGTTGGGCCGCAGGCAAGGGTTGGGTTCGGTGATGGGGCGGGGCGGCGGGTCGATATTGACGATGCTGCCGCCGCGTTCGGCCCGGATCATGTGCAGGCTGGTGCAGTGGACGATGTGGTTGTTCAGCGCAATGTGCTCGCGCTCGGCGCTGTTATTGATCAGCACATCGACGCTGCCGAAGCGTTCCTGCACGGCCGTCAGTGCCGCTTCGATGCTCGGCCGCCGAGCGCTGTCGAGCGCCACGGTCAGCACTTCGCCGCCTTCCCAGCGCAGGTCGGCGACCAATTGTTCGAGTTGCGCCGGGTGCTGCGCGCCGAGGGCCACGCGGGCGCCGGCGAGGCTGATCAGCCGGGCAAAATGGGCGCCCAGGCGTGTGGTCGCATCGGCCACCAACACGGTTTTGCCGGCCATGGAAAACGGTTGCATGAGATCGCTCATGGGCGCACCTCCATCGGCACGGAACGGCGGTTGATCACGGTGCGCGGCACCGGTATCCGAGTGATCGGGATGGGCACGGCGCCGAGCATTTTCATCACCAGGTCCGAGTAATGCTTGATCACGTCATCAATGCCCCAGCGGCCGTCGGCCTGATACCAGACGCAGGCGTGGGTGAGCATGTTGAACAGGGTGCGCGCCATCAGTTTGGGCTCGGCGCAACTGAGCGAGCCTTCCTTCACGCCTTGTTCCAGCAACTCCTGAAGGGCTTTCAAATACAGACGTCGGGCCTGACGCACTTGCTCCAGGTCTTCTTCGCCCAGGCTTCTGAATTCCAGATTGCCCAGCATGGCCTCGTCCTGATGCTCCAGGTGATAGCGCACATGGCAGGCAATGAACGCGCGCAGCTTCAGATCGGCGGTGGCCTTCTTCGGGCGGCAACGTGTCCACTCCCGGGACAGTCCCTGGAGGTATTCCAGGATCAGTTCCAGCAGCAGTTCGTTTTTGCCTTTGTAGTAGAGGTACAGCGTCGAGGCGTTGATACCGGCTTCGGTGGCGAGCTGTCGAAGGCTCATCGACTCATAGCCGTTGCGCGAAATCAGTTTGATGGCTGCCAGGCGGATGTTGATTTCAGTCATGTTCATGGTGTTGATCCTGCGGTCATCAAGCTTAAGCGGTGGTGAGGGAGCCAGCTCCCTCACCACACTGCTTATTGCAGGTCGCCTGCGACAGCGATGGTTTGCGCGGTGATGTAGTTCGATTCCGGCGAGCAGAAAAGGTACACGGCGTCGGCTGCTTCTTTCACAGTGCCCGGGCGACCCAATGGGTTGCGCTGGGCGAACGACTTGGCCGCATCCGGGCTGATGCCGACACGGATGTCACGGCCTTCGATGCTTACGGTGGCGCCAGCATGCGCATCGGCGCTGGTCATGCGGGTTTCGATGAACCCGAAGGCCACGGCGTTAACGTTGACCTTGAAACGACCCCATTCACGCGCCAGCGCACGGGTCATGCCCAGCACACCGGCCTTGGCCGAGGAGTAGTTCATCTGCCCGGCGTTACCCTTCAGGGCCGAAACCGACGAGATGTTGACCACTTTGCGGAACACTTCACGTTCTGCAGCAGCGTCGGCCTGGGCCTGCGCCTTGATGATCGGGTAGGCCGCGCGCAGGATGCGGAACGGTGCGGTCATGTGGCAGTCGAGGATCGCGTACCACTGCTCGTCGGTCATCTTCTGAATCACGTCGTCCCAGGTGTACCCGGCGTTGTTGACGATGATGTCGATGCCGCCGAAGGAGTCCATCGCGGTCTTGATGTAGCGCTCACCGAAGTCCGGGGCGCTGACGTTGCCGTGGCAGACGGCCGCTTCGCCACCCATTTTGCGGATCAGTTCTGCGGTCTCGTGGGCCGGATCGGCGTCCAGGTCGTTGATCACGATGCGTGCGCCCTCACTCGCCAGTTTCAGGGCGATTTGCTGGCCGATACCACGACCGGAACCGGTGACCAGTGCGACTTTGCCTTCGAGTTTTGCCATGGGGTGCTGCTCCTCAATTATTGGGTTTGTTTACAGAGCGATGACGGCATCGCCGACAATCTTGATGTCGCCGTATTGGTTGCTGGTGCGGATTTCGACCTTGATGCGTTGCTCGCCATCCACCTCGAAACGGTCCACCACGCTGCCTGTGCAGGTGATCTGGTGGCCCAGGTGGGTGATGCCGAGAAAGCGCACGCCGAATTCGCGCAACTGGCGTTGATCGACCCACTGGGTCAGCAGGCGACCGAGGTAGGCCATCGACAACATCCCGTGGGCGAACACGTCGGGCATGCCCGCCTTGTGTGCATAGTCGGTGTCGATGTGAATAGCGTTGTGGTCACCCGACGCGCCGGCAAACAGTGCCAGCGTGGTGCGGTTGATCGGCGGCAGGGCCAACGGGGGCAGGGTGTCGCCGATGTTGATTTTTTCCAGGCTTATCGCGTTCATCTGTGTTCTCCGCTTCAGCTGTTGCGCTGCACAAGCACACTGCGCAGATCCGCGACGTGCTCACCGTGCTGATTGGTCACTCGGGTTTCGCGCACCACGAATTCCAGCGCGCCACCTTTCTTGTCGTAGATGTCGGCGATGCGCACATCGAAGCGCAGCGTGTCGCCCGCATAGGCCATGCGGTGATAACGGAACGATTCTTCGCCGTGCAGGATGCGCGCGGTGATGATGCCCAGTTCGTCACGCCAGGCGTTGGACGGGATCTGGAATTCCAGGGAAAACAGAAAGGTCGGCGGCAGCGGCTGGTTGGGATAGCCGGCGTCACGCGCCGCTTGCTCGTCGAAATAGATCGGGTTGGTTTCCCCGGTGGCCTTGGCGAAAAAGCGCAGTTGCCCGGCTTCGGCGGTGGCGAGGAACGTGGGCAGTTGTCTGCCGATGTGCTTCTTGTCGATCATCTGAATGGCTCCTTTGAATGCCGGGCGCGTCAGTTTTTCTGGTACACGGTCACCACGCAGGCGCCGCCCAGGCCGAGGTTGTGTTGCACGGCGATGCGGGCGTCCTGCACCTGACGTTGCTCGGCGGTGCCGCGCAATTGGTGGGTCAGCTCGTAGCATTGGGCCAGGCCGGTGGCGCCCAGCGGGTGGCCCTTGGAAAGCAGGCCGCCGGACGGGTTGGTCACCCATTGGCCGCCGTAGGTGTTGTCGCCATCGTTGACCAGTTTTTCGGCGCCACCTTCGGCACACAGGCCCAGGCCTTCGTAGGTCAGCAGTTCGTTCTGCGCGAAGCAGTCGTGCAACTCGATCACGTCGATGTCTTTCGGGCCGATGCCGGCCTGGTTGTAAGCGATGTCAGCGGCCATGCGCGTCATGTCGAAACCGACCACGCGGATCATGTCCTTGGCGTCATAGGTGCTCGGCAGGTCGGTGGTCAGCGCCTGACCGGCGATCAACACGTCGGTGCGCAGACCGTGTTTTTTCGCGAACGCTTCGGACACGACAATGGCGGCCGCTGCGCCGCAGGTCGGCGGGCAGGCCATCAGGCGGGTCATTACGCCTTCCCACAACATCGGCGCGGCCATGACTTCTTCGGTGCTGACCACGTTGCGGAACACCGCCAGCGGATTGTTGGCCGCGTGACGGCTGGCCTTGGCGCGGATCTTGGCGAAGGTTTCCAGCTGGGTACCGTACTTCTGCATGTGCGCGTAGCCAGCGCCGCCGAACTGGCGGATGGCGTTGGGCAGGTCCGGCATGCCGATCAGTTCATCGGCCAGTTGCAGGGCACGCTCGGTAGCCGGTGCACGGTCGCTCCAGGCAGATTTCAGTGCGCCGGGGTTCATCTGTTCAAAGCCAAACGCCAGGGCACACTCGACCGCGCCGCTTTGGACGGCCTGGCGAGCCAGGAACAGTGCGCTGGAACCGGTGGCGCAGTTGTTGTTGACGTTAATCAGCGGAATGCCGGTCATGCCCACGCGGTACAACGCTTTCTGGCCGCAGGTGGAGTCGCCGTAGACGTAACCGGCGTAGGCCTGCTGGATGTCATTGAAGTCCAGGCCCGAGTCGGCCAGGGCCTGGCGGATCGCCTGTTCGCCCATGACATCGTAGGACTCATTGGTCCCCGGTTTCTTGAACGGGATCATGCCGACGCCGCCAACGAATACCTTATTGCTCATCGTGATTTTCCTTGTTGTTTTAGAGGGTCAGAGCTTGCGCGCGATCAATTCGCGCATGACTTCACTGGTGCCGCCATAGATGCGGTTGACGCGCATGTCGACGAAGGCGCGGGCAATCGGGTACTCCATCATGTAGCCGTAGCCGCCATGCAGCTGGACCATGTCGTCGATGCATTTCCATAGGGTTTCGGTGGTGTAGAGTTTGGCGATGGCTGCTTCCTCCAGAGTCAGGCGCCGGCGCATGTGCTCGCCCAGGTAATGGTCGACCATCACCCGCATGGCGGTGGCCTGGGCCTTGATGTCGGCGAGCTTGAACTTGGTGTTCTGGAAGTCCCAGACCGTCTGGTTGAAGGCTCTGCGGTCCTTCACGTAGTCCACGGTTTGTTCCAGCAAACGCTCCAGTTTGGCGGCGGCGGACACGGCGATGGAAAAGCGCTCTTGCGGCAGTTCGCCCATCAGGTAGGTGAAGCCCAGGCCTTCTTCGCCGAGACGGTTGCCGACCGGCACGCGCACGTTGTCGAAGAACAACTCGGCGGTGTCTTGTGCGTGCTGGCCCACCTTGTCGAGTTTGCGGCCACGCTTGAAGCCTTCGCGGTTGGCCTCCACGGCAATCAGGCTGATGCCCTTGGCGCCGGCCGCCGGGTCGGTCTTGCACACGACGATGACCAGGTCGGCGGTCAGGCCGTTGCTGATGAACGTCTTGCTGCCGTTGATCACATACTCATCGCCGTCGCGCACGGCGGTGGTGCGCACAGCCTTGAGGTCACTGCCGGTGCCGGGCTCGGTCATGGCGATGGCCAGGATGATCTCGCCGGTACAGATGCCGGGCAGCCACTTTTGTTTCTGTTCGTCGTTGCCGCAGCGATTGATGTAAGGGGCAATCACGTCGGAATGCATGCCGAAGTAGGGGCCGCTCACGCCGGCTCGGGCGAATTCTTCGTTGAACACCGCGCAATGGCCGAAATCACCGCCGCCACCCCCGTATTCGGTAGGCAGGGTGATGCCGAGCAACCCTTCGCGACCGGCCTTGAGCCAGGTTTCGCGGTCGACCTGACCGGCGTCATCCCAGGCCGCCTGACGTGGCAGGCATTCGCGCTCGAAAAAACGGCGCACGGTGGTGCGGAACATTTCATGGTCGTCGCGGAAAACGGTTCGGGCGATATGCACGCAAGACTCCTCAGTGATCACGGGCCGGCCTGCTGGGGCCTGGCGCTGATGCAAGGCGCAAGTTGCGCCGTTGGACTGAGGGTTACGATAGGGCGGGGGACAGACCGGAACGCCACCCGAGGTGGGTGGCAAGGCAAAAATCAATAATCAGATATCACCGCGCCCACACTGGATCTTCGGCGAACAGAGCATTTATGAACGACAACAATCCCTTGTGGGAGCGAGCTTGCTCGCGATGACGGACTGACCTTCAACATCGACGTTGGCTGAACCACCGCCATCGCGAACAGGCTCACTCCCACAGGGATTTTGTTTAACTGGAAATTCAGTGGCGGGCGTTGGCACTGTCCTGGGATTCCAGATCCCTCACCCGTGCCACCGCTTCATCACGGCTGTTGACGCCGAGTTTGCTGTAGATGTGGCTCAGGTGCCATTTCACGGTTTCCGGGGAAAGCCCCAGTGCCCGGGCGATTTTCTTGTTGGGCAACGCTTGGGCCAGCAGGCGCACGACTTCAATTTCCCGTTCACTCAAGGGCTCCATGCCGGCGGCGAGGGCTTTGCCGGTGGCGGTCGGGGAGGGTTTGTCGGCGGGTACGGCCGGTGCGGTGACCCGGGCCGCTTGCAAACGCTCGACATAAAACGCCAGCAATGGGTCCAGGGTTTCTTTGCTGGCGATCTGCGAGATCAAGTCCAGTGCCTCCGGGTGGGCGTCGAGCAGGCTGCGCAACAACCCGAAGCGCTGCCCTCGCCGCAACGCTTCGATGACCTTGTCGCGCGCGGCGTCCGGGTTGCCGCGCTTCGATTCGATCACGGCACTCAAGACCAGCAACCGCACCGTGCCCAATTGGCGGCGGTGCGACTCGCAGGTTTTGATCAGTTGTTCAATGCGCACTAACGCACCGTCCAGGTCGCCTTGATGCAGCTGCCAACGTGCCCGCGCATTCTCGGCCAGGATATGGATTTCCTTGAGCGCCGTATGCCCGGCATCCGGGTGGCGCGCATCAATCGCTTCCAGGCGCGTCAGTTTGGCCTGGGCCTGCGCCGGCTCACCCAGTATCAACAGCCATCGAACCTGCCAGGTCAGGCAGTACGCTTGCAGGCGTTCCAGGCCGAGCTTGATCGCGTATTCATCGAGCCGCTCGACATAGGCCAGGGCTTCCTGATGATTACCCGCCAGCCATTGCACATTCCACAGCACTTGCATCACGCGCAGTACCGAGTCTGGAATCGAGATCCGCTCCAGAATATCGACCCAGCCTGACAGCAGCTTAAACGCCGCATCGACATCATTGGTTTCGTAAAGCACCTCGCCCAGCAACGCTGCGGACAGGTAAGTCGCGTCGGCCCCGGCCTTGCCGCATTGAGCGGCTTCGTGCATCACATCCCGGTAAACCCGCTCCGCCTGCTTCATCTGACCTTCGATGGCGTGGCTCAAGCCGATCATGCAGCGCCCCTGAAGGCTACCGGCCGAGGTCCCGAGAAACGGTTCGCCATTGATCAGCAATGCCGGCCGGTCCAGTTGCACCTGACGCGCCTTTTCATACTCGCCCCTGTGCATGTAGAGCCAGGACAGGATGTTGGCGCACGAGCCAATGGCAACGCTGTTGCTGCCGGGTGGCGGGCTGAGCAATTGTGGGAGGACCGTCATTGCCGCGTCGGTGTCGTCACGTTGCAAGGCCAGGGAGGCGCGCAACAGCGCGATCATGAAACGGTCATGGACATCGCTTTCAGGCACGTCGTTGAATAACTGATCGAGGCTTCTGGCGCACGCCGTGAAGTCCCGCGCATACAGTTGCATGCGGGCCTTGAGGATGCGCAGTTTCACCCGTGCCTGTACTTGCTCGACCGGCAGCAACCGCACCAGCTCGATCAACATGCGCAGGTCGCCGTGGGCGTACAGCGTCTCGGCGTGTTGTTGCACCAGGTCAGCAGCAGAGTCGGGGTCGCCAGCCATGACCGCGTGGTGCACCGCTTCATCCAGATGCTGCTGGTCACGGAACCAGGCCCACGCCCTGGCGTGCACCGCCTGTTGTTCGGTCGCGCTGCGCGAATCGAAATACTTGAGCAGGGTTTCGCGCAGCAGCGGGTGCAGGCGATACCAGGTTTCGCGCCCGGCACCGTCCACCGGAATCAGGAACAGGTTGTCCCGTTCCAGCCGCGCGAGCAGGGCATTGGCATTGCCGACTGCTTCCGGGTTGCCACTGAGGGCGGCGCACAACGAGGCGCAGAATCGGTTGCAGACCGCCATCAGCAGCATTAAATCCAGGTCCGTCGGCGACAGATGGGACAGCACTTCGACTTCAAAAAAACGGGCAAACGCCTGATCGTCCCGAACCTGTGTCTGATCGGGCGTGGCGGCGCTCGGGCGGTTTTTCTTGCGGCTGACGGCAAGCAGTTGCAGCCCGGCCACCCAGCCATCGGTCAGCTCATGCATCAGCTTGGCTTCGTGGGCGGTGATGTCACCCAACTGGGCCTTGAGAAATTGTTCGGATTCGACCGGAGTGAAACGCAAGTCCCGCAAGTTCAATTCCAGCACCAGCTCCTGGCTGCGCAAACGCGCGAGCGATAGCGGCACCGCACTGCGCGAGACCAGCGCCAGGTGCAGATTGGCCGGTGCGTAATCGATCAGCCATTGCAGGGCCTGATGGATTCCGACGTCGGTCAAGTGATGCAGGTCGTCGAGCACCAGCACGAGTTCACGGGAACGACTGGCGATGCTGCGTACCAACGTGATGATCGTGCGTTCCACCGCTTCACTGTCGATGCCTCGACCTTCCAGCTGCGTGGCTTCGCGCACCAGATTCGGATCGATCTGGGCCAGGCTGGCCAGCAAATAGTCGAGAAAGCGCGTCAGTTCATTGTCATCCGCCGACAAGGTCAGCCAGGCCACATCGAAGCCCAGTGGCAACAATGCCTGACGCCAGGCGATCAGGGTCGAGGTCTTGCCGCAACCCGCCGGCCCCTTGAGCACGATGCAACGCTGGCGGCGCGCCTTGAGCATCTGGTCCTGCAACCGTTCGCGAGAAACCAGGCGCCCGGCGCTGCGCGGCGGGATCAGCTTGGTGCTGACGATAGGCGACTGCGTCGGTTTCAAGACCTGACTGACGGGCGTGTCCGAGGCATTGGACTTGCGGGGTTTGTCCATGGGGCTGTCCGAATCTTTTTTGTTATGGGCGTGCGGTGGATCCACAGGAGTGTAACGCACCGCCCGCATGTCTTGGCCCTGTGTTTGATCATTGCCACCCGATCCGGGTGGTCGTTGGTGAGGCAGGGATTGATCTACTGGAAGGCATAAAAACAGGAGTGCCTCGCGCTCCGTCAGCACAGTGGAGTGGCAGCAATGGGTGTACTGAGCGGTATTCGGGTGGTGGAATTTGAAGCAATCGGCCCGGCGCCGTTTGGCACGATGCTGTTGGCCGACATGGGCGCCGACGTGGTGCGGATCGATCGTCCGGTCGCCGCAAGTGACCTGGGCCCCAAGTTTGAAGGCAAGCGCAAGGACATCACCGGTCGTAATCGCAGCTCGGTCACCCTTGACCTGAAGAACCCTGAGAGTATCGCCGCCGCCCTGGAACTGATTGAGCGCGCGGACGTGCTGATCGAAGGTTTCCGCCCCGGCACCATGGAGCGCCTCGGCCTTGGGCCCGAGGTCGCACTGGCGCGCAATCCGCGTCTGGTTTATGCGCGCATGACCGGTTGGGGGCAGACCGGGCCGATGGCGGATCGCGCCGGTCATGACCTGAACTACATCGCATTGTCTGGCGTGCTCTCCGCGATTGGCCCGGCGGGCGGTCGGCCGGTGCCGCCACTGAATCTGGTAGGCGACTACGGCGGTGGCGGCATGTTGCTGGCGATGGGCGTACTGGCTGCATTGGTCAATGTGCAGCGTGGCGGCGCCGGGCAAGTGGTCGATGCGGCCATGACCGAAGGCGCGGCGCAATTGGGCTCGGTGATCTGGGGCCTGTTGGCCGGTGGTCACTGGACCGAACAGCGCGGCAGCAACCTGCTCGATGGTGGCGCGCCCTGGTACGACACCTATGAAACCCGCGACGGCCAGTACATGTCGATCGGACCGATTGAATCGCGTTTCTACGGGCAAATGCTGGAAATCCTCGGGCTGACCAATGCCGATCTTCCGGGTCAACACGACCGGGCCGGCTGGCCGCGATTGCGTGAAGCGTTTACGACGGCATTCCTCAGTCGCACCCGGGCGCAATGGGCCGAAGCGTTCCAAAACAGTGACGCGTGTGTCGTGCCGGTGCTCGGTTTTGCCGAAGCCGTCGAGCATCCCCACAGCGTCGCACGCGGCAGTTTCATCGAGGTCGACGGCGTGGTTCAACCCGTGCCGGCTCCGCGTTTTCAGGGCACCCCTTCGGCTCAGCCGCGACCGGCGCCGCAACGTGGCGAACACGGCGACGCGGCATTGCGCGACTGGGGATTTGACTCCGTGGCCATCGAACGTCTGCGTGAGCTGGGCCTGGGCTTCAAGGCCTGACAGCCGCCTCATAACAACAAAAAACACAGAGAAATCCCGGAGCGCAGGAGTTAGCCCATGGCCATTCAGTTCAAGATCATCGAGCACGTGGCGGTCATCACGCTCGATGCGCAACCGTCGAACAATGCGCTGACCATCAGCGACCTCATGCACCTGCGTAAAACGCTGGTGGCTTGCCAGGATGACGAGCAGATCCGGGTCATCGTGCTGACCGGCGCAGGGGATCGAGTGTTTTGCTGTGGCGCCAGCCAGCGCGAACCCTCGCGAGTACTGCCCGGTTTTGTCGCCGGGGCCTTGAAAAGCCGCGAGACCGAAGCCGAGGAGGGCGGTTATGCGCGCCTGTTCGACCTCAGCGATCTGGAGATCTGGAAACCGGTGATCGCCGCCGTCAACGGTGCCTGCCTGGGGGGCGGGTTTGAGCTGGCACTGCAATGTGACCTGCGAATCGCTGCCGACACCGCCACGTTCGGCTTGCCCGAAGTGAGGGGTGCAACTATTCCTGCGGCAGGTGGCGTGCAGTACCTGCTGCGTGCAGTGCCCGCCGCCCACGCCATGAAAATGGCCCTGACCGGTGAGCCGATCAGCGTCCAGGAAGCCCTGCGCATTGGGCTGATCATCGACGTGGTGCCGCAAGACCGGTTGATGTCCGCCGCGCTCAACCTGGCCGAACGGATTGCCGCCAATGGTCCATTGGCGGTGCAGTCGATCAAGCAACTGGCGGTGCAGACCGCGCACCTGACGCCTCGGGATTTTGTGATTCAGGCCCACTTGCACTGGGGCTTGCTGCGCGATAGCCAGGACCACTCCGAAGGGCGCCTGGCCCAAGTCGAGCAACGCACACCTCGCTACATCGGCGCCTGACGCCTCGCGATACGTCCTCCCTGACAACAATAATTCACAGGAAACCACCATGTATCTGACCCAAGGGTTGCATCGCGTCCTGCAGCAACGACCTCACGCCCTCGCGACGGTCTTTCGCGACCGGCGCCACACGTACGCCGAACTGACCGGCCGCGTGGCCCGACTGGCCGGTGCCTTGCAGCGACTGGGCATGCACACCGGCGACCGCGTGGGCTTGCTCGGTCTGAACTCCGACCGTTTTCTCGAGTATTACCTGGCCACCTGGTGGGGCGGTGGTGTGGTCAACCCGGTGAACATCCGCTGGAGCGTGCCGGAAATCGTCTATTCGCTGGACGACTGCGACACGCGCATCCTGATGATCGACGACACCTTCCTGCCGATGGCCGAGTCGATCGCCGGCAGCGCCAAAGTACGGCCGCTGTTGATCCATGTCGGCGACGGTCCCGCGCCTGAGGGCATGCTGTCTTACGAACAACTGATCCGTGATGCCGAGCCGGTCGACGACGCCTTTCGCGGTGGTGAAGACCTGGCGAGCATCATGTACACCGGCGGCACGACCGGCCTGCCCAAAGGGGTGATGCTGTCGCACATGAACCTGTGGACGGCCGCCGTGGCCCGCGCCGCCGATGTGCCGGTACCCGCCGATGCGCTGACCTTGCACATTGCGCCCATGTTCCACATGGCGGCGATGTCGCGGGTGATTCTGATCTCGCTGCTCGGCTTGCCGAACCTCTTCGTTCCGGCGTTCGATGCGCCGGACGTGATGCGCACCATCGAGCGCGAGCGCATCACGGACATCCTGATTGTGCCGACCATGTTGCAGGCGTTGATCATGCACCCGGAGTTTGCCAGCCATGATCTGAGTTGCCTGCGCAGCCTGACCTACGGCGCCTCGCCGATTGCCGTGCCGCTGCTGGAACTGGCCCTTAAAGTCTTGCCGACCGTGGAATTTGTCCAGGGTTATGGCATGACCGAAGCCGCACCGCCGATCTCTGCCAACGGCCCGGAAAACCACAGCCTTGAAGGGATTGCCAATGGCCGCTTGCGTTCGGCCGGCCGCACGGGGCTGGGCGTGACGGTGCGTATCGTCGATGAACATGACAACGAAGTGCCACGGGGCACGGTCGGCGAAGTGCTGGTCCGTGGCCCGAACATCATGCTCGGCTACTGGAACAAACCCGAAGAAACCGCCCAAGCCCTGCGTGGCGGCTGGATGCACACCGGCGACGGTGCCTACATGGACGACGACGGTTACATCTACATCGTCGACCGCTTCAAGGACATGATTGTCAGCGGTGGCGAGAACGTTTATTCAGGTGAAGTCGAAAGTGCGATTTCCAGTCACCCGGCCGTTGCGGCTTGCGCGGTGATCGGTA
The DNA here is from genome assembly GCF_031456615.1 of Pseudomonas sp. 3296. Lineage (NCBI taxonomy): Bacteria > Pseudomonadati > Pseudomonadota > Gammaproteobacteria > Pseudomonadales > Pseudomonadaceae > Pseudomonas > Pseudomonas sp. 3296. The sequence continues at coordinate 126,058 of NZ_JAVDUY010000007.1, forward strand.
TTCCCTGCGCGCAGTGGGGCGAGGCGGTCCATGCGGTGATCGTGCTCAAACCGGATCGCGAGGCCGTTGGTGCAGAGATCATCGAACACTGCCGGCGGCGGATTGCCGGCTACAAGACGCCGAAATCGGTCGAGTTCCGTGCAGCACTGCCGCTGTCCGGTGCCGGCAAGGTGCTCAAGCGCGACCTGCGCGAACCCTTCTGGGCCGGCAAGGATCGGGGGGTGAGTTGATGGCGCTGGAGAAGAGCGAGGCAATGACTCCCGACGGGTTCAAAGCGCTGGAAAGACGCTCGGGTTTCCTGCGCAATTGCGGTGACTTCTACGTCCACGACGAGCGCCCGATCCTGGCGGTGCGCCTTGAACCCCAGCATCTCAATTACGTGGGCATCGCCCATGGAGGGTTTCTCGCCACGGTGGCGGACAGTGCCTTTGGCGTCATTTTGCGGCGTGAGTCGGTGTCGCAGTCGGTGGCGGTGACGGTCAATTTGAATGTCGATTACATCGGTCCGGTGCACGAAGGTGATTGGCTGGAAGCGCATGTGGACGTACTCAAGACCGGCGCCACGTTCATCAACGCCAGCTGCCTGTTAAAGGTAGGCGAGCGCCTGGTGTTGCGGGCCAACGGTGTGTTCACCACCTGGAAGGGCAAGACGCCATGTACATGACCCAATGCCTGCAACGAACGTTGCAGCAGAACCCGGATCATCTGGCGACGATTTTCGGTGAGCGGCGCCAGACGTATCGTCAGTTTGGCGAGCGCGTTGCACGCCTGGCCGGCGCCCTGCAAATGCTGGGCATGGCGGCGGGGGATCGGGTCGGGATGCTGGCGCTCAACTCTGATCATTACCTGGAATACATCATGGGTGTGTGGTGGGGCGGTGGCGTGCTCAACCCGGTGAACATTCGCTGGAGCGTGCCGGAGATCGTCTACTCGCTGGACGATTGCAGCACCGGAATTTTGATTGTGGATGAGCATTTTGCAGCGTTGGCCGAAGGCATCCGGGCCACGGCCCGCCAGGTGCCTCTGTTCATTTTTGCCGGGGAGGGTGATGCGCCGCCTGGCATGCTCTCCTTTGAGCAGATGATCGCGCAGGCTGCGCCAGTCGAGGACGCGGGTCGCGGCGGCGATGACCTCGCCTGCATCATGTACACCGGTGGCACGACCGGGTTCCCCAAGGGTGTCATGCAGTCGCATTTGAATCTGTGGTCGGCGTGCATGCCGCGCATGGTCGATATGCCGCCGGTGCGTGGCGGCCGGTTGTTGCACGTCGCGCCGCTGTTCCACGTGGCGGGTATGGCGCGAGCATTGATTCAGTTTCTGGCCGGCGAGACCCATGTGCTGGTGCCGGGCTTCGATGCTGAAGAGTTGCTGCACATTATCGAGCGCGAACAGATCACCGAGACGCTGTTGGTGCCGACCATGATCCTGTCGCTGTTGGCCCATCCCGATTTCGATCGTCATGACCTCAGCAGCCTGACCCGTCTGACCTACGGCGCGTCGCCCAGCGCTGGCGACATGGTTGAGCAATTACTGGCGCGGCTTCCGGACATTGAGCTGTCTCACTCTTACGGACTGACAGAGGCGTGTCCGGTGGTGTCGAGTAATCTGCCGTGGAACCACACCCCGCAAGCTCGCCAAAGCGGCTTGTCGCGTTCGGTCGGGCGTGGCGGACTGGGCGTGAACGTGAAGATTGTCGACCCCGAAGGCAATGAAGTCCCACGCGGCACGGTCGGCGAGATCATCGTGCGCGGCCCGAACATCATGCTCGGCTACTGGAACAAGCCCGAGGAAACCGCCAAGGCGTTGCGCGATGGTTGGTTGTACACCGGCGACGCGGCCTACATGAATGAGCAGGGTTTTCTGTTTATCGTCGACCGGCTGAAGGACATGATCGTCAGCGGCGGCGAAAACGTTTACTCGGCCGAAGTTGAAAACGTCCTCGCACGGCATCCCGCCGTGGCGTTGTGCGCGGTGATTGGCATCCCCCATGAGCAGTGGGGCGAAGCGGTGCACGCCGTAGTGGTGCGCAAGCCCGGTGCCGAGGTCGACGAAGCGGAACTGCGCCTGTTCTGCCGCGAATTCATCGCCGGCTACAAGTGCCCAAAAAGCATCGAGTTCCGCGACACCTTACCCCTCTCGGCCGCCGGCAAAGTCCTCAAGCGCGAACTGCGCAAGTAGCCACAACCAACCCCCCTGTGGGAGCGGGCTTGCTCGCGATGACGGTCTGACCTTCAACATCAATGTTGATTAAACCGCCGCTATCGCGAGCAGGCTCACTCCTCCTGAGTACTGCGCTGCGCCTCCCAACTTCATTCCTTTAGCCACCGGCATGTGCTACCCGATCCGGGTGGCCTCATGAACCACCCCCGTCAATACAGTGGACCTACGAACCAGGCGCACGCCTGCCTGGCCATCCACTGGAGATCCCGATGCACATCAACCGTACCGTCTACCGTGAAGACCACGAAATGCTGCGTGAAACCGCGCGGCGTTTCTTCGAGCGTGAATGCCTGCCCAAGCAGGCGCAGTGGGACGAGGCCGGGCAGGTCGACCGGGAAACCTGGCTCAAGGCCGGTCGCCACAACCTGCTGTGCCTCACTGTGCCGACCGAATACGGCGGTGGCGGCGGTGACTTCGGTCACTCTGCGGTGTTGATCGAAGAGTTGTACCGCGCCGGTGTGTCGGGCTGGAGCCTGGGGGTTCACTCCGACATTACCGCGCCTTACATCGTGCGTCTGGGCACCGAAGAGCAGAAGCACAAATGGCTGCCGAAAATCTGCACCGGTGAAACCGTTCTGGCCGTCGCCATGACCGAACCCGGCACCGGTTCCGACCTCAAGGCAATCCGCACCACCGCCGTGCGTGACGGCGACGAGTGGGTGATCAACGGCAGCAAAACCTTCATCAGCAACGGCCTGACCTGCGACATGGTCGTGGTGGTCTGCAAGACCGACCCGAGTGCCGGCGCCAAGGGTTGCAGCCTGATCATGGTCGAGTGCAACCGTGAAGGTTTCCGTCGCGGGCGCAAGCTGGAAAAGGTCGGCCAGCATGCCGCCGACACCGCCGAACTGTTCTTCGACAACGTGCGTGTGCCAGTGGGCAACCTGCTCGGTGAGGAAAACAAAGGCTTCATGCACCTGATGGAAGAGCTGCCGCAAGAGCGCCTGGTGATCGCGCTGTACAGCGCCGCCAAGCTCGAACGCCTGCTGGAGCAAACCGTCGAGTACGTGAAGGACCGCAAGGCCTTCAACCAGACCGTCTGGGACTTTCAGAACACCAAATTCAAGCTCGCCGACATCAAGGCCCAGGCCACCGCCGTGCGTCTGATGATCGATCACTACATCGGCGAGCACATGCGTCGTCGTCTGACGGTGCAGGAGTCGGCGCTGGCCAAGCTGTTCGCCACCGAAACCCTGTGTAAGTGCATCGACGACATGGTTCAGCTGCATGGCGGCTACGGCTACATGATGGAGTACCCGATTGCCCGCGCCTTCGTCGACATGCGCGTAACGCGCATCTTCGGTGGCACCAGTGAAGTGCTGCGCGAACTCATTGCGCGCCAGTTGTGATCCTTTCCCCCTCATTTTTTCAGGTGACACCATGAGCGAAAAAGTACTGGTTGCCGGCGTCGGCATGATCCCGTTCCGCAAACCCAGCGACAGCCCGACCTACGTGCAGATGGGCGCCGAAGCAGTGCGCCGAGCGTTGGCCGATGCGTCGATTGATTACAGCCTGATCCAGGAAGCCTACGCCGGCTACGTCTACGGCGACTCCACCTGCGGTCAGACCGTGCTGTACGAAGTCGGCATGACCGGCATCCCGGTGGTCAACGTCAACAACAACTGCTCGACCGGTTCCACCGCGCTGTACCTGGCGCGCAAGGCCATCGAATCCGGTTCAGTCGATTGCGTCCTGGCGGTGGGTTTCGAGCAGATGCAGGCTGGCGCACTGAAATCCCATTGGGACGACCGTCCGCCGACCCGCGAGCGTTTCCTGCCGATCCTGCGCGGCCTGACCGCCGATATGGAGGGCATGGCTCAGGCCATCCGAACCTTCGGTGGTGCCGGACGCGAATACATACAGAAATACGGTATGAAAATGGAAACCTTCGCCGCTGTGCGCGCCAAGGCCAGCCGTCATGCAGCCAACAATCCGCTCGCATTGTTTCGCAAGGTGCTCAGCGTCGAAGACGTGATGAACGACCCGGTGATTCTGCCAGGCGTCATGACCCGCCTGATGGCCTGCCCGCCAACCTGCGGCGGTGCCGCGGCGATCCTGGTTTCCGAACGTTTTGCCAAAAAGCATGGCCTGCGCCGTGACGTGGAAATCGTCGCTCAATCGATGACCACCGACACCCCTGAATCCTTCAACTTCGAAAAGCCGTCGATGCTCGACTGGGTCGGCACGCACATGACCCACGCTGCCGTAAGCCAGGTGTACGAGAAGGCCGGCGTCGGTCCGCAGGACATCGACGTCTGCGAACTGCACGACTGCTTCGCCCAGAACGAAGTGATCTGCTACGAGTCGCTGGGGTTCTGCCCGGAAGGCGGTGCAGAAAAATTCGTGATGGACGGCGACAACACCTACGGCGGGCAAATCGTCGTCAACCCGTCCGGCGGCCTGCTGTCCAAGGGCCATCCGCTGGGGGCCACAGGCCTGGCGCAGTGCTACGAGCTGACCCAGCAACTGCGCGGCAATGCCGAACAGCGTCAGGTTGAGGGCGCACGCCTGGCCATGGCGCACAACCTCGGTCTGGGCGGCGCATGTGTGGTGACGCTGTACGGCAAAGTCAACGGAGGTGGCCAGTGAGCAGCCTGCTCGACGCCTTCCGTTTGACTGCGTTGCCGGAACACGCGCAAGCCTTTCGCACAGAGGTCAAAACCTTTCTGGCAGCGCATCTGCCAGAGGCGTCGGCCGATGTGCGGGCCCGCAGCTGGACCGGCTTCGATGCCGACTTCAGTCGCAAGCTGGCCCAGCGTGGCTGGGTCGGTCTGACCTTGCCGCCAGCGTATGGCGGTGCCGGGCTGGATGCGTTCAGCCGTTTTGTACTGGTCGAGGAATTGCTCTCGGCCGGTGCCCCGGTGGCTGCGCACTGGATCGCTGATCGCCAGAGCGGGCCGTTGATCCTCAAGTTCGGCAGCGATGCCCAGAAGGACTTCTACCTGCCGCGCATCTGCGCCGGCCAGGCATTCTTCTGCATTGGCATGAGCGAGCCAAACTCCGGTTCCGACCTCGCCAGCGTGCGCAGCCGCGCCACCCGTTGCGAGGGTGGCTGGCGCTTGAGCGGGCGCAAGATCTGGACCACTAACGCCCATCATGCCGACTACATGATTGCGTTGGTGCGCACCAGCGGATCGCCTGAAGACCGCCACAACGGGCTCTCGCAATTCATCATCGATCTCAAGCAACCGGGTATCAGCGTGCGGCCGATTGTCGACCTCGCCGGCGATGCGCATTTCTCCGAAGTGGCGTTCGACGACGTGCTGCTGGGCGAAGACACGTTGGTGGGCGAGGAGGGCAGTGGCTGGAAACAGGTCAACGCCGAACTGGCCTTTGAACGCAGCGGACCGGAGCGCTTCTACTCCAGCGTTGTGTTGCTCGACCTGTGGGCCGACACCTTGCGCCGCACCGGTGCCAGCGCCGCCGAAACCGCGTTGCTAGGCAATTTCCTGACCCAACTGACCAGTCTGCGCAACCTTTCGCTGGCGCTGACAGCGTTGCTCGCCAGGGGCGAAAGCCCGGTGGTGGAGGCTGCGCTGGTCAAGGACATCGGCACCGAATTCGAGCAGGCAATCCCGGCGGCGATTGCCGCGGCGATCAGCGCTAACCCGGATGCCCCGGTCGACGAGGCGTTGTACCGCACCGTGGCTTACCTCAACCAGGTCGCTCCGACCTTCTCGTTGCGCGGCGGCACCCGGGAAATCCTGCGCGGCATGATCGCCCGTGGGCTCGGGCTGCGTTGATGCACATCGAATAGGAAGCAACGACATGTTCACTGAAGCAATTGAAAAAATCCTGAGCGACTTGTGCACGCCTGCGCAGGTCCGTTCGGTTGAAAGCGGTGATGGCGCGCAGGCGCTGTGGAGCGCATTGGAAGACGGCGGTTTTCTGGAGTTGCTGACGCCGGAAGCGGCCGACGGCGCAGGGTTGGCGCTCAGCGCATTGTTCCCGATCTTCCTGGCCTTCGGCCGTCATGCATTGCCGCTGCCGGCAGCCCAGAGCATCGCCGCCCGCGCGTTGCTGCGTGACTGCGCGCAGCGGGTACCGGCCGGCAGGCTGACCCTGGCCGGCTCAGCCCATTGGCAGGCTGACGGCGTGCTGTGTGTGCCGCGAGTGGCCTACGGCATGCTGGCCGACTTTGCGTTGGTGAACCTGGACGGTGAATTGCTGCTGCTCGATTGCAGTCAGGCGCGCCGTCAACCCATAGGGGTTCACGCCAGCCAGTGCGCGACGCTGCATTGGCCGCAGGATGCTGTCGGCGCAGCGCTGGGCAACAACGGTGAAGAGGTCCGCCGGTTCAGCGCCGCAATTCACGCGGCAACCATCGCCGGGGCCATGGAGCGGGCGCTCGACATGACGCTCGAGTATTGCAATGACCGGGTCCAGTTCGGCAAAGCCATCGGCAAGTTTCAGGCGGTTCAGCACCAACTCAGCGTCATGGCGGAGCAAGTGGCGGCCTCGCGCATCGCGGCCGAATTGGCCTTTGCCGGCGATCTCGCCGTGCCTGCGCTCATTCCGGCAGCCATCGCCAAGGCCCGCAGCAGCATGGCCGTCCCGTCTGTAACCGCCACCGCGCATGCCTTGTTCGGTGCTATCGGCGTGACCGAGGAACTTGACCTGCAACTGTTCACCCGACGCCTGCATGAATGGCGCCTCAGCGAAGGCTCGGAAACCTACTGGAATGGCATCGTCGGCCAAGCGGCGTTGGCGCGACCGAATGTCTGCGCCAGTGAGTTCGTTCGTCTGGTCACACCGCCTCAATTGACCCAAGGAGCCCACGCATGAGCCAGTTTTTGAAGTACGAGCAGCAAGGGCATGTCGTCACCCTGACGATGAATGACCCTGAGCGGCGCAACCCGTTGACCGGCAACAGTGCCGTGCCCGAGTTCCTTGAAGCGATCGAGCGGATTGAGCGCGACAGCAGTGTTCGCGCCGTGATCATCACCGGTGCTGGCAGTGCATTTTGCTCGGGCGGCAACGTTCGCGACATGGACCGTTACGCGCAGATGTCGGGTATGGAGTTGCGTCAGGAATACCGCACCGGCATCCAGCGTTTGCCGCTGGCGCTGTTCAATCTGGAAGTGCCGGTGATCGCGGCCGTCAACGGTGCCGCGATCGGCGCCGGTCTCGACCTGGCGTGCATGTGTGACATCCGCGTGGCGTCGGAGCAAGCGAAGTTCGCCGAGAGCTTCGTCAAGTTGGGGATCATTCCGGGTGACGGTGGCGCCTGGTTATTGCCCCGCATCATCGGTCTGTCCCGCGCGACCGAACTGACCCTGACCGGGCAAATGATCGACGCCCGTCAGGCGGAGCAATGGAACCTGGTGTCGCGCGTCGTGCCAGCGGACCAGTTGCTGGACAGCGCGCGGGAAATCGCCGCCGCCATCGCCGCCAACCCGCCGCATGCGGTGCGCCTGGCCAAACGCTTGTTGCGAGAAGCCTTGCACACCCGACTCGACACGCTACTGGAAATGTCCGCGACCTTTCAGGTGCTGTCCCACCAGACTGCCGATCACCGAGAAGCGGTGGCAGCGTTTATCGAGAAGCGGCCCGCGACGTTTACCGGGTAAGTGTCACCGAGGGTAACGGCCGCTGAGCACCCCGCAAACCGGGCCGTTACCCCACAAAAATGCAAGGCCAAACCCTTGATGCAAATCACCCGTTCGGGTGTCAGGACCTCACCGCAGCGCCGCTAGCATGGGCGCTCCAACACTTCATCCTTCACCGGAGAACCGCATGACAAAAACAACAACGCGCGGAGTCTTTCAGCCAAGTCTGCTGGCCGTAGCTGTAATGATTGGGACTTGCACGAGCCAACAGGCTCACGCGGTTGATTTCAATATTGGGGAGATTCAAGGGACATTCGATTCTTCGCTGTCGATCGGCGCCAGTTGGGCGGCGGCGGACCCAGACAAGCAGTTCATTTCCAACTTCAACTCCCAGGGCGTCACCGGTGGCAAGTCCGCCTCGCGTACCACCGACGACAACCGTCTGAACTTCAAGAAGGGCGAAACCTTCTCGAAGATCTTCAAAGGTGTGCACGACCTGGAGCTGAAATATGGCGACAGCGGCGCCTTCGTGCGCGGCAAATATTGGTATGACTTCGAACTGATGGACGAGAGCCGTCCGTTCTACGACATCAACGACAGCGGGCGTGATCGCGCGGCCAAGTCGTCCGGGGCAATGTTCCTCGACAGTTTTGTCTACCACAACTACAACATCGGTGATCAGGTCGGCAACGTGCGGCTCGGCAAGCAGGTGGTGAGTTGGGGCGAGAGCACGTTCATCGGCAACTCGATCAACAGCATCAACCCGATTGACGTTGCTGCCTTGCGTCGCCCGGGTGCGGAAGTGAAGGAAGGGTTGATACCAGTCAACTTGCTCTACGTGTCCCAAGGCCTTGCCGACAACATCACCGCCGAAGGTTTCTACCAGCTGGAGTGGGACAAATCGGTGGTCGACAACTGCGGCACATTCTTTGGCAACGACGGTGTTCCGCAAGGCTGTGACGATCGCCTGGTGATCGCCGGTCTCGACCTGCCACCGGGTGTGGCGAAGAACACCGGCAGCCTGGCGGCCATTGCGGCCGGGACTGACGACGCCTTCATTCCACGCCTCAAAGACAACGATGCGCGCGACGGTGGCCAGTACGGCCTGGCCCTGCGCTGGTTTGTGCCGGAAGCCAACGACACCGAGTTTGGCGCCTACGCGATGAACTACCACAGCCGCAACCCGTACCTGAGCATCACCCAGATGAGCAATCCGGCGGGCGGGGTGGCGTCGGCGCGCAGCGCCCGTTACTTCATCGACTACCCGGAAGACATTCATCTGTATGGCTTGAGCTTCCAGACCAACGTCGAGGGCGTGTCGCTGGGCGGTGAGGTCAGCTACCGGCCGAACATGCCGCTACAACTGAACACCGCTGACTTGCTGTCGGCAGCGACGTTCGGTGCCACTTCACCACTGATCACCACCGGGTTCGCCGGGCGCAACCTGGGCGCAGAGGTCAACGGCTACAAGCGCATGCCTGTGACTCAGGCCCAAGTGACCGCGACCCAATTCTTTGATCAGGTACTGGGGGCCAGCCGTCTGACTGTGGTCGGAGAGGTTGGTTACAACCATATCAATGGCCTGGGCAAGGCTGATGGCACGGACCTGCGCTTCGGTCGCAGCCCGGCCTTCGGTTCCGGTCAATTGCCGGGTGCGGCCGGCGCGGCGACCTGCCGAGGCACCGCAGCGGGCCTGCCGAACGCCAGCAACCCGGCGCAGGAGTGCAACAACGACGGCTTTTACACCAGCAGCAGCTGGGGCTATCGACTGCGCGGCAAGCTGGATTACCAGAACGTGATCGCCGGTATCAACCTGTCGCCGAACATCGCCTGGTCCCATGACGTTCAGGGCTACGGGCCGAACTTCGACGAGGGCTCCAAAGCGGTCAGCGTGGGCGTCGATGCCGATTACCTGAACACCTACAACGCCAGCCTGAGTTACACCAACTACTTCGGTGGCGACTTCAACACCAACGTCGACCGCGACTACGTTGCGCTCAGCTTCGGCGTGAATTTCTGATGCAACCCTGCCAGAGGACCTTCAACATGAACGCACGTATTTTTCTGCACGCCGGCGCACTGAGCCTGTCGCTGCTGGCCAGTGGTGTCATGGCCGCTGTCACCCCTCAGGAAGCCGCTCAACTGGGCACCACGCTGACCCCGTTGGGCGCTCAGAAAGAGGGCAATGCCAACGGCAGCATCCCGGCCTGGACCGGCGGTTTGAAACCCGGTGCTGCGCCGCTCGACAATGGTTTTCTCGGTGACCCGTTTGCCAGCGAGAAGCCTGAGTTCGTCATTACTGCCGCCAACGCCGACCAGTACAAAGACAAGTTGACCCCGGGCCAACTGGCGATGTTCAAGCGCTACCCGGACACTTACAAGATCCCGGTTTTTAAGACCCAGCGTACCGCCGCGGCACCGTCGAACATCTATGAAATTGCCAAGAAAAGTGCCGTCACCACCCAACTGACACCCGACGGCAACGGCCTGCTGAACTTCTCCCAGACCCGCTACTACCCGTTCCCGATTCCGAAAAGCGGCGTCGAGGTGTACTGGAACCACACCAACCGTTATCGCGGCGGCAACATGGAGCGTGAGGCGGCGCAGGCCGCGCCACAAACCAACGGTTCCTATTCCGTCGTCGAGTACGAGGACAAGCTGGCGTTTCCGCAGTTGATGGAAGGCGTAGAGGGTGGGCAGGGCGACAACGTTCTTTACTACTACAAGCAGGAAATCACCGCGCCGTCGCGCATGGCCGGCAGTGTGATCCTGATCCACGAGACCATCGACCAGGTCAAGGAACCGCGCCTGGCGTGGGTTTACAACGCCGGCCAGCGTCGCGTGCGACGCGCGCCACAAGTGGCCTATGACGGTCCGGGCAACGGTTCAGACGGCATGCGCACCGCCGACAACACCGACATGATGAACGGCGCCCCAGACCGGTATGACTGGAAACTGGTAGGCAAAAAGGAACTGTACATCCCGTACAACAATTACCGCTTGCAGTCGCCGAAAGTGAAGTACGACGACATCATCAAGCCGGGCCACATTAACCAGGACCTGACCCGTTATGAGCTCCACCGCGTCTGGCACGTCGAGGCCACGCTGAAGCCGGGGCAGCGTCATGTCTATGCCAAGCGCGACATGTACTTTGACGAAGATACCTGGCAACTGGCCGAAGTCGATCATTACGACGGCCGTGGTCAACTGTGGCGAGTGGCCGAGGGTTATGCGGTTAACGATTACGAGCGTGGCGCCCCTAACTTCGCGATGCTCGGGATTTATGACTTGATCGCCGGTCGCTACAACGTGCTGGCGATGACCAACCAGGCCAAGCATGCGACGACCTACGGCATGACCGCCAAGATGACCGACTTCACCCCGTCGGCACTGCGTAACGCCGGCATCCGCTGATCGTTCGCCCTTGCTGAAACAACGCCCTGTTCGCAGGGCGTTGTGCGTTCGGTCGGCACCCACCTGATGTGGGTGGCGCGTTCACCGTTGGCACGCTCAATGATGGCACTCTCAAACCATCCACGAGGTCCGCCATGTTTGTGCCACGGCCGCATTTGTGCAGCGTACTCAAGCGCGAGCAGCGCCGCTTGCAACTGCTTTGCGCGCCTGCCGGTTATGGGAAAACAGCCTTGTTGCGGGAGTATTTGCAGGGGGTGGCAGGGCGGGTGATCTGGTTGGGGTTGGAGGGGCAGTCGCAAACCCTGACGTCATTGAGTGCGCGGCTGGTCGTTGAATGTGGCGGGGCACCGGAAACGGCGCTCGATGCGTTGATCGAGTTGGCAGGAATATCGCCATCGCGAGCAAGCTCGCTCCCACAGGGGCGCGCGGTCAACTGTGGGAGCGAGCTTGCTCGCGATGAAGCCGTATCAGGCAATGAAGATTCCAGGCTTTTCCTAATCTTCGATGACCTCCCGGCAGAGATGCCGGCCGATCTGAACCACTGGTTCGACCAACTCCTGACCCTCCAGAATCCCAACCTGCAGATACTGGTCACCTGCCGCCAGCGCCCCGACTGGAACTTGCCTCACCTGATGCTGACCGGCCAATTGCTGGAGCTGGATGCCCGGCAACTGGCGCTGCGTCCTGATGAATTCGAATCGCTGGTCACGCTATTGGCACCTGACACTGACACACCCACACGGGAAACCCTGTGGTGCCAGACTGGCGGATGGTGCGCGGGTGTCCGTTTGCTGCCCTCGGGGTTGCTCGGCGCCTACCTCGAACGTGAATTTCTGGCGCGCCTGAGTGAAGAGCAACAGTCGGTGTTATTCGGCCTGGCGCATCTGTCCAAGGCCAGTGCCGACCTGTGCGATCAGCTCTGGGAAGGACAGCAGGGCGCGCAGGTGTTCAAAAGTCTGCTGGATGAGCAGGCCTTTCTGGTCCCGATCGACCATCAGCCAGGCTGGTATCGGTTGTTGCCTGCGGTTGCCCAGACCCTGCAAGACCGGTTGGGTGGCGCGCCGCTGAATCGGCTGCGCTTGCGCGCCTGCCAGTTGCTCAGCGTGCTGGGGCATGTCGATGATGCAGTCGAACAGGCGCTGTGTGCCGACCAGCCGGAGGTGGCCGCCACCTACATGGAGCGCTTGTGGCTGAGCTGGATTCTGAGTGAGCGGCACCTGAACCGGCTTATGGACTGGCGCGAACGCATTGAACCGCAACTGCTGCAAAGCAGTTCTCGCCTGATTTACTTGCAGGCCAAGGCGTTGTTGTTCAGCGGCCGGCTGGATGAAGCCGAAGAATGCCTGCAGCGTCTCGGGCATTTTTTGCCGTTGCCCGATCCGCGCCGTCATCGACGGTTGTTGGCGAACTGGCAAGCGTTGTACGGCTGCTTGCACGCGCTGCGCGGTCATGCCGAACAGGCGCGGGTGCATTGCCGTGCCGCCCTTGAACATCTGTCGGCTCAGGATTGGCTGTCGGTGTTGCTGTGCCAATGCATGTTGGCCCGCATCGCCATGAACGGCGCAGAACTGGCCGAGGCGCAGGCGCTGCTGGAACAATCGCTGGAGCTGGCGCGGCGCCAAGGCAGTTACGAGTCCGAAGTGTTGATCAACACCGACCGGGTGCGGCTGATGCTGCTGCAAGGGCAGCTGAATCAGGCGCAAGCCTTGTTGCGCAGCGAGCTGGCGCGGCTGACCGTCAGCCGCACGCAGACGTACCCGCTGCTGGGGCGAGTGATGTTCCTGCAAGGTGAGTTGTTGTTGCAGATGGGCCATTTCACTGAAGCGGAGCAGGTGCTGCAAGCCGGGCTGCTGCAGGTCCGCGACTGTTGCGCGCCGTTTGTGTTGAACGCGTATGTGCTGTTGTCGGAGATCGCCTCACGCGCCGATGACTTTGAAAAGGCGCACGGTTGGCTGCACGACGCGGAGCGCCGCATGCAGTGGGCCAACATCGACAGCGCTTGCTATCAGGGGGCGATTGCCCGGCAGAAAGCACGAATCTTCGCCCGCGAACACAATGATGACATCGACAAACCTTTGGTGGCGCGCGCGACTGGCGTGCCGGATTACCAGGATGACCTGACCCCGCGCGAAGTGTCTGTGCTCAAGCTGCTGGCCGAGGGCATGTCGGTGCGTGAGGTCGGCAGCCGGCTGTTCATCTCGGTGAACACAGTGAAAACCCACGCCAAAAACATCAACGTCAAACTCGGCGCCTGCCGTCGTACTCAGGCCATCAACAGCGCCAAGGCGATGGGAATCCTTGCGTGACAGCGCCACCCACCTGATCCGGGTGGCGGCGCCACGCCCATGATGATCAACCATGCAGCCAGGCCCGACGCTGTGCTGCGCAAACGCGGTGGCGTCCAGACAACAACAAGAGAGGTAGTGATGAGCGCCATCGAAAGTTGGACGAGCACCGACATCCGCACGATCCTTGAAAAACAGCGCGTGGCCCATCTGGCCAGCGAACCCTACAGCGTGGAGCAACGCCGCGAACTGATCGACCGGGCGATCCGGCTGCTGGTCGATCACGAGCAGGACATCATCGATGCCCTGACCGCCGACTTCGGTCATCGCAGCCCTGGCTTTTCCAAGGGCAGCGAAGTGCTGTCGCCACTGGCAACGCTCAAGCAAACCAAAGCCCGGCTGGCCGAATGGATGCAGCCCGAAGCGCGTCAGACCGAGCAGGGCGAAGCCTGGGTTCAGTACCAGCCGCTGGGTGTGATTGGCATCGTCACGGCGTGGAACGTGCCGGGCTTCATGGTGTTCAGCGGTCTCGCGGGCGCATTGGCGGCCGGCAACCGGGTGATGATCAAACCGTCGGAATTCACTCCGCACACCTCGGCGCTGATCGCGCGGCTGATCCGTTCGGTGTACGCCGAAGAGGAAGTGGCGGTGGTGTTGGGCGGCGCGGATGTCGGCCAGGCATTTTGCGGCCAGCCGTTCGATCACTTGCTGTTTACCGGCGCCACCAGCATCGGCAAACACGTGTTGCGTGCGGCGGCGGAAAACCTGGTGCCGGTGACACTGGAGCTGGGCGGAAAATCCCCGACCATTATTTCCCGCACCGCCGACTTCAAGTCCGCCGTGACCAAAGTGGTCGTGGGCAAGCTGCTCAACGCCGGTCAGCTGTGCGTGGCGCCAGATTATGTGTTCGTGCCGCAAGAGTCGGTGGACGCTTTCATCAGCGTGGCCAAAGCCGTGGTCGGCGGGTTTCTGCCGACGCTCAAGGACAATCCCGAGTACACCTCGATCATCAACTCGCGGCATCTCGAACGTTTGCAGGGCTACCTCAATGAAGCGCGCGAGGCGGGTGTCGAGCTGATCGAACTGAACCCGGCCGCCGAGGATTTCAGCGAGGCGACGCGCAACAAGATTGTGCCAACTCTGCTGCGCAACCCCGGTGACGATTTGCGGGTCATGCAGGATGAAATTTTCGGTCCGTTGCTGCCGATCAAACCCTACGAGACCCTGGCCGAAGTGATTGCGTTCATCAACGCGCGCCCGCGTCCATTGGCGCTGTACTACTTCGGCAACGACGCCACCGAAGAGGCACTGGTGCTCAATCGCACCTGTTCCGGTGGCGTGACCCTCAACGGCGTCATGAGTCATGCCAGCACCGAAAGCCTGCCGTTTGGCGGCGTCGGCCAGAGCGGCATGGGCGCTTATCACGGCATCGATGGCTTCCGTACCTTCAGCCACGCGAAAGCGGTGTTCCGTTCACCGGCCAAGCCGGCCTGAATTCCTCATTTCACTACCGAGAAAAATTTCATGAAAGCTGCCGTTTTCCATCAGGTTGGATCCCCGCTCGTCATCGAAGAAGTGGGCATCAGCAAACCGGGCCCACGCGAAGTGCTGATTCGCACCAAAGCGGTCGGTGTCTGCCATTCCGATTTGCACGTCATCGACGGTTCCTTTCCATATCCGGGGCCGATGGTGTTGGGCCACGAGGCGGCGGGTGTGGTCGAACAGGTCGGTTCCGAAGTCCGTTCGGTCAAGCCGGGTGATCATGTGGTCACCTGCCTGACCGTGTTTTGCGGTCACTGCGAACACTGCGTGACCGGCCACCTGGCTCGCTGTGTATCGCCGGAAACCAAACGCGACAAGGACGAAGAACCGCGCCTGACCTACGTGCAAAAACCGATGCCGCAATTCGTCAACCTGTCCGGGTTTGCCGAGCAGATGCTGGTGCATGAAAACGCCTGTGTGGCGATCCGTCGTGACATGCCGCTGGACCGCGCTGCGCTGCTCGGTTGTGCTGTCACCACCGGCACCGGTGCGGTGTTCAACACGGCCAAGGTGCGTCCGGGCGAGACCGTGGCAGTGATCGGTTGCGGCGGCATCGGCCTGGCGGCCATCAACGGTGCGGCATTGGCCGGGGCAGGGCGGATCATCGCCATCGACATGCTGGATTCCAAACTGGAACTGGCCCGCCAGTTCGGCGCCACCGATGTGATCAATGGCAAGGACGGCGATGCGGCCAAGCAGGTGCAGGAACTGACCCGGGGTGGTGTGCACCATGCGTTTGAATGCATCGGCCTCAAGCAAACTGCCGAGCAGGCTTTCGCCATGCTCGCGCGCGGCGGCACTGCCACGGTGATCGGCATGCTCAAGCCGGGGCTGAAAATTGAAATCGACCCGTTGCAGTTGCTCCACGAGCGCCGCATCCAGGGTTCGTTGATGGGGTCTAACCGCTTCCCGGTGGACATGCCGCGTCTGGTGGATTTCTACATGGCCGGCAAGCTCAAGCTCGACGAAATGATTTCCCAGCGCATCAGCCTGGAGCAGATCAATGACGCTTTTGATGAGCTGCGCCGTGGCGAACTGGCCCGCTCGGTCATCATCTTCGACTAAGCAGCCCTGCCACTACCCCTGTGGGAGTGAGCTTGTTCGCGATGAGGCCCGTTCATCCCACATTGACGGTGACTGACAAGCCGCTATCGCGAGCAAGCTCGCTCACACAGGGTTCTTCGCAGCGTCGAAATTGGGTAGACCAAGGCGAATTTGGAGTTGATTGATGGACATTGATTTCACAGCGGACGAATTGGCGTTTCGCCAGGACGTTCGAGCGTATCTGCGTGAGCATCTGCCGAAAGAGTTTGCCGAGCGCATTTCGCTGGGCAAGCGCCTGAGTAAAGAGCACCAGGTGCAATGGATGCAGACCCTCAACCGTCAAGGCTGGCTGGCCCCGGGCTGGCCGGTGGAGTTTGGCGGCACCGGTTGGAGCGATGTGCAAAAGCATATCTTCGACGAAGAATGCTTCGTGGCCGGCGCCCCGAAAGTGTCGTCCTTCGGTTTGAAAATGGTCGCACCCGTGATCATCAAGTTCGGCACGCCCGAGCAGAAAGCGCGGTTTCTGCCGCGCATACTCACGTGCGAAGACTGGTGGTGCCAGGGTTACTCCGAACCGGGAGCGGGCTCGGATCTGTCTTCGCTGAAAACCCGCGCCGTGCGCGAGGGCGAACATTACGTGGTCAACGGCCAAAAGACCTGGACCACCCTGGCGCACTTCGCCGACTGGATGTTTTGTCTGGTGCGCACCGATCCGCAGGCGCAACAGCAGCGCGGTATTTCCTTTTTGCTGATCGACATGAAGACGCCGGGTATCACTGTGCGTCCGATCATCACCCTCGACGGTGAGCATGAAGTCAACGAAGTGTTCTTCGACAACGTGCGTGTGCCGGTGCAGAACCTGGTCGGCGAAGAAAATCAGGGCTGGACCTGCGCCAAATATTTGCTGACCCATGAGCGCACCAGCATCGGCGGCATCGCGCAGAACAAGGCGTTGCTGAGCCGGCTCAAGCACATTGCCAGCCACGAGTTGCGCGATGGTCGTCCGCTGATCGAAGACGCGATGTTCCGCACGCAGATTGCCGAAGTCGAGATGCAATTGATGGCCGCTGAAATGAGCAGCCTGCGCACTTTGGCGGCGGTTCGCGACGGCGGCGTGCCTGGCGCGGAAAGCTCGTTCCTGAAGATCAAGGGCACCGAAATTCGCCAGGCGATCACCTACCTGATCAGCAAGGCGGTGGGCCCTTACGCGCTGCCATTCATAGACGAAGAGCTGGGTTACGGCACTGAACCGTTGCTGTACACCGACTACAGCAGCGCCGCCACCTATCAGTATCTGGATGCGCGCAAGGCTTCGATCTATGGCGGCGCCAACGAAATCCAGAAGAACATCATCGCCAAAATGATTCTCGAACTGTAAGGGGCGGACCATGGATTTCAAACTGAACGAAGAGCAACTCATGCTGCAGGACACCACGGCCCGACTGGTGCGCGATGCCTACGGTTTCGAGCAACGTGAACATTACCGCCAAAGTCAGTACGGCTTCAGCGGACCGTTCATGCAACAGCTGGGCGAGCTTGGGTTGTGCGCAGTGCCGTTCGCCGAGGCGTATGGCGGATTCGGCGGAAGTGGCGTGGAAAACATGCTGATCATGACCGAGCTGGGGCGTGGCCTGTGCCTGGAACCTTACTTGCACTCGGTCATTTTCGGCGGCGGCCTGATCAGCCAACTGGGCACTGAAGCTCAAAAGCAGTCGTTACTGGCCTCGGTGGGCAGCGCCGAGCTGCAATTGGCCGTGGCGCTCGACGAGCCGCAAAGCCATTACCAACTCCATGACGTGCAGACCACGGCCGAGCCGGTCAATGGCGGCTGGCTGCTCAATGGCCGAAAGTCGGTGGTGGTGGGCGGGCAAAGCGCCGGGTTGATCCTGGTTTCTGCGCGCACCAGCCATCAAGCACGTGACGAGAAAGGCATCAGCCTGTTTTTGCTCGACCCCAAAGCCAACGGTGTACGTCGTCGCTCGTTCGCCACCATGGACGGGCGCATGGCATGCGAACTGTATCTGGAGGGCGTACACGTCAGCAGCGACGCCGTGCTGGGTGACGTCGGTCAGGCGTTGCTGGCGCTGCGTTATCAGCAAGGCCGTTGCATCGCTGCGCAGTGCGCCGAGGCCGTTGGCAGCATGGAAGCGGCGTGTGCGCTGACCCTGGACTATCTGAAGACCCGCCAGCAATTCGGCCAACCGATCGGCAAGTTCCAGGCGTTGCAACATCGCATGGTGGACATGCGCATCGAGCTCGATCAAGCCACATCCATGACCCTGCTCGCCGCGTGTGTGGCCGATCAGACGGACAGCGATGAGCGAAGCCGTGTGCTGGCGGCGGCCAAGTTTATCGTCAGCCGTGCCAGTCGGTTCGTCGCCGATCAAGGCATTCAATTGCACGGTGGCATCGGCCTGACCTGGGAATACGTGCTCTCACACCATGCCAAGCATTTGCTGATGGTGGCGCGCCAGTTCGGTGACGATGACCACCATTTGCAGGCGTATGCGAAATTGATGCAGGTGAGTCCTGCTGGCGCCTAGTGGGTCTTGAGCCAGTCCTGAAACCGGGTCGCGCCTATGATCGGGTTGGCGCCCGGGGTCAGTGACTGGTCATTGATCGGCGCGTTCGCGCCCACGGTTGGGGAGTGGCCGGGTTTATTGCCCCGCGTCTGTGTAGAGTGGAAGAAGCGGCCGTTTTTTGCTTTAGTCCTCTTATTGCAGACCTATGCTTGGGTATCTCAGCCCATGAGGGAGCCCCGACCGGAGAATCCCATGACTGTTCGACTCCCGCGGCTCGCTATTCTGGCAGTCATACTCACGGTTGGCTTGCCCTGCGCGCAAGCGGTGCAATACAAACAAGTCAATCAAGCCGCAAGCAAGATCTCCTTCACGTACAACCAATTCACCTCGCAGGTGTACGGCACGTTTGGCGTGTTCGAAGCCAAGCTGGATTTCGACACGGCCAACCCTGCGGCAGCCCGGGCCTCGCTCACTATCCAGCTCGACAGCATCGATGCCGGCAGCAGTGACGCCAACACGGAACTGCAAAAACCCGCCTGGTTCAATTCGGCGGATTATCCTGTGGCGACCTTTGAATCGACCGATGTGAAGGCGCTTGGCGACAACAAATACACAATCATCGGCAAACTGACGCTCAGGGGGGTTACCCGTGATGTAGCGGTTCCGGTCCTGCTGAAAGCCGAGGACACCATCGGCATCTTCGACGGCGAGTTAACCCTCAAACGCAGCGACTTCAAGATCGGCGAAGGTGAATATGCCGATACCGTGGTTTCCGACGACATCAATATCCGGTTCAAGATGGTGGCGCCGCAGCAGTAACGCAGCGGTGCCTTTGTAGCAGCTGGCGCAGCCTGTATCCGGCTGCGAAGCAGTCGTAAATTCAGCACGCTCGGATTTCCTGAAACACCGCATCGTCTATTCTCACGAATGCTGCGCAGCCGGGCGCAGGCTGCTACAAAGTACGGTGGGGCTTAAGGATTCATTTGTTTGTCCAGGTGGCAGGGTGCCACAATCGCTTTTTTGTCTTTGCATCATGATCAGGCGGATCACATGGATGGCCCAGGATTTCGGCACCACCAGGAGACTTTCATCGCGGCGCAAGTGCGCGGTGACCGATTGCGACAGCTGTTCAACCAATCGGTGTCCGCGGTGTTCGGCAGTTACCTGGCCGCGCTTATGCTGTGCGGGCTGTGCTGGGAGCGCATGGATCACAACGTGATGATCGGCTGGATTGGCCTGCTGAGCGCCTCCTCGTTACTGCGCATCCTGATGTTTGTGGTCTATTTTCGCAGCCCGGACAGTGAGCGCACGCCGCAACGCTGGGAGCGGATCTATTGGGTGACGCTGGTGTTGTCTGCCGGTATCTGGGGCGCTGGGGCTTTAGCCGTCATACCGTCAGACGACCTGTTGGCCCAGGCACTGGTGATGCTGTTTGCCGTCGGCATGTCGGTCAGTGCCGTGTCGTGTTACTCGTCCTACCGGTACATGACGCTGGTGTCGATTGGCCTGGTGTTGTTGCCGTGTACCACCTGGCTGGTGTTTCAGCCGACAACATTGCAAGTCGGTATGGCCCTGGCCGTCGTGGTGTTTGCTTCATTTGTTGCCAGAGCCACCCGCAAACTGTCCGAAGCGCTGGAAACTGCTTTTCGCCTGACCCGTGAAATGGAACTGGCGCACCGCATCGCCACGCATGCTGCGCAAACCGATGAACTCACCGGGCTGAAAAACCGCCGGGCTTTTTTTGAGCATGCGCAGCAGTTGTTCAACAACTGCCAACACCATCGGTTGCCGCTGTGCGCGGTCATGCTCGATATGGATCACTTCAAGCACATCAATGACACTTACGGCCATCAGGTCGGCGATCAGGTATTGCGCCAGATGGGAGTGGTCATCAGCACCTGTTTTCGTGATACGGACGTCTACGGCCGGCTGGGGGGCGAGGAATTCGCCATCCTGCTGCCGGACACGTCCATTGAGGTCGCCCTCGAAATTGCCGAGCACCTGATCCAGTCCATCGGTGGGTTGATGGCCGGCCCGGTTTATCGCATTTCGGCCAGCCTTGGCGTCGCCGCAATGGAGATGCACGACCCTGATCTGCAAAGTCTGATGAACAATGCGGACAAGGCGCTCTATCGGGCCAAGGCGCGTGGGCGTAATCAAGTGGCAGTGTCTGAGTAAGGACAACGTGGCGGGCGAGGATTCTACTTCCCGGCTTCATTGTCTCTAGCGTCGGCGTCAGTGGTGTTGTCGCTGCCCTTTAGCGATTCTATGAGGTCGACAACGTAGTTTTGGTTAAAGCCCGCCACAAAGGACCAAAACAATAGTTTTGCGTACGACGCATAGCCTTCGGCATGCTGGCAAAAGATGACTTCAAAGCGCTCGGAGGTTTTCGGGTCCAGGCACGTGGGTGTTTGGTCCGCGATTATTTTCGGAAACAGGTCACCGCTAACAACGCCTGAAATAAAAAGAATGTACAGGACGCCTGCCAGGATGCCACCGATGAAGGAGGGCAGCGTCACGCCAAACCACGTGGAGGAAAGGTGGATGATTTCCTCATCGGTCAGGTTCGCCAGTCGACGGTGAAAACCCACGTAGCCGCCGATATTTCCTGTGATGAAGACAATGAGCGGGACCTGGTAACCGGTCGTTTGGCTGGCCAGCACTACCGACAATATCAGCAGCAACGTGAAAATAAAGAAGAGCCTCTTCCATATGGTGTTCAGTGCTTGCTGACGCAACATAGCGTTCACCGATTTTCAGGGGTTTAAAGACATTTCCAATAATTCGTCCATGCGTCGAGCGATGTCGGCGATGGTCTGTGCCTTGTCATGGCCATTAATGATGACGCGCGCACCCTCATAGTCTGGTGGTTGCCCGGCCTTGAAAAACTGGCTCAGTTTTTTGCCTGTGAACCATCCCTGCCTCATCCCCTCCACGGCGATTTCATAAGCGAGGCTCGGCTCTTTTGCCTTCGATGGGTTGCTCAATAAATCCTGATGAAAAAATGCCCCGGTCTTCTGGTAATTACTTCTTCCGGTCAGTTGAACATAGC
Organism: Pseudomonas sp. 3296; assembly: GCF_031456615.1. Classification (NCBI taxonomy): domain Bacteria; kingdom Pseudomonadati; phylum Pseudomonadota; class Gammaproteobacteria; order Pseudomonadales; family Pseudomonadaceae; genus Pseudomonas; species Pseudomonas sp. 3296. The sequence goes on from NZ_JAVDUY010000007.1 coordinate 147,686, forward strand.
CTCGGCCATGAAATTTCGCTCCGTCTCCAGGCTCCACATTCCCAAGCCGTTTGCCCGTAGGAGTGTCGGGGCCATACCGACGATTGAAATATTCTACTGAACCGTATTCGTCGATCGGTTGCAGCGTATGAGCGGTTTCCCATTTGAAAGTGGCCAGGCAATAAGCCAGTTGGTAGCGATCAATTGGGTTGACGGTAAATCGTTGATCTATTTCAATTTTTGCTAATAGCAATTTTATCGAGTCCGCCAACTCAGACTTCATGGGGCCGAATCGTTTTCTGTAACCGTCCAGAAAGGCGTCGTCGTCGAATGTAAACATGATGCCCTCAATGCAAGCTCAGATGCTCTAAGTGGTATGTGTAGCGGCTTTTAGTGTCGGGCCCGCGTCGGCGTGGTCAGCCGGGAAGAAAAGGCTTGAGTTCTTCGGTGTTTTCGATGTCGGCTAACAGTTGTTGTTCTTTTGTGGTGGGAGTTGTTTTGTTTTTAAGTTCTACATAGCGCTGCAGTTTTTGGTAGTTGGTATATTGCTGCAGCGTCGACTTCAGAAAATTCAGGGTATTTGTTGTGGAATTTGAGTTTCCTGAATTCAGCTGCGTCAGGAGTGTGGCGATTTTCTGATTGATGACAAAAGATGGGCTGGGGGTGACATCTGTGGACACATTAAAGATGGCGTACGAAACATTTGCGGGTTTATCCGCCAGGGTCAGCAGCCCATTGGATTGGAGTCGGAACCTGATCGGGTCGCGGGCCTGAGAAAAGACGACATAGGTTCCTTCTTGCAGAGGGGCCATTCCAGGGCGTGGTGCCCCAGGGTAAAGGGCAAATGGAAACCTGATGACGCGCTCATCTTTCTCCAGTGTAGTGGCCAGCCGTTCAACTATTTCGGCTCCCATGCTGGCGGCTATCGTATAGGGGAGCATCGCTGGAAAGACGGCGCCGGCCGTAGCAGCAAGGGATTGAAATGCCTTCGTCAGTACCTTTCTTTCTTCGGAGTCAGTGTCGATCTCGAGAACATTCAATTCGATTCTTAATTTGTCCCTTCCTGAGTAGTCGTCCGTGGCATAAATATTATCGGCATACAGGCTGCGAATAGGGGCTCCTGCCGGAATCCCTGTTTCGTAAAAATGAACACGGTCAACTAAGGGTTGTTCGCCAAAAGAGACCCTCGTTAGAACCATTACATCGTTATTTCCTCTCAGGAAACCATCCAGGTCTTCGCCGACTACGGTGGTGACCATGGTCACCTCGAATGCCTGGGCCGCTTCTATGCGTCTGGAGTTTTCATAAAGCGCATAAGGCGATACCAGCATTTCGGTATTAGGCGCTACGAACCATATAGAGTCACTCGTGTACATGGTGTCCTCTCCCTGAGTCGTCGGAAGGCCTATGGCAGTAATAGAAGTTTCTATTGATGGGTAAACGGTAGCAGTGAAATCCCGGGAGTGCCAATGCCGATTATTCTAAATAAAGTGGTGTAAAGTTGGAGTGACAGAATGTGGGTGGAGTTGTTGCGCTTTTGAAACAGAGTCTCTTCAGATTCTGTTATTGATCAAAATTCTTATTTTGTATGTGTGCAATTAATGATATTTCGGATGAGTCGATATGAGTAACTGTTATTAAATATTCAGGTAGTTACGAAGTTTATCATTGACATCGTTTGAGTCTGGGCCGGTACCGAAAACGCGCTGGCTGACTCAGGCCCAACTGGCGATAGCTCTCAAATTGCGCCTCGTCAAAGAACAAGTCTGCCGTTGTCTGGTTCGGGAAGTCCGGATTGGCGCTGGCTTAGTTAAGGACATCGGGGGAGCAGCGAAGCGATCAAACGAGGTTTGAGCACCAGGATACGGCCGATGAGCCGAACGGTTGCGCGCCGTCAGGCTGCATGTCGCTGTGGGACTGGCGACCGGCATGGAACAGTTGCAGGAAAATCTTGCCGCCCTTGGCGTGGACGGCTTCAGTGATGACTTTCCAGCCAGGAATCTGTGCGTCGTTATACAGGCCCGGCGAACCGAGGTAGCCGTTGCCGGTGGTCGAGACCACGGTGGCTTCGGAAATGATCAAGCCACCGTCGGTGGCCCGTTGCGAGTAGTACTCGGCCACGCACTCTCTGGACGAATCGGTCCGTAATCGACAGGCGCCCGGTCCGCAATGAGCAGACCGGGCGCCATCGATAACGCTTCAGTGCGTGGCTATCGGTGCGGTGACCGACTTGTCGAACGCTGAGGTGACCGTGATGGTCGGGCTCAGGCCAGTTTCACATTCATCGTGATCTGCGCCGTAAACACCTTCTTGCCTTCGGCGTCATGAATATCCACCGGGACGATCTTGTCGCCTTCGGTCTGCCAGTCCACCGCTTCACCGTCGGCCACTGCCGTCACGTCGCTCTTGGCCTTGGCCAGATACTCCACAGTCATGCCTTTTGGAATCCAGCGCGCACCGGCAGGGATGGACACGTCAGTCATTGTCCCCGCGGCCAGTTCGGCGGCGTTGCACATCGCAATCGCATGCACGCTGCCAAGGTGGTTGGTGATCTCCCGCTTGAACGGCACCTGGACCGCGGCATACCCCGGGCGCAATTCCGAGATCAGCGGGTTGATGGTGTTGAAGTAGGGCGCCACCTGGCAGGCCAGTTTGCTGAACGCTTCCGGGCCTGCGCTGTTAAACATGCTGAGAAACTGACTCATGTTGAAGCCTCACTGATGGTTGATTTTACAGAATTATTTTCCGTAACAGAATAATGTTCTGTGACGGAACAGTATTCTGTCGCAATGAAATCTGTCAACCTAGCGCGGCGTACTCATCGGCAGTTGCTCTGCCTTGTCATGGATTTTCTTGGCCAGTGTCCCGCATGGAAACTTCAGATTTACTCGAACGCAGCTACCCCGGCAGAAGAGCCGAACTCAAGCGCGATATCTTCAGAAAGGCCCTGGCCCTGTTCAACGAGCAAGGGGTCGAAGCCACGACCATCGAGATGATTCGCGCCGAGTGCGACACCAGCGTCGGCGCGATTTACCACCATTTCAGCAACAAGGAAGGCTTGGTGGCGGCACTGTTTTTCACCGCGCTGGACGATCAGGCCCAGCTTCGCGACCAGTATCTGGCCCAAGCGCAGACCACCGAGGAGGGCGTGCACGCGCTGGTGCACAGCTACGTCGACTGGGTCGACAGCCAGCCAGAATGGGCACGGTTCCAGTACCACGCACGGTTCGCCATCACCAAAGGTCCGTTCAAGGACGAACTCGCGACCCGCAACAAAACCCGTAACCAAATACTCAGTGAATGGCTGGCCGAGCCCGGCCGGCGCGATGAATTGCGAGCGGTGCCTGGCGAACTGTTGCTGTCATTAATCATCGGCCAAGCCGACAGTTACTGCCGCGCGTGGTTGTCGGGGAGGGTGAAGGGCAGCCCCAAGGCCTACCGCGAACTGCTGGCGCAAGCCGCGTGGCGCTCAATCTGTGACAATAGCCTGGCCGATGCCCAGTAAGTCTTTTCCCGGAGTCAGAATTTCAATGCCCCAACTCACCCACTTCGCAGCCCCGTGCCCGGAGCACATCAACAGCCAGATCCTGCAACTGGTCGTCGATAACCTGAGCGACATCAGCATGGTCGGCATCGGCCCGAGCAACCCGCTGTACAACGTCTACCAATACACGGTCGGCTTCGAAGTGCACCTGTACCTGGAGGCGCTCGACGGTTCCAAGGGGATTGCGGTCGAGTTGATCGTCGCCACCGACGACGAAGACCCGACGAAGGTCATCGGTTTTCTGCTGTACCTGCCGATCAAGGATGATTCGCAAGCGTGCGGCGTCGCGTACATGGCGGTCGACGCCGGCCATCGTCGCCAAGGTGTCGCCCGCGCCATGCTACAAGACATGATCAGCCGTTACCCGCACGCCGAATTGACCTGCGCCGTGGCCAAGGTGCCGTGGTTCGAATCGATGGGTTTTCAGGTGCTGGGCGTACGCGCCACGCAAGTGCTGATGAACACTCGCGACCATAGCAGCGAAGGCTTGATGGGGCTGCTGGATGTGGCGTCGATCTACAGTTCGCTGGAGGTTCGGCAGATTCATCACTACTTGCTGCAGAAGCACGGCAAGCGCGCAATGATCGACGCCGAGAAGCAGCGCGACCGGCATCTGGACCAGATGACCCGCAACGCCAAGGTGTTTGTGCTGAATCGTTTGGGCCGGAACGCCGCCAACGAGCCTCGTCTGGACTAGACTCACAAGTCCTTTCGGGAGCGCACGGTCGCCCGACCGTGATATTCTGCGTGCCAACTTGGTTTGACCTAATCAGTTTGCCCGTCTCGCAGACGCGCAAGCAGGATCAATGTCGCTCAAGTAGCTGAAGCCAATAATGATAAAAAGTCAGTTCAGTAGGGACATATAACTGAGGTCGATACAGACAATCGGCCTTGTGTGCCCACCCTCCAATCCTCATGCATGAACACCCACGACATCCTGCCTGAATGCCGTGAACCAGGGGTTTTTGACATGAAGATGGAAGGGCGGATGGCGTTTTATCATAGGTGTACAGATGTTTAAAAAAATGAACACGGCCCTGCTGGGGCTGGCTTTGTCGATGGGGATCACGTCCGCTCAAGCGGAAGAGGCAAAGAAGGTTGATGTGCTGCTGATTGGCGGCGGCATCATGAGCGCAACGTTGGGTGTGTGGCTCAATGAGCTGGAACCCGGCACCTCGATGGAAATGATCGAGCGTCTCGATGGCGTCGCCCTGGAAAGCTCCAACGGCTGGAACAACGCCGGTACCGGTCACTCCGCCCTGGCCGAGTTGAACTACACGCCGGAAGACGACAAAGGCAACGTGCAGATCCCGAAAGCCGTTGAAATCAACGAAGCCTTTCAGATCTCCCGTCAGTTCTGGTCCTGGCAAGTTCAGCAAGGCGTGTTGAAAAACCCGCGTTCGTTCATCAACTCCACGCCGCACATGAGCTTTGTGTGGGGCGATGACAACATCAAGTTCCTGAAGAAGCGTTACGACGCCCTGCAAGCGAGCCCGCTGTTCGCCGGCATGCAGTACTCCGAAGACCCGGCTGTGATCAAGAAATGGGTTCCGCTGATGATGGAAGGGCGCGACCCGAACCAGAAAGTCGCAGCCACCTGGTCCCCGATCGGCACCGACGTGAACTTCGGCGAGATCACCCGTCAGTTCGTCGCGCACCTGCAAACCACGCCAAAGTTCGACTTGAAGCTGTCCAGCGAAGTGCAAGACATCACCAAGAACGCAGACGGCACCTGGCGCGTCAGCTACAAAAACCTGAAAGACGGCACCAAGTCCGAAACCGACGCCAAGTTCGTGTTCATCGGCGCCGGTGGCGGTGCACTGCACCTGCTGCAGAAGTCCGGCATTCCTGAAGCCCAGGAATACGCAGGCTTCCCGGTCGGCGGCTCGTTCCTCGTGACCGAAAACCCGACCATCGCCGAACAACACCTGGCCAAGGCCTACGGCAAAGCTTCCGTTGGCGCACCGCCAATGTCGGTTCCGCACCTCGACACCCGTGTCCTGGACGGCAAGCGCGTCATCCTGTTTGGCCCATTCGCGACCTTCAGCACCAAGTTCCTGAAAGAAGGTTCGTACCTGGACCTGCTGACCACCACGACTACACATAACGTGTGGCCAATGACCAAGGTCGGCATCAAGGAATACCCACTGGTTGAGTACCTCGCAGGCCAACTGATGCTGTCTGACGAAGACCGCATGAACGCCCTGAAAGAATACTTCCCGAACGCCAAAGCCGAAGACTGGCGCCTGTGGCAAGCCGGCCAGCGCGTGCAGATCATCAAGCGTGATGAAGCGGCGGGTGGCGTGTTGAAACTGGGTACCGAGATTGTTTCTTCTGCTGACGGCTCGATTGCCGGCCTGCTGGGCGCATCGCCAGGTGCATCGACCGCTGCGCCGATCATGCTGACCGTGCTGCAGAAAGTGTTCAAGGACAAGGTGGCTTCGCCGGCCTGGCAGGAGAAGCTGCACCAGATCGTGCCGAGCTATGGCACTCAGTTGAACGGCAGTCCTGAGAAGGTTGCGCAGGAGTGGGCTTATACCGCCAAGGTGTTGGAACTGACTCCGCCGCCGGTGATTCCGCAGATGGCGGCTCCGGTTGCTGCTCCTGGTGAAGCGCCAAAAGCTCCGAAGGCTAATGCTGCTAGTGATATGGCTTTGTAAGTAGCCGCTGTATTGGAAAGCCCACTGAACCGGTGACGGTCAGTGGGCTTTTTTGTGGGAGGTGGTTTTGTGCGAGGGATGGGTTCAGATTATTGATGGGCCTGCTTTCGACCCCGTGTGGGAGCCCGCGAAGGGCGGCTGTCGGCCGATTCTGTTGAAAAAGTAGCTCCCCAGTCTGGCCTGCGGCAAAATCTCGGCATTGGCCAGCCGGGAAGCACGCAGCATGATGGGACAGTTATCGAGTGGGCAGGAACGACTGTTTTACTCATTCAACCTTGAAGATCACATCCCAGCCAATCACCTTCTGCGCAGCATTGATCGGTGCCTCGATCTGAGCGACCTGCGCCATTACCTCGCCGATTTCTATAGCCCGATCGGGCGTCCGTCGATTGATCCCGAACTGATGATCCGCATGCTGATCGTTGGCTATTGCTACGGCATTCGCTCAGAGCGGCGGTTGTGCGAAGAGGCCCATTTGAACCCGGCGTATCGCTGGTTCTGCCGGTTGAGCCTGGAAGACGAAATCCCCAACCACTCGACCTTTTCCAAAAATCGACACGGCCGTTTTCGGGACAGCGATCTGTTTCGCTGGCTGTTCAATGAAGTGCTGCGTCGTTGCATGGACGCCGGCCTGGTCAAGGGCGAAGGCTTTGCCGTGGACGCCAGCATCATCAAAGCGGATGCGAGTCGGCAGCGCGGTGTACCGGGTGATGAACCGGTCAACTGGAGCGATCCATCCCTGAGCACCCGCGCCGTGCGCGAGTACCTTGAAGCCCTCGATGAAGAGGCTCTGGCCGAAACGCTACCGAAGCGCCTGTCGCTGACGGATCCTCAAGCCCGCTGGACCGCTGCTCCAGGCGGCCCAGCTTTCTACGCTTACTCCACGAATTATCTGATCGATACCAAGCATGGCGTGATCATGGATGTGAAACCCACACCGGCTCATCGAACCGCAGAAGTCGAGAGCACCAAGACGATGATTGATCGGGTCGAAGCGCAGTTCGACATCAAGCCGGAGCGCCTCATTGGCGACACCGCTTACGGTACCGCGCCGATGCTGGCCTGGATGGTGGAGGAAAAAGACATCGAACCGCATGTGCCGGTGTGGGACAAAACCGAGCGCAAGAACGACAGTTTTTCGAGCAACGATTTCCACTGGAATGAAGAGGCTGAGGAATACTGCTGCCCGGCCGGCAACCCATTGCGCAGCGAATGGCGAGCCTTCAAGAATGAGCGTTCACACGTCACCAAAGCCAACACCATCATCTTCCGATCCCGGCAGACCGACTGCGCTACGTGTCCGATGAAAGCCAAGTGCTGCCCGAACACAGCATTCCGCAAGATCGCTCGCAGCGTCCATGAAGCCGCTCGCGATGTGGCTCGGCGCATTGCAGCAACGCCGGCATATCAGCGCTCTCGCCACGAACGTAAAAAGGTCGAAATGTTGTTTGCCCACCTCAAGCGCATCCTGAAATTGGATCGCCTGCGACTACGTGGCATGAGTGGCGCGACGGATGAATTCACGCTGGCCGCTGCGGTGCAGAACCTGCAACGGCTGGCCAAATTTTCATCTCAAGGGCCACCCGTCACGGGATAGGTGCGCCTGCACCAAGCAAAAAACCTCAAATTAACCCAATAACAGAGCAGCAAAGGTCACCGAAGGGCCGAAAAACCACTCAATGTGGTGAGTAGGTTCTCCAGTGGTGGTCGTGCCTGAGTTCAGGCGATCTGAAAATCCGACTTTTTCAACAGAATCGGCCGATCGCTGCCTGTTGCAAGGGGCTTCAATCGACCCAAAGCAACCCTTGATGTATGTTTGTTGTCGCCAAATGTTATTGGCATTCATGGAGGATTCTGACTGATGGCACGTGTGGGACTGATACTGACACCCGGTTTTGCGGACTGGGAATATGCTTTCATTGCTGGAACTGCGTCCCCGTTTTACGGGATCGACGTCAGGTTTTTCGCTTCTGCTACGGGTCAGTTCCGCTCGCAGGGTGGATTGGCTGTAACTGTCGATAGCAGTTTGCAACAATGTCTGGACTGGAAACCGGACGTTGTTGTCGTCATTGGAGGAATGGTCTGGGAAAGTGCAGAAGCTCCGGATATTCGAGGCTTTCTTCATGCCAGTCGTTCAAATGGAGCGACAATTGCCGGTATCTGTGGGGGAACGCTGGCACTTGCTAGGGCCGGGCTTCTCGACACGGTTCCTCATACCTCGAACAGCGCTGACTTCTTAGAACAGAATGCCGTAGGTTATGAAGGGCGCACGCATTATCGAAACAGTCCGGTAGCTGTGGTTGCAGACCGCATCATAACTGCTCCAGGCCCTGCACCCGTTAGCTTCACCTGCGCAGTGTTCGAAGGTGCCGGGCTATCTTCAGAGATCATTTCTCAGTTCAGGTCAATGTTGGCAGCGGAACATCGGTGACCGCTTCGACCTACAAAACAGCTGATCAAGGTGATGTATTCGAGTGGCCACTCTTGGCCGATTGCCGACTGATTAAAGAGACCTCATTGCTACCGCTTTCACCCTCCGTAGGACGCACGTGTCAGCCTATTCAACAGCACTTGAGGGCGCATATTTAAACATCCTCCAGGTTACGTCCTGAAAGCTACAAAACCTTGTGCCTTTGCCTACGGGTACGCCAGAATCCGCCGGCTTGTGCGCTTTTGGGTCGCTCGGTAACTTGATTCGTGTCACTGACCCTTCAGTGATCGGGTTTAGCAGCCCGTCATGACGAAGCGCATTTGCATCCATATAGTCAGGTCATTTCATGCCTGCACGTTATGGTAGCTGTGCGCAGGGCGCCCTCGGGCGCGCCGGATTTCGTCTCCGCCGGTCTGCTAACCTGCGCACAGCTGCCACCCTGCATTCGTTTAGCAGCGATTGGGTGACGGCTCCATATTTGGAGACTTAAATATGTTCAAGGTAACCCCCAATCCACCAGACACCGATCCAGTGTCCCCGTACGAACCCGAGTCAAAAAAGCTCAATGAGGCGGCCGAACGCGCTCTCAACTTCCACTTCCCGTCGAACGCCGACATCAAAGCCACCCCGCGAACACGCAGCACACTATTTTCCGTGGACCCGAAAGCCACAGCCGAAACCCTGGTGGTTTTTTTGGTCGAGACACTGGCCTCGCTTGATGTGATGGTTCACCACTTGGTGGATCATCTGGAGGGGGAGGCGCGCTACGCGTTGCTGGGTATTTCGAACAGCATCATGGTGGCGGAGATTACGGCGAACGGGGTGCTGGATAAGATTGAGCCAGCTGTGTGACCGCTGTTTTGTGACGACGGAGCTTGCCACAGGTTTTCAGCAGGGTGTGCAGTAAGAAGCCCCGTCCCCTCTGAGGGGGCGGGGCTTTATGCATTTCAGTGGTTTTGTGTAAAAGGTCAGTCAGCTATCCAGTCCACAGCAATCCCATTTTATTGCTGCTGAAAAGCAACCTTCACCCCCAGCGCGGGACATGCGTGCTGGCGCTGAAACTGCACGGGCCAGAGGGCTCCATCGCAATTAATCGGTCATCAGACATGTGCTACAGAATCGTCAGCGCCACATGCCCCTTGTTATTCCCATAGCAATTCCACGCGTCGTTGGCATAGGCATAGAAATACCCCGAGCGCTTCGGTGTGTACGTGCGGCCGTGGCCGATGAGGAACGTTTCCGGTTTCAGCAGGACACCTTTGGCGTCGACGCCATCGCTGTTGGCGATTGCGCCGATGAGACTGAACCACGGGTAATTCTCGTGGCGGCGGGTGAAGTAAAAGTTTGCGTCGCTGTTGTTGAACAGCTTGCTGTACCAGGTTTCCAGTTTGCCCAATGCAGCGCCGGCCACGTAGGCCAGTTCGCTGGGTTGAAAATGCTTGCTCACGGGCCCGTCCGGGTCGCAAACGATCGAGGCGTCCAGCCATTCACCGCTGGCGCTGAAGGTGTAGGTGGTGCCAGCGTTGAGCCACAGGCCGGTTTCGTTCCATGGCTGGCGGGCGGAGATGTCCAGTACCAGCGGGGTAGGCGGTGCCAGTAAGCGCGCTTTGCGGTAGGGCGATTGGGTAATGGGGGGGATTTTCTGCCGATCCAGTGCCGATTTGTGGAACAGCGCCTGTTGTGTGGTCATGTCGGCTACGCTGCGCGGTTGAGTTGGCAGCGCGGTGAACACGCCATCACAGGAGTCGTGCAGGGTGTCGTAGAGGTCTGGTTTGATCTGCTTGACAATATTCGGATCAAAACTCAGGCCGGCCGCGCTCGCCTCATCAATCATCCACTTCAGTGCGCCATTGGCCAGGCCGCAGTTCTGGTAGCCACCGCCGACGTCTGAATGCACGCCGGGGAACCAGATTTGCTGGAGGTCGGTGCCCGTCGGCGGCTGGCTCCACAGCGTCGGCTGGAACGAGGCGCGGCGTTCGTCCATCGCCAACGCGTGGCGGGCGTACTTGACCGAGGGGTGCAGCGTGGTGTCGTGGAAGGTGTAGCGTTCGCGATTGTCGAGCAAGTTGAGCAGTGCCATGTCGTCGGGGATGCCCAGCGCACCGACGGTGTCCCAGACCCCGATAAAATGAATCGGAATCGATGCGTTCGGCGTGTTGTGGAACTGCCAGCCTTGAGCGTCCCAGTCTTGGCGCTCCTCGGTTTTGCGCCGGTAGCCGTAGGTGAGCAGGGTCTGGATGCGCGTCCAGACCTCGGCGGGTGGTAACCCGACGATTTGCAACAGCCCGCAACGGCCAATGAACCCGGCAAGGCTGCGCACCGTGTAGGCGCCGCGGCTGAAGCCGAACAGGAAGATGTTGTCGCCGGGCTGGTAGCAGTAACAGAGCTTCTGGTAGGCGCTCATGATGTTTTCATCAAGGCCGGCACCAGTGCCGCCGCCGACGGCTTTATCCCACCAACTGCCATTGGTGCCGACACCGGGGTGATAGTAGGTGGTTTGGGCCGCGCCCTTGGCGTTGTCAGCGACCGCGTTGTACAGCCGCACCACGTTGGTGGGGGCGGGCACGCCCTGATCGAGTTGGTCGGGGGTGTTCCAGGTGCCGTCGCAGCAAATCACCAGATTAGTCATGGCACATCCTTTTTCCCGGCAAGCAGGTGCCGGTTGACGAAGCCCGACGGCGGGGTTGGCTGCAGACTGCTGGCAGTATCAGGCGTGTCGGGAGGAAAGGGCAGCAAACAAGATTCAAGATCAGCACCGCTTGGGCGTCAAGCGGCGCCAGCCTGAAACGCTGCAACAACCCCTGGCTCAGTCCTCCAGCGCCTCTGGCGAGACGACCCACACGCTACACGGCATTTTGTACAGCAGGTGTTCCACCGTACTGCCGACCAATCGCTCAATGCCACGGTGACCGACCCGGCCCATCACGATGACGTCGACGCTATACGCATCGGCATAGCTGGAAAGGACTTTGGCCGGGTCACCCATGATCATGTGCTGACGCTCCGGCGGGATGCCATTGCGCTCGGCCAGATCGCGGAAGGTCTCGCCTTGGGCATCGAACAGCGACTTGGCTTTGCCTGAAGAGAAAAACGCCGACGCATTATCAAAGCCGAATTCGTTAGCGCTGATGGAGGAAAGGTCGTGGGCGTAGATCACATCGAGCTCAGCGTTACAGATGCTCGCCAGTTTCGAGGCTTCGCGCAGAATCCTGTCGTTGAAACCCGCGTATTGACCGTCACGATGGAACGGGTCGACCGCGACGAGGACTCTTCGCGGCAGCGCGTGCTGCACATTGCTGACAAAGTGCAGCGGCACCGGGCATTCACGCAGCAGATGGATATCCAGTGGCGTGAACATCAGGCGTGACAGCAGCGATTCATGCTCCAGCGCCTTGATCAGGACCGCCATCGGCTGTTCTTTAAGGTGAATGAGGATTTCTTGCAGAGGTTTTTCTACCCAGACTACCTCCGTGGTGACGTGCACGCCGATTTTGCGCAAGGGCCGGGCCTGGTCTTCGAGCCATTGGCGATGACGCTCGACATAGCCCAGGCGCATCTGCTCCAGCGCTTGTTCGTTGACCAGACCGGCGGTCGCCAGTCCCTCCAGGTAGTCGAACGCCACGATATGCAGGGCGGCCCCCGCAGCCTTGGCCAGCGCTGCGGCCCTTTCGAAAGCGGGGCTGTTTTCCATCAGTGGTGAGACGACCAGCATGTAACGTGATTGCTCAGACATGACAAATCTCCCGTAGGTCATCGCAGAAACCCTTGCGCTCGATGTCAACCGTGCGTTTTGGCCGTGAGGCTTGGTCCTTATCCTGCCGCTCGCGGTGGGGGTTGGGCTTGATCTTTGTCAAAGAGACGGTTGACCGGTTTCAGCGCCTGCCGGGCGGTCAATCGCAGGCGGCCTTTCACAAAGTATTGACCATTATCAATTTCTGTCCTGCCACCTCGGCGCAGTCTTGGGTCAGTCGACGGGAGGTGTTTATGATCATTGCGATTACAGAAAAACGGACGACCCATCGTTGGGTCGTGCAGCTGGATAACCTGGAAGTGAACTTCAACGGCCAAGAGGAGGCGCAGGCATTCGTTGGCCAACTCAAGGCACGGATCAACGCGCCGCATACCTGGCCCATTACCGCTGGCCGACAGGTATTCGACCGACAGGCACGGGGTAGCCATTTGGCTGCGACTATTGATTAGTCCTGGCGCTGTTCACCCGTCCGAGGACGGGGCCACGCCACTAAAGCGACAGGCATTGCCGCCGGTTTTTTTGGCGTGGTACATCGCGTTGTCGGCTCGCTCAAGCAATGCCTCGGCGCTGACACCATCAGCGGGAAACAGGCTGATGCCGACGCTAATGCGCGTTTCTATATGATGGTTATCGATCATGAAGGGCTGATCAATCGCGGCAATCAAATTATTGGCCAAGGCCTCGATCTGGTCCCGTTGATCCACACCCGTGATCAGAATCGCAAACTCGTCGCCGCTCAAGCGGGAGACGACATCGGACCTGCGCACGGACCGGCCCAGGCGTTCGGCAACCGCTACCAGCAGCTTGTCGCCACAGCCGTGTCCCAGCGTGTCGTTGATGGACTTGAAGCGATCCAGATCGATAAACATCAGTGCCAGTGACTGTTGGAATGTCGTGGCGTGATCCATCGCCTGTTCAAGCAGATTCAGGAACAATCTGCGGTTAGGCAACCCGGTCAAGGTGTCGTAAAACGCCAGTTGCTGCATATTCGCGCGCTCCTCATCCCTCACTTTGAAGTTGTGCAAAATGGCGATGAAGTGCGTCACCACCCCCTTATCATCAATCACTGGGGTGATGACCTGATTGACAGTGCAATGACCTCCGTCCTTGCGTCGCTCGACCATCTCTCCCTGCCAGGTCAGCCCCGCCAGGATCGTCAGCCACAGGTCCCGATAAAAGGTTGTGCTTTGTCGTCCCGAAGAAAGCAGGTGCGGGGTTTTTCCGACCAGTTCGGGCTTTGAATAGCCACTCAAGAGGCAGAACGCCTTATTGATCCAGACGATGCAGCCTGTGCGCTCGGTGATCAATACCGGGTTTGTCGCAGCGTCCAATGCTCTTACCAACAACTGCTGGTCATATTCGATCATTGCCCCCTCCGATACCGCCATTGATGCTTTACGCCCTAATTCAGGTTAGGCCGAAGGGAGAGGGGGGCGGTTGATCAAGATCAAGTCGCCTGCGCCACGAACGCTCAATCTGGAGGCCTGTTATCTCTATCCTGATGGCCGTGTGCCGAGGTGCCCCATGTCGCAGACTCAGCGTTTACTGTTAATTGCCCCCCCAGCCATGACCCGTACACCGGCTTTCGACCGTGCCGCCGCGTTGGCACTGGCCATGCAATTGCCGTTGCACATCGTCGCGTTCGATTATTTGCAAGCCCTGGCGGTGGCCGGTCTGTTTGCCTCTGAGCAAATGAGTCTCGCCCGTGATGGTTATCTGCAAAGCCATCGGCAATGGCTCGCAGAGCAAGCCGCGTCGATGAGCCAACAGGGCGTGGAGGTCACCAGTGAGGTGGTGTGGGTGCAGCATCCATATGAGGAGGTTTTGCACTACGTCAACGAGATGCCACTGGCGCTGATTATCAAGGATGCCCAGGAAGAATCGGCATTGAAGCGCGTGTTTTTCACGCCACTGGATTGGCAGCTTCTGCGTGATTGTCCGGCACCGGTGCATCTGGTGACCAATGCCGTCCATCCACGCCCCCGCAATGTGTTGGCGATCATCGATGTCTTGCGCAGTGAAGACCAGGACCATGTATTCAATGACCAGATCATTGACGCAGCCGCCAAGCTTGCCGCCCTGTGTGATGCCCGGCTTGATCTGGTGCATGTGTATGACTGGACGGCGATCTATGCCCAGGACATCGGCTTTGGCGCACTGCCCATGGCCACGGGGATCTATGAAGCCCTGGGGGCGGCGCAGCACGAAGCGTTTGCAGCCATCGCCGAGCGACATGGCGTGCCACCGCAGGATCGGCATTTCATCGAGGGGGCACCGCTGACGAGTATTTGTGATTTTGCCGCCGAGCATCACACGGACATTATTGTCATGGGGACGGTGCAGCATTATGGGTTGAACAAATTACTGGGGACTACCGCCGAACAGCTCTTGCACCGGGCACCTTGCAGTGTGCTGGCGATAAAACCCGGCAGGGCGTTGCAATCCTGAGTGCCAAAGTGCCCCACGATGTGCCGTTGGCCTGCACATCGAGGGGCGCTTGTTTACAAGTAGAGGCGGTGAATGACCTGGCGGGTGTCATCGGGATCATTGTGGGTATCGAAGCCCAGTGTCCGGGCCAGGTCGCGCATCGATGTATTGCTGGCGGAGTCCACCGAATACATCTGGCGAAAGCCGTTTTTGCGAGCCGTCTTGATCAGATGCTCCATCAGCAACGTCCCCAGCCCCAGGTGCTTCCAGTCGTCGGCGACCGTCACGGCGCATTCACATTCATGCTCATCGGTGGCGGCGTAACGGCTGACACCGATCTCGATCAATTGGCCGTTTTCGTGAACCAGCGCGATGTAAGCGACGCGCTTTTTGTTATCGGTGTCCATCAACTGATCGAGCATCGCAGTGCCAGGCTCGTTGATCTGTGCGAGAAAACGCATGTGCCGGGATTCGGGCGACAGTCGCTTGATAAAGGCGTATTCACGGTCGCGGTCTTTTTCTGCCAGCGGCCGGATCAATACATGCCGGCCGTCCTTGAGCGCTTCGATCCAGTATTGCCCGAGGACCGCGGCGTAAGCCGCTGCAGCCCGTTCGTTGTGGTCTTTGACGGTAAGCATGGGGAGATCCTCCATCCGGTTTGTACAGTGTGCGCACGGTGACGAACCGCACGGCTCCTTCCTTTCTACGCCGTTGGCAGCGTTCAAACCTGATCTGGATCAGATGCCCGTAATGTGGGGCGCTGATTGACGTGTGTTTGATGTAAATCAACGGCAGGGAGGGGGGCGAGCGCAGTCTTGGAGCAACCGGCGCTTAACGACCGGAGTCGAGCGGAGGTGTGTGATGGGTCAATTTCATCGTTTGCTACTGATTGCCGACCAAACCTTGCATCAATCTCCCGCCTTGCTGCGCGCCGTCGCGCTGGCCAAGGTGAGCGGGGCGGCGCTGGATGTGCGGGCCTTTGTCGAGCCGGCGCCGATTGTGCATTTGTGGGAAGAGAAAACGGACGACGCCGGGTATCAGCGCTACTTGCGCCGCTATCGTCGCTGGGTGGCAGATGAGGTGGAGCAACTGGGTGGCCAAGGGCTGGATGTCACGGTGGAAGTGATTTTCACGACCCATCCATTGCTGGATATCTTGAAAACGGTTGAAGAACTCAAGCCCGACCTGTTGATCAAGGATGTCATCCTGGAACCGGTCCTCAAGCGAGTGTTCATTACTCCACTCGATTGTCACCTGCTTCGCGAATGCCCGGTTCCCGTGCACCTGGTCAATCAGGTTCGTTACAGCTTGCCGCACCGGGTCGTGGCCGCTGTGGACCCGTTTGATCCCTCGACTCAAATCAGCGGACTGAACGACACCATCATCCAGACGGCCAATGCCCTGGCCCTGCAATGCGATGCCCCGTTGCACCTGTTATATGCCTACGATTTGTCGCCCGCCTTCAATGGTGATGCACCACTGTCCGGGGGGGGCTGGGGTGTGGACTACATCGAGGAACTGCGTGAATCCTTGCACCTGGCGTTTGTCACCCTGGCGGATCGCTACGGCGTACCGCCTGAGCGGCGGCATTTCGTCATGGGCCTGCCGGTGCCGGTTATCAGTGAGTTTGTCGAGCAATACCTGGCGGATGTGGTGGTGATGGGCACTGTGCACCGGGTGGGGATTGACCGCTTGATCGGCAGTAATACCGAACGGGCGCTGTATTCGGTGCCGGGCAGCATTCTGGCGGTCCGGCAGGGCGTCAAGGTGTGAGCACGATGGCGCCATTGAACTGACCGGCCCGCAAGCATTCCAGGGCCTGGTTGGCATCGTCCAGGGCAAAGCGGGTGACGTCGCAATGCACGGACGTGTGTTGCAGCTCCTGAAAAAATGCCGTGCCGTCTTCGCGGGTCAGGTTGGCTACTGAGCGAATGCTGCGTTCGCCCCACAGCAGACGATAGGGGAACGCCGGGATGTCGCTCATGTGAATACCGGCGCATATCACGCATCCGCCCTTGATGGTCGTGGCCAGGGCCAGCGGCACCAGCGCACCGACAGGCGCAAAAATCAGGCTGGCATCGAGCAAGTGCGGCGGTGGTTGATCCGATGCCCCCGCCCACTCGGCCCCCAAGGATCGGGCATAAGCCTGGCCTTCGTGGTCATCCGGTCGAGTGAAGGCATACACCTTCTGCCCCCGGCCTCGCGCCACCTGGATTGCCAGATGCGCTGCCGCCCCGAAACCATAAAGGCCCAAGTGACGCGCTCCTTTGGCCATCTGTAACGCCCGAAAGCCGATCAGCCCGGCACACAGCAGCGGTGCCGCTTGAATGTCTGAGAGACTGTCGGGAATCGGGAAGCAGAAACGCCTGTCGGCGACGGTGTATTCGGCGTAACCACCGTCCAGATGACATCCGGTGAATTGCGCCTTATCGCAAAGATTTTCCTGGCCTGAGGTGCAGAACGCACACTGACCACACGTCCAGCCAAGCCACGGTACGCCCACTCGCTTGCCGATCCAGTCGGACGTGACGTCAGCGCCCACTGCAGTGACTTCACCGACGATTTCATGACCCGGCACCCGCGGCAGTATTGCTTGCGGTAATTCCCCGTCGACCAGATGCAGATCGGTGCGGCAGACACCGCAAGCCAGGACTTTGATTAACAGTTGGTGTGCGGCGGGTATCGGGATGGGGCGGTCTTCCCGTTGCAACGGCTCGCCGGCAACCTGTAGCACCATGGCACGCATGATGTTTCTCCAGACGTGCAAGTGTCAGCGTTGGGGACGGTGACAACCGGCGACGAGTTGCTTGAGCCCTTCCATGTCGAGGATCTTTACCTCTCGGCCCGTGATTTCCACCAGGCTCTGATCCCGAAGGTGAGCAATGCCCCGGCAGATGGTTTCCAGGCGCAACCCCAGGTAGGAGCCGATTTCTTCGCGGCGCATTTTCAGAACGAAGTCCCTGGATGAATAGCCACGGATACTGAAGCGTTGCGACAGGTTCAGTAAAAAGGCTGCCAGCCGCTCATCCGAGTTCATGTTGCCCATCAACATCAGCATGGAGTGATCACGCACGATTTCACGGCTCAGCAGCCTGTTGAGGTTGTGTTGCAGCGACGGCAGGTTTTGAGCGAGTTTCTCTAATTGCGCAAAGTGGATGGGGCACACTTCGCTGTCCTCGAGGGCAAACGCATTACAGGCGTGTTCGTCGCCACTGATGGCATCCAGACCAAGCATCTCGCCCGGAATGTGAAAGCCAGTGACCTGTTCACGCCCATCCACTGACAGCATGCTGGTCTTGAATGAACCGATTCGGACCGCGTAAAGCGAAAGCAGGGGATCTCCCGTGCGGTACAACGCTGTCCCCTTTTTTACCTTGAAACGTTGCACGATCAGCGTATCCAGGCGTTCGACTTCCGGGCCGCTCAAACCGATGGGCAGACACAGCTCCAGCACACTGCAGTTGGAACACGCTGCCTTGAGGTGATGAATTTGAAGTGGACGGGTTTCAGGCATGGGGAACGACGCCATCTGGGTGGGGTGCATTAAGCATAGGTGGTGCTGCCCCGCACACGCATTTCATTGCGGGATATGGAGGGGTATTCGACGAGTGGGGAATGCCTCGCGGGGATTGGGAGCCGAGATACAGGGGCCCTCCGGCACCTTGCATTGGCGCCGCCGCTTTGAAACTTGATGTAAATCAAGTCCTGAGTGTTTCAGGCACCCAGAATCGACCCATGACAATCGGCAGGTCCGACGATGGGCGGGGAACTTCATGAGTAATTTTCTGAATGATGAGCAACTGGAAGGGCTGGACGCCTACTGGCGGGCTTCCAATTACCTGGCTGTCGGGCAGATCTACCTCAAAGATAACCCCTTGCTCAAGGTGCCCCTGACTCTGGCACACATCAAACCCCGGTTGCTGGGCCATTGGGGGACAACACCGGGGCTTAACCTGATCTACACCCACCTTAACCGCCTGATCAACCAGTACGACCTGAGCATGCTTTTTGTTGCAGGTCCCGGACATGGTGGGCCTGCGGTTGTTGCGCAGACCTATCTGGAGGGGACCTACACCGAATTCCGTCCATCGGTGGAGCGCAATACCAACGGTCTGGTTCGTCTGTTTCGGCAGTTTTCCTGGCCGTACGGGATCTCCAGCCATGTGTCGGCGCAGATCCCGGGCTCGATCCATGAAGGTGGCGAACTGGGTTATTGCCTGGCCCACGCTTACGGCGCCGCCTTCGACAACCCTGAACTGATCGTTGCTTGCGTGATCGGAGACGGCGAAGCCGAAACCGGTACGCTGGCGGCCAGCTGGCACTCCAACAAGTTCCTCAACCCCGCACGTGACGGGGCGGTGTTGCCGATCCTGCACCTCAATGGCTACAAAATCGCCAACCCCACGGTGCTGTCCAGAATCAGTGAAGATGAACTGTCAGCGCTGATGTATGGCTATGGCTACGATCCTTATTTCGTTGAGGGCGATGATCCGGCGCAGGTGCATCAGGCCCTGGCCCGGACACTGGATACGATGGTGCTGAAAATCCGCGAGATCCAGCGCGAGGCGCGCCAGACTCGGCAGCCCGGAGCGCCAGAACGGCCGCTTTGGCCCATGTTGGTGTTGCGCACCCCCAAAGGCTGGACCGGCCCGACATTCGTCGATGGCCTTCACGTCGAAGGCACCTGGCGTGCGCATCAGGTACCTCTGGCCGATTTACAGCAGCCGACTCATCTGCGGCAACTGGAGGAATGGCTCAACAGCTACCGCCCGCATGAACTGTTTGATGCCAATGGCGCCTTGCTGCCCGAAATCGCTGCACTGGCGCCCACCGGCCACCGGCGCATGAGTGCCAATCCTCATGCCAACGGTGGCTTGCTGCTGCGGGCACTGGACCTGCCGCCATTCACCGACTACGCGGTGAAACTCGAGGTGCCTGGCAGCCGGCGCGCGGAGGCCACGCGGGTACTGGGCACGTTTTTGCGCGATGTGATGAAAAACAACCTGCTGACGAAAAACTTTCGTTTGTTCGGCCCGGATGAAACGGCCTCGAACCGACTGGATGCGGTCTACGAGGTCAGCGCCAAAGCCTGGATGGCGCCGCTGGAGCCAGACGATGTGAACCTGTCGGTCGATGGCCGGGTTATGGAAATCCTGAGCGAGCAGGTGTGCGAGGGCTGGCTGGAAGGCTATTTGCTGACAGGTCGCCATGGTTTACTGTCCTGTTACGAGGCGTTCATCCATATCGTCGATTCGATGGTCAATCAGCATGCCAAATGGCTGAAAACCGCTGCCGAAGTGCCGTGGCGCAAACCCATTGCTTCGCTCAATTATTTGCTGACGTCCCATGTCTGGCGTCAGGACCATAACGGCTTCTCCCACCAGGATCCGGGGTTCATCGATCTGGTGGCGAATAAAAAGTCAGACGTGGTGCGGATCTACCTGCCGCCCGATGCCAATTGCCTGTTGTCGGTGGCTGACCACTGCCTGAAAAGCCGCAATTACATCAACGTCATCGTCGCCGGCAAACAACCGGAGTGGCAGTGGCTGGATATTGATGCGGCCATCCGACATTGCCAGACGGGGATTGGCCGTTGGGACTGGGCATGCCGGGATGATCAGGACCCGGACGTGGTGATGGCCTGCGCCGGTGACGTGCCGACCCTGGAAACCCTGGCGGCAGTCACCTTGTTGCGCGAGTACGTTCCGGATTTGCGCGTCAGGGTGATCAATGTGGTCGACCTGATGGTGTTGCAGCCTTCCTTCCAGCATCCCCATGGTTTACCGGACACGGCGTTTGATGAGCTGTTCACGGTCGATAAACCGGTGATTTTCGCTTTCCACGGCTACCCGGCGCTGATCCACCGCCTGCTGTACAAACGCACTAATCATGACAATTTCCACGTCCGTGGCTTCAAGGAGGAGGGCGCGACCACGACGCCGTTCGACATGGCCGTGATCAATAACCTGGACCGTTATCAACTGGCGCTGGACGTCATCGAGCGAGTTCCCCGTCTGCATGATCAACTGCAAAACGCGCGGTCGCGATACTGGTCGACGATGGAAAGGCACAAGCTCTACCTCATCGAGCACGGGCAAGACATGCCCGAGGTGCTGAACTGGCAGTGGACGCCTGTGGCCGATGGCTGAGGTGGGGGGAGCTGATCTAAATCAAGGTCACGCAGGCGCCGCAGGAGGACTCTAAAGTCACGCTGGCGCCTGATCCAGCGAAACGCCACCGCGAGCCTGGGCAGCAGGCAGCAAGCGACGTTCAACCCCCCACCTGACTGGAGGCAGATCATGAGCCAGTATCAACGGTTGTTACTGATCATCAACCCGGCCCTGCGCCATTCCCAGGCAATCCATCATGCCGCAGCGCTGGCCAAGGCCAGTCATGCGAATTTGCATATTGCCGCCTTGATTCCTCTGTGGAAGATGTTGTCACTGCTCGAGGAAGGCGACCGGAAAATGGCTCGGGAGCGGTATCTGCAGGACCATCACGACTGGCTGGAGGAGCAGGCAAGAAACCTGCGTGACCGGGGGATTAATGTGACCACCGAGGTGGCATGGGCGGATGACTTGCCGCAAGACATTCTCGATCACGTCTCGGACATGCAGCCCGACCTGCTGATCAAGGAGGTTCTGCATGAATCGGTGCTCAAGCGTGCTTTTTTCACGCCTCTGGACTGGCATCTGCTGCGTCACTGCCCGGTACCGGTTTATCTGGTGGGCGGGAGCGGCTTTGTCTTGCCACGCAGGGTTGTGGCGGCGGTCGAGGTGTCGGACACCGAGTCTCCCGACGACGAGCTCAATGACCGGATCATCCAGCAAGCAAGCGGCCTCGCCATCCAGTGTGATGCCGAGTTGCATTTGCTGTACGCCTGCGATATTTCCGCCGCCTTCCTGGCAGACATGGAAGGGCTGACGCTGGCTGACCTGACCAAAGCGCTGCGCAGTGACCTGGAGAAATCATTCCTCAAATTGGCCGGTCGGTATGGTGTGGCCTCTGATCGTCGACATTTCATTTTAGGAAACCCCGTCAAAGCATTGAGCGAGTTTGCCTACGATCATCAAGTGGATGTGATTGTGATGGGCAAAGTCCAGTCCCATGGAATGGATAAGCTTCTGGGCAGCACAACCGAGCATATTTTGTATCAGGTGCCTTGCAGCGTCTTGGCGGTCTGAAGAGGGCGGGGCGGTCAGACCCGACTGACAGGTGGGCGTGACAGAGCGCCCGAGGTCGGCGTTTGCTATTTGCGCTTCCAGTATTTCTGCATTTCAAGAAACAGAAACGAGGCCGTCCAGGTGATGAGTACCAGGCCGGTCAAGGCTTGCAGGCCGGTCAGGTATTTGAGATTGCCCACGGGTGAAATATCGCCGAATCCGATCGTCGTATAGGTCGTGAAGGAAAAATAGACGCAGTCCAGCAGCGAACCATCAAAATTGCCTGTCAGGCTGCCCCATTCGCCGGAACGCACCATCAGGTAATAGACCAGCGCGAAGCACCAGACTTCCAGTGCATGGGCCAGCAGGGCGCCGAACACCCCGACGACAATCCTGAAACGGCTCCAAAGCTTGAGCCGGGGCAGCCAATCGTTCAGGCGTAGCAGGCATTCGTAATGAATCACCACGACAACAATGACCACCAGTGTATTGATCAAGGTAACGGCCAGCATGGCAAACCTCCGGTGGCAGCGTAGGTGTGAAGGACTGCGCCAAAGGGGGGCGACAAGGGACGTTCCTCAGGCAGGTGCCACGTTCGGTTGTGTCGGGGCCTGGGTGGGTTTGATCGGCATAAGTGGTGGATATTCCTGCGGCGTCAGGGTTTCTTTTTCCAGCAGCAGGTGTGCACCGGCATCCAGATCAGCCCGCCGACTCTGGAGTAAGGCTTTCGCCCGTCCATAAGCTTCATCGAGCAGGGCCCGAATACCCAGGTCAACTTCCCTGGCGGTCTGTTCTGAATAGTCTCGCTCGCCGCCGCCCATACGTTCGCCCAGATACGTCGCGCTTTGCCGCTCCAGCACCGACTGCCCAAGTTCGTCGCTCATGCCAAACCGGGTGATCAATTGCCGGGCGATATCAGTGGCACGGGCCAGGTCATCGGCCGCCCCGGTAGAAATCTGGCCATAAGCAAGGTATTCGGCGGCGCGCCCGGCCATCAGGACGACAATCCGGTCCTTGAGCATCTGGCAACTGATGAGGAAGTGATCTTCGGTCGGTCGTTGCAACGTATAGCCCAGGGAACCGATGGCGCGAGGCACAATTGATACTTTGTGAACGGGGTCCATGGCCGGCAGGCTACTGGCAGCCAGGGCATGCCCCATCTCGTGATACGCCACCACCTGGCGCTCCTCGGGGCGTAGCAGGCTGCTCTTGCGTTCAACCCCCGCGATGATACGTTCCACCGCGGCAGTGAAATCGTCCAGGCTGACCGTCTCGGCGCCACGGCGAGTGGCGACGATGGCCGCTTCGTTGACCAGGTTGGCCAGGTCCGCGCCCGTGAAGCCCGTGGTGATGTCGGCAATACGTTCGCCATCCAGGCCCGGCTCTGTGGTGATCTTTTGCAGGTGGACCTTGAGGATCGCTTGCCGGCCTTTTCGGTCCGGGCGATCAATCAGCACCTGACGGTCGATCCGGCCGGCTCGCAGCAGCGCCGGGTCGAGGATCTCTGGCCGATTGGTCGCGGCCAGCAATACAACGCCCTCACGAGGATCGAATCCGTCCAGTTCCGCCAGTAATTGGTTGAGGGTTTGCTCTTTTTCGTCGTTGCCGCCAAATGCACCAACGCCACGCATTTTGCCCAGCGCATCCAGTTCGTCGATGAAGATAATGCAGGGCGCCGCCTCCCGCGCTTGTTCAAACAGGTCGTGCACCCGTGCGGCTCCCACCCCGACGAACATTTCGACGAACTCCGACCCCGAGATCGAGAAAAACGGCACACCGGCTTCCCCGGCGATGGCTTTGGCGACCAGGGTCTTGCCGGTTCCCGGCGGACCGACCAACAGGGTGCCTTTGGGGATGTGCGCCCCCAAGCGTGCGTATTTGGCCTTGTCCTTGAGAAAAGAAACGATTTCCACCAGTTCGGTCTTGGCTTCATCGATACCCGCCACATCGGCGAAGGTCACTCCGGTATCGCGCTGGACGAACACCTTGGCCCGAGACTTTCCGATGCTCATCAACCCTCCCATTCCTTGTTTTTCCGCCATTGAGCGAAACAGGAAATGCCAGACCACCATGATGAGGGCGAACGGCAGCAGCCAGCCCAGCAGGCCGCTCAGAAAGGTATTTTCGTTGACTCCGGCAAAGCTGGCACCCGAACGGGCAAGCTCCGCCGCCAGCGCCGGATCGACCCGTTCCGTCGAGAACAGGGTGTGCCCTTCGATAGGCTCTTGCAGTTTGCCGCTGATCTGACCTGCTTCGACCTTTAAGTCGCTGACCTTTTGCTCCTTGAGCAATTGCAGGAACTGGCTGTAGGGAATGTTCTGCACAACGTGACGATCGACAAACAGTAACTGAGTGAGGGTGAACACGACAAACGCGATCAGGAAGTAGGAGAGGTTCCACTGGTGTGTTTTTTTCATGACGTTCACTCAGCAAGAAGACAGGGGCAGGGCCGCCAGCCTTGAGTCGCCCGGAGGGCAACTTCCCTATTGGCGGCGTTGATTTCAGGCTTGAACTCAAGTGCTTCCAGGAAGGTTTTACGCCAACTCAAGTTGCTCATGACAGCGCCCTCTGTTTCAGGTGCGGCCTTTAAGCCGCCTGGACCCGGTTCACTTTTTCTACGCCCCGGCGGCATAAAAACATTGAGTTAAATCAACAAGGCTTCAGTGAGCCTCTCACTTACGGTCAGCGAGCTATAAGTTGACAAAAATCAGAGTGCGCAAGCGCTGGCGTCCGATACTTTGGCAATCCAGGTGAAGTACACCGCTGCGATAAACCGAGGGGAAAAGTCATGAGCAAGCGCTTGTCCTTTGTACTACTGAGTATCTTGTTGGCAACGACCGCCGGTTGCAGTCATCGGCACGCTCAGGAAATTGACGCGCGATTGGAGGCCGCTGAAAACAACGCCGCGACCGCTCGCCTGCGGGCCGATGAGGCGTACAACAAAGCGGAGCAAGCACAACGGGCTGCCGATGAGGCCAACCAGCGCGCCAATCGAATAACCGATAAAGCGAAACTTAAATAATCAGCCATGGCAGGAAGCCTCAGGCTGGACGGCGGGCTGGCCGTCAGTCAGGTAAAAGCGCTCGCGGGACGAGGTCTATGATGCTCAAACTTAAACGTATCCTGTTGATTGCCCCATGCGAAATGGTCCGCACCCCAGCGTTTGACCGCGCGCATGCGCTGGCCTGTGCCACGGGGGCGCTGTTGCACATCGTCGCATTCGATTATGTGCAGGTGTTGGCGGTGGCCGGGTTGTTTGATCACGATGCAATGGCTCAGGCGCGGGAGGGCTACCTGCAGGTGCACCGACACTGGCTGGAGCAGCAAGCCCGGTTTCATCAATGCATCGGCATGCAGGTCACCACCGAAGTCGTCTGGTCCAGGTCCACCCCCGCGCACATAGTGGAATACGTCAATGACTTCCATGCGGACCTGGTCATCAAGGACGCCACGCATGTGCCGGTACTCGACCGCGCGTTCCACCGGCCTCTTGACTGGCTGTTGCTGCGCGACTGTCCGGCGACCTTGCATCTGGTCAGCGACGCAAAAAATTCCAAGCCGATGAGCATTCTTGCGGCAGTCGATTTGTCCCATCTCGAAGAGCTGAGCCACGGGCTTAATGACCGGATTCTCGATCTGGCCTCGACAGTGGCGGCCTCCTGTGGCGCCGACTTGCACGTACTCAACGTCAGCAACTGGTCGGTGGTGGGGGAGACCGAGAGAAGCGTGCCGACACTGAGCCTGGATAACAGTTTGAGCGATGCGATCAATGATGCTCAGCAAGAGGCCTTTGATGCGCTTGCCGAACGTTATTGCATCGACAAGAAACGCCGACATCTGCTGAAGGGCATCCCTCACAAGGTGATCGTGAAGTTTGCTCGACAACAGGCTTTTGACTTGGTGGTGCTGGGTACCGCCTATCATCACGGGATCGACCGGTTCATCGGCGGTACCGTCGAGAGTGTGCTGAACAAGGCGCCGTGCAGCTTGATGATCGTCAAGCCATCGCGCCCCCAAGGATGATCAAGGAGACGGCCATGCGAATGACATTTCTCGGTGCGGCAGGCACGGTCACAGGCAGCAAATACCTGTTGGAACACAGGGACCAGCATGTGCTGATCGATTGCGGCCTGTTTCAGGGCTACAAGCAACTGCGATTGCATAACTGGGACCCTTTTCAGCTGCCGGTCCGCGATCTCGACGCCATTGTGCTGACTCATGCTCATCTTGATCACAGCGGCTACTTGCCGGTGCTGGTGCGCAACGGTTATCGCGGGCCGGTTTATGCCACGGCGGCGACCTGTGAGCTGGTGAAAATCCTGCTGCGAGACAGTGGTCGCTTACAGGAAGAGGAAGCCGAATTTGCCAATCGGCATGGCTACTCCAAACACGCACCGGCGCTACCGCTTTACACCGAACAAGACGCTGAACGGGCGCTGAAACTGTTGCGACCCCTGGAGTTGCATCACCCGGTGAACATTGTGCCCGGCATGAGCATTCAGTTGCGCGGCGCCGGGCACATACTGGGCGCCGCCACTGTCGAAGTGGTGGCCGATGGCGTAACGCTGGTGTTTTCCGGGGATTTGGGGCGGCCGAACGACCCGCTGATGTTCGCGCCGGAAACCATCGAACAAGCTGATTTCTTGCTCATTGAGTCAACCTACGGTGACCGTCTGCACCCTGACGAGCCTCCGGAGAAAAAACTGGCCGAGGTCATCAATCGCACGGCCATGCGTTATGGCATCACGCTGGTGCCATCGTTTGCTGTGGGGCGTGCTCAATTGCTGATGTATTACTTGTATCGGCTGAAACAGACGCATGCCATTCCAGACCTGCCGATCTACCTCAACAGCCCTATGGCGACAGATGTCACGCGCTTGTACCAGCGCTTTCGCAGTGAGCATCGGCTGTCGCTGGAGGACTGCGAAGGCATGTGCCTGGGCACACATTTTGTGCGGTCGACGCGTGACTCTATTAATTTGGATCAGCAGCGCACCCCGGCGGTGATTATCGCCGCCAGCGGCATGGCGACAGGAGGGCGGGTGCTGCACCACCTCAAAGCGTTGGCGCCGAATCCGCTGAATACCCTGTTGGTCCCGGGCTTCCAGGCAGGAGGCACTCGCGGTGCGCAGATCGTCGCCGGTGCGCCGTCGGTGCGCATCCACGGAAAAGACGTGCCCATCCGGGCGGAGGTGGTGCCCATGGAAACCTTGTCCGCGCACGCCGACGCTGATGAAATCATCCAGTGGTTGCGCGGGTTCAAACGACCGCCGAAGCATACTTATGTGGTACATGGCGAGCCCAACGCCGCGGATGTATTGCGCCGACGCATCAGTCTGGAACTGGGGTGGTCAGTGTCCGTGCCCGAGTACCGCGACAGTGTCGAACTGACCCTTGACGATCAGCCCTCTCTGACTTAAAGCGCCTTGAATACGTGTGTCGTCGTACAACACGGGAAGTCTGTCCAGGTACCTGCGCGGAACAGATATCGCCCGACAATCCGTAAAGCCAATGAGCCTATAACGAGAGCGTTTAGCGATGATTTTGCTTTTAAACGGAGGAGGTTCTCTAGACCAACGGTGATTTTTTCAGATTGACAGTGCAGTGCTGATCTCGCTATAAAAGGCACAGTTGTACGACGACAGACGAGACATCGACTGTTGAAGCCTAAAAATAAAAAGAGTGTCGGCCCCATCATGAATCCATCTTGCGTACTCATTTCCCCCAGCGTCGCTCCCTCTGGCCCGATGTTGTCTGCTTGCGTGCCCGCGCGATCAGCTTCGTCGCAGTCCATAGTCCCGTCAAAGCGCTACTAGCACTCGTCCAACAGCAGTTTGTTGTTCGCAAGACACGGCTGAACCTGCCCAGCCTTGACGCGGATTCCTCGCGTTTTGGCGATGCTCTACGACACAATTGATCTCGCTTGAAACCGAGAGATCATCACCATAATCCAATAATAAAGTGATGCCATGAATCTGAACGAGCCCATCAATGCGCAACGCGTCGGCCAGGCGGTCGGAAAATACCGCTGGACGATCTGTGCACTGTTGTTTTTTGCCACGACCGTCAACTATCTGGACCGCCAGGTACTCAGTCTTTTAGCGCCGCAGCTGTCGACGCAATTTGGCTGGAGTAACACCGACTACGCCAACATCGCCTCGGTTTTCCAGTTTGTGTATGCGATTTCCATGTTGTTCGCCGGCCGCTTCGTCGACAAGATAGGCACCAAGAAAGCGTACATGTTTGCGATTGGCATCTGGTCCACCGGTGCGGTGATGCACGCCTTTGCGGTGCCGATGGGTGAAGGCATTGGCTTCCTGAGCAGTGCGCTCGGGCTGGCAGTTATTCCGGTGTCCATTGCCGGCTTCATGTTGTCGCGTGCCGTTCTGGCGATTGGTGAGGCGGGTAACTTCCCGATTGCGATCAAGGCCACTGCCGAATACTTCCCGAAGAAGGAACGCTCGTTCGCCACAGGCATCTTCAACTCCGGCGCCAACGTCGGCGCGATCCTGGCGCCGATCTGCGTGCCACTGATTGCCGGCATTTGGGGCTGGGAAGCAGCGTTCATCGTGATTGGTCTGTTGGGCTTCGTCTGGGTCGCTGTCTGGATCGCGCTCTACGAGAAGCCGGAGCAGCAAAAACGTCTGTCGGCCGAGGAGCTGGCCTACATTCGTGCCGATGAACCGGTGCAAGTGGTCACCCCGCAAGTGTCGGGTGTCGCTGCCAAAAAAGTATCGTGGTTCAAACTGCTGACCTATCGCCAGACCTGGGCGTTTGCCTTCGGCAAGTTCATGACGGACGGCGTGTGGTGGTTCTTCCTGTTCTGGCTGCCAACCTATCTGTCGGCGCAATACGAGATGAAGGGCGCGGCCATCGTTGCACCACTCGCCGTGTTGTACAGCATGACGATGATCGGCAGTATCGGCGGCGGCTGGTTCCCGAGCTACTTCATGGCGCGCGGCGACAAGCCGTATGACGGTCGTATGAAAGCCATGCTGGTGATCGCGTTGTTCCCGTTGGTGGTGTTGTTGGCGCAGCCATTGGGCTACATCAGTTTCTGGGTGCCGGTGTTGTTGATTGGTGTAGGCGCGTCGGCGCACCAGGCGTGGTCGTGCAATATCTTCACGACCGTGTCTGACATGTTCCCGCAAAAAACCATTGCGTCGGTGGTTGGTATTGGTGGCATGGCGGGTGGTCTGGGCGGTGTGGTGATGACGAAGATCGGTGGTTACGTGTTCGACTACTACAAATCGATCAACGACATTCACACCGGCTACATGATCATGTTCGCGATCTGCTCGCTGGCCTATCTGGTGGCCTGGAGCGTGATGAAGGCGCTGGTGCCACGCCACAAGGAAATCACTGACCTGTAAAACGGCGGTCCATGCAGTAGAAAGCCCCGTCCCACATCAGTGGGGCGGGGCTTTTTCGTTTCGGGTATCTGATCCGTATTTTCCTGGTCCATCTGCCTCTGTAATGCACTCAGTTGCAGGCTCACAATGACGGCCTACCGCGAATTCACAATGTTGGAGGCTCCAATGGGCAAGATGGCAATTTTCCTCGGTGGTTTTCTGGTGTTGACCATTCTGATTGGCGCACTGGCCACCATCTCTCCGACTTAATCCTTTGCTCTGAAACGCGACTGTCGGTCAAACATCCTCCCGCCAGCGCCGCACCTGCACCATCAGTGCCGGCGCAAAGTGCAGCACCACCATGCGCACCAGGTGATGGGTGAGGATGAACACGACATTCAGCCCGCCGCTGAAGGCGACGAGGGCGATGGTCTCGATGGCGCCCGGCATGTAGGCCAGCCATAGCGACAAGGGATTGCTGGCCAAAAACTGCCCGGCCACACCGGCAAATGCGGCGGCGATCAGCAGCATCAGGCCGACCGACATCACCGCGGCGCGGCCGTGATGCAGGAGTTCGCCGAACGAAATGTCCTTGAATTTCGAGCCAATCAGCGCGCCGAGCAGCACGGTCGCAAAGTCGACACTCCATGACGGCATGTGAAAGCCCTGCAAGTAGCCGAACTTGAGGTAGACGCCCGTGAGCACGATGGCCGTGAGCATGAACGGCGCCGGCACGCCGACGTTCAGCAGCAAGCGACCGAGCAACAGGCACAAGGCGATCAGCGACAGCAGGGGCAGTGCCATGCCCATGTCCAGCAGGCCGGTTTCGGTCACAGCTACGTTGGTCTGCCCGGGAATACAGAAGCTGACGAGGAGGGTGATGGCGAGCAGACGCACCAGATGCACGACGATCACTTTGCTGGACGCGCGTTCGGATTCGAGCAAGTCGAATATCGCAGCAAGTGCGCCGGGGTAGACCGCCAGCAGCGAATCCTTGCGGTTCCATCCGGCGATTTTCAGCAGCGCCAGGCCGGCCACCGAGCTTTGCACCATCAGGCAAAACAGCATCAAACCGAGGCTGGGGAGCATGGCAGCGACCGTGTGGCTGTCCCACGCGGTAAACATCAGGCCGGTCGCGATCCCCAGTACGATTTGCACGTAGCCGAGGCCGAAACGCAGGGTAGGGGAGAAGTGCAGACGACTGGCGATCAATGCCGTTGCCAGAATCGACCCCAGCAACAGGCCATGGGGAATGCCCGCGTATTGCAAGGCGCCGCCGACGCCGGTGGCGATCAGTAAACAGAACAGGGTTTTCATGAGTCTTCCTTGATCGTGAATGACCGACACTTCCATCCGGGCCCGGCATGTTTTCCCATTGAATGGACCAGGCGTCAAGAACGCAGGTTGACTCGTCAGTCATGTCCGTTAGGCGACATCTCCTGGCTTACTAGCGTTAGTCGGTAATCCGCAGAAGCGTTAGAGTCGAGGCTACGTTCCTGGCAAACCCGGATGCCCCTCGATGACCCGCCCTCGCTTCCTGCCCGACAACTTCACGCTGACCCTGATCGGCGTCGTGCTGCTCGCCAGCTTTTTGCCTGCCAGTGGTCAGGTCGCGGTGGGCTTTGGCTGGCTGACCAACATCGCCATCGCGCTGCTGTTTTTCCTGCATGGCGCCAAACTGTCACGCGAGTCGATCATCGCTGGCGCCGGCCACTGGCGCCTGCATTTGCTGGTGTTCAGTCTGACCTTTGTCTTGTTTCCGCTGCTTGGCCTGGCGCTCAAACCGGTGCTGTCGCCGCTGATCGGTGACGATCTGTACATGGGCATGCTCTACCTCTGCGCGCTGCCAGCCACGGTGCAGTCGGCCATTGCGTTTACCTCCCTGGCGCGGGGGAATATTCCGGCGGCGATTTGCAGTGCGGCGGCGTCCAGTCTGTTCGGTATCTTTATCACGCCGTTGTTGGTGACGCTGCTGCTGAATGTGCATGGCGACGGCGGCTCGACGCTCGATGCGATTGTGAAGATCAGCGTGCAACTGCTGCTGCCGTTCATTGCCGGGCAGATTGCGCGGCGCTGGATCGGTGCCTGGGTCGGGCGCAACAAGGGTTGGCTGAAGTTCGTCGATCAGGGATCGATTCTGTTGGTGGTCTTCGGCGCGTTCAGTGAAGCGGTGAACGAGGGCATCTGGCAGCAGATCCCGCTGTGGGAACTGGCCGGGCTGGTGGTGGCGTGCTGCGTGTTGCTGGGGCTGGTGTTGGTGGCCTCGACGGTGCTGGGCAAAGCCTTTGGTTTCAATGTGGAAGACCGCATCACCATCCTCTTCTGCGGTTCGAAGAAAAGCCTGGCCACCGGTGTGCCGATGGCCCAGGTGCTGTTCGCTGGCAGCACCATCGGCGTGTTAATTCTGCCGTTGATGCTGTTCCATCAGATTCAGTTGATGGTCTGTGCGGTACTGGCCCAGCGCTACGCCAAACGCCAGGAATCGGTTGCCGAACTGATGGCGCAAGTAGATCCTTGATCGCCTGATTCCCAAGCGTCGTCTGGAGTGGTGCATGAAGGTTGGCGTGATCTCCGATACCCATGGCTTGCTCCGCGCCGAAGCGGTGGTGGCGCTGGAGGGCTGTGAGCGGATCATCCACGCGGGTGACATCGGCAGCCGCGACATTCTCGAGCAACTGGCATCTATTGCTCCGCTGCAGGTGGTGCGCGGGAACAATGACCTGACCGAGCCTTGGGCGGCAGATCTCGAGGATCTGCTGCGCTTTGAGCTGAACGGATGGGGCGCATTGCTGGTGCATGACATCGCCGATGTTCCGGCGTTGCTCGATGCTGACATCAAACTGGTGATCACTGGCCATTCGCACAAACCGCGCATCGAATGGCGCGGCGATAAGCTATTCCTCAACCCCGGCAGCGCGGGGCGGCGGCGCTTCAAGCTGCCGGTGACGTTGGCGTTGATTGAGGTGCTGGAGACTTCGATGGAGCCGCGCCTGATCTCGTTACTGGAATGATCGTTTCTTATTGCGTACGGCAATCAAAACTGTGGGAGCGAGCCTGCTCGCTTGTATGTTTAGACTTGAAGGGGTGGGTGGGGGAGTGCCAGGGGTCTTATACAGACGGATACAAAACCCTATACAGATTCGGCACCGAGCAACTCCACCGGGTAGGAGAACACGTAGCCTTCGCTGCGCACGGTCTTTATGTAGGTCGGCTCGCGCGAGTCATCGAGCAAGCGTTGGCGCAAGCGGCTCACCAGCAAATCGATGGAGCGATCAAACAGGTCGGCATCGCGGCCTTGGGTCAGGTTGAGCAACTGATCGCGGCTGAGTACCCGTTGCGGGTGATCGAGGAAGACGCGCAGCAAGCGGTATTCCGCGCCACTGAGGGCGACCAGGGTGTCGTCTTCATTCAGTAAGTGGCGAGCGGTGGTGTCGAGACGCCAGCGGCCGAAACCGAGCAGGCGACCGGTTTCGGTGATCAGCAGGTTCGGTGGCAGCATCCGTGTACGGCGCAATACCGCGTTGATCCGCGCGAGCAATTCGCGGGCGGCGAAGGGTTTGGTCAGGTAATCGTCTGCGCCCATTTCCAGGCCGAGGATGCGATCGGTTTCGTCATTACGAGCGGTGAGCATCAGGATCGGTGTGGCTTTGTGCTTGCCGGCGCGCAATTCACGGCACAGCACCAGGCCGTCATCGCCGGGCATCATCAGGTCCAGCACGATCAGGTCGACCTGATTGGTTTCCAGGAAATGGCGCATCTGGCGGCCATCCGCAACCACCGTGGTCCGCAGGCCATTCTTCTTCAGGTAATTGCCCACCAGCTCGCGGATCTCGCGATCGTCATCGACAATCAGGATGTGGTTCACGTGCTCCATCGCTCAGCCCTCTTGTTATTCGCTGTGAGAATTGTATCGCACTGTATCGCAGGCGCTGTTTGACACCTTACGCCTTAATAACGCGGTGTTGACGACACATGGCAGATACCTCCGGGCGATTAAATGGCTTCCATCGAGACAAGACAACTTGCTTCACCGCCACCGCCTTTCGTCACCCTGAGGAACTGATCATGAACTGGAACACACTCATTGCCGCCAGCTTCTTAGCCGTCCTGAACGGTGCTGCATTCTCGGCCCATGCCGATGATCAAACCACGACCCCGACTGCGGAGCCGGTGGTGGCAAAAGCGCAGTCGCACGATTCGTTCGGTCCGCTGAAGCACGTCAAGGCTGGCTTGTTGAATGTGGCTTACGCCGAGGTGGGGCCCGCCGACGGTCCGGTGGTGATTCTCTTGCACGGTTGGCCCTACGACATTCACAGCTACAGCGAAGTGGCGCCGTTGCTGGCGGCCAAGGGTTACCGGGTGCTGATTCCGTATGCACGGGGCTATGGCGACACGCAGTTCCTGTCGGACAAGACCCTGCGCAACGGCCAGCCTGCTGCGCTGGCCAGTGACGTGATCGACTTCATGAATGCGCTCAAGATCAAACAGGCTGTGCTTGGCGGTTATGACTGGGGCGCGCGTTCGGCGGACATCGTCTCGGCGCTGTGGCCTGAGCGGGTCAAGGCGTTGGTGTCGGTGAGCGGTTACCTGATCGGCAACCAGGCCGCGGGCAAGAACCCGTTGCCGCCCAAGGCTGAATTGCAGTGGTGGTATCAGTTCTATTTCGCGACCGATCGCGGCCAGGCCGGCTACGAAAAAAACCGTCACGACTTTGCCAAGTTGATCTGGCAGACGGCGTCGCCGAAATGGTCTTTCGACGATGCGACCTATGATCGCAGCGCTGCCGCGCTGAACAACCCGGACCATGTGGCGATCACCGTTTTCAACTACCGCTGGCGGTTGGGCATCGTGCAGGGCGAACCGCAATACGAAGCGCTGGAGCAGAAACTGGCCACGGCGCCTTCGATTACGGTGCCGACCATCACGATGGAGGGGGATGCCAACGGCGCACCGCATCCGGCAGCCGAGGATTATGCCAAGCGTTTCACCGGCAAATATGAGTACCGGTTGATCAATGGCGGCATCGGCCACAACCTGCCGCAAGAAGATCCGCAGGCGTTTGCCAAAGCCGTGATCGACGCTGACCACCTGTAACCCCACTAACCCCCTGTAGGAGTGAGCCTGCTCGCGATGGCGCCATGTCAGTCGACATAAATGTTGAATGACACACCGCTATCGCGAGCAGGCTCGCTCCTACAGGGGTAAATAGTGTTACTCGGGTCGTGGGTTACGCCACGACCTGATAACACGGCACATACGCCGCGCCACCCGGCAGTTTCATCCGGTGCTGGGCGACGAACGCTTTGAGCAATTGATCCAGCGGATGCATGATCTCGGCATCGCCACGGATCTGATACGGCCCGTGCTGCTCAATCAGGCGAATGCCCTTGTCCTTGACGTTGCCGGCGACAATGCCGGAGAACGCACGACGCAGGTTGGCCGCCAGTTCGTGGGCTGGCAGTGTCCGGCTCAGCTTCAGGTTGGCCATGTTTTCGTGGGTCGGATCGAACGGGCGCTGAAAGCCTTCGTCGATCTTCAGCAACCAGTTGAAGTGGAACGCGTCATTGCGCTCGCGGCGGAACTGTTTCACCGCTTTGAGGCCCTGGGTCATCTGCCGTGCGACTTCCGCCGGATCATCGATGATGATCTCGTAATGCTTCTTCGCGGCGTCGCCCAGTGTGGCGCCGACGAACGCGTCCAGTTGTTCCAGATACGGTGCGGCATGCTTGGGCCCGGT
Organism: Pseudomonas sp. 3296; assembly: GCF_031456615.1. Lineage (NCBI taxonomy): Bacteria > Pseudomonadati > Pseudomonadota > Gammaproteobacteria > Pseudomonadales > Pseudomonadaceae > Pseudomonas > Pseudomonas sp. 3296. Next base: position 182,730 of record NZ_JAVDUY010000007.1, read on the forward strand.
GAGGACGACAGGGAAGGGCAGGCCGTCGTTGTCCGGGTGCATCAGGATGCCGAGCAGGTACAGGAACTCTTCAGCCGTGCCCGCACCACCCGGGAAAATGATGATGCCGTGGCCGACGCGCACGAACGCTTCCAGGCGTTTCTCGATGTCTGGCAGGATCACCAGCTCATTGACGATCGGGTTCGGCGCTTCGGCGGCGATGATCCCGGGTTCAGTCAACCCGAGGTAGCGACCGCCGTGGATACGCTGTTTGGCGTGGGCGATGGTCGCGCCTTTCATCGGGCCTTTCATCACGCCGGGGCCGCAACCGGTGCAGATGTCGAGGCTGCGCAGGCCCAGTTCGTGGCCGACTTTCTTGGTGTATTTGTATTCTTCGGTGTTGATCGAGTGACCGCCCCAGCAGACCACGATCTTCGGTTCGACGCCGGGACGCAGGGTGCGGGCGTTGCGCAGCAGGTGGAATACGTAGTCGCTGATGCCCTGGGAGGTGCTCAGGTCGATGCGCTGGCTATCGAGTTCGTTTTCGGTGTAGACGATGTCACGCAGGGCGCTGAACAGCATTTCACGGGTGCTGGCGATCATTTCGCCGTCGACGAAGGCGTCGGCCGGGGCGTTCAGCAGTTCCAGGCGTACGCCGCGGTCTTGCTGGTGGATGCGGATTTCAAAATCTTTGTAGGCTTCGAGGATCGTCTTGGCGTTATCGACATGGGCGCCGGTGTTGAGGATGGCCAGGGCGCACTGGCGGAAGATGTTGTAGGTGCTGCCGGAACCGGCTTCGCTCAGTTGTTGGACTTCGCGTTGGGAAAGGGTTTCCAGGCTGCCTTTAGGGCTGACCGAGGCGTTGATTACTTGTCGTTGGGTCATTCAGTGATCCTTAAAACGATGTCACTCGCCGAACCGCGCGAAGGGCATCCGAATAGTGTGTATCCATGGATGAAGATGGCACGAACTGCGCTATACCGCCATGTCCCCCGTTTGACGATGAAAAGATGAAAAGGAGCTCCAGCATAGCTAAATCCCTCGCAGAGGCGATAATGCCTGGCTTTCTTTTTGTCTCCGCTCCCAAGGAAACCTGTCGCGATGTTCGAAATCCAGCCGCAGAACGCTCAAGCCTATCGACAACAGACGCGCCGCAGTACGGTGATTATTGCCCTGATGTTCCTCGCGCTGGCGATGGTGCTGTCCACGGCTGCGGTGGCGGTGTTCGGTGAACCCGGCGGCGACAACCTGCGGTATAACGTCGGCGGTGTGTTTATTGCGGTGTTGCTGATGGTGGCGCTGATGCGCGGCAAGTTCTGGCACCAGCCATGGATGGCTGCGGCGGTCTACGGCTGGCAGCTCAAACGCAGCCTGATGAGCATCACCAACATCATGCATCAGGTCACCGCAGCGGTGGCGACCGGTGATCCAGTGGCCATGAAACTGCTGCGCTTCTATCACCTGGGCCTGCACCAGATGCACGAGCTGGACGCCAACTCCAGCGACCACAGTCAGCTGGTTCGCGAAATGGATCAGCACAAGGCGCGAATGGAGGAGCTGGGCATCGATACCGACCAGACCCGTCTGGATCCCGCCTGGCTTGAGGCGGTGAAACAGGCGTCGAAATAAGGTTTCCCGACACAAACTCGTCACGGCATCGGCAAATCACCTATCGTGTTTCTGATGCGAGATCTGAAGGGCGAACAGGAAAAATCGCCCTGTCATAACAAATCAGGGACCGTCATGGGGAATCCGTCCATCAAAGATCCGATTGAAAAACCGTGTCCCGCCACGCCTTGGGTGCCCGGCCAGATCGAGTCAAGGCTCAAGGTCCGCTATGCGGTGGTGCTGCTCGTCGCGGTGTGCCTGTCGATGACGGCGATTGTGTTTTGGGAAGCCTGGAACTCGCGCCAGTACCATCTGCAGGACAAAGAAGTGGCGATGTCCAACCTGGCGCAAACCCTGGCCTCCCAGGCGCAGGCGTCGATCAAACAGGCCGATACGCTGCTGTTTGCCTTGGTGGACCGCCTCGAAAACGAGGGTGTCGGACCGCAGCAACTGCCCCGGTTGCAACGATTGCTCCGCGCTGAACGTGATGAGCTGAAGCAACTGCATGGCTTGTTTGTCTACGACGAACAAGGGCGCTGGATCGCTAACTCCAATGGCGCAGAGGTGCCCAACGCCAACAATTCCGACCGTGAGTATTTCATCTTCCATCGTGACCATACCGACCGTGGCCCACATATCGGTCGTTCGATAAAAAGTCGCTCGAGCGGTGAATGGATCATGACCGTGTCGCGCCGGATCAATTATCCGGATGGCCGATTTGCCGGGGTGGCGCTGGCCACGATCTACCTCAGTCATTTCCTTGAGCTGTACGACAGCATCGACATGGGCCAGAACGGGGTAATCAACCTGATTGCCGATGACGCCAGCATTGTTGTGCGTCGGCCGTTCAAAGCGGCTGACATTGGCAGCAGCGTGGCCAAGGGGCCGCTGTTTACCCAACTGTTGCCTAAAGGCGATTCCGGCACGGCCACTGTCAGGTCCTTTGTGGACGGTGTGGAACGGGTGGTCGGGTTTTGGCGGGTCAGCGGTTATCCGCTGATCATCTTTACCGCGCTGGACAAGGAGGAGGTGCTGGCCAGTTGGCGCAGGGAGACGGCGCTGAGCGCGGGGATCGTGTTGTCGCTGCTGCTGTTTCTGGGCGCGCTCGGTTACCGCCTCATTCACTTCATGAAGCAGCAACATCACTTTCAGCGCGTGTTGCTCGATGGCCAGGAAAAACTCATCGAGGTCAATCGCAGCCTTGAGCTGCTGGCCCTGGAGGACGCGTTGACCGGGCTGTCCAACCGGCGTCAGTTTGACCTGTTTATCCTCGCGGAAATGGGCCGCGCCCGGCGCACCCACACCCACCTCGCGATGCTGATGATCGATGTCGATCACTTCAAGAGCTTCAACGATCGCTACGGTCATGTCGCTGGTGATGAGTGTTTGCGCCGGATCAGCTCGATCATCAAGGACAACATCAAGCGCCCCGGTGATCTTGCCGCCCGTTATGGCGGCGAAGAGTTCACGGTGGTGCTGCCCGGCACGGACTATGTCGGCGCGTTCCTGGTGGCCGAAAAAATCCGTCACGCGGTTCTGCTGGAGGACATTGAGCACCTCGACAGCGCAGAGGGCAAGGTGACCGTCAGTATCGGCGTCTGCGCCTACAACACGGCCTCGCAGGACCAGCCCGACGATGTGGTCAGCGCAGCGGACAAGGCCTTGTATGTGGCCAAGTCCAGCGGGCGCAACATGAGTGTGATTGCCAACTGAGTTCAGACAAACCGGTCGCTGCCCTGAACCAGTTTGGTGGACAGGTACGACTGCTTGAGTTTTTCCAGCCACCAGCCCAATGCCCGACCGTCATGATCGCCGCGCCAGCCGGCGTACAGGATGTTCGGTTCGCGTGGGTCGGCCATCTGTTTTTCCACCAGCGTGCCGTTTTTCAGTAGCGAGCCCACCCGGTGCCGGGGCAACCAACCCACGCCCAGGCCATCGCATTGCGCGAGGACTTTGGCACGCATGGTCGGCACCGCGAGCACCGGTTGGCCGCCCGACACGCCATAAGTACTGCCCTCGGTGACCCGCGACGAATCGGCCACGACTATCGCCCGGTGCTGCGCGACCATGGCCCGGGAAATCGGTTCTTTGGCCTTGGCCAGCGGGTGTTTCGGTGAAACCGCGAACACCCATTCCATTTCCCCCAACTGCATCCAGCGCAGGGTCGGGATCGCCGGTGGTTCGTTGGTGGCGCCGATGATCAAGTCCGCCCGACCTTCACGCAGGGCTTCCCAGACGCCTTTGAGCACCTCTTGAGTGATGCGCAGCGGCACGCCGGATTGCAGCGCATCGAACTCATGGATCACCGGAATCAAGGCCTCGAATTCGAGCAGTTCGTCGGTGACAATCCATAGCCGGCTTTCCCAGCCGTTGGCCACTTGCTGGACCCGCTGGGTCAGCCGGGACACGTCCTCCATCAGCCGCGCCGCCTCGTTCACCAGCAACTCGCCGGCCGGGGTGAGCTGCAAGCGGTAGCGGCGGCGGTCGAAGAGCAGGGCGTCGAAGCGCTCTTCCAGTTGCCGCGCGGCATAGGACACGGTCGACGGCGCTTTGCCCAGGTGCGCAGCAGCCCGAGACAGACTGCCGGTCTCGCGGATGGCCTGGAGCAATGACAGGTCTTCAATCGACAACATGGATTCAATCCTCGGCGTCTGTTTCAGGCAGCCCGGCGCACTTTCCAACGCCTGAACAACCGAAGATAGATCAGCACGTTAATCGCAAGCACCACGCTGCCCAGCGCCAATTGAATCGCGGGCGTCAGGCCAGCCGGATAAATCACCGGCCACACGTAATGTTCGATAAACCCGCCGCCGTAGCCGGTTTGCCCGGCGGCTTGGCGCATGAGGTTTTCCCACTGCGTCAGCGGGCAGGTCAGGTGCACGACTTCGACCATCACGCCCCACGCAGCGGCAGGCAGGTGCGCCCAGATCAACGACCGCCATTTGAGCACCAGCAGCCCGCCGAACAGCACGAACAGAATGAACAGCAGATGAAACAGCACCAGCCCGTCGGCGGCGATCCGGTAAAGCATGTCGACTCCCTGACCTGTAAGCGAATCGCTTCATGGTACTCGGACGTTTCCCGGTGTTCAGCGTAAATCTGCGAACTCGGCGCGCATCCGCCCGTTGTGCTTGGCGCGATAGAGCAACTTGTCGACCTGCTCGATGAAGTCGACAGCCGTCGCTTGCAGCGGCGCGACCGTGGTGCCGACGCCCAGGCTCACGCTCAACAGCGGCGATACCGGGGAAAATTCATGGGCAATCTGCTGCTGGCGAATCAAGTGCAGGCATTTACGCGCCACCAGCCGTGCGGACTCAGCATCGGTTTCCGGGAGCAGCCAGACGAACTCTTCGCCGCCGATCCGGGCGATGAAATCACGGGGTCGATTGGCCGCCAGCGACAACGTCTGGGCCACCTGGCGCAGGCATTCGTCACCTTTGATGTGTCCGTAGTGGTCGTTAAATTGCTTGAAGTAATCGATGTCGAGGATCAGCAACGACAGCGGCAGGCCGGTGCGCTGGGCGTGGGCCCATTCGCGTTCCATGACCGTGTCGAACATCCGTCGGTTGGCGATACCGGTGAGGCCGTCCTGGAACGAATATTCTTCGAGTTGCTTCTGCAGCCGGCTCAGGTGTTCTTCGGTTTTCTTGCGTTCGCTGATGTCGAACATGAATCCGACCAGCGCTTCGACTTCGCCGTCCTTGCGCACCACGTGCACCACGTCGCGAATCCACACGTAGTCGCCCTGTTGGGTCAGTGCCCGATAATCTGCCTCATGATCGACCCCGGCGCGCGATTGCGAGACGCAGAACTCCACCACGTAATCCCGATCGTCCGGGTGCATGCGCTCGACCCAGTCGTTGACCGTCACCCAACTGTCCTGTTTCCAGCCCAGCAACGCCTCGATCTGCGGGCCGATGTAGCTGAAGGTCATGGTTTTCCAGTCGATCCGCCAGGGAATCGCATTGGTTGATTCCAGCAGGGTTTTATAGACATCGCTATCGGGTTCGACTGAGCTCATGCAGGGCCTGGCCTCAAGGAAAATGTGCAGCGCCATCATGTTGCTACTATCGAGGCGAATCAAGCGCCCGGCCGATGAACGGAGTTCCTTCGCTGCACACGATCACGACGCAAGTGCGCAAGATTGTTCAAGCCATCCGCCGCGACGGCTGGCACAGTCTCGGGTCTTCCACCGGTTGTAGGGCGTTATGACGAATTCAATCATGCCGCGCAGTGCCTTTCTGCGTGGCGCCGCGGCGATCATGCCGCTGTCCCTGGCCACCGCGCCTTGGGGCTTGCTGGCCGGGTCCATGGCCATCGAGGCCAACCTCACGCCGCTGCAAGGGCAGGGTTTGTCGAGCATCGTGTTTGCCGGGGCCGCACAGTTGGTCGCCATCGGCATGCTCAAGGGCGGTGCCGGGGTCTTTTCGATTCTGCTGACCACCTTGCTGCTGACCTCGCAGCATCTGCTGTATGGCATGAGCATGCGTTCGGTGATTTCACCGTTGCCGGGGCGTTGGCGCGTGGGACTGGGCTTTTTGCTCACCGACGAGCTGTTTGCCCTGACCAGTCAGCACGACAAACAGCAATTCAATCGCTGGTACGCGCTGGGCGTCGGGCTGACGTTCTACATCGCCTGGAACCTGTTCACGCTGGCGGGCATTGTGCTGGGCAGCAGCATTCCGGGGCTGGAGCATCTGGGCCTGGACTTCTCAATCGCCGCCACCTTTATCGCCTTGATTACGCCGGTGGTGCGCAACGTGCCCACAGTAGTGTGCGTCGCGGTGTCGCTGTTCTGTTCGGTGTTGTTCAGCTACTGGCAATGGGGCTCGGCGCTTGTACTGTCAGGGTTGGCGGGCATGACCGCCGGTTTTATCTGCAACAAACTCTACCTGGGGCGAACAGCATGATGGTGTGGGCGGTGATTGTCGGAATGGGCGTGCTGGTGTTTCTCAACCGCTACGTGTTTCTCGAACCCCGGCTGCCGGTACGCTTGAGCAGCAATGCCCGGCAGTTTCTCGGCTTCGCCGTGCCGGGCATGTTGACCGCGATTTGCGGGCCGATCGTGTTCATGCCCGACAAGCAGTTGAACTTGCAGTGGGACAATCCGTACCTGATCAGTTCGCTGGTGGCGGTGGGGCTGGTGCTTTACACCCGCAACACCTTGCTCAGCATGCTCTTGAGCATGGGGTTTTTCTTTTTGCTGCGTGGGTGGCTCTGAGTCGAACGCTCGAATGTGTTCTACGCTTAATGGGTCCCTTCACAGGAAGAGAGGTGCACATGGCTAACGATCAAAAACATCCGGATTTTGAAGATGAGGATGAACCCACGGAGGAAGAGATCAAGCGGCAGGAACGTTCTCGGCAGGACTGGAAACATGACGACAGTCGGGAGCTGTCAGACCGCGACGAAGAGCGTCCGCTGAAGCCCTGACCGATTCACGGATACAAAAGAGCCCCGCGATCAAGCGGGGCTTTTCGTTGGGCGCAGGGGGGATCAGGTTGCCTCGTACCAGCGAACTCGTGTGTTGCCCAGTGGCAAGAAGAAGGCCAGCAGGCCTCTCTGCTGAGAATGCAACGGGGTGTGGTTCGATCAGTTCGTGTGCTGAACGGCCCAGGACATCATTTCAAAGGTCTTCCAATGACGGAAAATCTGGATGGGAAGCCCGATAGCCCAATTTATTGTCGATCCATGCATTCAACTCGTTGACCATCACGGGCGGGGTGCCGGCGTAGCTGGAGAGGGTCGAACGCAGGATGTCGTGGATATTGGGGATAGAACGCAGGTTTCGGGTCTTTATGTATTGCCCGATAAAGCAGTCAAGTTGATAGCGTTCTGTCATGGACAGGTACACACACTCCAGGCTGCTGACTTGATTAATTACAAGATCGTCGCGCAACTTAGTTCTCTGCAAGGCTTGTTGATTTATAAGAATTTCCTTGTTTGTTGACTCTTTAGTCAACTGGGCGATGCCACGGGAAATGCGGCGCGCATCCTAACTTTAGTGTTATGGAATGTATGTACGATAAATACATTGTCGGACAAGCGGTTGAGGGCCGATTTCAAATACACGCAGCATGTGTTTCTGATATGAAACAGTCTGTGTAACGTTCATGCGTGGAAGTTATTAAACGATAACAGTCCTGTCTATACATGACTGTTCAACTGGTCAGTCCTGAACAAGCTTGTCAATCAACGTGCACGCCTGGTTTCTGATGTTGCCGATCGCCTTGTCGACCCTGTACCACTCGAACATTTCACTGGGTTCCCCCTGCAGCAGCACCATCTGTTCGGCACGTTCTTTCGGCGTGGCCGGGTCTAGCCATTCGCGCGCCAGTTCCGGCGACAACACCACCGGCCGCCGGTCATGAATGTCGAGCATGCCACCGACGCTGTCTGCGGTGATGATGACAAAACCGTCGTCGCTGCGTGGTTCATTGCCAGCGCCCGGGAACTGGCCAATGGCGGCGCAGTAACTCGGTGCGCCGTCCTGTCGGCGAATCAGCCACGGCAGTCGCGTCGAATCACCCGCATCGACCCATTCGAACCAATTGTCGATCGGTACAATCGCGCGGTGTGGCCAGATCGCCCGAAAGAACGGACCGTGCGCGACTTTTTCAACCCGCGCGTTGATCGGTGCTGCGCGATCCTTGGCCCAGTGCGGGCGCCAACCCCAGCGCACCGGATCGGCGTGCAGCCCGTCCGGCTCAAGATGCAGCAGGGCGAGTTGAGTGGTCGGCGCCGCGTTATAGCGGGCCAAGGGCTCATCCCCGAGGTGATTGATCATCGCGTCGGGAATGCTCAACACGGCAACGAAATCGTGAATGCCACGGTACTGCGACAGACGTCCACACATCGGCTGAACCTGCGGTTGGAAAGCGCTGACGGGAATGTTCAGCTTAGCTTTCGGATCACCCGTGCGTGGGGTGGGCGGGTCGCGGAACCAAACACTGTGTACCCTGATCCAACCTCGGCCCGCGTAACTGACGGGGCGGCGATGGAAGAGCGGGCGAAGGATTTTTGCCATTCATAGTGTTGACCGTCATGGTCTGGCCCAAGGCAAAACATGAAACAGCTGTTCAAGGTTCTCTTTACACTCGCCATTGCCATCGGGCTGGCAGGTTGCATTTCGGCCCCCATCGAACTGACCCCGCAGACGGAACAACGTCTACAGGCCCAGGCACCGATTCGTTTTCTGCTGACTTTCGACGATGGCCCCAGCGCGTCGAGTTTCTGGAACCCTACCGCGACGGTGCTCGACAGCCTGAAGGACAACCCGCTGCAACCCGACATCAAAGCGGTGTTTTTCGTGCAGACCGGTGCGCCACGGGCCGGTGACAGTGACATCGGGCGCGAGCTGATGCATCGCGAGCATAAAGAAGGGCAGGTGCTGGGTTTTCACACCGCCACCCATTGGCACACCAATCACCGCTCGCTGAGTCCGGAAGAACTGGAGCAGTCGCTGAGCAAGGGCAGTGCCGACATCGCGGCGATTACCGGTGCGCCGCCGACCCTGGTTCGTCCGCCATTCTGGAACTACGACAAACGCGTCTTCACGGCGTATCAGCAGCACGGCATGCATGTGCTGCTGACTGATTTGAGCGCCAATGACGGCAAGATCTGGGGCTTCAACGCCAGCCCCCGGCGTCGCTCTCATATGCTGCGTTCAATGTCTGAAGTGCGTGAGCGCATCGCGCAGGGCGAGTTGCCGACCGTGGATGGGGTGATTCCGGTGGTGGTGACCTTCCACGACCTCAACCGCTACACGGCCCGGCATGCACGCGAATACCTGCAAATACTGATCGACAGCGCCAAGGCCACCGGCGTGCCATTGGCGCAAAAACCGTTTTACGACGATCACGACGCCGTGCTGCGTGCGGCCATGGCGCGTACCGTCAAGGACAGTTCCCAGCCAGTGGAGCTGCCAGGGTTCTGGAACTGGTTCTGGGACCGGAATTCCCATTAAAACCTCGCCAAGATGAGAGGCAGGTATCACTTTTGTTGAGCATTGGCTGAGGCAGAAGGCAAAAAGGCCATCTATTCTGAGCAGGTTAATTTCGACCAACCGCCACGGAGGCGATAGCGATGCTTCCCATTTCAGTCCTTTGCAGCATTGTGGAGTCTGGCTTCGAGCCACTTTCTTGCGATTGCACGGTGAGTGCCGACGGGTTACTTCGCATCAAAGTATTCGACCGCGCCACTGGGCGAATTGAATTGTTGATCAACGGCGTATCGCCCGCCGAGCTGACCACGGTCCGTGCGATCAGCGAACTGGTAGGCGAATTGCGCGTCGAGATGAGCGCCGGCCGCCGGGCGTTTGCCGGCTGACGGTCAGGCCCGGGGTTGCAGCTCTTCGATCATTTTCAAACAATGATTCAACCCCGGTGACACATCACCCACCCTCCGACTGAGAATAATCGGCGAGGTGGCGTTGTCTTCCAGCAGCGGGGTAAAGCCAATGTCGTCGCGGTGCAGCAATTGCACCGAGGCCGGCACCAGCGTGACGCCGATCCCGGCACCCACCAGACCAATGGCCGTTTGCAGTTCGTTGGTCCATTGCGCCACGTGAATGCTCACGCCATAGGACTCGAACAGTGCAATCACATGGTCGGCATAGCTCGGGCGCGGATTGCCGGGGTACAGCACAAACGGTTCCTTCGCCAATTCGCGCAGGCTGATCGGCCCGGCCAGCAGGGGATGCCCGGCGGGCAGGGCGGCGACCAGCCGATCTTCGGTCAGCACCGTTTGAATGATCGCCGGGTCGTCGATGCGTATTCGCCCGAAGCCGATATCGATCCGCCCGGCCTTGAGGGCCTGCACTTGTTGCAGCGTGGTCATTTCCGACAGCCCCAGTTCAAGCTCCAGAGGCTCGCCGCTGCGCAGACGGCGGATCAGTTCCGGCAGTACGCCGTACAGGGTCGAAGGCGCGAAGCCGATGCCCAGCCAGGTCTTTTCCCCCAGGCCGATCCGCCGCGTGCTGTCGCAAACCTTGTTCAGTTGTTCGAGCAGGGCGGTGCAATGTTCATGGAAAAACCGTCCTGCCTCGGTCAGTTTCAGCGGCCGGCCACGCTCCAGCAGCAACACGCCCAGTTCGTCTTCCAATTGCTGAATCTGCCGACTCAAGGGCGGTTGGGCGATGTGCAGCAGCTCGGCGGCGCGGGTGAAGTTGAGGGTTTGAGCCAACACCTGAAAATACCGCAGGTGACGCAGTTCCATGGGGCCTCCGAACGTCGGTCGTTTGCATACCTTAAAGGTATCAAGTCAGACCAATTCTATATTGGCATCGCAAAAAAAGCCGTACGAGAATCGGTTCCAGAACTTTAAGAACCTGATGGGTATCGACATGCGTGCAACAGCCATTGAATCGATCGAGACGATCATCGTCGATCTGCCGACCATCCGCCCGCACAAGCTGGCGATGCACACCATGCAGAATCAGACCCTGGTGATCATCCGTGTGCGCTGCGCCGATGGCATCGAAGGGATCGGTGAATCCACCACCATCGGTGGCCTGGCCTACGGCAATGAAAGCCCGGACAGCATCAAGACCAACATCGACAAACACTTTGCGCCGCTGCTGATCGGCCAGGACAGCGGCAATGTGAACGCCGCCATGCTGCGTCTGGAACGCAGCATCCGCGGTAATACCTTTGCCAAATCCGGAATCGAAACCGCGTTGCTCGACGCCCAGGGCAAGCGCCTCGGCCTGCCTGTCAGCGAGTTGCTCGGCGGGCGTGTTCGCGACGCCTTGCCGGTGGCCTGGACCCTGGCCAGCGGCGACACCGACAAAGACATCGCCGAAGCGGAAAAAATGCTCGACCAGCGTCGTCATCGGATCTTCAAACTGAAAATCGGCGCCGGTGAAGTCAATCGCGATCTGGCCCATGTCATCGCGATCAAAAAAGCCCTGGGTGACCGCGCCAGTGTGCGGGTCGACGTCAATCAGGCCTGGGACGAAGCGGTCGCGTTGCGCGCTTGTCGGATCCTCGGCACCAACGGCATCGACCTGATCGAACAGCCGATCTCGCGCAACAACCGCGCCGGCATGGCGCGCCTGAATGCGATGAGCCCGGCGCCGATCATGGCTGACGAATCCATCGAATGCGTGGAAGACGCCTTCAATCTGGCACGAGAAGGCGCTGCGTCAGTGTTTGCCTTGAAGATCGCCAAGAACGGTGGCCCGCGCGCCGTGTTGCGCACTGCCGCGATTGCCGAAGCCGCTGGCATCGCCCTGTACGGCGGCACCATGCTCGAAGGCGGGCTCGGCACGATCGCTTCGGCCCATGCCTTTATCACCCTGAACAAACTGGCCTGGGACACTGAACTGTTTGGCCCTTTGCTGCTGACCGAAGACATTCTCAGCGAGCCGCTGGCGTATCGCGATTTTGAACTGCATGTTCCGCAAACACCGGGCCTGGGCCTGAGCCTCGATGAAGAACGCCTGGCGTTTTTCCGTCGTGACAAAACATCCACTTCCGTTCATCAAGCCTGAGGAGAGATCATGCTATTCCACGTCAAAATGACCGTGAATCTACCGGTCGACATGAACCCCGAAGCCGCCGCCAAGCTGAAGGCCGACGAGAAAGCCCTGGCCCAGCGCCTGCAAGAGCAGGGCACGTGGCGCCACCTGTGGCGCATCGCCGGGCACTATGCCAACTACAGCGTTTTCGATGTCGACAGCGTCCAGCAATTGCACGACCTGCTGATGCAACTTCCGCTGTTTCCCTACATGGCGATCGAGATCGACGCGATGTGCCGGCATCCGTCTTCCATCCGCGAGGATGACCGCTGAACCCAGCCTGTTCAGTTCGCTACGCTAATAATTACAAGATGAGGATCCACCATGAACGTCAAGATTTCCCACACTGCCAGCGCACAGAAGTTTCTTGAGGACGCCAGCGGCCTGCTCAATGACGCCGGCAACCCACGCGTCAAAGCCCTGATCTATCGGATTCTGCGCGACTCGGTAAACATTATCGAAGACCTGGCGGTGACCCCGGAAGAGTTCTGGAAAGCCGTCAACTACCTCAACGTGCTGGGCGCGCGTCAGGAAGCCGGGTTGCTGGTGGCCGGGTTGGGTCTGGAACATTACCTCGACCTGCTGATGGACGCTGAAGACGAGCAGGCCGGAAAATCCGGCGGCACGCCACGGACCATCGAAGGCCCGCTCTACGTAGCCGGCGCGCCGCTGTCCGAAGGCGAAGCGCGACTCGATGATGGCCTCGATCCGGGTGTGACGCTGTTCATGCAAGGGCGCGTGCTCAACACCGCTGGCGAACCTCTGGCTGGCGCCGTGGTGGACGTTTGGCACGCCAACACCGGTGGCACTTATTCGTACTTCGATACCACGCAATCGGAGTTCAACCTGCGCCGCCGCATCGTCACCGATGCCGAAGGTCGCTACCGCTTCCGCAGCATCGTGCCGTCGGGTTACGGCTGCCCGCCGGACGGTCCGACCCAGCAACTGCTCGATGAACTGGGCCGTCACGGCCAGCGTCCGGCGCACGTGCATTTCTTCATCTCGGCACCGGATCATCGTCACCTGACCACCCAGATCAACCTCGATGGTGATCAGTACCTGCATGACGATTTCGCCTACGCCACCCGTGACGAGTTGATCGCTCACATCAGCTTCAGCGACGATCAACAACGCGCGGCGGCGCATGGTGTGAGCGGGCGGTTTGCTGAAATTGAATTTGATTTCACGCTACAGTCGACCGCCCAGCCCGAAGAGCAACAACGCCACGAACGGGTTCGCGCGCTGGAAGATTGATAGCGCCGTACTCCAACCCTGTGGGAGCCGAGCTTGCTCGCGATAGCGGTTTAACATTCAGCATCTATGTTGATTGGCACTCCGTCATCGCGAGCAAGCTCGGCTCCCACAGGGGTTTGCGTATTTGGCAATCGTTATACGCACTGTTCTAGAATGAAACTGACACCGCCAATAACAACAACGAGAGTGACCCGATGATGCACGCGCAACTGTTGAGTCAGCGCAGCAGAATATTCGACCATGCCGACCCTTATGCGGTGTCGGGTTACGTCAATCAGCATGTCGGCAACCATTGCATCCTCATGCCCAATGTCGGACGACCATTGGCCAGCCTCGATCACCGCAAATTCGCCAGTCTGGACCTGTGTCGCATCAGCTACGGCGCCAGCGTGCGGGTGACCTCCGGCGCACTCGACAGCATCTATCACCTGCAAGTGCTGCTGCGGGGCAACTGTCTGTCGCGCGCACGGGGCCAGGAACATTACTTTGCCCCCGGTGAGTTGCTGCTGATCAACCCCGATGAACCGGTTGACCTGACCTATTCCGACGATTGCGAAAAATTCATCCTCAAGGTTCCGACTCGGTTGTTTGAATCGGTGTGCGATGAACAGCGCTGGCGGTATCCGGGGCAGGGCGTGCGGTTTCTGGAGAGCCGTTATCAACTCGATGAACTGGAGGGTTTCGTCAGCTTGCTCGCGATGATTTGCCAGGAAGCCGAGGCCACCGAGCAGATCCCGCGTGTGCAGGAGCACTATGCGCAGATCATCGTCAGCAAAATGCTCAGCCTGATGAAAACCAACGTCATTCGCACAAGCCTGGGTTCGCCCGCTTTCGAGGTGATTGCCGACTACATCGCACGCAACCTCAAGCACGACATCGACAGTGAGGAACTGGCACGCCAGGCGCGAATGAGCCTGCGTTCGCTGTACGGGTTGTTCGAGCGCAATGCGGGAACGTCGCCACAAAACTACATCCGGCAGAAAAAACTGGAGCGCATCAACCTGTGCCTCAGCGACCCGACGTGCAACGTGCGCAACGTCACGGAAGTGGCCATGGATTATGGCTTCCTGCACCTGGGACGGTTCTCCGACAGCTACCGCAAACAGTTCGGCGAACTGCCCTCCGACACCCTCAAACGCCGCCATTGACCTCGCAAACGCCGCCTCACTGTTGATCGTTCCCACGCTCCCGCGTGGGAACGCCTCAACGGACGCTCCGCGTCCGCTTTTGGGAGGCAGAGCGTCCCGGGCTGCATGCCCACGTAGAGCGTGGGAACGATCATAGTATTTCTTCTGCAGTAAACGGATAAACGTCTGCACCCAGCGGATAGTCCGCCTCATCCCCCCCGTCCTAGCATGGCCCTGCCTGAATAAAAACAATGGAGGCGGCGGCCATGTCCCTGCGACCCGAATACCTTCACTCCCTGCTTGAAGATGACAAAGAAACCGGCATCTATCGCTGCAAGCGCGAGATGTTCACCGATCCACGGTTGTTCGATCTGGAGATGCAACACATCTTCGAAGGCAACTGGCTGTACCTGGCCCACGAAAGCCAGATCCCCAACGTCAACGATTTCTACACCACCACCATGGGGCGCCAGTCGATCTTCATCGCGCGCAACAAGGACGGTGTGCTCAACGCCTTTATCAACGCCTGCAGTCATCGCGGCGCGACGCTGTGCCGGCACAAGACCGGCAACAAAAGCTCCTACACTTGCCCGTTCCACGGCTGGACCTTCAACAACTCCGGCAAGCTGCTCAAGGTCAAGGATCCGGCCGCGGCCGGTTACCCGGCGAGCTTCAACTGCGAAGGCTCCCATGACCTGACCAAAGTCGCTCGCTTCGAGTCCTATCGCGGCTTCCTGTTCGGCAGCCTCAAGGCCGATGTGGTGCCTTTGGTTGAGCACCTTGGCGAGTCGGCCAAAATCATCGACATGATCGTCGACCAGTCCGCCGATGGCCTGGAAGTGCTGCGCGGGTCTTCGAGCTACATCTACGAAGGCAACTGGAAACTCACCGCCGAAAACGGCGCCGACGGTTACCACGTCAGCTCGGTGCACTGGAACTACGCCGCCACCCAGAACCAGCGCAAACAACGCGATGCCGGCGACAGCAACCCGACCATGAGCGCCGGCACCTGGGCCAAGCAGGGTGGTGGTTTTTATTCTTTCGACAAAGGCCACATGTTGCTCTGGACGCGTTGGTCCAACCCCGAAGATCGCCCGCTGTACGAGCGGCGCGACGAATTGGCCCGGGATTTCGGCAAGGCTCGCGCCGACTGGATGATCGAGAACTCGCGCAACTTGTGCCTGTACCCGAACGTGTACCTGATGGACCAGTTCAGCTCGCAAATCCGCATCGCCCGGCCGATCTCGGTTAACCGCACGGAAATCACCATTTACTGCATCGCCCCCAAAGGTGAAAGCGACCACGCCCGTTCCAGCCGGATTCGCCAGTACGAGGATTTCTTCAACGTCAGCGGCATGGCCACCCCGGACGATCTGGAAGAGTTTCGTTCGTGCCAGACCAGCTATCAGGGCAGCGTCACCACCTGGAACGACATGTCCCGGGGCGCCGAGCACTGGATCGAAGGCGCTGACGAGGCGGCCAAGGAAATCGACTTGCACCCGCTGCTCAGCGGCGTGCGCACCGAGGACGAAGGCCTGTTCGTGCTGCAACACAAATACTGGCAGCAGACGATGCTCAAGGCGCTGGCCGCCGAGCAGTCCGAATTGATTGCCGTGGAGGCCGTGCAATGACCATCACCTATGACGCCGTGCGTGATTTTCTTTACCGCGAAGCACGCTACCTCGACGACAAGCAGTGGGACGACTGGCTGGAGCTGTACGCCGCCGATGCGTCCTTCTGGATGCCGTCCTGGGATGACAATGACGAATTGACCGAAGACCCGCAGCGGGAAATCTCGCTGATCTGGTACGGCAACCGTACGGGGCTGGAAGACCGCATCTTCCGTATCAAGACCGAGCGTTCCAGCGCGAGCATTCCGGACACCCGCACCTCACACAACCTCAGCAACATCGAGCTGCTCGAACAGGCGGACGATCTGTGCAAGGTGCGCTTTAACTGGCACACCCTGAGCTTTCGCTACAAAACCGTCGACAGCTATTTCGGCAGCAGTTTCTACACCCTTGATGTGCGCGGTGAAAACCCGCTGATCAAGGCCAAGAAAGTGATCCTGAAGAACGATTACGTTCGCCAGGTCATCGATGTCTACCACTTGTGAGGCGGCTGTCATGACGCATTCCATTGCATTCAATTTTGAAGACGGCGTCACCCGGTTCATCGACGCCAATGCCGGTGAAACTGTGGCCGATGCGGCTTATCGCCAGGGTATCAACATCCCGCTGGACTGCCGTGACGGCGCGTGCGGCACCTGCAAATGCTTCGCCGAGGCCGGTCGTTATGACCTGGGCGAGGAGTACATCGAAGACGCTCTCAGCGCGGAAGAAGCCGAGCAGGGGTTTGTCCTGACTTGCCAGATGCGCGCCCAGAGCGATTGCGTGGTGCGGGTGCCGGCGTCCTCGCAGGTTTGCCGCACGCGGCAGGTGAGTTACGACGCGACGATCAGCGCGGTGCGGCAGTTGTCCGACAGCACCATCGCGCTGTCGATCAAGGGTGAAGCGTTGAGCACGCTGGCGTTTCTGCCGGGGCAATATGTGAACCTCGGGGTTCCGGGCAGCGAGCAGACCCGCGCCTATTCGTTCAGTTCGTTGCAGCGCGACGGCGAAGTCAGTTTCCTGATCCGCAACGTGCCCGGCGGCTTGATGAGCAGCTTTTTGACGGGCATGGCGAAGGCGGGCGACAGCATGAACCTGGCCGGGCCGCTGGGCAGCTTCTATCTGCGTGATATTCGTCGTCCGTTGTTGCTGCTGGCCGGAGGCACGGGGCTGGCGCCGTTCACCGCGATGCTGGAAAAAATCGCCGAGCAGGGCAGCGAACATCCGCTGCATTTGATCTACGGCGTGACCAACGACTTCGACCTGGTGGAACTCGATCGCCTCGAAACCTTCGCCGCACGCATCCCGAACTTCAGCTTCAGCGCCTGTGTGGCCAACCCCGACAGCCAGCATCCACTCAAGGGCTACGTGACCCAGCACATCGAGCCTCGGCATTTGAACGAGGGTGACGTTGACGTCTACCTGTGCGGCCCGCCGCCGATGGTCGAGGCGGTCAGCCAGTTCATTCGCGAGCAAGGCGTCCAGCCTGCGAATTTCTACTACGAAAAATTCGCCGCCAGCGCGGCTTGAGCACACGCGATCCCTGCAGGAGCGACCCTGCTCGCTCCTGCAGGTCGGTGTTTTTTCACGAGGTGGGTATGAACAGATTTCACGAAAAAGTGGCGCTGATTACCGGGGCTGCGCAAGGCATCGGGCGGCGGGTGGCTGAGCGCATGGCCGCTGAGGGGGCGCGGTTGATTCTGGTCGACCGTTGCGAGCATGTGTTTGAGGTGCAGCAGCAGTTGGGCCAACGTAATCAGGTGCTGGCCCTGACCGCCGACCTTGAGCAATACAGCGAATGCAGTCGCGTGATGCGAACTGCCATTGAGCGTTTCGGACGGCTTGACGTGTTGGTCAACAACGTCGGCGGCACAATCTGGACCAAGCCGTTCGAGCATTATGCCGAGGAGCAGATCGAAGCCGAAGTCCGCCGCTCGTTGTTCCCGACGTTGTGGTGCTGTCATGCGGCGCTACCGTTCATGCTGGAGCAGGGCAGTGGCGCCATCGTCAACGTCTCGTCTATCGCCACGCGCAGTATCAATCGCGTGCCGTATGGCGCGGCGAAGGGTGGTGTGAACGCACTGACCGCTTGTCTGGCCTTTGAAACCGCCGGTCGCGGGGTGCGGGTCAATGCAACCGCGCCCGGTGGCACCGAAGCGCCGCCCCGGGTCATTGCGCGCAACACCGCTGAGCAAAGTCCTGAGGAAAAGGTCTGGTATCAGCAGATCGTCGACCAGACGCTCGACAGCAGCTTGATGAAGCGCTACGGCACGCTGGATGAGCAGGCAGGCGCTATCCTGTTTCTGGCCAGCGACGAAGCGTCCTACATCACCGGCATGATCATGCCGGTCGGCGGCGGCGACCAGGGCTGACGCTCTCTGAAAACAACCCACACCTACACAGGAGTCATCGTGATGAGCGACACACCCACCATTGTGCTGGTCCACGGTTTTTGGGGCGGCGCGGCCCACTGGAACAGAGTCATCGCCGAACTGCTGAACAAGGGTTACACGAAAATCCGCGCCGTCGAAATGCCGCTGACTTCCCTCGCTGACGATGCCGAGCGCACCCGAAAAATGATCGCTCAGGTACCGGGGCCGGTGTTGCTGGTTGGTCATTCCTACGGCGGCGCCGTGATCACTGAGGCGGGCGATCAGCCGAATGTGGTGGGGCTGGTGTACATCGCCGCCTTCGCCCCGGACGCCGGAGAAAGTCCCGGCGGCATCACCCAACAGCATCCACCGGCAGCGGCGGCGAACCTGGCCCCCGACAGCGATGGATACTTGTGGGTCAAACCCGAACTGTATCACGAGAGTTTTTGCCAGGATTTACCGGCTGCCGAGGGCCTGGTGATGGGGATCATCCAGAAAGCACCGCGGGCTAGCACGTTCGGCGACACCATCGGCACGGTGGCCTGGAAGACCAAACCAGCGTGGTATCAGGTCTCCAGCGAGGACCGGATGATCGCGCCGCAGAATCAGCAATGGATGGCCGGACGGCTGAGTGCCAGGGAAATCCTGACGTTGAAGGCCAGTCATGCGTCGCTGGCGTCGATGCCGGTTGAGGTGGCCGCCTTCATCGCCAAGGCCGCGACAGCTCTGGCCTGAACACGCTTACAAGCGGCGCCGAAACGCCTTGACGATCTGGCGCGTGGCGTCGCTGGTGCTCAGGTTGTCGACCGTTTCCAGCGGGTGCCAGATGCAGTCGATGATTTCGTTTTGCGGCCGGGCCTGCTCAAGGTTCGGCACCGACGCTTCGTAGACATGGTGGCGCGTGCCACCCGATTCCAGCTCCATGAGGTACAGCAGGTTGTCGGCGCCCAGGCCGGTTTCTTCTTGAAGCTCACGCAACGCGGCGCCCGCCGTGGTTTCACCGGGTTCGACTTTTCCGCCGGGCAAGCTCCAGCGACACCTGGTTTTGCGCACCAGGAGAACATGTCGGTCCAGTTCGCAAATGACCGTTGCACGTACTTTCATCGGTTACCTAACAATCGCGTGTCATAAAAACGAAATAAAAATGCAACATTCGGGCCGTGATCTCTATTTCAGGTGTTAGAGCGATGTTCCCAGCGAAAAGTGCAATTGAACGCTGGATTACTGACGCGACGTCTGGTCGGCACTTGGGCAAAGGTCGGGTGTAAGGTATTGCAGGCAATCGTCGGTTCCACTACCGAACAGGAGGTGACCATGAGTGTTCCGATGCTGAATAAAATGCACATGAACGGTTACGACGTACTCAGCGTAAACAATGGCCCCTGGCGGGTTTGCACCCAAGGTGACCGGTTGGGGTCATTCAGCAGCAGAGAGGAAGCGCTGGCCTTTGCTGCATCGCTTCCCGCCTATAGAGCGAGGACGGTTCGCCCGTTAGCTCAGAAGTCCGAATGACGACAGCCTTGAAGCCCCGGAATGCCGGGGCTTTTTTGGATTGGCCTGTTTCTGGTTGACGGCTTCAGCAAGCCACGTCGTTCAATAGCCACTACCACCGCTTATACGTGAGGGTTCCCTGGCTTTGTGTTGAACATGACTCCATTCGGCGCAAGTCATAAAGCTTTTGTGGTCGACCTTGCCGTTGCCATCGAAGCTGACGTTGTACGACTGATGCTGGTCCGCGTGCGTCAATGTGTAGTCAAAACAACTGCCAGGCTGCACCGTGCGGTCGGTGATCGAGACCGGTTGACCGCCGATCTGCTGCACTTGATCCTTGCTCATCCCGGTCTGGACTTTCGCGACCAAGGGCTGGGTACCGTAAATACGTTCCTCGGTGCTGCAGCCACCCATCGCCAGCAGGACTGCCAGCGTGAACAGCGACTTGTTCATGACAGTGCTCCCGTTAGTGAGCCTTCTTCCGACTGATCAACTTGGCTTTCACTTCCTCGGCATAGCCCGCCAGGCGTGCTTCATCGCCCTGAAACAAAGCGCATAACTTGAGAACGGCTTGCGCATCCACCTCATTACCCGCCTGGCGTAGCTGTTGCTCAATGCGCAGCAACTCGACCGCCGACCACCTCAAATCTGACGCAACGCTTTGCAGGTCACGGCGAAGTGCGTTTTCATGTTCATTAAGCCACATGACGACCTCCAGCAATCTCTCGGGTGTAAAGAGTAGTTCCATTTAGAACCGCGTAACGTTTATTCGTCAGATTCCCGAGGGATAGAAAGTGCTTCCATTCGTCGGGAAGTTGAGGGCGACTGACCTTCGCGGTTGTCGTACGAAGGTCAATGAACTTCGTCAGGGCGAGGCCACACTCTATGAGCAATACCGATGACTTCAGATTTCATGCCCAGGAGTTGATTGTTGACCTGGATGCCGCCACCACAGAGATGATGAGGCTGATTTCAGCGCATCAACTGAGCGGCCCGGAGTGGGAGCGGGTCACGCAATGGCAACATGAAGCCTATGAGCGGTGGATGGCTTATCTCAACGAAAGAACCTATCCAGAGCCTTCAGGAAACAATGCTCCACATTGAGTTGTATTCAATAGATGGATGTCCGGCCGGCGAAGCGTTACATTTCGCGTTTTTACGGGATAAGGATGCGTCATGCGGATGTGGATTGGGGGAGTAACGTTGTCTATGCTGGCGGGTTGTTCGTTGCCAGCGTCTGTGGTGCCGGGTGAACCCAACGTCAGCAAATACAGCAACAAGCCGCCCAAAGAACTGGCGGCGTGCATTTTGCCGGCATGGCAGAAAGAAATTCCGAAAACGACTCAGGTCGGCATTTCCAATGGCTATCGGCTGACTGCGCCGAGCATTATCACTGCGGATGAAATTCTCGATATCGTCAAGTACAAGGACGGCAGTAGGGTTTCGTTGTATCAGGGGCCACCTTGGGCCAAGTCCGACGCCATGCGCAAAGCCGTGAAGGATTGTCTGTAAAGAGGCGCACCGGCCTTTTCAACTGGGTAATTCTTCCCAGCTGACATCGGTCAGGCCGCCTGCTTGCGCGTGACCCCGAAGTGCCTCGTCGTTTTGTTGATCGTGATTTTGCCCATATGAAAGTCCCAGCCCTGAATGCAGGCAAGCGTAATACCATGCGTCTGCGTGACTCATGTGCGTGTCTGGCTGTACGAAAACGTGCCGGTCATCGTTGAAACGGTAGGTGATTTGAAAATAGCGAGTGCGAGTCATCCGATTCTCCAGGTGCTACCGCTACGACATTAATGGCGTAGTGCCAGTTCCTTTGGATTTCGGACTTCTGTCTGCATGAGCGAAAGGCAGAATGTGTACCGGTCATCGGACGCGGGTTACTGATGGTTGTCCCGACCCGCGTTGCGCCGCTCACCGCCTGAAGGATTGCCGAGGTTGATCAATCTTCTTTCTACGAGGATGTTTTCGAGCGCCTGGCGCGCGACGGGGTCCAGTTGGTGTTCTCGCTCCTTGAGCTCCAGCAGGATCGGGCTCGACCAGGCTCGATAGGTTTTTTCGACAGTGCGAATGGACGGCATTTATCTCTCCTTGATCAGGGGCCTCCACCTATGAGCGGGGCGTTTGATTGCGTAGTGACCCTAGTTGAGGAAAGCGGTTTTCGCCAACAGATTGCACTGCAATGGTGCGGCCGTTTCAGCGCATCACATTTTGTGCGCGCCGTTCTGCAGCGTCGATACCTCAGTCAGCAGCTTTTTCGAGGTGTTTTGATGGTTTGGTAACTGGCGAGGATCCATCTGAATCCACTCCTTGAAGGCCCGCTTTTCCTCCTGCGTGCAGGTGTTTTCTTGTAAACGCATGCACCAATGAGCGGCTTGGCTGAGGATTGCTTCGCCCATGTCGCAAGAGCTGGGTGGTTTCATTGACTGCTGTGACGATTTCACGAATCGACAGGCTGTGCTCCATTCGGCAATCGCCAGCAAGATCGCCATGCGCTGGTCCAGCCGGCGCTTAATCGATGCATATGCGCTATTAATTAGAGGATCTTTGATTTTCGCAGTCTCTCTTAAGTGCAGATCAGCGAAGGACGAAACTATGAGCAGCGAAAGTCCAGGTACTCAAGCTGAGCCTATTCGTATACCGCGCACGATCTGGGCGCTGGGCTTTGTCAGCCTGTTCATGGATCTATCCTCTGAACTGGTACACAGCTTGCTCCCTGTATTTTTAGTGACGACATTGGGTGCGAGTGCATTGACCGTCGGCGTGATCGAGGGGATTGCAGAGTCGACCGCGATGCTGGTCAAGATATTCTCTGGCGCTATCAGTGACTTTATGGGGCGGCGCAAGGGGTTGCTGCTGCTTGGATATGGTTTAGCGGCGCTGAGCAAACCACTTTTTCCTCTTGCGCATTCGGCTGACGTTGTCTTTATTGCACGTTTTCTGGATCGAATCGGCAAAGGCATTCGTGGTGCACCGCGAGATGCCTTGGTTGCAGATGTGTCGCCAGCAGAAATCCGGGGTGCCTGTTTTGGGCTGCGGCAGTCGATGGATACCGTGGGTGCTGTTCTTGGCCCCGCTCTGGCCATCCTGCTTATGCTATGGCTTGCAGATATCCAGCGTGTGCTGTGGTTTGCAGTGATCCCCGCAACAATAGCGGTAGCGCTCATTGTCACTGGTGTAAAAGAATCGACCCACGTCTCCAGCACACCTAAATTCCGTTCTCCAATTCATTGGAGCGTCCTTCACGACTTCTCCTCCGGGTATTGGTGGGTCGTCATTATTGGTGGGGTGTTTACGCTTGCCCGTTTCAGCGAGGCGTTTCTGGTATTGCGGGCGCAGCAGGCCGGGCTGTCGGTCACCTGGGTACCGTTGGTGATGGTGATCATGTCACTTTTTTATGCGTTGTCCGCTTACCCGGCCGGCTGGCTGTCCGATCGTGTCAGTCGCACGAAGCTGCTCTGTGTGGGCATGGGGTTGCTCATCCTGGCGGATCTTGTACTTGCTCAGTCCAGTTCAGTGATCACGATGATGTTGGGTGTCGCGTTGTGGGGACTCCATATGGGATTTAGCCAAGGCATTCTGGCCTCACTGGTAGCTGATAAATCGCCCAGAGAACTCAAGGGAACCGCCTTCGGCATTTTCAATCTGGTCAGCGGTGTATGTATGTTGATGGCCAGTGTTCTAGCGGGCGGGTTATGGCAAAGCATTGGATCGGACAGCACATTCCTCATGGGGGCAGTGATTGCGTCCACAGCGCTACTGCTGCTGTTACTCAAGAAGCAATGACGCCTCAGGCGAACAGGGTCGACTCCCAGCTAAAATCAGCGGGTTTTATTCTCGGGAATTGGAACCGGTGACTCTGGACGTCTTTGTCGCTCAAGCCTTTCGAACAGCCCCATGCCAGCCAGCATGGCCATGACAAACACCACGCCCTTGAGAATGCCTGAGCCCATCAGTACCAACGCAGGGCCAGGGCAAATCCCTGCCAAACCCCAACCGATGCCAAACAGCATGCTCCCGATGACCAGACGCCGATCGATGTGTCGAGCTGTGGGCAGATTGATCGGCAGGCCCAGCAGTGATCGCGTCCGCGTTCTTGACACCTGGAAGCTCACCGCTGCGACGGCAATGGCGCCCACCATGACGAAGGCTAGAGAGGGATCCCAAGCCCCGGCCACATCCAGGAAACCGAGCACTTTGGCGGGGTTGGTCATGCCCGAAACCAGCAAGCCAAGACCGAATATGAGTCCCGCCATCCAGGCGGAAAAAAGAGCCATGGTCAGTTCACTCCCAGGAGGTGGCGAATAACAAAAACGGTGATAAACCCAACACCCATGAACACCACTGTCGCCACCGTTGAGCGAGGTGACAAACGCGACAGACCGCAGACGCCATGTCCGCTGGTGCAGCCAGAGCCATAGCGTGTCCCGACGCCAACTAATATCCCGGCGCCAATCAACAGCGGATAACCCGCATCGATCTGCAGTTCGGGCAGTGGTGCGATCAGCCGGTAAAGCAGCGGAGCCATGACCAGCCCCAGCACAAACGCCACTCGCCAGGTGACATCGCCAGCCATCGGGCGCAACAGTCCGCCGACGATGCCGCTGATACCAGCGATGCGCCCGTTGAACAGTATCAACAGCGCTGCGCCAGTGCCGATCAAAAGACCGCCCAGCAAGGCGCTCAGTGGTGTGAAGTGACTCATATCGAACATGACGATCTCCTCGTTGCCTTTGGTACGGTATCTGGCAATCGTCACTCCTTCATTGGCATGTCCATCATTGACGATTGCTGATCCATCATTTTCATCATCATGCCCATCATTCCATTACCCATGCCATCCTTGGAGCCAGACATCCCCATTTGGGAGCCCATGTTCATACACCCCGCAGCATCATGCTGCTGACTCATCATGGCCATGCTTTCCTTCATCGTCTTCATGCTCTGCTGCATAGCTGCGTGTCGCTCGTCCGGGGTTTTCGCAGCGGCGGCTTTATCGTGGGCCGCCTGCATTTTTTGCATTTGCTCGCTCATCGCTTTGTACATTGAGGACTCGGACGGTGTGCTGGCGGCCATTGCGCCGGTAGGCGCATCGGCAGGGTGATGCTCGTCTTCTGCGTTTGCCATGAAGATGCTGCTGGCCAAAATAGCGACGAGAACCCATTTCGATTGTGTTTGCATGATGGACTCCTGGAACTCAGAAATAAGCAGGAAGTACTAAACCGCGCCAAATCAACGCAATCAAACAGAACGGCCACGGTGTGACCGCCCTGAAGGGTGCTTCAGTGGGAGGGGAGGTGATCGTCTGGGCGGGGTCAGGCAGCAACCCGAGAATGAGTTGCCGTAGATCGCGGTAGTGATGACGGAGTCCGTACATGACTTGCTCCACGGGCGTGTAAGCCCCCAGTCGTTCAAGGGTAAACACCTGGTCAAGCGCAGAGTTGACTTTAATCAAGCAAGTGGGCTTTAGGGCGTCTGTGCAGGCTGAGGCCCACTCCCTGAGCGGTAGCCGCAGCATTGTGGCCAGGGCGCGGGCGTCTCAGAGATAGCTTTATGGCAGATGCACCTGCCACGAACAGCAGATTATCGGGGTAACGGCTGCGCCGGTGGTGTACTTGATCTGTTCCATGGCGGCGCCTCGATGTCATCCAATTACAACTGCCGCACCCTGTTGCCGGAAGTATTGATCGAGCAAGGACACGTCAAATTGATTAGTCGTTCACAGCCATTGGCGGATTTGTTGGCCTTGGAGTTGGGGCTTCAAAGACCATGTGGTGGGCGAAACTACCACGTGATGAAATGGCCTTGCAGTTGCTGAGTTGTCATTGAGGACAAACGGACTCGAAGCTGCCTTTTGCGGACGCGATGGGGTTTTAATTCTTGGACCTGTTGACTTAGTTGTATGAGGGGTTGCCATGTGATTTCTTACGTCGTTAAGAGGCTTCTGGCGATTAGAACTCGGTAATAACCTAGTTGGCGTGTCGGACTTGTTTTTGGTTTTCCAGTATTCAAACAATCAAGCTTTGTATTTTATGAAATCTGAAACCGCGAAAAAGCTGGCAGATATCGCACATTGACAGGTCATCGAGCTCAAATTACCATCCGGCGCCATTGTTGTTTAATACACTGACGGCGAGGCAAGATGAAAAAGTTACTCTTTCTGCTGGCCCTGCTTTCCCCTGATATGGTAATTGCTGGCGAGCCTGATCATCTTGCTATTTGCAATAAGCTCAAGTCAGATATCACGCATAGTTACGGTGTGAACAACTTGGTGTTGGTGAATAATGGTAGTTCATATGTGTCGGATGAAGGCGCCGTACTCTGTGTCTATGACGGTGTTGTCCAGAAGTTTTTCGGTGATAACGCTGTAAGAGTTATGGCGACACTGAATGTCGCCAGCAATAAATACAATGTGCGGTTTTAATAACAGGGATCCGGCCTGCCTCTCAGTTCCACATTGAAAACTCAGTCTTTTGTCTGCATGCCCCAGGATCAACCAGCCGTAGCGGTAGTAATTTAAAGGAGAAGGAGATGGCGAAGTACCTCATCGCTCATGTGCGTCAGGGTGGGCAAAACATGATAATTTTCCCGTTGGACGCTTCATTCGGTAGTCAGTCAAATAATACGCAAGAAGCGCTTATGAGGACGTTTCATTTAGCGGCTGCCGGCGCAGGTCTGGCAGGGCATGTCGTCGTTATCTGGCGGTCGGAGAATCGCACTTACTTCAGGGCACCCTATGCGTGGCACTCTTTTTTCAGATCGCCAGACGCTTATTCATTTGTAATGGGCAACCTCAATAAAGAGCTAACGATCTAGCCAGGTCCCAAGTTCGATCGCGCTACATCAACGCTCTGCGAGCGGGCGCTATATTCATTCTTGAATCGTTGAGTCAGCCCGTAGCTCCTGCATCGTGAGTAATCCCAGTTTTCTGGGGTTACCGCACATCCAGCAAGAACACACCTTCCCATGGTTGGCAAAAATCCCGGCGTTTTTTTCGCTGTTTGTCCAGCATTCACAGGCCCGCTGTTTTGCAAAAAAGCGAGACTTGAGGCGGCGTGTATCGTGTCGGCGTTGTGCTCTGGACATCATCTTCTCCGTAGCCAAAGCCGACAAAGCCCCGGCAGATTCCTCTGGCGGGGCTTCAAAAACTCGATCAGGTTCGCCATTGGCGAAACTCTGAATGTGCTGAAACGGTACCTTCAGTCGACCAGTGGGTCAACAAGCGAAAGGCGTTATTTCCGCACGTTCTGGTACAGCATCAATCGTGACGTTTCATGCATGGCGCGGGTCAACTCTGACAGCCGCTTGAACTCTTCGGGGTGTTGGTCGGCGACGTTGTCCAGCGGTGTTGGCGAGGCGAGGTCATGGAGAGTTGGCGAGCTTCCGTCGTGTTCCATCTGTACCAAGTAGTGCTGGGTCACGCCGGCAATCAACGGGAACGTGCCTTCACGCAACACCAATGGCACCACGCGTTCGCCTTCGGGCGCAGGTTGCTGAATATCACGGCCCATGCCGCTGTTGCGAAACTCCAGGCCGGCCATGCCCACCACGGTTGGCAGCAAGTCCACCAGGCCGACGGCTTCATCGACCTTGCGCGTGCCGATCAGGGCTGGCGCGTGGATAATCATCGGCACCGCGTTGCTTTCCAGACCCAGTTGCTCGTAGGCCGGTGGCAGGAAAGGGATCTGGGCGATGCGGGTGTTGTGGTCGCCAAACAGCACAAAAATAGTGTTTTCGTACCAGCCACCGGCCTTGGCAATTTCCATCAAGCGTCCGATGTTGAAGTCCAGCAAACGCACGGCGTTGTATTGGTCGACACTGCGCGAACCCGCGGCCTGGACTTCCTCCAGGGTAGGGTGCTTGACCTCGAAACCGTCGTTGATCTTTGGAATCGTGAAGGGGCGATGGTTGCCGGCCGTTTGTATATAGGCGAAGAACGGTTTGTCCTTGGGCAGCGTTTGCAGGATCTGGTCGGTCTCCTTGAACAGGTCCAGATCCGAGATGCCCCAGACATCCACTACCGGGGATTTCCAGTCTCGCTCGTCGTACAGGCGAACGCCGTCGATGCTTTGTTTGATCAAGGCATTCATGTTGGCCCAACCGGCGTTGCCACCAATGGTGTAGATCTTCTCGTAGCCAGTGAAGGCATTGACCAGCGTGTTTTGATTGGTGATCAGTGGATGACGCGTCGCAGTATCCTGGCGAGTAACGTCAGGTACTCCGCTGATGCTGGCCCAGACGGTTTTTGCGGTCCCCGTCACTGGCACATAGAAGTGTTTGAAGAACCAGCTCTGCGTGGCCAGGCGATCGATATTGGGCGTCGGATTAATCGGGTTGCCATAGGCCCCGACGGCGCTGGTGCCCAGCGACTCAAGCATCACGAACACCACGTTCGGTGGCCGCGAGCCCGCTACTTTGTAGGGTTGTGGTGCCTGGTGGCGGACAAAGTTAAGGGTCTGCGGATCGGGTTTATCAACGCCCAGATAGTTGGCCATGACCGCATAAAGTTCGCGTACTGTCGCTTCGTCATAGCGCGACTGGCCGACTTTGACGGTGTCGTAGAAAAAAATCACCGGGTTCAGGCCCAATGCGGCGACCTGGTTATTGCCCGAGAAGAACGCATCGCTCCAGCGTAGCGGCACAGGGTTTTCAAGGTTCAAGTGTTCGACACGACCCAAAATACCCAGCAGCACCAGCACAACCATCAACGCACTGCCCCACGTCGCGGAGAACCGGGAAATGACGGTGCCGGGGCGATCCAGCGTGACGCGCTCCAGACGCACCAGCGCCAATGTCACGAACGCGACGGTTGCCAGCCAACCCAATGAAATCCAGATGACCGGATAGGTTTGCCAGACCATATCACGGGATATTTGCGCATCCTCGATGAAGCGCAATACCGTGGCGTTGATCCTCACGCCGAGGTACGCGTAATGGCCAAAATCGGTGATGTAGATCAGCAGAATGGCGCTGAGAACGGCGACCAGATACCCCCGGGCGATGCAGCGAACGAGGTGGCTACTGATCAGGTTCCAGCGAGGGATCCAGGCCAATATCGCCAATGGCAGCATGACCAGAATGGCCAGGCGCAAGTCGAAGCGAAAGCCGATGCCCAGGGTTTCCAGCACGGCGTTGTCGTCGCTCAGGGCTTTGGCGTCGAAACCGGAAAAGCCGAAAAAGAACACCACCCGCAGCAGTGCAAACAGCACAAACGCGATCGCTGTTGCGCCCAGCCAGTAATGCAAACGTCTCGATTTCAGCCAGCCCATCGATGTTTCCCTATTAGTAATTTCGTTAAATTTCAAACGGATTCGTTTGGTATTGGCCCGCGCAGCGTGATGAACCGGCGATACGTCCAGCGCGTCCCCACCACCAGCAGCGTCAGGCCGCAATACAGGCCCAGCAGCGGATCAATCAGGTAATCCCAATAGTTGTGGGAGGGTTTGATCCCGGCGAGGAAGGCCAGGGTCGCGCTCGTCAACAATACGATGGCCAGGTAATTTCGCAGGTAAAACAGGCCTAACGTCAGCAGTGCCACGACAAACAACAGGGGGCGTGGGCTGAAACCCCGTCGGTAAGGGTCCAGATCACTCAAGCCCAGCGTTGCCGGGTATAACACCAGGGCCATGACGGCGAAGAGGATCAGTACGCCGGTTTGATCACGCTGCGCGGGCGGCAACACACCCAGTCGACACAGACAGCCCCAGCCCATGAACACCAATGAGGTGATCGCGAGGTCATCCATGTGGCTGCGCAAGTAAGCGGCCAGCGAAATTCCGTCCAGTGGTATGAAGCTGCTGGCCAGCAATGTAAGCAACAGCGCGATGCGCCAGACCCTGCTCAGGCCAAAAGACGGGATGACCAGGAAAATGATCATTGCGAAGCTGAGATGGGCTTGCCACAGGCTGATCATTTGAGACGCTCGGACAGCCAGGCATCGTTGAAGGACACGTGTTTGATGAAGGTGTTGTTCCAGGTATAAACCAAGTGATACATCCCGTCGGAGCTGCGGATGAAGTACGGGTATTCGTATTCAAACTCACACCCTTCGCTTTTGCAGACGCGTTTGTCGAGGTTGTCGAGGAATTGCGCCTCCAGCGGTTGGCGGAGCTTGCCACTGGAATCGCGGAACTCTTTCCCGATGAGTTCTTTGTAGGCGAGGGGCGAATACGGATCGCCCTCGGGGTCCGGTGATTTGTCCAGATCGCGCACCAGGCGCCAATCGTCCATCTTCGCATCGGTGAGATAGAGGCTCAGTTTGAAGCGTCCCTCTTGCAGGTCATTGAGCGCTACCAGCAATCCGTGTCCGGGCGTCGCAACGGCCGCCAACGAGGAGTTGGGGTTCGATGGATCGAGCGGATAAGGTTCGCTCCAGGTCTGTCCGGCATCCTCGGTGCGGCTCGCCAGGACTCGGTGATGCGTGTCGCCGGCATAGCGCAACATGGCGATACCACGCTGACCGTCCAGCGGAACGACCGCGGGTTGCAATGAGTTATTGCCGTGGCTGATGCGGTATTTATCGATCACTTCACCGTCTGCGCTCAGGTAAAGGTACTCGGCAAACTTGCCCAGAAACTCGTGGTAGACCGGCAAGCCGATGGAGCCGTCGGCATGGAACACCGGTGCCGACCGGACCAGGGTGCTGATGTTCAGAAAGGGTGAAGTGATTAATTGGCGCGGTGCCGACCAATTCATACCCAAGTCGTCCGAAACCATCACATTGACCGCGCTACCGGCCCAGCCGCCCATGGACACGGAGACGAAGAACAGCCACAGGCGATTGTCCGGCGCCAGAGCAATGACCGGGTTGCCCAGTTTCCGGATGTATTTTCGAGTGCTTTGCTGGGTCGACTCCCGAGTGGCCATGACCTGTTCTTCACCCCACTCGCCGGTACTCACGTTGAAACGAGCGGAGCGCACCTGCACATCGGCGGCGCCTTCGCGAGTGCCGGCGAACCAGACCGCCATCAAGCTACCGTCAGGCAGGGCTGTTACCGCTGAAGAGTGCACGAAGTCCACCAGTCCGGAGGAGGCGAAACGGCTGGTATAAATGGGCTTGGCCGCCTGATCCGTCACAGTCAAAACCGGACTTGTCGGGGCAAAGGAAGCATGCTTGGGGGCAGGGTGGGTGAGCCATGCGCCCGTAAAGAGAAAAGCAAGGGCAAGGTAAACACTTAGGGCAGGAATGCTGGGGAGCTTTCTGTGCATGATTAAGGCTCTGGTATCTCATGGCCCGATAAAGCGCACAAGCTAACACTCGGTAGTACAAGATCGGACTTTATGAGTTTCTATTCTGTAAGTAGTTGTTTTAAGCGTGCGGCCCTGTCGGCGAACAAGCTTCAACTGATCCGAAGCGGTCTTTCAGTGTTCCATGGATATAGGGTCGCTACGCAGCGGGAGGTGGCTGCACACCGGAGAAGGCAAAAAAATCCCCGCACCTCCTGGGGGAGGTTCGGGGAAAAAAGAGGAGTTTCATCTCAGACAATCAGCGTTTGCACGAAGCAGGCAACGAACCTGCTGCGCCTTGTAGGGGCCGCCATGAAGTAGCCCTTGCAAACCTTCTTGTCGAAGGGGATTAGAGGCTGCATCGACAAAATTGGAAAGTTAATAAGCATCAAAAATATGTATTGCTGGTTGGTCGAGCGGCGGAGAGGATGCCCGAGCCTGTCAGCTTGCGACCTGCAAGTGGGATGGTGAAGCGGTCAGCCGGACGTCGGGGTGGGCCGAAAAGGTTCGGGGACTTTTTCGGGGATTCGCTAATTTCGGTTTGGCTCTATAAGGCTCCGCCAGTAGAAGGCTCAGAAAATGCCCGGGTTTGTGCCCATTGTCCTGAGAATGCGTGCGGGGGAGAAGGAAAGCGGAAAGTTTTGTAACGGTCCTGCTGTTCCTCGGCCATGGCCTGCCTCTTCAATTCCGTGGGCCGCTAGATCGAGCCATGTCTGTCGTCGTCGGCGAGGAGGAGATAGTTATGGAACACATCCCGAGCGGCGAAGAATTCGCCAAACCCCAGAAACGACAAAGCCCTGAATAATCAGGGCTTTGTCGGTACAAATATGGCGGAGGCGATGGGATTCGAACTCATGGACCTGTTACAGTCGACGGTTTTCAAGACCGTTGCCTTAAACCACTCGGCCACACCTCCGTTTGCGTTGCGGGCGCCATAATACCTGAATGAAACACACTGTCAAACTCTCTGCATAGCTTGTTACAGAGCGTCTGTTATGATCTTTGCGACTGAACGTTTCATACCAACAGGAGTGTCGCCATGCGCGAACAGGATTACGCAGTTAATAACAGCGTGCAGGCTGAGCAGCTAGAGGTTAGCCGCGTCCTGCGCAACACTTACGGCTTACTCGCTCTGACCCTCGCATTCAGCGGCGTGATGGCATTTGTCGCTCAGCAGATGCGTGTCGGATACCCGAACGTGTTCGTGGTGCTGATCGGCTTCTATGGCCTTTTCTTCCTCACCAACAAACTCCGTGATTCGGCCTGGGGCCTGGTGTCTGCTTTTGCCCTGACCGGTTTCATGGGGTTCCTGCTCGGCCCGATCCTCAACCGTTACCTGGGGATGCAGGGCGGCGCTGAAGTGGTCAGTTCGGCGTTCGCGATGACGGCACTGGTGTTTGGTGGTCTATCGGCCTACGTGCTGATTACCCGCAAGGACATGAGCTTCCTGGGTGGCTTCATCACCGCAGGCTTCTTCGTGCTGCTGGGTGCGACGCTGGCGAGCTTCTTCTTCCAGATCAGCGGCCTCCAACTGGCGATCAGCGCAGGTTTCGTGCTGTTTTCCTCGGTCTGCATTCTGTTCCAGACCAGCGCCATCATTCACGGCGGCGAGCGCAACTACATCATGGCGACCATCAGCCTGTATGTATCGATCTACAACCTCTTCATCAGCTTGTTGCAGCTGTTTGGCATCATGAGCCGCGATGATTGATCGAAGGCCTTGAGTAAAAAACCCGCTTAGGCGGGTTTTTTATTGCTTTAAATTAAGGGCTCATTCAGTGATGACAAAGCTGCCGTCGGCTTGTTGGCGGTAAATGGTGTAAGGCAGCAACAAGGTATCGAGTGCGCCGGAGATGACGACATCGATCAGCACAATGGCGGGCGCATTGTCATGTACTTGCGCATCCTTTCCATTTTGGAGCGGCGCATTCAGGCTGCAAAAATCATAGGTCACACCGCTGTAGATTCGTGGAACGGCGCCGCAGTAGCTTTTTTGTTCCTTGAGGCTCTTCGCAGCCACTTCATCGCCGCGTATCACCGTTTGGATTGTGCCGCAGCCCACCAACAGCAGCGCAGCCACTACCAATACTTGGGTTTTCATACCGTCAATCCTTCGCCGGAAAAACCTCAATCTACGTCAGTCCGGAGCAAACATCACTTACGCCATCGGTGGCAACCGGCGTTTGACCGGAGTCTTCTTCACGATTGCCGTGTTGGTTTCGGCGTGGGTATTGAGGCGGTCGAGCAGCGTGTCCAGCTGTTCCATGGAGCGTACATGCAGGCGCGCGATGAAGCAGTCGTCGCCCGTGACTTTGTCGCACTCGGTGAATTCAGGGATAGCCTGAATCTGCCGCTCCACTTCCTGCAATTGACCCGGTAACGGGCGAATCCGCACGATGGCCTGGAGTTGATAGCCGAAGCATTTCGGATCGATTTCCACCGTGTAGCCCTTGAGCACACCGCGTTCTTCGAGGCGACGCAGACGCTCGGCGACACTGGGCGAGGACAAGCCGCTGAGGTGCGCCAACGCCTTGAGCGAGCGTCGCGAGTCTTCCATCAATGCGCTGATCAGGACTTGGTCGATGTCGTCGGTCATGGCGAACCCCCTGTAAGGCAATAAATTGAAACTGCCTTGATAAAAAAGGCAAAAACCGAGTTTAGCCTGCTTTTTGCGCTGGAGAAGCCTCTGGCGGGATTGGCATACTTTGCGCTCAAACACAGGAGTCTGAAGATGGACAAATCAATACGTCGCGGCTCATTCGAAATGAGCGCCGCCATGCTGATCTCCGGGACCATTGGCTGGTTTGTGCTGGTATCCGGGCAACCGGTGCTGGACGTGGTGTTCTGGCGTTGCCTGTTCGGGGCGGGCACCTTGCTGATGATTTGCGCTGCGTTCGGCTTCCTCCGTCCCGGCATTCTGAGCCGTGCCACTTTCCTGTTGGCGGTGCTCAGCGGCGTGGCGATTGTCGGCAACTGGGTGCTGTTGTTCGCGTCCTATTCGCGCGCCTCGATTGCCATTGGCACGGCGGTCTACAACGTGCAGCCGTTCATGCTGGTGGGCCTGGCCGCGTTGTTCCTCAACGAAAAAATCACCCTGCAGAAACTGTTCTGGCTGGGCATTTCCTTTCTCGGAATGCTCGCAATTGTCAGCGCCCATGGCGGGCAGGGCGAGAGCGGTAATGATTACCTGATGGGGATTGCACTGGCGCTGGGTGCTGCATTCCTTTACGCAATTGCCGCGCTGATCATCAAGCGCCTGACCGGTACGCCACCCCATCTGATCGCCTTGATCCAGGTCTGCACCGGGGTGCTGTTGCTCGCGCCGTTCGCGCACTTTTCAGCGCTGCCGCAAGCGCCGAGTGCCTGGGCCAGCCTGGTGACGCTTGGCATCGTCCACACGGGCGTGATGTACGTGTTGTTGTACGGCGCGATTCAAAAACTGCCGACGGCACTGACCGGGGCGTTGTCGTTCATCTACCCGATTGCGGCGATTTTTGTCGACTGGTTTGCCTTTGGTCATCGCCTGGAACCACTGCAATGGCTCGGAGTCGCAGCGATTTTGCTGGCCGCCGCCGGTATGCAACAGGGTTGGGGTTTCAAATCGCGCAAACTGGCGGCGCAGTAAGTGTCAGATGTTCCAGCGCGGCGCGGTCTTGGCCAGTCGCTGGCGCATCTCACCTATATTGGCGGCGAACTGTCGGGTCAGCAGCCGATAACCGTCCAGAGGGCTGTAGACCGGCGCTTCGAGACTTGAAGCGGGCGGCAAGTCGACAGGCCGGCTCAGCCGTTGCGACGCACCGGTTTTCAACGCCCGCGCCATCCCGATCAATTGCACGCGGATCTGCCGATGCTCGGCAGTCATTGCCGATTGCAATTGCGCCATGGCGTTCAAGTCACAGGGATCCGGACGAGTGTTGGCGAGGATCTCCAGGGTGCTGACACACATGCGTAAATTGCGTTGAATGGCATCCAGTTCGTTCATGGAGATTTTCACTTCCTTGGACACAGACGGCATCAGCGAGCGCAATTGCACCATCACCGAATTCAGGCGCCCCATGAGTTTGAGGTGATCGTCATCACTGACTGGCTGGCCATTGATGATGCGCCCGTAGATCGTCGCGCAATCACGCAGCGCATCGGCCAGGTTGTAGCGCCAGGAAAACACCGCGTACAGCGGCAGCGCGAAGGAAAACGCCAGCGCCAAGGCAATGCCGATCAAAATATCCACCCCGCGCCACAGGCCGTCCGTGACCGGGTTGTCTCCGTGCCCCGCGACGATAAACACGGTAATCGCCGCGAGCAACGCGGTGTAACCACCCTTGCCAATGGCGTGATACGAGAAAAACCCGCACACCACCGACATGGCGAAATAGGTCAGCCACGGCATCCCGAGCCAGGCCTGTTGCGCGACCAGCAGCAGACCGACGCCGGCCCCGATCAACGTGCCAATGGCCCGTTCGGCGGCTTTTTTGCCGATGTTGCCGTGGTGCTGCAAGCCACCAATCACGACCAGCATCGTCACCGACGCCCATTCACCGTGGGGTAAATGGATGCCGGTGGTCAGCAGGATCGTCGCCAGCAACCCAAGCGAGACCCGCACCGCGTGGATCAGTCTGGCGTGGCGATAGCGCCGGTACGGGTCCAGCAATGGACGTAGCAGTCGGCGCAGCAGCGGTGGCAGTCGATGGCTGAAGGTACTCAGGCTCGGCGTCCTCAGAAAATGTAATCGGTGGTCAGGAAGCTCGAACTGCGTCCACTGATGATCTCGCTGATGAGGTCCTTGTTGGTTTCCTGGAACTTGGTCGCGACCAATGTGCGGATTGAAAACACCCGCAAGGCATCATGCACCGACAACGTGCCTTCGGCCGAATTCTTGCGCCCGTTGAACGGGAAGGTGTCCGGGCCACGCTGGCATTGGGCGTTGAGGTTGATGCGCCCGACCTGGTTGGCGAAGGTGTCCACCAGTCGGCCGACCGCCACCGGGTTGGTGCCGAAAATACTCAACTGCTGGCCAAAGTCCGATTCCAGGACGTAATCGATCACCGTGTCCAGATGGCGGTACGGCACGATCGGGATGACCGGGCCGAACTGTTCTTCCTGGTAGACACGCATCTGCGGGGTCACCGGGAACAGCACCGCCGGGTAGAAGAACGAGGCGCGGGCCATGCCGCCGTTGGGGTTGACCACCTTGGCGCCCTTGCTTTCGGCATCAGCCACCAGCGAATGCAGGTAATCGACCTTGCCCGACTCCGGCAGCGGGGTCAGTGCCACGCCGCTGTCCCATGGCATGCCGGGTTTGAGGCTGGCGAGTTTGGCGTTGAATTTCTCGATGAACGCTTCGACCACGTCTTCATGCACGAACAGGATTTTCAATGCGGTGCAGCGCTGGCCGTTGAATGATAACGAGCCGGTCACCGCTTCGCTGACGGCGTTGTCCAGATCAACCTCGGGCAGGACGATGCCGGGGTTCTTCGCATCAAGGCCCAACGCCGCACGCAATCGGTGAGGTTTTGGGTGGAGTTTTTTCAGATCGCTGGCGGCTTTGTTGGTGCCGATAAACGCGAAGATGTCGATCTTGCCACTGGCCATCAAGGCGCTGACCGTCTCGCGGCCGCTGCCGTAGATCACGTTGATCACCCCGGCCGGGAAGCTGTCGCGGAACGCTTCCAGCAACGGGCGAATCAACAGCACGCCGAGTTTGGCCGGTTTGAACACCACGGTGTTGCCCATGATCAGCGCCGGAATCAGCGTGGTGAAGGTTTCGTTCAGCGGGTAGTTGTAGGGGCCCATGCACAGGGCCACGCCCATCGGGACGCGACGGATCTGGCCGAGAGTGTCCTGTTCCAGCTCGAAGCGGCTGGAGCGGCGGTCGAGTTCCTTCAAGGCATTGATGGTGTCGACGATGTAATCGCAGGTGCGATCAAACTCTTTTTCCGAGTCCTTGAGGTTCTTGCCGATCTCCCACATCAGCAGCTTGACCACCGCCTCACGCTGTTGACGCATGCGCCCCAGGAAGGCTTCGACGTGCTGGATGCGTTCGGCCACGCGCATGGTCGGCCACAAGCCCTGCCCGCGGTCATAAGCACGGACGGCGGCGTCCAGCGCGATCAGCGCAGTGTCGGCGTCCAGCAGCGGCGTGCTGCCGAGGATCACTTGCTCGTCGCCATTCGCGCCGCTCAGGTACACCGGGCTGCGGACTTGGGCGAGCGGCCCGTCCCAGGTTTTCAGTTCGCCATCGACCAGGTATTCGCGCTGCTCGGTCTGCCCGTCGAGGCGGTACTTTTCCGGGATGTCGGCGAGGCTCGGAAACAGGTTGTCGAGAATGTTGGCTGTGGTCATGTCGCTACCCCCTCTGGATTGGGTCATGCACTGATGAATCGTTTTAGCAGACCTCGGCCTCGCTTGTCATGACTCATCTCAGGGTTTTGTGCCGGTGGTAATGGCGCGCGGATTTCACGGCGCATCGGTCATGGCCTCAGAAGCCCCCCTTGTTGGCCCCCAATGCCCTCAACCCGCCCACGCCGGGTGCCTTAGTGTTGAGTTCTCCTTGATCACAACAATAAACGGTGCACCCGGCTGACCGGGCACCCCCTGAGAGGAACGCCATGCGGGCACGCCGATTCAGTGAAAAGCCTAGTCTCTGTTTTGCCCTGGTGGGGGGCGTGGTGTTGCTCGCAGGGTGTGGCAAAGAGCCGGAAAGCCCGGCGACGCACATTGACGCGGCCACCGCGAGGCCCGCCGATGCCGAACTGGCGCAGGTCTACGACAACAGTTGCAAGCTCTGTCACGCCAACCCGGCCGCCGGCGCACCGCTGACCGGCGACAGCAAAGCCTGGGAGCCTCGGATGAGGCAGGGCGCCGACACGCTGCTCGATCACGCGATCAACGGCTACAACGGCATGCCGCCGATGGGGTTGTGCATGCAGTGTTCGCAAGAACAGTTCCTGGCGCTGATCAGCTTCATGTCCGGCCAGCACATCCCACAATAAAAACGACAGGGTGCGATTCATGATGATGGACTTAACACGGCGTCAGTTGTTGCAACGGGCGAGTGTCATTGGCGCCTTTACCGCGCTCGGCTCCACACCGGCGCTGGCCGAACTGCTGCGCGCGCCACGGCTGATCCCTTGGCGTAACTGGTCGGGCGGCCAGAGCTGCCTGCCGGCGGCGCGGTTGGCGCCGAAGAATCTCGATGAGCTGACCCACGTTGTACGCCAGGCCCCCGGCCAGATTCGCCCGGTGGGTTCGGCGCATTCCTTCAGCGCGCTGGTGCCCACCGACGGCACATTGCTGTCCCTGAGCTATTTCACCGGGCTGCTCGATCACGACGCGAGAACCCTGCAAGCCGAGTTCGCCGCCGGCACGCCGATGTCGCGCATGGGCACACCGCTCAAAGACGTCGGCCAGGCCCTGCAAAACATGGCCGACATCGATTACCAGACCCTCGCCGGCGCAATCTCCACCTCGACCCACGGCACCGGCAAGAACTTCCAGTCCTATTCGGCCCACGTCTGCGGCCTGCAATTGGTGACGGCCACGGGCGAGGTGTTGGACTGCGACAGCACACGTCATCCAGAAGTGTTCAGCGCGGCGCGGGTGTCCCTCGGCGCGCTTGGGGTAACGACGAAAATTCGTCTGCAAAACCGCTCCGCGTATCGCTTGAGGGAACGGCAGTGGATCGCCAAGACCGAAGAGTTGCTGGAAGACCTCGACAAGAACACCCGGGAAAACCAGCACTGGGAAATGCTCGTGGTGACCCATTCCGACTACGCCTTGTCGATCGCCCTCAACGAAACCACTGACCCTGCGACACCGCCGATTCCGGCGGATGAGGAGGGCGGTAACGAATTCGTGACCTTGATCGAGAAGATCGACAAATACGGCAGCGACTTTCCGGACCTGCGCCGGACCCTGCTCAACAGCCTGCGCCACCTCGCCAGTTTCGACGACCGGGTGGGCGACTCGTTCGACATCTACGCCAACGTGCGCACGGTGCGTTTCAACGAAATGGAATATTCAGTGCCGGCCGAGCACGGCCCGGCGTGCCTGCGCGAGATCCTCAAACTGATTCACGACAAGGACCTGCGCACCTGGTTTCCGATTGAATACCGCTACGTCAAAGCCGACGACATTCCCCTGAGCATGTTCGAAGGCCGAGACAGTTGCTCGATCTCGGTCCACCAGCATTATCAGATGGACCATCACAACTTCTTCGCCGCCGTCGAACCGATTTTCTGGAAGTACAACGGCCGGCCGCACTGGGGCAAGTTGCATACGCTCAACGCGAAAAACCTGCAGCCGTTGTACCCGCGTTGGCAGGAATTCATTGAGGCGCGGCAAGCGCTGGACCCCAGCGGCAAGTTCCTCAATGCACACTTGGCATCGATTCTGGGGGTGAGCTGATGGCGGTGAATCGACGCAATTTCCTGATGGGGGCCGCCGGCGTCGGCGTGTTGATGGCGGGTGTCGGGGCGTGGCTGCGGCCGGGTGACCGAGGTGCGCCATACAACGATTATTTCAATACGCTGAACCGCGAACTCAAAGAACACGGGCCGATGCGGCCGGTGATGCTGATCGATCTTGACCGGCTGGATCACAACATCGATGCGGTGATGCTGTCGGTAAAACGCGGCGGCAAGCACCTGCGCCTGGTAGAGAAATCACTGCCAGCGCCGGGGCTGCTGGCCTACATCGCCAAGCGCGCGGGCACGCAGCGCTTGATGTCGTTTCATCAGCCGTTTCTCAATCATGATGCGGTGCAGTTTCCCGAGTCCGACATCCTGTTGGGCAAGCCGCTGCCCGTGCGTTCGGCCGAGTTGTTTTATCAGTCGCACAAAGGGACTTTTGATCCGTCGAAGCAATTGCAATGGCTGCTTGATACGCCTGAACGACTTCAACAGTACCTGGCGCTGGCGCAGGGTTTGGGCACGCGATTGCGGGTGAATATCGAACTGGATGTCGGGCTGCATCGTGGGGGTGTCAACGATACGGCGGTGCTCGGACCGATGCTCGCGCTGATCAGCAAAAATCCTCAGCACCTGGAGTTCGCCGGGTTCATGGGCTACGACCCGTTCGTGGGCATGGGTGTGCCGGGGATTCTGGGCTCACCCGAAGAACTGTTCGCCAAGGTCATGGTGATTTACAACCGCTGCGTCGACTTCACCCGTGAGCAATATCCCGGCCTGTGGCATCAAGGGCTGACCCTCAACACCGCCGGCAGCCCGAGTTATCGCATGCATGAACATGAACAGCTCAGCAGTGAGGTCTCGGTGGGGACGGCGATGCTCAAGCCGACGCACTATGATTTGCCGTCGCTGGTGGAGCATGTGCCGGCGGCGTACATCGCTACGCCGGTGTTGAAGAGCACCGGGGCGGTGAACATTCCGGCGCTGGATGACAAGTCCCGGCTGTTTTCCTGGTGGGACACCAATCAGCGCGAGACGTTTTTTATCTATGGCGGTAACTGGATGGCGGAGTTTGAATCGCCATCGGGGTTGCAGAGCAACGGGGTGTATGGCCGCAGCTCGAATCAGGAAATGGTCAATGGTTCGGCGGCGGTGGGGCTGGGGGTTGAGGACCAGGTATTTTTGCGGCCGACCCAGACGGAATCGGTGTTGTTGCAGTTTGGGGAGTTGCTGGCGGTTCGGGGTGGGCGGATTGTTGATAGTTGGCCGGTGTATTCCTGATGATCGTTCCCACGCAGAGCGTGGGAACGATCAATCGTCAGAACGCATAAGGAATACTGACCTTGGCCCACAACATTTCCCCTTCAGGCCGGTTCTCCACATCAAACTCCTTGGCCCAGCGAATCTCTGCCGTGGCGTACTGCAAAAAGGTCAGGTGCAACGCCGGACCAATCGCGAATACCTGTCCGCGAACCCCATCGTTCACGTCTTCGCCATTGAACTGTACGGTGTGGCCGAACTGTTTGTCGTCGGTGGTTTGCTTGAGGTAGTAGCCGTTCAACCCGAGCATCAAGTTGTCGGTGATTTTGTAACTGGCCGAATAATCGAAGTGGAAAATCTGCCCCGACTTGTAATCGGTGTCTTTGTTTTTCTCGTTGAAGCTGTACGTCGTCTTCATCGACACCTCGGTCTTATCCGTCGGCAGCCAGGTGAAGGAGAACAGCGGTTTGTAGGTATAGAAATTGTTGCTGGTGTTGGCCAGGCGATCGACGCTGTATTCGCCGGTCGGCACGGTGATTTCCAGCGCGGCCGCCAGGGTCAGGTTCGGGCCCATGTCCCACAGAATGATCGGCGCGACAGTGGTGTCACCCATGCCTTCGCGGGTGTCGTGCAAGCCGAATACCGCCACTTCCTGCTTGAGCCACGGCTGCGCAATGTAGCCCGCCAACCGGCCACCGAACACCCGCAGCGGGCTGAGGTAATCCAGGCGTGGAATCACCGCTGTGGATTCGATATCGACATCCGGCACTTTGCCGCCGAGCGAACTGATATTGAGCTTCGTGGAGGTGTAGTGGTTGTAGTAGAGGTTGAACGCAACCATGTTGTCCGGAAGGCTGTCGGGCGACAGCGGCAACATGAAAAAACCGTCGGTGCCTGGGCCGATGTTGTCCACGCCAGCCTCGGTGGCCAGTGCCGGATGAGTGGCGCAAATGCCGGCCAGGCTGATGACCAGTAGGGGAAATCTCGTGCGGGTCGGGATCATGGGGGTACTCATTATTATTGTTAGCGGGCTGTCCTGCGTCCATACGAGGGCCGCCACATAGAAATAAGCTGTCTGTGCGGTGCAAGGCAGGGTATTGGCGGCCATTTAGGGGGACTTCTGCGGACAGCCTTTGAACCCTGTGCTAACTTCTTTCGACATAACCGGTAACAAAAATAAGAATGCAGTTCGCCCCGGAATGTATGGCCCCATGCAAATGAAAGTGATTGATCCCACCTTTGAACTGGCGCTGGTGTCGCCGTTTCTCCTGCAAACCCTCGCCGAAGTCGCGAAGCAAAAAGGCATCAACCCCGACAGCCTGTGCCGAGGGCTGGGTTTTACCTTTGAAGATCTTCAGGACCCGGCCCAGCGCATTTCCTATCGGCAGGCCGTGGCGATGATTCAGCGCGCGCTCAAAGCCTTGCCCAATCAGGGCCTGGGCTTGTGGGTCGGCGCGCAGAATGTGCTCGGTACGCTGGGGTTGCTGGGGCATGTGTTGTCGCTGTGCAAGACCTTGCGCGATGCCTTTGAGCTGGGCATTCGGCATCAGCACACCTCCGGCGGGATCGTGGTGTCGAGCGTGGAGGAGGAGCGGGACCGGGTGTTTGTCGACGTCGAATGCCGCTTGCCGTTCGCCGATGTGCAACTGTTTGCGGTCGAGGAGTTTTTCGCCAGTCTGCTGGTGTACGGCCGGGCGTTGGTCGGGGCGGATTTCAAGCCGATGGCGGTGGAATTCATGCATGCTGCGCCGGATTATCTCGACGAATATTCGCGCGTGCTGGGGCCGGACGTGCGCTTCGGCTGCTTACAAAATCGCATGGTGATCGCGGCGCATTGGCTGGATGTTCACTTGCCCAACCACCATTCCCTGGCCTTGCGTCAGGCGGTGAAATTGCTGGAGCTGGAAGCCGCGCAAGTGCACCAGAAAATGGACTTGATCCAGGCTGTGGAACGGGCAATTGCCCGCGACCTGACCGAGGGCAGTCACATCGAGAAAATCGCCGGCGACCTGAACATGAGCAGCCGCACCTTGCGCCGCCGCCTCACCGAACATGCGCTGACCTTCGAAACACTCCTGGAACAAGTGCGACAGGCCCGCACCATGAGCCTGCTGGCCAACCCGGACATGTCCATCGAACGCATCACCGAAGAAGTCGGCTACAGCGACGTACGCAGCTTCCGCCGCGCTTTCAAACGCTGGACTGGCATGAGCCCGAGCGCATTCCGCAACGAAACCCCAGCCCTGGATCCCCTGTAGCAGCCTCGCGCTGCTCGTCAGCTGCTACGGGTCGTGCACACAAACGCTCATCCTCCGGTTAAACTCCACGCTCTTTTTCAAGGAGTTCATATGAGTTATTACCAGCCGGGCATTCTCGCCACCCCCGTTCCGCCTCAAGCTCGCCATATGTTCTTCGCCCTCGAATCCGCCGAAGCCTTGCCGGTCGCGCTCGATAACTTGATGCAACTGGTGGACGGGAAATCGGCTGTAGTCGGTTTTGGCGAGTCGCTGGTCAAGGCGTTGCACGCTCAGGTCGATGGCCTGCGAGCCTTTCCGGCATTGACCGGTGTGGGCGTCGACAACCCGTCGACGCAACACGCACTCTGGTGCTGGCTGCACGGCGTCGACCGCGGTGAATTGCTCAATCGCAGCCAGGCCATCGAAGCCGCGCTGGCACCGGCCCTGCGCCTGGTGCAGATGAACGAAACCTTCCGCCACATGACCGGCCACGACCTGACCGGCTACGAAGACGGTACCGAAAACCCTCACGACGAAGCCGCTATCGCTGCCGCCCTGTTGAGCGAAGGCGCTGACGGTCTGGTCGGTGGCAGTTTTGCCGCGATCCAGCAGTGGCAGCATGACCTCAAGGGCTTCCACGCGCTGCCGTCCCATGAAAAGGACAACATCATGGGCCGTCGCTTGAGCGACAACGAAGAACTCGACGACGCGCCAGTTTCAGCCCACGTCAAGCGCACCGCCCAGGAAAGCTTCGCACCCGAGGCGTTCGTGGTCCGTCGCTCGATGCCGTGGATCGAAGGGGATCGCGCCGGCCTGATGTTCCTCGCGTTCGGTTTTTCCCTCGACGCGTTCGAAGCGCAACTGCGGCGCATGAGCGGTCTGGAAGACGGCATCACCGACGGTTTGTACCGCATCAGCCGCCCGATCACCGGCGGCTACTACTGGTGCCCGCCGCTCAAGGACGGTCGTCTGGACCTGCGCGCCTTGCGCATCGGCTAACCCACAGGAGTTGAACATGGACGTGGTGCGGTGGGGCATGATCGGTTGTGGCAGCGTTGCCGAGCGCAAGAGCGGGCCAGCCTTTTACAAGGCGCCCGGTTCGGCACTGGTGGCGGTGATGGGGCGGCGTCTGGAGGCCGTGACGGATTACGCCACGCGCCATGGCATCGCCCGGGTGTACACCGACGCGCAAGCACTGATCAATGACCCCGAGGTGGATGCGGTGTACATCGCCACACCGCCCGACAGTCACCACGCCTACAGCCTGATGGTGGCCGCCGCCGGCAAACATTGCTGCGTCGAAAAACCGATGTCGCTGAATGCCGGGCAAAGCCGCGAGATGCGACAGGTCTTTGCCGACGCCGGATTGCAGCTGTTCGTTTCCTACTACCGACGTTCGCTGCCGCGCTTCCAGCCAGTGCGGCAGTGGCTGGAAGCCGGGCGGATCGGCGAGGTCCGGCACCTGACCTGGACCCTCACCAAAGCCCCGTCGCCAGTCGACCTGGGCGGCTCACACAACTGGCGCACGGACCCGGACATTGCCGGCGGCGGCTACTTCGCCCACCTCGCCAGCCACGGGTTGGACCTGTTCCAGTACCTGCTCGGCGACATCACCGAAGTCGCCGGTTTCACCGCGCGACAGGCCGGGCTGTATGCCGCCGAAGATGCAGTCAGTGCTACGTGGCGGTTTGCTTCGGGGGCGACTGG
Source organism: Pseudomonas sp. 3296 (assembly GCF_031456615.1). Lineage (NCBI taxonomy): Bacteria > Pseudomonadati > Pseudomonadota > Gammaproteobacteria > Pseudomonadales > Pseudomonadaceae > Pseudomonas > Pseudomonas sp. 3296. Next base: position 227,525 of record NZ_JAVDUY010000007.1, read on the forward strand.
CATGGGCTGCTGGAACTTCGTCGCTGACCGGCGCGAGGATCGGGTCGAGGTGATCGGCAGCCAAGGGCGGATCAGCTTTTCGGTGTTCGATGAACACCCGGTGCAGCTTCACGCAGATGAGCAACTCAGCCTGCACATCGACCATCACGAGCACATCCAGTGGCATCACGTGCTGGGCATGAACGCACACCTTCGCGGTCAAGCGCAGCATCCGGCGGTGGCCGGGGAAGCGTTGAAAACCGACTGGGTGATGGACCAGATCCTCAAACGCCGCTGAACCATCAGATTCAACGCGATCCTGTGGGAGCGAGCTGGCTCCCACAGGGAATTGGCGTGGGTCAGAAGGACTTGCTGACGCTCGCCACCACGGTGGCGCTGCACAGGTCGTCGTAGCCCCAGTTGCTGGTGCATTGGCTTTTCGACAGGTCGGTGTCGATGTAGCTCAGGCCCAGCATCACACCGGCCAGTTCGTGGGTCAGTTTGACTTCCCATTCGCGGTACGAGTCTTCGGCATGGCCCGAGCTCGAGTACAGGTGCGGGTCCTTGAAGTCCATGTTGCCGTAGCGCAGTTTCAGGCCGGTGTCATACGGCAATTGGGTTTCGTAACCGACATAGCTGTACAGCGAGTTCTGCTTGCTGTCGATGCCCGGTGCATCGTCGGAGTAATAGGCGCCAAGCTTCACCCCGTAGACGCTGAGAATGCCGTAGACCTCGCTCTGGTTGAACTGGCTTTCTTTCGGGTAAGTGTATTTGAGGTAACCGATGTCGAGGTTGACGTCCTCGGTCGCTTCCCAGAGCCAGCCGCCGTAGTAGTCGACTTCCTGACGGGTTTTCAGGCCGCCGCCGAAGTCGACGTTCGAACTCCAGGCACCCATGTACAACCCCGTGCTGTGAGCCAGGGTCACACCGGCCTGCACGGCGGGGTCATTGAGTGTTTGCGAAATACCACGGGTGCGGTAGTCGCTCGCCAGGGTCAGGTCCACCAATACGGAGAAGTCGTCATTCAAGACGATGGCCTGGCTGCTCAACGGCAGCAGACTCAAGGAACCAAGGGCGAGCAGGGTGAAAACTTTCATGAATGCAGTCCCGATATTGTGATTGTTATGGGCAGTTTTTTGTGGCAAAGCGGCGCCGAATCCCGGTCTTGAACACGGGATCGGGCAGCGGGTTACAGCGGGTTTTTATTAGAGGGTCGGTGCGTAGACTTCGCGCCCGGCAAACCAGGTTTGCAGCACTTTTGTGTCGCTCAGGGCCTTGTTGTCGACGGTAAAAACATCACGGTCGAGCACGATGAAGTCCGCTTGCTTGCCAGCAACCAGCGAACCGATCTGCTTCTCCAGACCGATGGTTCGCGCGGCATTCGCGGTGTAGGCGTAGAACATCGTTTCCCGATCCACGGCTTCTTTGATGTTCAGCACGCCCATCGGGCCGACACGGGTGATGGCCTGGGCCATGGCATTCCACGGATTGGGCGACGACACCGGCCAGTCACTGGCCCCCGCGATGGTCGCGCCTTGCTTGAGCAGCGAATGCGCCGGGTATTGATAGCGGAAGGCGAGGGCGCTGACGTAAGGCTTGATCATGTCCGTGGTGTAGTCGTCGGCCGAGGCCCACAGCAGTTGCATCGAGGCGATGACGTTCAGCGGTTTGAACCGCGCAAACTCCTTCGGGTTGACGATTTGCAGGTGGGTGATCGAGTGCGTCACGCCGCTCTGGCGATCCTTGCGCGCCTGTTCGATACCATTCAGCGACTCCCGCACCGCGCGGTCGCCGATGGCATGGATGTGCACCAGCCAGCCGCGCTGGTCGATGGCGCTGACCAGTTCGCCGAAATGCTTCGGATCGATCAGCAGCTCGCCCTGTTTGTGCGAGTTGTTGTAAGGGTCGATCATCGCCGCGCTCTGGGCCGGGAATTCGATCACGCCGTCGGCGAAGATCTTGACGCCGGGCAGGGTCAGGTTGGGGATGTCCTGAAATTGCTGGCGAACCTTGTCCAGCGTCTCGAGATCGGCCGGTACGCTTTTTGAGTTGGCCACCAACAGGGCGGCTACGTGGACCGTCATGCCACCGGCTTCGGCCAGGGCTTTGTAGGCCGGCAGCACGCCGACGGTTTTCTCCGTGGGCTTGAGCGCGAACAGCGGTTCGCCGGGCGCGGCATTGGCGGCGGGGTCCATCCAGGCGGTGATGCCGAAGCTGTTGTTGTAGCGCACAGCCGATTGGGCGGCCTTGAGCATGTCGGCGGAGCTCGGCACGGGTATTTTCGAGGACACCCGGTCCCAACCGGCGTCCACCAGGAAACCGTTGGGGGTGCCATCGGCACGTTTGCCGATGGTGTCCACTTCGGCGGCGGGCAAAGACTTGAGCAGCGCGGCATCAATCCCGGCGCGCTTGAGCATGAAATCGTTGGCCCAGGCCGTGTGGTGGTCGCTGCCGGTGAACACCACAGGCACGTTGGCCCATTCACCGTTATTGAATATTTTGCCCAGTGCTTCGGCCTTGGCCCAATACACCGAACTCATGCCGGCGATGGTCAACACATCGCCGTGTTTGGCCTTGCCGTCGTCACGCCAGCCGCGCAGGCGTTTTTCCAGTTCATCGAGCTCGACCACCTCGTCTTCCATGTTGGCCGAGACCATTTCCAGACCGCCGAAGATCGCGTGGGAATGGGTGTCGATCAGGCCAGGCATCAGGGTTTTACCACCCAGATCCACCACTTTTGTTTGTGGCGTGATCAAGGCTTTGATCTGTGCATCGCTGCCGACTTGCAGCACCTTGCCGTCCTGTACCGCCAACGCCTGTGCCTTCGGTTGGGCACGGTCGGCGGTGAAAATCTTGCCGTTGATCAGCACCAGATCGGTGGCTGCCATGGCTTCCATCGAGGCAAAACTAACAGCGGCCATCAAGAGATTCGGGATGAATCTTTTCATTGAATGTTTCCTTGTTATTGCGTCTGATGGCCAGATTAGTGGCAGCTTGTGCGCAGCAGAACGCCTTCCTCACGAAAAACGTTTTTGCCGGAATGGAAAAAGTATGGACAAGTTGGGTGCATTGAAAATGTTCGTGGTCACGGCGCAACTGGGCAGTTTCAGCCGTGCCGCCGAGCAACTGGGCAAGACCCCGTCAGCCCTGACCAAAGCGGTCAACCATCTGGAAGCCGAACTTGGCGCGCGCTTGTTCGAGCGCAGTACCCGGCGGATTCTGCTGACCGAATCCGGGCGTCTCTATCTGGAAACCGCGCGCCAGGTGTTGCAGCGGCTGGAGGAGGCTGGCGAAGAAATCGAACAGCTGCAACATGGCCTGCGCGGCAACCTGAAAATCACCGCGCCGCTCGCCTATGGGCAGGCGTTTCTCGATCAAGTGTGTGGCGGTTTTCTCGAGCAATACCCGCAGATCAATCTGCAGGTGGACCTGTGCGATGAGTTCGTCAATCTGCTGGAAAGCGGCTATGACCTGGCGTTGCGCGAAGGCCATGATGATTTGCCGGGGTTGATCGCCCGCGTGGTCGGCAGTAATCGCCTGGCGCTGTGCGGCAGCCCGGCCTATCTGGCGCGCAAGACTTTGCCGGTCACCCCGCAGACCCTCGATGACCACGAATGGCTGCTATACCGCCATCCGCTGCTCAGCCGCGAATTCTGGTGGGTCGAGCGTGACGGGCAACGCCTGAGCCTGCCGCAGCCGCCCCATCCGCGGTTGCGCAGCGACAATTACGATCTGCTGCTGGCCAACGCACTGGCCGGGCGCGGCTTGTTGCACACACCGTTGTGGAGTGCCGCGCCGTACATCGCCGATGGCCGGTTGGTGCAACTGATGGCCGACTACGACATCGACCCGGACAGCTTTGGCCCGCACATTCTGGCGGTGTACCCGAGCCATCGACGGGCGACCGCGAAGGTGCTGGCGTTTATCGATTACATCGCAGGGTTTCTGGCGTCCCGAGGGTTGAGCTGATTGATCCCGCTGCTACAAGTCCTTGCCAGGAAAATGGCAAAAGAGTACAAATGTACTCCATGACGACTTTAACTCCCCGCCGTACCGCCATCCTGACCTTTATCCGCGACCGAATCGCGGAGCACGGTCAGTCCCCGAGCCTCGCTGAAATCAGCGAGGCCTTTGGTTTTGCCTCCCGCAGCGTGGCGCGCAAGCATGTGCTGGCGCTGACCGACGCCGGTTTCATCGAGGTCAACCCGCATCAGGCCCGTGGCATTCGTCTGCTTGGGCAACCGGCGCGCCCCGAGTTGCTGGACATTCCGGTGCTCGGCCGGGTCGCGGCAGGGGCGCCGATCGGGGCCGATGCCGAGGTGCACAGCCGATTGCTGCTGGACCCGTCGATCTTCTCGCGGGTGCCGGATTACATGCTGCGGGTTCAGGGTGATTCGATGATCGGGGACGGCATTCTCGACGGCGATCTGGTGGGCGTGCGACGCAACCCGGAAGCGATCAATGGCCAGATCGTGGTGGCGCGACTGGACGGCGAAGTCACCATCAAGCGCTTCGAGCGGGCCGGTGACACGGTCCGCCTGTTGCCGCGCAACCCGGCGTATCAGCCGATCATCGTGCAGCCGGGTCAGGACCTCGCCATCGAAGGGGTGTTCTGCGGTCTGGTGAGGCAAGGGTGATGGGCGCCGTCGTTGCGCTGGATACGCTGTTCAATGGCGGCCAGGTCTGGAAGGGCCGGCCTGCGCCACCGGCCGTCAGCCCGCAACCCAGCGGGCATGCCGCGCTGGATGCGGCGTTGCCCACCGGGGGCTGGCCGGAAGCGGCGCTGACCGAAATTCTCCTGGCCGGGCAGGGCGTCGGCGAGTTGCAACTGGTGTGGCCGGCACTGGCACGGTTGTCGGCGGCGGGCGAGCGCATCGTGCTGGTGGCGCCGCCTTACGTGCCGTATCCCCAGGCCTGGCAGAACGCAGGGGTCGATCTGCGCCAATTGTCGGTCATCCAGGCCAGCGAGCGCGATGCCTTGTGGGCCGCGGAACAATGCCTGCGTTCGGGCAGTTGTGGCGCCGTGCTGTGCTGGCCGCACAAGGCCGATGACCGGGCGTTGCGCCGTTTGCAGGTGGCGGCGGAAACCGGTTCGACCCTGGCGTTCGCCTACCGCTCGATCCATGAAGCCGTCAATCCTTCGCCCGCCGCCCTGCGCATTGCCATCGACGCCAGACCCGCGCAATTGCGCGTGCTCAAGTGCCGGGGCGGCCTTGCGTGTTCGACGCCGATTGCCTTCCCCATGGGGCATTGAGGTTGCCATGCGCTGGGTTTGTATTCTTTTCCCGCAATTGGCGCTGGACGCGGTGCTGCGTCAGCGCCCCGATCCCGATGAGCCGCTGGCGCTGCTGACCGGCCCGGCGCAGCGCCGGGTGTTGCAGGCGGTCAATGCGTCGGCGCGGGCGCTGGGCTTGCGTCCGGGGCAGTCGATGACCGCCGCCCAGGCCTTGAGCAAAGGCTTTGCCACGGCTGAATACGATGCCGCCGATATCGAACACTGGCAACAGTTCCTGGCCGCGTGGGCCTATCGCTTCAGCTCTCAGGTCAGCGTGCATTACCCGCGCGCCGTGGTGTTTGAAATCGAGTCCAGCCTGGGCTTGTTCGGGCCTTGGCCAACCTTCGAGGCGCGGTTGCGTGCCGAGCTCGGCGAGCTGGGCTTTCGTCATCGGATCGTCGCGGCGCCCAACCCGGTGGCCGCGCGGGTGTTGGCCAATGTCTATGACGGGCTGGTGGTGCCGGACAGCGACGCCTTGCAGCACCATCTGGGGCAATTGCCTGTCGACCGGATCGCGTTGGAGCCCGGCGTTGCCACGGCGTTGTCGCGCATGGGCTTGCGCACCTTGAGTCAGGTCCAGGCGCTGCCACGACAGAGCCTCGCCCGACGTTTCGAAGCCCAGGTGCTCAAGCACCTGGACGCGTTGACGGGGGCGCGCCGACTGGCCCTGGCGTTCTACCTGCCGCCGGACCGTTTCGACGTGCGCATCGAGCTCAATTTCGACGTGCAGTCCCATCAGGCGCTGCTGTTTCCGCTTCGCCGGCTGACCGGCGATCTGTCGGCCTTTCTCTGCGGTCGGGACAGCGGCGTGCAGCGTTTCGACCTGCACCTGGAACACGCCGGCCTGCCGGACTCGGTGATCAAGGTCGGCCTGCTCAGCGCCGAGCGCGATCCGGCGATGCTCTTCGAACTGGCGCGAGGGCGACTGGAGCAGGTACAGGTCGAAGCCCCTGTGCGCGGTTTTCGGTTGCGTGCCGAAGACTTGCCGGCCTTCGTCCCGCAGTATCAGGAGCTGTTCGACGACCGCCCGCAGCAATCCTTGCCCTGGGAACAACTGCGCGAACGCTTGCGCGCGCGGCTCGGCGATGAGGCGGTGCACGGCTTGCGCTTCCAGGCCGATCACCGCCCAGAGTGCGCGTGGCAGGCGCGGGTCGACAGTCAACTGTGCGCGGGGTTGCCGGGTGTGCAGCGTCCGGGCTGGTTGCTGACGCAACCGCAGGCGATCCACGAAAGCTCGACACGCATCCTCATGGGCCCGGAGCGCATCGAATCCGGCTGGTGGGACGGCGCCGACGTGCGTCGGGATTACTACCTGATCGAAACCCGTTCTGGCCAGCAAGGCTGGGCGTATCGGGCGGTGGGTGAGGGCGGTCCGCTGTGGCTGCAAGGCTGGTTCGCATGAGCATCGACTATGCCGAGTTGCACTGCTTGTCGAACTTCAGCTTCCAGCGTGGCGCCTCCAGCGCCCTCGAACTCTTTCAACGGGCGAAAAAGCACGGCTATCAGGCGCTGGCGATCACCGATGAATGCACCCTGGCCGGCATCGTCCGCGCCTGGCAAGCGGCCAAATCGGTGGAGCTACCACTGATCATCGGCAGCGAAATCCGCATCGAGAACGGCCCGAAGCTGGTGCTGCTGGTGGAGAACCTTGAGGGCTACCAGACCCTGTGCCGGCTGATCACCCGGGCGCGACGTCGCACGCAAAAAGGTCAGTATCAGGTGTTGCGCGAAGACTTCAGCGAGCCGATGCCGGGGCTGTTGGCGTTGTGGGTGCCGGACACGGTCGATGACGTCGAACAGGGCCACTGGCTGCAACAGACCTTCGCCGAACGCCTGTGGCTGAGCGTCCAGTTGCATTGTGGCCAGGACGATACCCGGCGCCTGGAGGCGCTGCTGACCCTGGCCCGGGAACTGCGTATTCCTGCAGTGGCCAGCGGCGATGTGCACATGCACACCCGTGGCCGGCGCGCCTTGCAGGACACCATGACCGCGATCCGTCATCACCTGCCGGTGGCCGAAGCCGGGCTGCGCCTTCATCCCAATGGCGAGCGGCATGTGCGCAGCCTGGCGGTTTTGCAATCGATCTACCCGCCAGCCTTGCTCGATGAAACGTTGGCCATTGCCCGGCGCTGCACCTTCGACCTCGGGCAGTTGCGTTATCAGTACCCACGGGAATTGGTGCCGCAAGGTCAGACAGCCACGTCCTGGCTACGTCATTTGACGGATGAGGGCATTACATGGCGCTGGCCCAAAGGCCCGAAAACGGCGGTCCTGACGCAGATCGACAAAGAGCTGGAGCTGATCGCCGAACTGGGCTACGAGAGCTACTTCCTGACGGTGCACGACATTGTGCGGTTCGCCCGCGACCAGCACATTCTGTGTCAGGGGCGGGGATCGGCGGCCAACTCGGCGGTGTGTTTTGCCTTGGGCATCACGGAAATCGATCCGGATCGCACCACGTTGCTGTTCGAACGGTTTCTCTCCAAGGAGCGCAACGAGCCGCCGGACATCGACGTCGATTTCGAACACGAGCGTCGCGAAGAGGTCCTGCAGTACGTGTTTCAGCGTTATGGCCGGACCCGCGCGGCATTGACGGCGGTGGTCAGCACTTATCACGCGGCCGGCGCGGTGCGTGACGTGGCCAAGGCGCTGGGTTTGCCGCCGGACCAGATCAATGCGCTGGCCGATTGCTGCGGCCACTGGAGTGATACCGCACCGCCCGTGGTACGCCTGCTGGAAGGCGGTTTCGACCCCGAAAGCCCGGTGCTGCGCCGGGTCTTGAGCCTGACCCAACAGTTGATCGGCTTCCCTCGACACTTGTCGCAGCACCCCGGTGGCTTCGTGATTTCCGAGCAGCCGCTGGACAGCCTGGTGCCGGTGGAAAACGCCGCCATGGCCGAGCGCACGATCATTCAGTGGGACAAGGATGACCTCGACGCGGTCGGTCTGCTCAAAGTCGATATTCTGGCCTTGGGCATGCTTAGCGCCATCCGCCGCTGTTTTGATCTGCTGCGTCGCCACCGTAACCTTGACCTGAGTCTGGCGACGATCCCGTCCGAAGATTCGGCCACCTACGACATGATTGGCCATGCCGACACCATTGGCGTGTTCCAGATCGAGTCCCGGGCACAGATGTCGATGCTGCCCAGGCTCAAGCCGCGCAAGTTCTATGACCTGGTGATCGAGGTGGCTATCGTCCGTCCGGGCCCGATTCAGGGGGGAATGGTCCATCCGTACCTGCGCCGTCGCAACAAGGAAGAGCCGGAAACCTATCCCTCCCCGGAACTTGAAGCGGTGCTCAAGCGCACCCTGGGTGTGCCGCTGTTCCAGGAGCAGGTCATGCAGATCGCCATCGTCGCCGCCGACTACAGCCCCGGCGAGGCCGATCAGTTGCGGCGTTCCATGGCGGCCTGGAAGCGCCACGGCGGGCTGGAACCGCACAAGGATCGGCTGGCCGCCGGGATGAAGAAAAACGGCTACACGGCCGAGTTCGCCGCGCAGATCTTCGAGCAGATCAAAGGCTTCGGCAGCTACGGTTTCCCCGAGTCCCACGCCGCCAGTTTCGCCTTGCTGACCTACGCCAGTTGCTGGCTGAAATGCCACGAGCCGGCGGCTTTTGCCTGTGCGCTGATCAACAGCTGGCCGATGGGGTTCTACAGCCCGGACCAGATTCTCCAGGACGCGCGCCGGCATCATTTGCAAATTCGCCCGGTGGACGTGCGCGCCAGTGACTGGGATTGCAGCCTCGAACCGATAACCGTCGGGCAACCGGCGATTCGCATGGGGTTACGGATGATCAAGGGCTTTCGCGAAGACGATGCCCGGCGCATCGAAGCTGCGCGCGCGCGCGGGGTGTTTGTCGACATCGCCGACCTCGGCGAGCGTGCACGACTGGATGCCCGCGCCCAGGAGCAACTGGCTGATGCCGGTGCGTTACGCGGGTTGGCCGGCGACCGGCATCGGGCACGCTGGGAGGTGGCTGGGGTGCAAAAGCAACTCGGTTTGTTCGTCGGCCTGCCAAGTCAGGAAGAGGACGTCGTGGCGTTGCCCAAACCCACCGTCGGCGAAGACCTGCAAGCCGATTACGCGAGTGTCGGCACCACCCTCGGCCCGCATCCGCTGGCGTTGTTGCGCGGTGAACTGAAAGCCCGGCGTTGCCGCAGTTCGCACGAACTGATGACGGTCGAACACGGGCGGCCGGTCAGTGTCGCCGGGCTGGTGACGGGGCGACAGCGGCCGGGCACCGCCAGTGGCGTGACCTTCGTGACCCTGGAAGACGAGTTTGGCAACGTCAACGTGGTGGTCTGGCGCGACCTGGCTGAGCGGCAACGCCAGGTCCTGGTCGGCTCGCAATTGCTCAAGGTCGATGGCCGCTGGGAAAAGGAAGGCGAGGTTCGCCACCTGATTGCCGGACGCTTGAGCGACCTGAGCTCATTGCTCGACGGCATCAGCGTGCGCAGCCGGGATTTCCGCTGAATGCGAAAAAGTGGCTCCCACAGTGAAAAGGGGGAGCGCAGAAGACCCGAAGTATCAGCTAACCTCTATGAAACCATTTGACGTCGGCGATGCTCGAAACAAACGGGCCGCGCCGTCTCCACACTGCGGCGATCCCTTGAGCCAGTTCACCTACAGGGACTAAGAGCCAGTCAATGCAGTTTCTAGACGAAAGCCACGGGTGTGCCGGCTGGAACGGCGAAATGGCCGGGCGCATTCGTGCGTTCGACTGGGGCCAGACCGAACTGGGCAGCCTCGACACCTGGCCCGCGAGCCTGTGCAGCACAGTGCAATTGATGCTGGCCTCGCCACTGCCGCTGGTGATGCTCTGGGGCCGCGCCGGGTACATGATCTACAACGATGCCTACTCCGAATTTGCCGGTGGCCGCCACCCATACCTGTTGGGCTCCCCGGTGGAACTGGGTTGGCCGGAAGTGGCCGAATTCAATCGGAACGTGGTCGATACCTGCCTGGCGGGCGGCACCTTGTCCTACCGCAATAAAGAACTGGTGCTGCTGCGCGATGGCATTCCCGAAGACGTCTGGCTCGATCTTTATTACAGCCCCGTGGCCAATGACGAAGGCAAGCCTGCCGGGGTCATGGCGATAGTGGTCGAGACGACCGAGCATGTGATTTCCGAGCGCCGCCGCCAGGCCGCCGAAGACGCCTACCGCGCCGACAATGAGCGGGTTCGCCTGGCACTCAATGCCGGTGCCTTGCTCGGCTCGTTCGTCTGGGACATCAAGGCCAACCGGCTCTCTGGCGACGAGCGTTTCGCCCGGACCTTCTCCTATCCCGCCGATCAGGACCTGACCAACCTGCCGACGGAGGTCGCCGAAGCGAAGATTCACCCCGACGACCTCAGTTGGGTACAGGAACAAGTCAATCAATCTGTCGAAACCGGCGAGCCTTTTAATGCCGAGTATCGCGTCCTGCGCCCGGACGGCACTTACTTGTGGGTGCAGGCGAGCGGTTGTTGCGAGTTCAATGAACAGGGCGAGCCATTCCGCTTTCCTGGCGTATTGATCGACATCCATGAACGCAAGTCCGCCGAAGAATCCTTGCTCAGGTTCACCCGCAACCTGGAACAGCGCGTCGCTGACGAAGTGGACGCGAGGCTGGCCGCCGAAGAACAACTGCGCCAATCGCAGAAACTTGAAGCCATCGGAGGCCTCACTGGTGGCGTGGCCCACGACTTTAATAACCTGTTGCAGGTGATCGCCGGCAACCTGCATTTGCTGGCTCGGCACGAACCGGACAACGCCAATGTGCAGCGTCGGGTCAGTGCATCCATTGCCGCGGTCGAACGTGGGGCGAAACTGTCGTCGCAATTGCTTGCGTTCGCCCGCCGCCAGCCACTGTCGCCAGCGGTGTGCATTCCACGGCAGGTCTTCGATGATCTGGCGGAACTGCTGCAAAGGGCGCTGGGGGAAACCCTGCAGGTCAAGGTGAGTGCCCCGGATGATCCCTGGCATATTTTCGTGGATCGCAATCAACTGGAAAACGCCATTCTCAACCTGGCGATCAATGCCCGTGATGCCATGAAAGGAGAGGGGACCATCGGTCTGAACGCCGAGCACATCACCCTCGACCAGCAGTTTTGTGCGGGCAAGGGCATCGTGGCCGGCGACTATGTGTGTGTCGCGGTGACAGACACCGGTGTCGGCATGCCGCCGCAGGTGCTTGCGCAGGCCTTCGAACCGTTTTTCACCACCAAGGCCGACGGCCAGGGCACCGGGTTGGGGTTGAGCATGGTGTTCGGTTTCGTCAAACAGAGTGGCGGACACATCGAAATTTCCAGCACCGAGGGACAAGGCACTCGGGTGCAGTTGTACTTTCCGCGAAGCCTGCGAGCGGCGCCCAGTGAAATCACGCAGCATAGTGCGCAGCAGCGCGGCGGGCACGAAAGCATTCTGGTGGTCGAAGATAACGAAGCGGTCCGCGCCTCGGCGGTGGAATTGTTGCGCGAAGAAGGCTATCAGGTGCTGACAGCGGCCAACGGCGACCAGGCGATGCAGATGTTGCTGGAGGGCACGGCGGTGGATCTGATTTTCACTGACGTGGTCATGCCCGGTCTGATCAAAAGCGCGGACTTGGCCGCCTGGGCCAAAGTGCAGAATCCTCCGGTGGCGGTGTTGTTCACCTCCGGGCATACCCGTGACATTATCTCGCGCAACCACCAACTCAGCCCCGACACGCATTTGCTGAGCAAACCCTACGGGCCTGAATCACTGACCCGAATGGTGCGTACGGTCCTCAATGGCTGATACACCGCCAGTGGGAAATCAACTGAGATCAACTATGGGAGCGAGCTTGCTCCCACAGGGGATTTGTGTTTTTTCAATATCTGATTAAGGCCACTCGATGACATCCAAGCGCACCTCCAACCCTCCCTCCGGCATGGTCAGGGTGCGTGGCGCCCGGGAACACAACCTCAAGAACATCGATGTCGACATTCCGCGCGATGCGCTGGTGGTGTTCACTGGTGTCTCCGGTTCGGGCAAGTCATCGCTGGCGTTCTCGACCCTCTACGCCGAAGCGCAGCGCCGCTATTTCGAATCCGTGGCGCCTTATGCGCGGCGGTTGATCGATCAGGTTGGCGTACCGGATGTCGATTCCATCGAAGGTTTGCCGCCGGCCGTTGCCTTGCAACAACAGCGGGGTACGCCCAGTACCCGGTCTTCGGTGGGCAGCGTGACGACCCTGTCGAGCCTGATCCGCATGCTCTACTCGCGGGCCGGCAGCTATCCGCCGGGGCAAGCGATGCTGTACGCCGAAGACTTCTCGCCCAACACCCCGCAAGGCGCGTGCCCGGAGTGTCACGGGTTGGGGCGGGTTTACGACGTCACCGAAGCGCTGATGGTCCCCGACCCGAGCCTGACCATCCGCCAACGCGCGGTGGCTTCCTGGCCAACGGCCTGGCAGGGGCAGAACTTGCGCGACATCCTCGTGACCATGGGCTACGACGTCGATATCCCATGGCGCGAACTGCCGAAAAAGCAGCGTGACTGGATCCTCTTCACCGAAGAGACACCGACGGTGCCGGTGTATGCCGGGCTCACGCCGGAAGAAACCCGGGTCGCGCTCAAACGCAAAATGGAACCGAGTTATCAGGGCACGTTCACCGGCGCCCGACGCTACATCCTGCACACCTTCACCCATTCGCAAAGTGCGCTGATGAAAAAGCGCGTTTCGCAATTCATGCTCGGCAGCCCATGCCCGTTGTGTGACGGTAAACGGCTCAAGCGCGAGGCGCTGTCGGTGACATTCGCGGGGTACGACATCGGTGAGCTATCGCAGATGCCGCTGCTACAAGTGGCCGCCGTACTGAAACCAGTGGCGGCGCACAGTTACCTGGAACAGGCCGATGAGGCGGGCGAGGTGTTGACCCACCGGCAAACCCGCGAGGCTCGGGAAGCGCGGGTTGCCCACGGTGCCAGTGGGCATGCCAACGCGCCGGATGTGCGCCACACACCGAATCTTTCGGTGGAAAAGCGCCTGGCCGCGCAACGCATCGCTCAGGATTTGCTGGAACGGGTCAGCACCCTGACGGACCTGGGCCTCGGTTACCTGGCACTGGAGCGCAGCACGCCGACGCTGTCCTCCGGCGAGTTGCAGCGTCTGCGGCTGGCGACGCAACTGGGCTCGCAACTGTTCGGTGTGATCTATGTGCTGGATGAGCCCTCGGCCGGTCTGCATCCGGCGGATGGCGAGGCGTTGTTTGAAGCCCTGCAACGTCTGAAAGCAGCCGGTAATACGCTGTTTGTGGTTGAGCACGATCTGGAAACCATGCGCCGGGCCGACTGGTTGATCGATGTCGGCCCGGCGGCGGGCGAGAATGGCGGCCAGATTCTTTATAGCGGTCCACCACCCGGGTTAGCCGCAGTGGCGAACTCCCAGACACGCGCCTACCTGTTTGCTGAACAGGTCGCCAAACCCCGTGCCAGCCGCAAGGCCAAGGATTGGCTAAGGCTGGAGGGCATCACCCGAAATAACCTGAACAACCTCAGCGTCGAGTTTCCGTTGGGCTGTTTTACCGCCGTGACGGGTGTGTCCGGATCCGGTAAATCGAGCCTGGTCAGTCAGGCCTTGCTGGAACTGGTCGGCGCGCATTTGGGCCGGGCCACCAGCGACAACGAAGTCGAGGCGTTGAGCCTTGAGGACGATGCGCCGCAAGTCAGTGGCGGTCAGGTCACGGCGGGGCTGGCATCGATCAAGCGCCTGGTGCAAGTCGACCAGAAACCCATCGGCCGCACGCCGCGCTCCAATCTGGCGACCTACACCGGGCTGTTCGACAACGTGCGCAAGCTGTACGCCGCCACGCCCGAGGCACAGGCCGAAGGCTACGACGCCGGGCAGTTCTCCTTCAACGTCGCCAAGGGCCGTTGCGCGACCTGCGAAGGTGAAGGCTTTGTCAGCGTCGAATTGTTATTCATGCCCAGCGTTTACGCGCCATGCCCGACGTGTCACGGCGCCCGCTATAACCCCGAGACACTGGCGATCACCTGGCAAGGGTTGAACATCGCGCAGGTGTTGCAGTTGACGGTGGATGAAGCGGTGGAGGTGTTCGCCGAGCAACCCGGCATTCGCCGTTCGCTGGACGTGTTGCGGGATATCGGTTTGGGGTATTTGCGACTGGGGCAGCCGGCGACTGAATTGTCAGGCGGTGAAGCGCAGCGGATCAAACTGGCGACTGAACTGCAGCGTAATCAGCGTGGGGCAACGTTGTATGTGCTCGATGAACCCACGACCGGTTTGCATCCACGGGACGTTGACCGGTTGCTGGAGCAGTTGAATACGCTGGTGGTCGCGGGGCACACGGTGATTGTGGTCGAGCATGAAATGCGCGTGGTCGCGCAGAGTGACTGGGTGATCGACATCGGGCCGGGGGCGGGGGATCAGGGCGGGAAAATCGTCGTGGCCGGCACGCCCCAGACAGTGGCTAAGAGCAAGAAGAGCCGGACTGCGCCATTTTTGGCTCGAGTGCTCGGTAGGGCTTGATGGGTTGATTATGCTGGCCCCATCGCGAGCAAGCTCTCTCCCACATTGGAAGGTGGTTGGCTGTGGAAAGGAGCAGACTTGTAGCAGCTGGCGAAGCCTGCGTCAGGCTTCGCCAGCTGCTACAGGGGGGACGTTGTGGCCTCCAGGTCGAGTTATTTGTCGGGGTGGGCAGCCTGGAGTTTTTTCGCCATTTCCAGGTGTTTTTCCAGGGCAGGCAGCATTTTTTGTGCGAAGCCTTTCAGCTCGGTGGCGCCCTTGACCTTGTCGTCCGTCACGGTGTTGGCTTCTTTCTTGAACAATTCGATGGTGTCTTCGTGGGCCTTCACCTGGTTGTTTGCGTACGCCGCGTCGAAGGATTCATCGCGCATGTCGAGAATTTTCTCCTTGGCCTGTTTGACCAGCGTCGTCGAGTCCGGCACCTCGATGTCATGCTTTTTCGCCAGGGCCGCCAGTTCATCGTTGGCCTTGGAATGATCGGTGATCATCATGTTGGCGAACGCCTTGACGTCGGCCGAAGTGCTTTTTTCCAGCGCCAGGCGACTGGTTTCGATCTCGGCAATGCCGCCAGCGGCTGCTTTGTCGACGAAATCATTGGAGGTGGCGGCAAATGCCGTGCCCATGCTGCTGCTCAAGGCGACGGCCAGGGCGAGGTGGCGCAGGGTGAATCCGTCCATTGGTCATTCTCCACACAGGTTTGGGTAGTCGATCCTGTGGATCGTTACTCTGTGGAGGCTGGCGTCCGGGTAAAGGTTTTATCGCATTTGCGACAGGACGACGAACGGACACCGCCGGTCTGACAGGTGGTCGACAGAACGCGTAAACCAAGGCCATTCTGATAGTTGGTGAACGCAATCGATCGCGTTTGCTACCGATCATCAAACGGAGGTGTTCCATGCCGGTGAACCACGATCTGTATCAGGACTTGAAGGTTTCAAAGGAAGAGATCCAGCAAAGACGCACCAAGGATCCGTTACTGGATTCGCTGATCAACAAATATTCCCAGGCGGACGCTGAAGTGGTGAAGGCCGAGACCGCGAAATCCGATGCGCCCAGTGATGACCAGTTGAAGAAGCTCAAGGAACATCGCTTGTTGGTCAAGGACAAGATCGTCCAGCAATTGCAGGCATGGTCCTGACACGTCGTACCGAGCCACCGACGACCGGTGACTGAGAAGTGGAACGGCGTCAAAACCGGCACCTCGAATGTCATGAGTCATCGTTAACGACTCACTGAGAGGTGCCTTATGTCCAATCCCGGATTTCCGAGTGAAGAGCAGGGCGGGTACGACCCGATCCCGACTCATCCCGAGCCGTTGAGCCCGAACCACATCACCACCCATCCCGATAGCGAGGATGACGACCCGTTGCGTGAGCACGACGATACGGCTGACGATGAAGATCCCGATTAACCCACGCATTTCCCCTGTAGGAGCGAGCCTGCTCGCTCCTACAGGGGATCTGGGTTATTTCTGGAGGGCGGTGCTTAGCGGCAGGCGGGCCATGTTCATGGCTTTCAACGACCCGAAATACAGCCAGTCCCCATATTCGCGCACCGTCGTGATCGGCGAATAATTACCGCTGGTGCCATCCTGCAGATTGGCAATCACCTTGCCGTCCACATCCAGCCCGAGGGCAAAAGCCCGGTTCTCCACCGGTTTAGGCAGCACCGTCAGTGCTCGGACAATCATTTTGCGCACGAACGGGTGCGGCGCCGTGCGGTCCAGCAGCGCGTTGCGCGGTGAGTAGAGCGCAACCCAGAACCGGTCGCGGCCGTTGAACGAGAGGTTGTCCGGCAGCCCGGGCAAGTTGTCGATAAACAGGTCGTGCGTGCCGGCTTTAGGCCCGGTCAGCCAGAAGCGGCTGATGCGGTAGGCGCCGGTTTCGTTGACCAGCACAAAGGCGTCGTCCGGCCCCAGCGTCACACCGTTGGCAAATTCGAGCTTGTCCAGCAACACATCGGTCTTGCCGGTCTGGAAGTCATACCGCAATAAACGGCCATCGCCCCCATGCTCGATGATCGCCTCGCCATCCTTGCCGTAGCCCCAACGGCTGGAGGCGTCGCTGAAATAGGCGAAATGCCCGGGTTTGTCGATCGCCACGTCATCGGTAAAGCCAAAGGGCACGCCGCCCGCCGTGGTGCTCAAAGGGATTAACCGGCCTTGGGCATCCAGAGAAAGCAGCCCTTTGACGCCGTCTGCGACGACCAGCAAACCATTCGGGTGACGCGCCAGGCCCAATGGTCTGCCACCGGTATCGGCGAGCACTTTGGTTTGTTTGCCGTCGAGGCTGGTGCGAATCAATCGGCCGTCATGCAGGCCGGTGATCAGTGTGTCGCTCTCCAGCAGCAGGGCTTCCGGTCCCTCAATGTCAGCCGGGCCGACACGCTCAACGCCTTTGAGGCGTTCATTGTCGGCGTAGTCGCCGCTGGTGAGGGAGGGCGCCGGGGGCGGATTCCAGGCCACCGGGCGAACTTTGGTCGGGAACAGCAACAGGAAGGCACACAGGGCAATCAAGAGCAGTAACACCAGATGCCGGAACTTGATGAGTCTTCTCACACATGGGCTCCGGCGGGTGTCAGTTGTTTTTGCGCCATCTCGCGCAAGGCCAGCATCGACTCGGCGGATTCACGCTCGATGCGCCGCTTGAGCAACAGTTGATTGGCAATGCGCATCGCCACGCCCGCGAACTGGTACTCCAGCGTACGGATAAACTGCGTGCCGTCACCTTCGACGGTGCATTCGTACGTCACCACCAGCGACAATCCGTGATCGCCCCGCGCCCAGGCACTCCAACGGCGCCCCGGCAGGTATTCATTGACCTCCCAGCTCAGGTGCCCGTCGCGCCCGCCGGCCCGGATATCCTCCTCGAACCGTGAGCCGGCGTGCAGCGCCCCAGCCTGACCGTCGACCTTGAGGGACGACGGATGCCACTCCGGCCAACGGGTGACGGTACTGGCGTAGGCGAGCACGTCAATCGGGTTTCCGGCGATAACGATCTGGTGCTGCATGCGGGTCATGGGCGTTCTCGTCAAGGGGAGGGGGTCATGATCCGGTTCCCAGTAAAGGGTGCCGAACAGGTAATCCATCAGTGGAAACACGATGTTGAAGTTGCGCTCCTGCATCAGTTCGCGACGGTGATGCAGTTCATGCAGACGGCGCATCTGGCGAATCCACGGCAGACGCGTGACCGGGTTGCCGGGCGGCAGGTGTTCGCAGGCATGAAACACTTCATAGGTCAGGTAACCGAGCACCAGGCAGCCGCCAAACAAGCCGGCGACGTTGGTATCGAAGCGACCCAGCAGCCACCACAGGGGCAGGGTAATGACGACGGTATGGACCACGATCAGCCAGGCTGGAAACAGAATCACCCGCCAGTCCCGGGCGCTGTCGTAAGTCATGTGGCCGGGGGCGAAAAAGCTGTGATGGTCGCCGGCGTGGCGGGCGTAGAACATCCGCGCGAAGCTCTTTTTGTGATGCCCCAGGTCTCGATGAACCTTGTATACACCGAAGTTGAAGAACAACAGTGTGACCGGCACCGCCAGCCATTCCAGCGGGGTGACCTGACGCACGGTGCTCCAGAATCCGCCGATGGCCAACACCCCGAAAATGAGCACAAACGCGCCGTGCAGCCATGGGTTATAGAGGGGATGGATGTCGGCGCGATAGCGGTTGCGGAATGCCTGGGTGGTCTGCCTCACTGCGGTCACCTCTGCTTGTAGTTATCACCAGCAGATTAGCTGATCTCCCCGCAAAGGCTGGCGCTACTTAGAGGACACAAACGCCATGATCCGGTGTGCTCAGGTCAGTGGATTCCAGCGCTGCGACCAGTCTTCATCGGACTGGATCACTTCACGCAGCAAATCGAAGGCCCGTTGCAGGGTCGCCGAGTCGCGATCGCGCGAATACACCAGGTAAGTCGGGTAACTGAATTCCGGGGCCTTGGGCACGGCTTCCAGGACGCCGCTTTCCAGGTAGCTGCGGACCACACGCGTACGGAAGTAGCCGCTGCCGCCGTTTTCGAGGATGTACTGCAACCCGAGCGGGCCGAGGTTGAAGCTCAACGGGGCTTTGGCTTTTTCCGGCAGGGCTGCATCGTGCTGGCGGCGGAAGTCCGGGCCCCAGTCGATGTACACGTATGGATCGGGTTTGCCGGGCAACCGCACCAACACCAGTTTTTCTTCCAGTACCTGCTCGACTTGCAGGCGTGGCCAATACTCCGGCTGATAGACCAGCGCGGCATCGAGTACGCCCAGCTCCAGCTGCCGCAGGAGGTTTTCGCCGTCGCGGATTTCCATGCGCAGAGCGTGGCTGGGAATCTTCTCGCGCAGTTCGCCGGCCCAACTTAGCATCAACGGGTTGCACAGGCTGACCTCGCCACCGATGTGCAGCACATCGCGATAACCTTCTGGCAGCGGCAAATCCCGACGCGCCGCTTCCCAAGTCTCGACCAGTTGGTTGGCGTACACCACAAAGGCCTCGCCATTGGGGGTGAGGCGGGCGCCAGCACGGTTGCGCACGAACAACGTGCTGCCGAGCTGGCTTTCCAGTTTCTGCACGCGCGCGGTGATCGCGGTCTGGGTGACATGGAGTTTCTCGGCCGCCGCAGCGAGGCTGCCGTGACGGACGATTTCCAGAAAGGTGCGGGCGAGGTCGATGTCCATGGGGCGGCCGGTGCGGGAGGTGCTGGCATTGTAAACAGATCCTGCCAGAACCGGCTCATGTAGCAGCTGGCGAAGCCTGCGTTCGGCTGCTACAGGTATCGCATCGACGCAGTCGGATTAGCGGTTCTTTTCAAAACGCAAAACACGAACAGCCAAACGCGCCCCAGAATCCCTGAAAGTCACTGACCGGCGCTGACGACATCCGCGCCCGCTCATGGCTGTGCGCATGCACCGCGCAAGCACCTGCGCATTGATGAACCTGCGCGGTCATCGGCGTCAGATGTTTCCAGTGCCCTGGCACCTTGGTAACGGGCGACCATTCCGGCACCACAGGAATTGACGGCGGCCCGAGTTTTTCGAACTCGTTGGTGGCATGCACAATCTTGCCATCGACAATGGTCAGCACCGACTCGATCCATTTGATCGCTTCATCTTCGATGTGGAAATAGTCCGCCGACAGTGCAATCAGGTCCGCGAGTTGCCCGACTTTGATTTGACCCTTTTTGCCTTGTTCCGAGGAAAACCAGGCACTGCCGTGGGTGAACAGCTCCAGCGCCGTGTCGCGGCTCAGGCCTTGCGGGTACAGTTCCAGGCCGCCGACGGTGCGGCCGCTGACCAGCCAATACATCGACGTCCAGGGGTTGTAGCTGGAAACACGCGTGGCATCGGTGCCGGCGCCGACCGGAAGGCCTTCGGCGAGCATGCGTGCGATGGGCGGGGTGTGCTCGGCCGCCTTGGCACCGTAACGGTCGACGAAATACTCGCCTTGAAACGCCATCCGGTCCTGAATCGCAATGCCACCGCCCAAGGCTTTGACCCGTTCGATGTTCTGCGGCGTGATCGTTTCGGCGTGGTCAAAAAACCACGGCAGACCGTTGAATGGAATGTCGCGGTTAACCTTCTCGAACACGTCGAGCATGCGGCTGATGGATTCGTTGTAGGTGGCGTGTAAACGGAACGGCCAGCGTTGTTCCACCAGGTGGCGCACCACGGGTTCCAGTTCTTGCTCCATGGTTTGCGGCAGGTCCGGGCGCGGCTCAAGGAAGTCTTCGAAATCCGCCGCCGAGAACACCAGCATTTCCCCAGCACCGTTGTGCCGCAGGAAATCATCGCCCTGGCCGTAGTGTGAAGTGCTGGTCCAGTTCTTGAAGTCGGTCAGTTCTTCCTTGGGTTTCTGGGTGAACAGGTTGTAGGCGATGCGCACCGTCAGTTGCTGGTCTTTGGCCAACTGCTGGATCACTTGATAGTCATCGGGATAGTTCTGATAGCCGCCGCCGGCATCGATGGCGCTGGTGATGCCGAGGCGATTGAGTTCGCGCATGAACTGACGGGTCGAGTTGACCTGGTATTCCAGCGGCAGTTTCGGCCCCTTGGCCAGGGTCGAGTACAGGATCATTGCATTGGGGCGGGCGATCAGCATGCCGGTCGGGTCGCCGTTGGCGTCGCGCTGGATTTCACCGCCCGGCGGGTTCGGCGTGTCGCGGGTGTAACCGACCACTTTCAGGGCCGCGCGATTGAGCAGGGCACGGTCGTAGAGGTGCAGGACAAACACTGGGGTGTCCGGCGCGGCTTTGTTCAGTTCATCAATCGTAGGCAGGCGCTTTTCGGCAAACTGGAACTCGTTCCACCCGCCAACCACCCGCACCCATTGCGGCGTAGGCGTGCGATCGGCCTGATCCTTGAGCATGCGCAAGGCGTCGGCCAATGACGGCACGCCTTCCCAGCGCAGTTCGAGGTTGTAATTGAGGCCGCCACGGATCAGATGCAGGTGCGAGTCGTTGAGGCCGGGAATCACCGTGCGACCGTGCAGGTCGATGATTTGGGTCCCGGGGCCTTGCAGGGCCATGGCCTGGGCATCGCTGCCGACCACCACAAAACGTCCGTCCTTGATCGCTACGGCGCTGGCCTGGGGTTTCTTGCGATCGACGGTATGCAGGCGTCCGTTGTACAGAATGAGGTCGGCGGGGGTGTCGGGCATGGTTTTACTCCCTGCGAAAAGCGGGCTGATCCAGGCACCGACAGCACCTGCCGAAAGGCCTTGCAGTACACGTCGGCGGTTAAATCCGTCGGGGTCGTCAGGTGGGGTCATGGCCGTGCTCCACGAAATGGGGTCGGAGGCAAACAGCCGATGTCTGACGCAGCCGGCCAGAAGGAATATAGACGGTGAATCCGCAAGGGGGCGTTTTCCGGGGGCGGAAAACGACGAATCCCACCACAAGGGGCGGGATTCGTTGATCGCCAGACAGGCTCCCGACGGTCGGGAGCCGCCGTCTTAGCTCGGGAACAGTTCGGACAGTTTCATGGCCAGCATCATGTCGCCTTCAGCGCGCAGTTTGCCGCCCATGAACGCTTGCATGCCGTCGGTCGAACCGTCAACGATGCCTTCCAGGGTTTCGCCGTCCATCACCAGGGTGACCTGGGCGTCCGGGTTCTCGCCTTCTTTCAGCTCGCAAGTCTGGTCCTTGACGACGAGCGAGAAGTTCTTGGTGTCGTCGATGCGGAAACCGAATACCAGGTCCAGACCGGCAGCAGCGGCTGGGTTGAACTTGGCTTTCATTGCTTGTACGGCATCAGCTACGGAGGTCATGGTTCGATCCTTTCTTGGGTAATTATTAGAGCTGGGTGATTACAGCCAGGGTCACAATAGTCCGGACTCAGCGAAACGTGATGAGTTCCGGGGCCTTCAGCAGTTGCAGGTGTGCATGACTGTTGAAGGAAGCCAGTGCCACCTCGCGACCACGGAACTTCAAGTGGTTGAGCGAAGTGTTGACGATTTGCCAGTTCAGCTCGAATGCCTGCCGGGCAGGCATTTGAGTAATAAGGTGGAGCAGGGCAGTGATGGTGCCGCCGGAGGTAAACACGGCGATTTTCTGGGTGCTGTCGGCACTTTCCAGAATTCGCTGCAGGCCGGCTTGTACGCGTTCGACAAAGCCCAGCCAGCTTTCCAGGCCCGGCGTGTCATAAGTGCCGGCGAGCCAGCGCTCGATGATCAGGGCAAAGATGCGCTGGAACTCGGCGCGGTTTTGCGCGGCGTTGCGCAGGATGTCCAGGGCCTCGGGTTCGTCTTCCAGCATGGCCGGCAGCAGCGCGCGGATGACCGCGTCGGCGTCGAACTCATTGAAGGCAGGATCGATTTCCAGGGTCGGCACCGGCAGGCCCACGGCGGCGTACTGCTCCAGCGCGCTGTTGGCAGTATGTTGCTGACGGCGCAGGTCGCCCGAGAGACAGCGATCGAAGCTGATACCCAGCTCGGCCAGGTGTTGGCCAAGGATTTCTGCCTGGCGAATACCGGTCGGCGACAGGACGTCA
The DNA here is from genome assembly GCF_031456615.1 of Pseudomonas sp. 3296. Classification (NCBI taxonomy): domain Bacteria; kingdom Pseudomonadati; phylum Pseudomonadota; class Gammaproteobacteria; order Pseudomonadales; family Pseudomonadaceae; genus Pseudomonas; species Pseudomonas sp. 3296. The sequence goes on from NZ_JAVDUY010000007.1 coordinate 250,242, forward strand.
TAGTCGTCCGCACCAAAGGAGGCCTGGCCATGTCGAATCAAATAGATACTGCCCACGTCCGCGTCATCCCGGTACGTTGAAGGTTTGGCGAGGTTATGAGGATGGCGCTGAGCTGTCAATGAAAAAACATACGCTTGTTTGAAATGGCCGTTACAGGCCTGTTGCCAGAGGTTTCACGGCTGGCCGTCGAGCTGGCGCATGGGTATGCTGGACACATCCCGCGCGTGTTTTAAGTCGCGCATCGTCATGAAGGAGTCACTGTGGAGTTTTTCACCGAGTACGCCAGCTTTCTGGCCAAGACCGTGACACTGGTGATCGCCATTCTGGTGGTCCTGGCCAGTTTTGCGGCCTTGCGCAGCAAAGGTCGACGCAAGGCGGCCGGCCAGTTGCAAGTCAGCAAGCTCAATGATTTCTACAAAGGGCTGCGTGAACGCCTGGAGCAAACCTTGCTCGACAAGGAACAGCTCAAGGCCCTGCGCAAGTCCCAGGCCAAATCCGAGAAAAAGCAAAAGAAAACCCCCGAGGCCAGGCAACGGGTGTTCGTGCTGGATTTCGACGGCGACATCAAGGCGTCTGCCACCGAGAACCTGCGCCACGAGATCACCGCGCTGCTGACGCTCGCCACGCCCAAGGATGAAGTGGTGTTGCGCCTGGAAAGCGGCGGCGGCATGGTTCACAGCTACGGCCTGGCGTCCTCGCAACTGGCGCGGATTCGCAATGCCGGCGTGCCATTGACCATCTGCATCGACAAGGTCGCGGCCAGCGGCGGCTACATGATGGCGTGTATCGGCGAGAAGATCATCAGCGCGCCGTTCGCCATCCTCGGCTCGATCGGTGTCGTGGCGCAGTTGCCCAACGTCAATCGCTTGCTGAAAAAGCACGACATCGATTTTGAAGTGCTCACCGCCGGCGAATACAAACGCACCCTGACCGTGTTTGGCGAAAACACCGAGAAGGGGCGCGAGAAATTCCAGGAAGACCTGGACATTACCCATCAGTTGTTCAAGAACTTCGTCGCACGCTACCGCCCGCAACTGGCCATCGATGAAGTGGCTACAGGTGAGATCTGGCTCGGCGTCGCCGCCCTCGACAAACAACTGGTCGACGAACTCAAGACCAGCGATGAATACCTCGCCGAACGGGCAAAAAATGCCGAGCTCTTTCACCTGCACTATGCCGAGCGAAAAAGCCTGCAAGAGCGTATTGGCATGGCGGCCAGCGGTTCGGTCGATCGCGTATTGCTGACCTGGTGGAGCCGGTTGACCCAGCAACGCTTTTGGTAATCGTCAGCGCAGCTTCGCTTTAAAAAAAGCCGGGACTCAGCTCCCGGTTTTTTTTGCCTGCAGAACGGTCGCAATCCTTCCTGAAATGGCGAAATCTCCTAACCCGCCTGTCGACCCGCTCCTGCATCCGATGGAATGGCGGCTGGCTAGGGTGGTGTTCCAAATGTTCGCAATGGAATGCACATGCCCAATCTCAATCTCAATCAAGACAACGTTGCCGACCCGCCAGGAATACGTGACGAGCTCGCGGCCGCCGTGAGCATTGCGTTGCCACAAACCCCAAGTCAATTTGGCGCACGCTTGATCAAGGAAAAGTGGGGGGCGGACATTGATCCGCAAACCTGCTTGCTGGCCACCCTCGATTACAACTACAAGGGACATCCAGCGCAGGATGGCATCCAACAGGGTCAAGTGGCGAGTTCACAATCGCTACTGCAAGCGCTGCTTTCCAACCATCAAACCGTGGGCGATGGACGTTTTGCCGAAAGCGCTTTCGGCTTTTACACGCCGCCGGACATCGGGCCGTCGGTTCGGATCGTGCAAAACGTCGACGAGTTCGCTGACCGCGGCAGTGGCAATCACCAGAGCTATGAAGGCATTTATCGCCAAACCGTCCCGCAAGCCTATGGGCCGTCGACGCAGGTCCCCATCCAACCGGCTGACTTCAAGAGGTGGGTCTGGGAGCTGGATTTGCAGGGCTTGTACAAGACGTATCTCGGTCACGCCTGGCCGTCCGATGAGGCGCTCGTTGCGCCGCAACCCTATGCGCTGAGAACTTCGGTCAAAGCGGCATTTGTCATGACCGCCGCGCTGCAACGGCATGAACAAAGCCTGAGTGAAAAGGGCCTGGCGCTGGCCATGCAGGCAGCAGGTCTACCGGTGGATCAGGCATGGGAATCACTGACTATCGAACCGCTGCAAGCACCGACCCTGATCCCCTCCACGGTCAGGGCGGGGCGTCTGAAGCTGTACCGCTATACAGCGACTGATATCTGGACTTTTCGTGTCACCGCCAGCCCTCGGGTATTGATGTACATCCCGGGTAACTCTTCACCCCTGCATGACTTCGCTGATGTGTCGCAATTGCGCCGATGGGTGGTTGCACAGAGCAAGGCCAGCGCGACCAGGCAAGCGCTGGCCGCTCACTTTGCCGACGACGATCGACAGGACGGCACCTTCCATGCCGGTGTTTTGACGGCGCTGGATGGAATAGCCATCTACCCGCATGAGCACTGGCTGACAAAAAATGCCGGTTTCTTCAACAATGATGGTTATTGGGACCCTGCCGAATACATCGGCATCGAGGATCAGCCCCCCGCGACCGATCCGTTTGCACAGTTGGTGTCGACCATGAAACAGGCTGCCTGGGAAAGCGTCAAAACCATCCGGGATGACGCTCAAGTCAACCGAGACAATCTGAGTGCTGTTGTCGAGCCGGTCGTGCAATGGATCAACCGGTTTGGGCCCCTGGCCCTGTTTCTGCCGGGGGGAGAGGGGGTGCTGGCGCTGGCTGGACTCATCGATGCCGGTTACGGACTGGAACAGGCTGTGAACGGCGAAACGTCGAACATGCGCAAAGAGGGCGTGACGCGCACGGTATTTGGCTTGCTCAACGCGCTGCCGCTGGCCGGTGCGGCAGCAGATGTCAGTGTTGGAAGGGCTGAGGCCGAGGCCGTCAAGACAAGTGAACACGCCGCCATCGTCATGCCGGCGACAAAGAGTGTGACAGCAGCGCCTTCCGGTCTGTCTCGACTGGAACTGATTCGCGGGATCGGCCCCTCAGTGGCGTCATTCAGTGATGAAGTCCTGGCGCAGATCGGCAAGGTCAGCGCGGTAGACGACGACATGCTGCGCTTGATGAACGCCGGGCGGCCACCGACGCCTTTACTGGCCGACACGATCAGCCGTTTCAAGCTCGATCTGGAGCTGCGCTCGGCGGGGCAAACCGAGCTGTTCGACAGTCGATATGCAGCGCTGCAACAATCGGAGCATGAATGGGTCCAGTTGTTTCAGCACCAATACCCGGGGCTTCCCAAAAGTGCCATCGAGCAAATGCTCGACCGATATGGTGTGGATATCCGCGCCACGCCTGACGTTGTGGAGATCAGGCGAGTGTTCAAACGCCTGGACAGCAAAGCACGTCAGTACCAGCAGCATGTGCGCCTGAACCGGGCCTACGAAGGCCTTTATCTTGGGGCAGTCGTCAATGCCGAGACGGACACTCTGGCATTGCATTCACTGTCGAATCTACCGGGATGGCCCAAAGATCTTCGAATAGACATTTTTGACCGTTCGCCTGCTGGCCGGGTGCTGGACCGCAATGGTCCGCTCGATGCCGCTCACAGTCGAAGCATCATCAGGGTGAGGAATCGGTATCAGCGACAAGGCATGCAGTCGGACTTTTACGAAGCTGTCCTCGGGATCCTGTCAGATGACGAACGTTCGGCGTTACACCTGACATCTGATGATCCTGTCAGTGAGTTGCGCCTCAAGATTGGCACGGTGGCACTGCCTCGCTCGCAAACCCTGCTCGGATTACAACGGATGGACAGCGGGCTGACGTTCGAGCCTCAGGGCTTGCGCGGCGGAGGTTATCCGTCGACGCCTCAAGGCGAAGCCATGACCCACGAGATGATGAGGTTGCAACTCAAGGAGATTTATCCCGACTTCACCTCGGCGCAGGCCGATGAAGTACTGCAACGTGTGGGCAACAATACGCAGGCTTATATCGATGGGTTGAAGCAACAACTACAACAACTCAACACCGATTTAAGCGGTTGGATCGACCAGGTTGCCGATGACGTCAATGACCTGGATCTTCCGTTTCTGGCGATTGGCGATGCCGGGGCAGCGAATATGACCCCTGCGCAAATTGCGGCCCATAACGTTGACCTTTTCATGGAAGAGTTGGAGGACGAACGATCGCTCAGGAAAGAGCTCGCCGAGGAATTGGTCGCCCTTTGGCAAAAGCGCGCAGACGCGCCACATGCCACGCTGGATATGAACTTTGAGAACTATCACCGATTACCCACGATGAACGTCAGGTTCGACGATGTGACCCAGTTACTGATGCGAGGTTTTCATCTGACAGAGCAGGACAGTTTGAACGGGTTTCTGGAGTGTTTTGCGAACCTTGAAGTGTTGGACCTTGAAAACGTGGACTTGCGGAACTACTTCGTGGCCGGCGATGCTGGTCGCGCTTTGCCGCCCGCCATCGAACAAATGAAACATCTTCGCTCGCTGAACTTGCGTGGCACACAGCTGGTACTCACTGACAGTGCCGCTTCACAACTGCGCGACCTGACCCATCTGCAAACGCTGGACTTGAGCGACAACCCCTTGGGTGTGCCGCCGTTGGTGATGGGCATGAACGATCTGCGTCAGCTCAACCTGAGAAATACTCAAATCACCCGATGCCCGATCGGTATCAGGGAGGAGCCCTACCTGACGTTGCTGGATTTGCGTGACAACCAGATCACACGGGTACCGCAAGCGGTCATTAAGCAGGCAGTCGAAGATGATCGTGTGTTGCTATTGGGAAACCCGCTGACAGACGAAGACACGCTGCGCCGACTGGTCAGCCATCGAGAGGAAACCGGCATCAATTTATGGCTCAACGCGCCCGGCGCTGGCTATGGTTCGCCGAGGGTATGGCTGCGAGACTCCGACGTAGCGTTGCAACAGTCCCGACAGGCCCTTTGGCAACGACTGGCGGGCAAACCTTCCGGCACCCGGTTTTTAGCTGTCATCGACAGGCTGAGTTTGACGGCTGACTTTCAGGTCGGTTACTTGCCACTGCAGACGAGAGTCTGGCGATTGTTGAACGAGGCTGATGCGTCTGAGGAAATGTGGAATCGATTAAGTCGCAGCAGCGGGCGCTTTGAACATCCGATGGCGGCTTTCAGGGCACTGGAGGAGCGTGCCAATCTTTGACGTAAAGCGGGAGGGGAGCCTTGAACCCCCAGAGGGGTTCAAGGTTTGACCATCAGCGGCGACGGAACAGCGGCAGCGGTTCGTCGGTGGCGGCCTGGTACGTCACTGAGAAGTCCTTGAGACCTTCCAGGGCTTCGTACGGGTCTTTATCGGGGCGCACGGCAAACGCGTCGAAACCGCAGCGGCGCATGTAAAACAACTGGTCGCGCAGCACATCGCCAATCGCTCGCAGTTCACCTTTGAAGCCGTAACGGTCACGCAGCAGGCGAGCATTGGAGTAGTTGCGGCCATCGGTGAACGCCGGGAAATTCAAGGCAATCACCTTGAACTGATCCACGTCGTCGCCGATTTCCTCAGCTTCTTCATCGGCATCCAGCCACACACCCAAGCCGCCGTCTCGGGCCTTGAGCATACGGCTGTGTTCGCGCCACAGCTGCAACGGGACGATCAGGTCATCGCAGTTGCTGATCTCGTCGATGTTGAAGTCCTTGGGCAGCAAGTGCCAGGTTTCGTCGACGACTTCGTTGTTCTTAATGATTCGCTGCATAGACGCGCTCCTTGAAGAGGTCGATGCCAATGCGCTGGTAGGTGTCGATGAAACGCTCGTCTTCGGTACGTTGTTCAATGTACACGTCGATCAGCTTTTCGATCACGTCAGGCATGGCTTCCTGGGCGAAAGAGGGGCCAAGGATTTTACCCAGGCTGGCGTCGCGGCTGGCGCTGCCACCGAGGGACACCTGGTAGAACTCTTCACCTTTCTTGTCCACCCCGAGGATGCCGATGTGGCCGACGTGGTGGTGACCACAGGCGTTCATGCAACCGGAGATGTTCAGGTCCAGTTCACCGATGTCGAACAGGTAATCCAGGTCGTCGAAGCGACGCTGGATCGATTCGGCAATCGGGATCGACTTGGCGTTGGCCAGCGAGCAGAAATCACCGCCAGGGCAGCAGATGATGTCCGTCAGCAAGCCAATGTTCGGTGTGGCGAAACCTTGCTCGCGCAACTCGCCCCACATCGCGAACAGTCGGGACTGTTCCACGTCGGCCAGGATGATGTTCTGTTCGTGGGAGGTGCGCAGTTGACCGAAGCTGTAACGATCGGCCAGGTCGGCCACGGCGTCGAGCTGCTTGTCGGTGATGTCACCCGGTGCCACACCGGTTGGCTTCAGCGACAGGGTCACGGCCACATAGCCCGGCTTCTTGTGCGCCAGGGTATTGCGCGTGCGCCAGCGGGCAAAGCCCGGGTGCTGCTGGTCGAGCTCGGCCAGTTCGGCGCTCTGGTTGTCCAGGGCCTTGTAGTCGGGGTCGACGAAGTGCTTGGCTACGCGATGCAGTTCAGCCTCAGTCAGCGTGGTCTGGCCACCGCGAAGGTGTTCCATTTCCGCGTCGACTTTTTGCGCGAAGACTTCAGGCGTCAGTGCCTTGACCAGAATCTTGATCCGCGCCTTGTACTTGTTGTCGCGACGGCCATAGCGGTTGTAGACCCGCAGGATGGCGTCGAGGTAGCTCAACAGGTCTTGCCACGGCAGGAACTCATTGATGAACGCGCCCACCACCGGCGTACGGCCCAGACCCCCACCGACCAGTACACGGAAGCCCAGCTCGCCGGCAGCGTTGTGCACGGGCTCAAGGCCAATGTCATGCACTTCGATGGCGGCGCGGTCAGATGTCGAACCGTTGACCGCGATCTTGAACTTGCGCGGCAGGTAGGCGAATTCCGGATGGAACGTGGTCCACTGACGGACGATCTCGCACCATGGGCGCGGATCGATCAGTTCATCGGCGGCGACGCCGGCGAACTGGTCGGTGGTGACGTTGCGCAGGCAGTTGCCGCTGGTCTGGATCGCGTGCATCTGCACGGTCGCCAGTTCAGCCAGAATGTCCGGAATGTCTTCCACGGCCGGCCAGTTGAACTGTACGTTCTGCCGGGTGCTGATGTGGGCATAGCCTTTGTCATAGTCGCGGGCAATCTTGGCCATCATGCGTACCTGACGCGAAGTCAGTTGGCCGTAAGGCACCGCCACGCGCAACATCGGCGCGAAACGCTGGATATAAAGCCCGTTTTGCAGGCGCAGGGGGCGGAACTCTTCTTCGCTCAGCTCGCCTGCCAGATAGCGTCGGGTCTGATCACGGAACTGCTTGACGCGGTCCTCGATGATCCGCTGATCGTATTCGTCGTATACGTACATATAAGTCCTGTTCTCAGGCTTGGGTCGCTCGGATACAGCTGCGTTTTTGTGCTTGGCGGAGTCCGAAAGAACCTCTGCAATTCTGCGCGCACGGCCGCGCACTCCCTACGGAGCCGGGGCAAGATACCAGTTTGCAGTTATGCGCAAAAGTGATGTTTGAGTATATGTAAAGAACCAAAACGACTAATAACAACTGTGATGACTAAACCCTTATTTGTGGTGCGGGCAATCGTCGTCTTTACTGTGGTCGAGTCTTTATGCAATCACCGATAAAACCGACAAGAGGCGATGCAATGAGCAACCCTACCAAAGCGTCAAAACCTGATAGCACAGTCGATGCTTGGGCGATTCTGTTCCTGATCATTCTGGTCGTGGGTACGGCAGTGTTCTGGGTCAGCCATCAATAGCGGACCCCGTCCGGGCCCTGTTCCGACGATTGTCGGACAAAAGTCGGAATAAACGCCGTATTACGGAACTTCACTGGCTATAATGCGCGGCGATTTTCCGGGGGCTCGGACGTTAATGTTGAAGTTTTTCTACGCCTTTGTGCTCATGCTTGGCACGGTCTACGGACCGGTTGCGCGTGCGGAATCGGTGTTGTTCCTGAGCCCTGGTACCACCCAGGAAGCGTTCTGGGTCAGCTACGCGCAATTTATGCAGGCCGCCGCCAGAGATTTGGGGGTTGACCTGCGAATCCTTTATGCCCAGCGCATGCCCGAACTGACGGTGGCGCAAGCCCGTCAGGCGCTGCAAGGTCCCGAGCGCCCGGACTATCTGATGTTCGTCAATGAACAATATGTCGCCCCGCAGATCCTGCGCCTGGCCCAGGGAAGCGGTGTAAGGCTGTTCATGGTGAACGCGTCGCTGACGGCCAACCAGCAGAGCCTGTTGGGTGAGCGCCCCGATCAAGTGGGCAGCCTGGTGCCCAACGACGAGGAGGGCGGTTACCTGATGCTAAAGGAGCTGATCCGTCAGCATCCACCGGCAACGCCCGGCAAGCCTATCGAGCTATTGGCATTTTCCGGCCTGAAAATCACTCCGTCTGCGCAATTGCGCGAGCAAGGGATGATGCGCGCATTGGCCGAGCATCCTGAAGTGCGTTTGCGCCAATTGGTCTACAGCGGGTGGACCCGGGATCGCGCCTATGAGCAGGCCAAGTTGTTGTTCCGGCGTTATCCGCAGGTTTCGCTGGTGTGGTCAGCCAATGATGAAATGGCGTTTGGTGCGATGCAGGCGTTTGAGGAAAGCGGTGGAAAACCCGGAAAAGACGTGTTGTTTAGTGCCGTCAACACCTCTCCCGCCGCCTTGCAGGCGATGATCGATGGACGCCTTAGCGTGCTGCTGGGCGGTCACTTCACCTTAGGTGGTTGGGCGCTGGTGGAGTTGCATGATTATGACCAGGGCGTCGATCTCGATTTGTACGGCGGCCGCCACCGGCTGATCCCGCTGTTGCAACTGATCGACAAGACGCAAGCCAAACGCCTGCTGGCATTGGGGGGCACGCCTGACTATGGCGTGAACTTCCATCGACTCTCGGCCAAAGGGCGGCCGACAACCTATCGCTACCCGTTCAGCCTGCAAACGCTGATGCGTTAAACCCCGGCCAGATGCAGCACCAGTTGCACAATGCCGTACAGGGACAAGGCAAACACGGCCGTGAACAAAATCCCCAGAATCACGAAATGACTCGGTTTGCCGTGGGTGAAATCCCGGGCCCGGTTCTTCCCGCTCTGCACCCCGAACGCCGCCGCCATGACGCTCTGCAGCATCTGCCAGAAGGTCGGTGGCTTGTTGTCTGCTGGATCGTCCATAAATCCCTCGTCACGTGTGTGTGAGCCGTAAGCATAGACCTACGGGCAGCACAAACAACCGTGGGAGCGAGCCTGCCCGCGAAGAGGTCGTGTCAGTCGACATTAATATCGCCTGGTACACCGCCTTCGCGAGCAGACTCGCTCCCACAGGGGATCACGGTTGGCCACAGTAGTGTGGCCAGTCGGTTGGTTAGTTGTCGTACCCGAGGTTCGGGGCCAGCCAACGTTCGGTCACGCTCAACTCCTGACCTTTGCGCGAGGTGTAGCTCTGCACCTGATCCTTGTCGATCTTGCCCACCGCAAAGTACTGCGCCTGCGGGTGAGCGAAGTACCAGCCGCTGACCGCCGCCGCCGGGAACATCGCGTAGTGCTCGGTGAGGAACACGCCGCTGCGACCGGCCTTGAGCTCTTCGGCTTCGGGGTCCAGCAGTTTGAACAGCGTTGACTTCTCGGTGTGATCCGGGCACGCCGGGTAGCCCGGAGCAGGGCGGATGCCGGTGTATTGTTCTTTGATCAGCGCCTCGTTGTCGAGCGTTTCGTCCTTGGCGTAACCCCAGTAGTTTTTACGGACTTGTTGGTGCAGCCATTCTGCGCAGGCTTCGGCCAAGCGGTCGGCCAGGGCTTTGACCATGATCGAGTTGTAATCGTCGCCAGCGTCCTGATAAGCCTTGGCCACTTCTTCGGCGCCGATGCCGGCGGTGGTGATGAATCCGCCCACGTAGTCGGTGACTTCGCTGTCCTTGGGCGCGACGAAGTCGGCCAGGGAGAAGTTCGGCTTGCCGTCGGTCTTGATGATCTGCTGGCGCAGGTGATGCAGCTTGGCAATCGCCTTGCCGTCGTCGCCGTAGACTTCGATGTCATCGTCGCGCACCTGGTTGGCCGGCCAGAAGCCAAACACCGCGCGGGCACTGATGAGTTTTTCATCGATCAGCTTGGCTAGCATTTCCTGGGCATCGGCGTACAGCGAGGTCGCGGCTTCGCCGACCACTTCGTCTTCGAGGATGCGCGGGAATTTGCCGGCCAGGTCCCAGGAGATAAAGAACGGCGTCCAGTCGATGTACTCGGCCAGAACCTTGAGGTCGATGTTGTCCAGCACCTTGGAACCGGTGAACGTCGGTTTGACCGGTACGTAAGTGCTCCAGTCAAACTGCGGCTTCTTGGCGATCGCAGCCGGGTAGCTCAGGCGCTCGGTGCGGGCGCTGCGGTTGGCGGTGCGCTCGCGAACGTCGATGTACTCCAGGCGGGTCTTCTCGACAAACGCCGGTTTCAGCTCCTTGGACAGCAACTGCGTCGCCACGCCCACGGCGCGGGAGGCGTCCGTCACGTAGATCACCGCGTCGTTGCTGTACTTGGGCTCGATCTTCACCGCCGTGTGCGCTTTGGAGGTGGTTGCGCCACCGATCATCAGTGGCAGATGGAAGTCCTGACGCTGCATTTCACGGGCGACGTGGACCATTTCATCCAGCGAAGGCGTAATCAGGCCCGACAGGCCGATGATGTCGCACTTCTGCTCCTTGGCCACTTGCAGGATTTTCTCCGCCGGGACCATCACGCCGAGGTCGACGATGTCGTAGCCGTTACAGCCCAACACCACGCCGACGATGTTCTTGCCGATGTCGTGCACGTCGCCTTTCACCGTTGCCATCAGGATCTTGCCCTTGGCTTCCGGTTTGTCGCCTTTTTCCAGTTCGATGAACGGGATCAAGTGGGCCACGGCCTGTTTCATTACGCGGGCGGATTTCACCACTTGCGGCAGGAACATTTTGCCGGCGCCGAACAGGTCGCCAACGATGTTCATGCCGGACATCAGCGGGCCTTCGATCACTTCGATCGGTCGGGCGAACGACTGGCGCGACTCTTCGGTGTCTTCAACGATGTGCGTGGTGATGCCCTTGACCAGCGCATGTTCCAGGCGCTTGTTGACCGGCCAGCCGCGCCATTCTTCGGTCTCGGCTTCCTTGACACTGCCATCGCCCTTGTACTTGTCGGCGATGGCGAGGAGGGCGTCGGTGCCTTCCGGGGTGCGGTTGAGGATGACGTCTTCGACGGCCTCGCGCAGCTCTTGCGGGATCTGGTCGTAAATCTCCAGCTGACCGGCGTTGACGATCCCCATGGTCAGGCCATTGCGGATCGCGTACAGCAAGAACACCGAGTGGATCGCTTCACGCACCGGGTTGTTGCCTCGGAACGAGAACGACACGTTGGACACGCCCCCCGAGGTCAGCGCATACGGCAGTTCGTCGCGGATGTAAGCGCAAGCGTTGATGAAGTCCACAGCGTAGTTGTTGTGTTCTTCAATGCCGGTGGCCACGGCGAAGATGTTCGGGTCGAAGATGATGTCTTCCGGCGGGAAACCGACCTCGTTGACCAGAATGTCGTAGGAGCGTTTGCAGATTTCTTTCTTGCGCGCTTCGGTGTCGGCCTGGCCGGCTTCGTCGAAGGCCATTACCACTACGGCGGCGCCGTAGCGTTTGCACAGCTTGGCGTGATGGATGAACTGCTCGACGCCTTCTTTCATGCTGATCGAGTTGACGATGCCCTTGCCCTGGATGCATTTCAGGCCAGCTTCGATCACTTCCCACTTGGAGGAGTCGATCATGATCGGGACGCGGGAGATGTCCGGCTCGCCGGCAATCAGATTGAGGAAGGTCACCATGGCCTTCTTCGAATCGAGCATCCCTTCGTCCATGTTGATGTCGATTATCTGGGCGCCTGCTTCGACCTGCTGCAGGGCGACTTCCAGGGCCTCGGTGTAGTTGTCTTCGCGGATCAGGCGGGCGAACTTGGCCGAGCCGGTGATGTTGGTCCGCTCGCCGACGTTGACGAACAACGAGCTGCGGTCGATGGTGAACGGTTCCAGGCCCGACAGGCGGCAGGCCTTGGGGATTTCCGGAATTTGACGCGGTGCGTAACCGGCCACGGCTTTGGCGATGGCTTCGATGTGGCCGGGGGTGGTGCCGCAGCAGCCGCCGACAATGTTCAGGAAACCGCTTTGAGCGAATTCCTCGATAACCTTGGCGGTGTCCACCGGCAACTCGTCGTACTCGCCGAATTCATTCGGCAGGCCAGCATTCGGGTGTGCGGAAACATGGGTGCCGGCCTTGTTCGACAGCTCTTCCAGGTACGGACGCAATTCGCTGGCACCGAGGGCGCAGTTCAAACCAACCGAGATCGGCTTGGCGTGAGCCACGGAGTTCCAGAACGCTTCGGTGGTCTGGCCGGAGAGGGTACGGCCGGAGGCGTCGGTGATCGTGCCGGAAATCATGATCGGCAACTCGATACCCAATTCTTCGAACACCCCTTGTACGGCGAAGATCGCTGCTTTGGCGTTCAGGGTGTCAAAGATGGTTTCGATCAGGATCAGGTCGGCGCCGCCTTCGATCAGGCCCTTGGTGGATTCGGTGTAGTTCTCCACCAGCTCATCAAAGGTTACGTTGCGGTAGCCGGGGTTGTTTACGTCCGGCGACAGGGAGCAGGTGCGGCTGGTCGGGCCCAGGACGCCGGCGACGAAGCGTGGCTTGTCCGGAGTTTCCAGGGTCTTGGCGTCGGCGACCTTGCGGGCCAGGCGTGCGCCTTCTACGTTTAACTCATACGCCAGGCCCTGCATGCCGTAGTCGGCCAGGGAAATCTGGGTGGCGTTGAACGTGTTGGTTTCCAGAATATCGGCGCCGGCATCCAGGTAGGCTTTCTCGATACCACCAATCACATCCGGGCGAGTCAGCACCAACAGGTCGTTGTTGCCTTTGACATCGCTTGGCCAGTCAGCAAAGCGTTTGCCACGGTAATCCTGCTCTTCGAGCTTGTAGCTCTGGATCATCGTGCCCATGCCGCCATCGAGAATCAGGATGCGCTCTTTGAGGGCGTGCTTGAGAGCTTGAAGGCGAACACTGCGATCGGACATTTGGACTACTCGGAAAGACCATGACGAAGGGACGGGATCATAGCAAACCTGTGCGCTTTTAGAGCATTACCCGGTTTTGCATGAATATCGTTCATGTTGGTGGGGAGGGTTGACCGGTAGAATCGCCGCGATTTTTCATGATTGGGACCAGGGATATGTCGTATCGCGTCATCACCAGCATTTTCATGCTGCTTTTAAGCTGGGGCGCCGCGGCGCAAGGTCCGGCCATGGCCTCTGCGATTTCCTACAGCCGTGACATCCAACCGATCTTTACCGAAAAGTGCGTCGCTTGCCATGCGTGCAACGATGCACCCTGCCAGCTCAATCTGGGCAGTGGCGAAGGGGCTGCGCGTGGCGCCACGAAAGTCACGGTCTACGACGGCGACCGCAGCACCGCTGCGGCACCGACCCGGCTGTTTTACGACGCGTTCGGCAAGCACGCCTGGCAGCAGAAGGGCTTCTATCCGATGCTTGACGCCCAGGGCAGTCAGGCCGCGTTGATGGCACGGATGCTGGAACTGGGCCACAAAACCCCATTGCAACCCAACATCAAATTACCGCAAGACATCGTTCTCGGTCTGAACCGGGAAAACATGTGCGCCATGCCGGCAGAGTTCGACAGTTACGCCAGTTCCCATCCCAAGGAGGGCATGCCGCTGGCGGTCACCGGCTTGACCGATCAGCAATATCAGACGCTGCAGCGCTGGCTGGCGTCAGGTGCGCCGATCGATGAGGTGGGGCTGGTGCCAAGCGCAAAAGAAGCACAGGAGGTGGTGCAATGGGAAAATCTGCTCAACGCGCCCGGTTCCCGGCAAAGCCTGGTGGCGCGCTGGTTGTTCGAACACTGGTTTCTTGCGCATATCTACTTCAAGGACGGCGAACCCGGGCACTTCTTCCAGTGGGTGCGTTCGCGCACGCCCACCGGCCAGCCGATTGACCTGATCAACACCCGGCGCCCGAATGACGACCCGGGCACTCAGGTGTATTACCGCCTGTGGCCGGTGCAGGGCGTGATTGTGCAAAAGACTCACATCACCTATCCGTTGAGTGCGGCGAAGATGGCGCGGGTCAAAAGTCTGTTCTATAGCGGCGATTGGCAGGTCAACGCCTCGCCAGGTTACGGACCTGAACGGCGGGCCAATCCGTTCGCTACCTTCGAGGCGATCCCGGCGCAGGCGCGCTACCAGTTCATGCTGGATAACGCCGAATACTTCGTACGCACCTTTATTCGTGGCCCGGTCTGCCGTGGCCAGATTGCCACGGACGTGATCCGCGATAACTTCTGGGCGCTGTTCCAGGCCCCTGAACACGACCTCTATATCATCGATCCCAACTACCGCGGCCAGGCGACGCCGTTGCTCGCCATGCCGGGCCAAAACGATGATGTCGGCAGTGTCTTGAGCCTGTGGCATGACTACCGCGACAAGCGAAACGAGTACGAAGCACTGCGCCGGGACAGCTACGCCGAAGCACCGGCACCGAGCTGGTCGGCCTTGTGGGCAGGGAATGACAACGCGCTGCTGAGCATCTTCCGGCACTTTGACAGTGCATCGGTGAATAAAGGCCTGATCGGCGATGTGCCGCAAACGATCTGGCTGTTCGACTTCCCGTTGCTGGAGCGCACCTATTATCAACTGGCGGTGAACTTCGACGTGTTCGGCAACGTTTCTCACCAGGCCCAGACCCGTTTGTACTTCGACCTTATCCGTAACGGCGCCGAGCAGAACTTCCTGCGTCTGATGCCAGCGGACTCCCGGGACGCCTACCTTGACGATTGGTACCAGAACAGCGGCAAGTTCAAGATGTGGCTGGACTATGAGTCCATCGATGACGACAAACCGACTGCGTTGAAACTCGACGAGAAGGACCCCAAGCGCGACTTCGCCCAACAGTTGCTGGCCCGTTACGGCGAACTCAATACCACCCCCGACCCGATCAACCGCTGCGACGGCGCCTATTGCTCGCGACCGAACATCGACCCGGCCTTGCAGGGCGCCGAACAGGCCTTGAGTCGCCTGACATCGAGGCCGGCGGCGGGCTTGAAAGTCATCGACCAGTTGCCGGAAGCGACGATGTTGCGCATCGAAACGACGAGCGGCAAGCGCGAGGTCTACAGCCTGCTGCGCAACCGTGCGCACAGCAACGTGGCGTTCCTGTTGGGTGAGTCATTGCGCTACCAGCCGGGGCTGGACACATTGACGATTTTCCCGGGCGTACTCAGCAGCTACCCGAATTTCATATTCAATATCCCGGCCGACCAGGTGCCGGCTTTCGTCGATGCAATGGAAAACGCCAAGGATGATGACGGCTTCGAGAAAATCGTCGAACGTTGGGGAATTCGGCGCAGTCATCCGCAATTCTGGTTCTATTTCCACGACCTTAACCGCTACGTTCACGAGACCGACCCGGTGGAAGAGGGTGTGCTGGATATGAACCGCTACCAAAACCTCTGAATTCCACCGCGTCCCCCTGTAGGAGTGAATGGAGTTTCTTTCCCGACAAAAATACTAGGACTTTGTGCGGCGCGTTGATTGGCGTAAACTGCGCCCAAGCCTGCGAGGAGTTTCCATGACCGCTATAACCATTACCGACGCCGCCCATGATTACCTGGCTGACCTGCTCTCCAAGCAGAACACCCCGGGTATCGGTATCCGCGTCTTTATCACCCAGCCTGGCACCCAGTACGCCGAAACCTGCATTGCCTACTGCAAGCCGGGCGAAGAAAAACCTGAAGACACGGCGCTGGGGCTCAAAAGCTTCACCGCTTACATTGACTCGTTCAGCGAAGCCTTCCTGGACGATGCGGTGGTCGACTACGCCACTGACCGCATGGGCGGCCAGCTGACCATCAAGGCGCCAAACGCCAAAGTACCGATGGTCAACGCCGACAGCCCGGTCAACGAGCGCATCAATTACTACCTGCAAACCGAGATCAACCCGGGGCTGGCGAGCCACGGCGGTCAGGTCAGCCTGATCGATGTCGTTGAAGACGGCATTGCCGTGCTCAAATTCGGTGGCGGTTGCCAGGGCTGCGGCCAGGCGGACGTGACCCTGAAGGAAGGCATCGAGCGCACGTTGCTTGAGCGTATTCCTGAGCTCAAGGGTGTGCGTGACGTGACTGACCACACGCAGAAAGAAAACGCCTACTACTAAGGTGTTCGCTGCGACATGAAAAACGGCGCCCCGTGAGCGCCGTTTTTTTACGGGTGAAATTCAGTGGCCCCATCGCGAGCTTGCTCGCGATGGGGCCCTATGGGCGATAGAGATGCGCATGCCCCGCACGATACAGCGACGACTCGCTGAACTGATCACTCCCCAACACCCGTCCCACCAGAATCAAAGCCGTGCGCCGAAACCCTTTGGCCTCGACCTTTGCGGCAATATCCTGGAGCGTACCCACCACCCAATCCTGATCCGGCCACGTCGCCCGGTGGATCACCGCAATCGGGCAGTCCGCGCCGTAATGCGGCAGCAGCTCAGCGAGGATTTTCTCCAGATGATTCACGCCCAAATGAATGGCCATGGTCGCCCCATGCTGCGCCAGGCTGCCCAGTTCCTCGCCCGGCGGCATGGCGGTCTTGTCGGCGTAGCGGGTCAGAATCACGCTTTGCGAGATGTCCGGCAAGGTCAGTTCAGCCCCTAAAAGCGCTGCACACGCCGCAGTCGCCGTCACGCCAGGAATGATTTCAAACGGAATGTCGAGTTCACGCAGGTAGCGAATCTGCTCGCCAATCGCGCCATACAGACCCGGATCGCCGGAATGCACCCGCGCCACGTCCTGACCGTTGGCGTGGGCGGTTTTGATCAGATCAATGATCTGTTCCAGGTGCAATTCGGCGCTGTTGACCACCTGTTCGGCGCGATGGCCTTCCAGCACGGCTGCCGGCACGAGTGAGCCTGCATAGATGATCACCGGGCAGCTGCGAATCAGCCGTTGGCCTTTGACCGTGATCAGTTCCGGGTCGCCGGGTCCCGCGCCAATAAAGTAGACGGTCATCGTCGTTTCCTGTGAAAAAAGAGGCCGGGCAACGCTTCAGATGAAGATTGCTCATGATCGAATGCGCGATTATCGGGGATTTTATGCAGCGCCAGCCAATGCCAGGGTTGCTTGCGCGTATTTTTGTCGGCAGATCAGCAGTTTTACCGGAGCCTGAACCAGCTGTTCGGCCAGTGCCAGGGCGGCACTTTCCGCTACGCCGTAGCAGCCGGTGCGTTCGAACGCGATGTCGGAACGATGGCTGAGGCTGGTGTGGTATCCAGCCAATTGTTCACTGCTGAAGAACATCAACGGCAGTGCGAGTTGTTCCGCAAGTTCGATCAGGCCAGGCTCATCGCGCTTCAGGTCAATGCTGGCGAGTGCCTTTATCTCATGAAGCCCGATTTGATGAGCCTGTAGCGCCTGATCCAGCAATGCCCGCAGCGTGCTGGCGGGGCAGCCGCGCTGGCAGCCCAGGCCGACCACTAGCGTCGGCGCTGTGCTGGCCTCAGTCATGCGTGGTATTGGCCATCGCTTTTGCGGCGGAACAACCAGGCGCTGATCAGGCCCAGGGCCAGCCAGAACGCTACGTTGGTCAACTGCGAAGCGATGTTGAATTGAGCTTCCAGGGCTTGCGGCGCGAGCATCGAATGCACTTCCGGTTGTGGCGCGCCAATCACGTGCGGAACGGCCAAAATCGCCACGCCCAGCACTTTCATCAGCCAGTGACGGCCGAAAACGATCAACGCAATGCCGACAGCGGTTGAAGCGGCAGTGCCGATCCACCAGATTTGCCGTTGCGCCAGATCTGCAGCAACGGTGCCCGGCAGTTCAGGCGGCAGGCCCAGGGTCGGTGCGAGGACGAACGTTGCATAACCGGCCAGACCCCAGAGCAGGCCTTGAGACGTTTTGGTCGGTGCGCGCAGAGTGTAGAGGCCGGCGAGCATCAGGGCGAAACCCACGGCCACCACCAGATTGCCGCCAGTGGTCGACAGCACGCGCTGCCAGCCGTCTTGCGGCTCCCAGGATTCGGCGTCGTGGGTGTGCGCGGCCATGGCGCCATCGGCGTGTTTATGGGGTTGAACCACTGCCGGCTCGGCTTTCTCGTAGGTTTCCGCTTGAAGAATCAGCGGTGCGACCCAGAAGCTTTGCAGCAAGGTCAGCAGCAGGGCGGCCAGCAGCCCCGTGAACCCTGCGGTTTGCGCAATACGCTTGATCATCTCGTCAGCTCTCAATGGCACGGAAACGCAGCGCTGTGACGGGTATCGTGCGCGGCATTGTGCACCGCTTCGATGTGCGAGAAACCGGCGAAATACACAAGGCAAGCGCCCAGGATCGACGCACAGATGGCGGCGGTCAGGCGTTGAGTCAGGGTGGAAGTGGTGCTGGTCGTTGTGTGGCCGGTGCTGCTGATGATCGACATGGCGCATCCCTCTGGTCTGTCAGCGGGTGAATAGAGCGCATGGAAAACCCCTGCGAGCCGGGCGCGCAGACGTTCAAACAGCGCCCGCCCACCGCGGGTTTGTTGTTCAGTGACCGTAACGGTCACTTTGTGTTGCGGGCCGGTCTCCGGGCTCACGAGGGGCGCTGGCTTTCGCCTTGACCTGCAAGCATCACCTTCCCATGCCGAACTGCTGGCACAGTGGATTTGATGCTTCGCTCGCTTACCGTTGCGGGGGCAGCACCGGACTGACATGGCTTTGAGTAAAGCACATGATTCACCGGTTTCCCGTTTCACCCTATGAAGGGCACCCGTAACAAGATGCGTAGGAGAGCATGGGCGGGGGATTCGCGTCAATTGGCAAGGGTTCTCAACTCGCGATAGCGTCCTATTGGCCGCTACAAGACATTGACCCGCCCCAGCCCGATGCGTAGCCTTGCGCTTTCGAGGTTCTTCGGCGTTTGCCGAAGCTAAGAAGGGAACGCGGTCAATGCCGCGGCTGCCCCCGCAACTGTGAACGGTTCAGTTTCTGCCATGCCACTGCATGCGCCAGCCATGGCGCGAGCGGGAAGGCGCAGCAACCGCCAGTCAAACGACTGGCCAGCCGTCAGCCAGGAGACCTGCCTCGACACAGATTCTGACTTTCAACCGGGCGGGGTGATCCGGTGGCGAAATCTTCCGCGCAGCGTGTGCTGCTGCGGTCGTCGTCCCGTATGCCCGCCACCTTGCCAAAGGGCATCCGATGAAAACACTGGCCAAACTCCCCGTCACCATCGTTACCGGCTTCCTCGGCTCGGGCAAAACCACCTTGCTGCGGCACATGCTCGACAACGCCCAAGGCCGTCGCATTGCGGTGATCGTCAACGAGTTCGGCGAGCTGGGCATTGACGGCGAAATCCTCAAGCAGTGCTCCATCGGCTGTACCGAAGAAGAAGCCAACGGTCGTGTCTATGAGCTGGCCAACGGTTGCCTGTGCTGCACCGTTCAGGAAGAATTCTTCCCGGTGATGCGTGAACTGGTGGCCCGTCGCGGCGATCTCGATCACATCCTTATCGAAACCTCGGGCCTGGCCCTGCCAAAGCCGCTGGTCCAGGCCTTCCAATGGCCGGAAATCCGCAACGCCTGCACCGTTGACGCAGTGATCACCGTGGTCGACAGCCCGGCCGTGGCCGCAGGCACCTTCGCCGCGTTCCCGGATCAAGTGGACGCCCAGCGCAAACTCGACCCGAACCTGGACCACGAATCGCCGCTGCACGAATTGTTCGCCGACCAACTGGCCAGCGCCGACCTGGTGATCCTCAACAAGGCCGACCTGATCAGCCCTGAAGACCTGGACCGCGTACGCCTCGAAGTCGCCGAAGAACTGCCGCCTGCGGTAAAAGTCATCGAGGCCAGCAGCGGTCGTGTCCCACTGGAAGTATTGATTGGCCTCGGCGCCGGCTCCGAAGAACACATCGATAGCCGTCACAGTCACCACGATCATCACCACGAAGGTGAAGATGATCACGACCACGACGCATTTGACTCGATCTCCATTGAGCTGCCGCAAGCCGACGAAAGCCTGCTGATGGACGCCCTGACTCAACTGGTGGTCAAGCACGGGATCCTGCGCGTCAAAGGTTTCGCGGCAATCCCGAACAAACCAATGCGCTTGCTGATTCAGGGGGTGGGCACGCGTTTCGACAAGCACTTCGACCGCCAGTGGGGAGCCGAGGAAGGGCGCACCACGCGCCTGGTTTTGATCGGCCAGGAACTGGACGCCGCCGAACTCGAAGCGCAATTGCGCGCCGCGCTCAGCGTTTAAGTCATGCACCTGCTCAGGACCCAGCCCGGCGGTTTCGTGTCGGATGACAACATCGCCGACCTTGGACAAACCCCCGCCGAACTGGTGATCCTGTGCAGCGGCGATTCCAGCCTGGCGCTGCTGGCCGAAGCCGCGCAGCAACTGCCCGACGACTACCCGAGCGTACGTTTGGCCAACCCGATGCAGGTGCAGAATCACGCCTCGGTCGATTTGTATGTCGATGAAGTGCTGCGCCACGCCAAGGTGATCCTGATCTCGCTGCACGGCGGCATTGCCTATTGGCGTTATGGCGTCGAGCGGCTGGTGCAATTGTCCGAGCGGGGCGTGCAGCTGATTCTGGTGCCGGGCGATGATCGGCCGGACCCGGAACTCAGTGACTTGAGCACCGTCGCTGCCGAAGACCGTGACCGGCTCTGGCAATTTTTGCGTCAGGGCGGCATGGGCAATGCCCTGGATTTTTTCCGCTGCCTCGCGAATCGCTGGCTGGACCGCGAGTACACCTGGGCCGAGCCGCAAGTCCTGCCGCGCACAGCGATTTACCACCCACAAAAAAGTCCCGCTGAACTGAGCGATTGGCAGGCCGACTGGCAGCCCGATCAACCGGTGGCGGCGGTGCTGTTTTACCGCTCGCATTTGCAAGCGGCCAATACCGCTTTCATCGATGTTTTCTGCCAGCGTTTGCAAGCGGCCGGGCTAAACCCTTTGCCGATTGCCGTGGCCAGTTTGAAGGAGCCCGGCTGCCTGACGGTGGTCGAGGATTGGCTGGATGAAGTCGAGGCGGGGGTGATTCTGAACACCACCGGTTTCGCCCAATCCAGCCCCGAAGCGCCGCACTTGCGACCGTTTCGCCGCAACATTGCGGTGATCCAGGCGATTTGCGCCCAGGACAACGAGCCCGGTTGGCGCGCCAGCGAGCAGGGCCTCGGCCCGCGCGACCTGGCGATGCACATTGCGCTGCCGGAACTGGACGGTCGGATCATCAGCCGCCCGATCAGCTTCAAGGACCTGGCGTGGCGCAGCGAGCGCAGTCAGTCGGACGTGGTGTGTTATCGACCGCAACCGGAACGCATGGATTTCGTCGCCGAACTGGCGCGACGCTGGATCGATCTGGCGCGGGTGCCGAGCCGCGAAAAACGCATTGCCCTGATTCTCGCCAACTACCCGACCCGCGATGGGCGGATCGGCAATGGAGTCGGCCTCGACACGCCAGCCGCTGCGTTGAACATCCTGCGTGCGCTGCATCAGGAAGGTTATCCGTTGCCGGCCGAGTTACCGGACAGCGGCACTGCGTTGATCCAGCAATTGCTTGGCGGCGTCAGCAACGACCTCGATACCCTCGACCAGCGTCCGTGTCATCAAAGCCTCGCGCTGGACGAATACCAGCGCATGTTCGACGCCTTGCCCGAGGCCAATCGCCAGGCCGTGCTGGAACGCTGGGGCACGCCCGAAAACGACCCGATGTACCGTGGCGAGCGGATGATGATTGCCGGCCTGCGTTTTGGCCTGACCTTCGTCGGTATTCAACCGGCACGCGGTTATCAGGTGGACCCGAGCGCGGTGTATCACGACCCGGACCTGGTGCCGCCCCACGGTTATCTGGCGTTCTACTTCTGGCTGCGCAACACCTATGGCGCCCACGGCGTGATTCATGTCGGCAAACACGGCAACCTCGAATGGCTGCCGGGCAAAGGCGTCGGGCTCTCGGAAAGCTGCTGGCCGGATGCACTGCTCGGGCCGCTGCCGAACATCTACCCGTTTATCGTCAACGATCCGGGCGAGGGCGCGCAGGCCAAGCGCCGCACCCAAGCGGTGATCATCGACCACCTGATGCCGCCGCTGACCCGCGCTGAAACCTACGGCCCACTGCGCAACCTTGAGCTGCTGGCCGACGAGTATTACGAGGCGCAACTGCTCGATCCGCGCCGCGCCCGTGAATTGCAGCGCGACATCTTGCAACTGGTGCGCGACACGCATATTGATCGCGAGCTGCAACTGGACGAAAAACTCGACAGCGATGCTGATGCGGCGATCTGGTTGCCGCGGCTGGACACGTATTTGTGCGATTTGAAGGAGTCGCAGATTCGCGATGGCTTGCACATCTTTGGCGAATCACCGACAGGGCGGTTGCGCATCGACACCTTGCTGGCTTTGCTGCGGATTCCGCGTGGCGATGGGCGTGGCGCGCAATCGAGTTTGCTGCGGGCATTGGCCAAGGCGTTCGAGTTGGGTTTCGATCCACTGGATTGTGCGTTGGCCGAGCCTTGGAGCGGGCCGCGTCCCATTGAACTGCAAACCTTCACCGATGAAGCCTGGCGCACGACGGGGGATACCCGTGAACGCCTGGAATTGTTCGCCGCTCAACTCATTACCCAAACGTTGTCGACCGAACCCGGACCTTGTAGGAGTGAGCCTGGTTGGGCGGAAGTGCACGCCATCCTCGACAATTTGTGCGAAGTCGTCGCCCCACGCCTCGACGCCTGCGGCCCAGCCGAAATGCGCGGTCTGCTCGACGCCTTGAACGGCCGCTTCGTCCCCGCCGGCCCGAGCGGTGCACCCAGTCGCGGTCGCCTGGACGTGCTGCCAACCGGGCGCAATTTCTATTCGGTCGACGTGCGCAACCTGCCCACCACCACTGCGTGGCGCATCGGTTTCCAGTCCGCCAACCTGATCCTCGAACGACACCTGCAAGACCATGGCGATCATCTGCGCCAGCTCGGCCTGTCAGTGTGGGGCACCGCGACCATGCGCACCGGC
The DNA here is from genome assembly GCF_031456615.1 of Pseudomonas sp. 3296. Taxonomy (NCBI): domain Bacteria; kingdom Pseudomonadati; phylum Pseudomonadota; class Gammaproteobacteria; order Pseudomonadales; family Pseudomonadaceae; genus Pseudomonas; species Pseudomonas sp. 3296. The sequence goes on from NZ_JAVDUY010000007.1 coordinate 273,334, forward strand.
GGCGACGACATTGCCCAAGCCATGGCGCTGATGGGCGTGCGCCCGGTCTGGGCCACGGGCAGTCAGCGCGTCGATGATTTCGAAATCCTGCCGCTGAGCTTGCTCGACCGTCCACGTGTGGACGTGACCTTGCGCGTTTCCGGGTTCTTCCGCGATGCGTTTGCCAACCTGATCCGTCTGTTCGATGCGGCGGTGCGAGCGGTCGCAGCGCTGGATGAACCCGACGACCTCAATCCCTTGGCTGCCAAAGTGCGCGCCGAGCGTGAAGCGCTGATGCAATCGGGCCTGGATGAAGACGCCGCGAACCGTCAGGCCGGTTGGCGAATTTTTGGTGCCAAGCCCGGTGCCTACGGCGCCGGTGTGCAGGGCGCCATCGACGGGCGACTGTGGCAAAGCCGTGACGACCTGGCCGAGGTTTACCTGAATTGGGGCGGCTATGCTTACGGCGGCTCCGACGAAGGCACCGCCGCCCGTGAACAATTCGCCCAGCGCTTGAGTCAGGTGCAAGCGGTGCTGCAAAACCAGGACAACCGTGAGCACGACTTGCTCGATTCCAACGACTATTACCAGTTCCAGGGCGGCATGCTTGCTGCCGTGGAAAGCCTCAGCGGTGAAACAGCGGCCAGTTACCACGGCGATCACAGTCAGCCGGATCTGCCGAAGATCCGCACGTTGAAAGAAGAACTGAACCGGGTGATCCGCTCCCGGGCGGCCAACCCAAAGTGGATCGACGGGGTCAAGCGTCACGGCTACAAAGGCGCGTTTGAACTGGCGGCGACGGTCGATAACCTGTTTGCCTTCGACGCAACGACGCAGCTAATTGATGATCACCAGTACGCGTTGCTGGCCGACGCTTATTTGCTCGACCCGGCGACTCGGGAGTTTGTTCGCGAACACAATCCGCACGCCTTGCGCGACATGACCGAACGGATGCTGGAAGCGCAGCAGCGGGGGATGTGGAAGGCGCCGGGCGAGTACCGCGAGGCCCTGGAAAACCTGTTGCTGGATATAGAAGAAGACAGTTGATGCACCGCAAATCCCTGTGGGAGCGAGCAAGCTCGCTCCCACAGGTTCAAGGTTCACCTGCCACCGACCATGACCGAGTATTGAAGATGACCGACACCCCGCATTTCCCCTTATCCGCCGTGGTCGGCGCCGACGACTTGAAGCTCGCCCTGTACCTGACCGCCATCGACCCGAAAATCGGCGGTGTGCTGATCGAAGGCCCGCGCGGCATGGCCAAATCCACTCTGGCCCGGGGCCTCGCGGACCTGCTGGCCAGCGGTCAGTTCGTCACCTTGCCGCTGGGCGCCACGGAAGAACGTCTGGTCGGCACCCTCGACCTCGATGCCGCGCTGAGCGACGGGCGTGCGCAATTCTCTCCCGGCGTACTGGCGAAGGCCGATGGTGGCGTGCTCTACGTCGATGAGGTCAACCTGCTGCCCGACCACCTCGTGGACCTGTTGCTCGATGTCGCCGCCAGCGGCACCAACCTGATCGAGCGTGATGGTATTTCCCATCGGCATTCCGCGAAGTTTGTGCTGATCGGCACGATGAACCCGGAAGAAGGCGAGCTGCGCCCGCAATTGCTCGATCGCTTTGGCCTGAACGTCGCGCTCAGCGGCCACACCGCACCGATCGAGCGGGGGCAAATCATCCGTCGGCGTCTCGATTTTGACAGCGATCCGCAGCACTTTTGCGCGCAGTGGGAACACCAACAGCAGTCGCTGCGCGAACGGTGCGAGAAGGCCCGCAGCCTTTTGCCGAGCATCCCCCTCGACGATCAAGCGTTGGCGCTGATCACTGAGCGCTGCTTTGCTGCCGGCGTCGATGGCTTGCGCGCAGACCTGGTGTGGCTGCGTGCCGCTCGCGCCCACGCCGCATGGCGCGGTGCGAATGCGATCACCGAAACCGATATCGACGCTGTCGCCGAGTTCGCCTTGCGCCATCGCCGCCGTGAGCAATCACCGCCGACACAGCAACACACTCAGTCGCCATCCCCGCAACAGTCCGCCCCGAGCGAAGGCCAGGGTCAATGGGGTGAAATGCCCGCCCAGGCGCTCCCGGTTGGCGCCCGCCGTGAAGTGCCGAGTTGGCCAAAAAAGCCCTAGGCATTCGCCCTCGATCTGACGCGGGGGCGAATGCCAAACCCCGCGCAGGACGGCTGGACAACGGCAAACAGGGCAAACGCCATGCCGCACGCAGCGGCTCGATCAACTGGCCCGGCACCTTGCTCAAGGGGCGGCCACGTCAGCGCAGCGATGTGCTGTTTCACCTGCGAACTCGAAGCGCTCATGAACTGTGGCTGGTGATTGTCGATGCCTCGGCCTCGACGAGGCGTCATCAGGCGTTGTGCGATGCCAAGGGTTTACTGGCGCAGCTATTTGACGATGCCTACCGTCAGCGTGCGCGGTTGGCGTTGTTGACGGCCAGCGGCAATGTGCCGAAATGGCAGGTGCAAGGCTTGAAAGCGTCCAGCGGTTTGCGGAACTGGCTTGATGGGTTGGGCGCAAGCGGTGGCACGCCGCTGTTGGCGGCGCTTGGTGAGGCGGGGCGTTGGTTGGCGATTCGGAAAAAGCGCTTCCCGGCGGAGCAGCAGCGTGTGCTGCTGGTCACGGATGGTCGATTGAAGGAGTGGTCTAATCTGCCAGCACTGAATTGCCCCATGTTGCTGGTGGATATTGAAAGAGGCCCGATTCGGTTATGCCGGTCCAAGCAGTTGGCAAGTGATTTATGCGCCACTTACCTGCATATCGATGCCTTTGCTCCACCTGGAACAATGAGTTGATCGACACCACTGATACGTTATCAGTGGTGCGACAGTCCGCAGAACTAAATAAAGTTAATTAGTCCTTTCAGAACAACACCGCTGGTTTGGCTCTTGATCACTGCACTTTTCTTTATGACTTCGTTGGTGTAGTAGCATTCGACTCTGTGTCGATCGAGCAAGTCAATCACTTCATTGTGCGGATGGGGGTCATTGGATGTGCCAAACTTCCGATTGTTGTGACTGATAATTGCATGTTTAGGCTTGATCGCGAGCATCGTGCTGTTGGAAAGATTTTCTCGACTTCCGTGATGCGGCACTTTCAGGAAAGTGGCAGATATGTCCGTACGCTCCTCAATCAGTCGCTCGAAGACAGAATTATCGGCGTCGCCTGTAAATAACCAATTACCGCTTGAATGCCGGTGTTTGAATACAACGCTGGCTCGATTCGAATTTAGCTTGATGTGCCGAGAAACATAGTAGTCTATGTTCGATTTTGAAGCGCCGGCTAGTGAGTCAAGGAGCGTGATGAAGAACAAATGCACGAATCTTCGCGCCAAAAAACCATACTCCAACTCGCTTTCGACATCGTCCTGCAAAACCAGCGGTGAGACATAATTGATTATTTCGTCTTCAGGAAGGTCTATTCCATAATCTTCCGAGAGAATAGTAAGCGCTTGTTCTATTGACGTGTCGGCGGTACGGAGGTCGCGGAAAATTTCTTCGGGGTGACGAGGTGGGTTCAATATTGTTGCGTGGGTGCACAAAGTATCTCCTTGTGCGACCAGTTGCGGGCGTAACTTGCTGATTAACTTCCAGTTTGGTTGTTTCAGCTTTTCACTTGTGTGTCTTTTTAGATAGCCATATATTTTTGTTATTTCCGGAAGATAATAAGGGATGTAAGTTTGGAGTATGTTGATTTTCTTTGATTTTAATAGTCGTGGTACCCCGCCGATATGGTCTTCGTGCGAGTGGGTGATCAGTAACCGATAAACACCGGGACTCAGAATGCTTTCGATATTGGCCTTGGCGGGACCTGTGTCTATCAGAAGCTGCGGATCGCCTAAATCACAACCTTGTCCCGGATTCAGAATAAAGGCGTCGCCTTGACCTACGTTAATAACGGTTAGCATTGTAAACACTCGACTTCCATGGCTGATGATGCGCCTCGTCTTCCGGATTTGAATCGGGAATGCAGAGTATCGTCCCGGACGGGCGCCGAAACGATACTAATATGCCATCATCGTGTCTAGCTTAGGTTATTTACCCATCGCCTGCCGGTACTGCCGCGTACGCCGGCCAATGTACAACCGATCAAGAATCAACGCCCACACCGCTGACACCTGCGGGCGAGGCTTGCGCCCGCGACTCAATCGATGCAGCTGAAACTTCACCACTGCCATGTTCGCCAGTGCGGCCAACGGTTTGCGCTTCCACAGGATCGGCGGCAATTGCGGATGGCTGTCGCGGCCTTCGCGCCAGTGTTTGACCAACTGCGGTTCAACCGCCAGTGCCGTACCGATACCCGCCATGGCGATGCCGCTGTCTAGCACCTGCTCGACGATGGCCAGGCGCCGAATGCCGCCCGTCACCATCACCGGCATCTGCGCGACGCAGGCCAGTTCACCGGCCATTTCCAGAAAGTAGGCTTCGCGCGCCAACGTGCGGCCATCGCGGGCCTCGCCTTGCATGGCCGGGGCTTCGTAACTGCCGCCGGAAAGTTCGAGCAGATCGATGCTTTGTTCGTTGAGCCACACAATCACTTGGCGAGCATCGTCGGCGTCAAATCCGCCCCTCTGGAAGTCCGCAGAGTTGAGTTTCACCGACACGCAAAACTGCGGTGAGACGACGCGGCGAACGGCGCGGACCACGTCCAGCAACAAGCGCGCGCGGTTCTCCAGTGAGCCGCCCCAATGGTCGGTGCGGCGATTGGTCAACGGCGAGAGGAACTGGCTGATCAGGTAACCGTGTGCCGCATGAACCTGCACGCCCGTGAACCCGGCGTTTTCCGCGAGGGCCGCGCTGGTAGCGAAGCGTGCGATCACTTCGGCGATATCGTCTTCGGACATCGGTTTGGGCTCGGCGAACATCTTGGAAAACGCACCCAGGTCCAACGCAACGGCGGACGGTGCCCAGGCTTGTTGACCGAGGTTGGCCATGGTCTGGCGGCCGGGATGATTGAGCTGCATCCAGAACTGCGCGCCACCGGAACGCCCGATCGCCGCCCACTGACGAAAGCGCTGCAGATCGCGTTCATCTTCCAGCACGACGCCACCGGGGCCGGTCATGGCGCGGCGGTCGATCATCACATTGCCAGTCAGCAACAGTCCGGCTTCGCCCTCAGCCCAGGCCTGATACAGCTGAAGCAATGCGCCTGACGGTGCTTGCCTGGTGTCGGCGAGATTTTCTTCCATGGCGGCTTTGGCAATACGATTGCCGACGGTCTGGCCGTTGGGCAGATTCAACGCTTGGAAGGGCGACATGCTTGACTCCTCATCAGTGAAGAGTAGAGGCTAAGCTTAAAGTTAACTTTAATGTCAAGCAGGCAAATGAGGCCGGGATGAAGATTGGTGAATTGGCGCAGTTGAGCGGATTGAATGCATCGCGCATTCGCTTTTACGAGTCTCAGGGATTGATTCGTCAGGTAGAGCGTTCGGCCAACGGCTACCGGCGCTATCCCGCACAAGTCCTGCAAACACTGATGATCATCCAGTGCGCGCAGCAGGCCGGGTTCAGCCTTGAAGAGCTGAAGCAATTGTTGCCGGATACGGTGACGGGCGAGTTCAAGCACGAAGAATTATTGGCGGGGCTGCTGCGCAAGGTCGAGCAGATCGAACAGATGCAACTTCACCTGGCGCAGAGCAAGGCGAAGTTGCTGGGGGTGATTGAAGGCATCCAGGCAAGGCCCGAAGGGATAGCCTGCGAGGCGAATGCCGAGCGGGTGATGGCGTCGCTCAAACATCAATTCTGATCGATGCACGAATCACCGAATGCCTGGTAGCGCAGGATGTGGGTAGCGCCCATCGTGTCGACGTAGGTCATCTCCCGTGGGCCAATGCCGCAATAGTCGCCGCGGGTGATATTGACGACCTTGGCGATATTCAACGGTGTCGAATAGCTGTAGTCCTCGACATTCGAGGTGCTGGCGGTGGCGGCAGACGCAGCGGCGGCAGTGCCGCTGAGGGCAATCAGAAACAGCGCGGACAGGAGGCTTTTCATGGCGGTGCTCTCGTGGTGGCTACTGAACGATTTCAGTGGCAGTACGACGAGCCCGGTCAGGGTTTATTCCAGGCTGACTACAAATTTTGAAATGATTTTCGATTGTAGGAATTATCGGTTTCGGCTGTACGATCCAAGTCCTTTTGTCTTTCAGGACTTGCATGAACACCCTCTTGGAGCCTCCCGGTTATCCTTCCTCATCGCGCCATTGCGCGCTCTTGAAACACCCGGTCTTTCGACATTCAAAACACTTCGTCATTGCAATCCCACGGCCTCTGCGCCGCGCCTTGCCGTGCCTGGCATTCTGAATTCACTGAAGAGATCGAGACGTTTTTATGGAATGGTTAGCTGACCCCACCGCTTGGCTGGGCTTATTGACGTTGATTGTGCTGGAGCTGGTGCTCGGCATCGACAACCTGGTGTTTATCGCGATCCTTGCGGACAAATTGCCGCCCGAGCAGCGCGACCGTGCGCGAATCATTGGTTTATCGTTGGCGCTGATCATGCGCCTGGGCTTGCTGGCGAGTATCTCGTGGCTGGTCACCTTGACGCAGCCGCTGATCGAGGTGTTCGACAAGAGCTTCTCCGGTCGTGACCTGATCATGCTGTTCGGTGGAGTGTTCCTGCTGTTCAAGGCCACCATGGAATTGCACGAACGGCTCGAAGGCCATGTCGGCCAGCGCTCGACCAACGCCGCGTATGCGATGTTCTGGCCGATCGTGGCGCAGATTGTGGTGCTCGATGCGGTGTTCTCCCTCGACGCTGTGATTACCGCTGTGGGCATGGTCGATGAACTGGCGGTGATGATGATCGCGGTGATCATCTCCATCGGCTTGATGATCGTCGCCAGCAAACCGCTGACCCGTTTCGTCAACGCGCACCCGACAGTGATCATGCTTTGTCTGGGCTTCTTGATGATGATCGGTTTCGCGTTGACGGCCGAAGGGTTGGGTTTCCACATTCCCAAAGGCTATCTGTATGCGGCCATCGGTTTTTCGATCCTGATCGAAGTGTTCAATCAGATCGCCCGCGCTCGCCGCAAGAAATCCCTCCAGGGGCTGCGGCCAATGCGCGAGCGAACGGCCCATGCGGTGTTGCGTTTGCTCGGCGCTCGCAGCATGGCAGTGGAGGAAGTCGGTGAGGAGGTAGCCGACTTGCTGGACAACGGTGAGTCACCGGGAGAGGCACTGTTCGGCCGCCGCGAGCGGGTGATGATCAGCGGCGTACTGCAACTGGCCGAGCGGCCGATTCGCACGCTGATGACCGTGCGTGCCGACGTTGATTACATCGACCTGGCCGATGATGCGCCTACCATTCGTACGCGGCTGATGCATTCGTCCTACTCGCGCTTGCCGTTGATCCGTGACGGCGCTGTGGACGAGCCGCTGGGCTTCGTGCACAAGAAGGAGTTGCTGAAAGAGTATTTGGCCGGCAATGAGCCGGATCTGGAGCAGTTGGCGCGCAAGACCGTTAACTTGCTGGACAGCTACTCGATCCTCAATGCGCTGGAGCAGATGCGCCAGGCCTCGACGCACATTGCGTCCGTGGTCAATGAATTCGGTGACTTTGTGGGGGTGTTGACCATGACCGACATTCTGGAATCGATTGCCGGCGAACTGCCCGACGCCAGCGAAATCGAAGGCCCGGACGTGGTGGAGGAGCAAGGCGGGTATTTGGTCAACGGCGCGTTGAACCTGACACGGGTTCGGCAGCGGACCGGGTTTGGGGCTGAACCTACCGAGGACTATCAGACCCTGGCCGGGTTGGTCGTGAGCTTGCTGGATCGATTGCCGGTGATCGGCGACAGCCTGGAATGGCAGGGCTGGCGAATGACAGTGGTGGCCGTTGAAGAGCGGCGGGTGACGCGGGTGCTGCTGGTGTGTGTCGACCGCTAGTTTTTTTCCGGGATTCATAGCCTGTTCGCGAGCAGGCTCACTCCCACACGGGTCGTGTGAGCACTGAAGATCCAATGTGGGTGCGAGCTTGCTCGCGATAGCGTCCTGCCAAACGCCATCGCTCCCAAGCCCTAACACCCGCTTCGACAATTCACCCGCTCAAAAGCCCTCGGCACCGTACATAACCCGCGCAACGTCTGGCGCAACCACGCCAGATCGTGACTCGGTTGATGCGGCACGTATCGCGGCCTGAGCCTGCCAACGTGGCTGGCGAAATCCTCCTCCAGCGTCTCTCGGGTGCCAATGCCCTTGAGCTTCTTCCGCAATCGCCCGTCCTTGAAAAACAACACCGTCGGTGTGCCAGTAACGTTCGGGTGCCGGGGCGATTCACGGGTGTTCAGTACATAAATATTCGCGTGATGACGATAGCGCTGGGCAACCTCGCGAAAGACCGGTTCTGCCCACTCACAGGCTGGGCAGTGTTCATCGCCGAAATACAGGATCACCGGGCGCCAGGTTTTTAGCGCCTTGCGATAGACCGGGGCGAGCGATGCCAAGTGGTGTGTCGAGCCCATTGAAAATCTCCTTTTCACAACGACCATCGAGGTTTGTCGACGTTAAAGGAGGGAACAGGGGCGGGTCTACTGTCAGAAATTACAGGTGACATGCTGCGTCAATTTCGGTCATTCATCTCCAATTGTGGTGCAAGTACCCGCACGCTGTAGCCAACGGTAGCGCTTCCCCTCGCGTGCGTTTGGTAACAGATCCCTCAGTGTTTTTCCCATCCCGTTGATTCAAATCGATTTTCAATCGCCCCAACATTCTCTCCGCAACCTGTGGCACACTTTCTGCTGTCTATTCCGTTGTTACATACCAATGTCCGGTATAGCGGAATAAACATCATCCTGGAGTGCTTGCCATGCATCGCCGACCTTCCTTGTTAAAAGCGTGTGTTTTTGTTCTCGCGGCTACCGCCGCTGCCATGGGCGTGGCCCAGGCGGCGGACAGTAAGCTCGATAGCGTGCTGGCCCGTGGAAAATTGATTGTGGGCACGGGCAGTACCAATGCGCCGTGGCACTTCCAGGGAGCGGATGGCAAGTTGCAGGGGTTCGATATCGATATCGGGCGGATGATTGCCAAGGGGTTGTTCAACGATCCGACCAAAGTCGAGTTTGTGGTGCAGTCGTCCGATGCGCGGATTCCCAACTTGCTGACCGACAAGGTCGACATCAGTTGCCAGTTCATCACCGTGACCGCCAGTCGTGCGCAGCAAGTGGCGTTCACCCTGCCGTACTACCGCGAAGGCGTGGGCCTGCTGCTGCCGGCGAACAGCAAGTACAAGGAAATCGAAGACCTCAAGGCTGCCAACGACAGCGTGACCGTTGCGGTCTTGCAGAACGTATACGCCGAAGAGCTGGTGCACCAGGCGTTGCCCAAGGCCAAGGTCGATCAATACGACAGCGTGGACCTGATGTACCAGGCCGTTAACTCGGGCCGTGCCGATGCCGCTGCCACCGATCAGTCGTCGGTGAAATACCTGATGGTGCAGAACCCAGGCCGCTACCGCAGCCCGACTTACGCCTGGAGCCCGCAAACCTATGCGTGTGCAGTTAAACGCGGTGATCAGGACTGGCTGAACTTCGTCAACACCACCCTGCATGAAGCCATGACCGGCGTTGAGTTCCCGACCTACGCGGCGTCCTTCAAGCAATGGTTTGGTGTCGATCTGCCGACTCCAGCCATCGGTTTCCCTGTCGAATTCAAATGATCCCGTGAGAGCGGGGCGCCCATAACGCGCCCCGCTCAAGGTACTGCTGACCATGAACTATCAGTTGAACTTTGCCGCTGTGTGGCGCGATTTCGACACCTTGCTGGCGGGGCTCGGTCTGGGCCTTGAGCTGGCGCTGGTGTCGATTGCCATCGGTTGCGTGATCGGCCTGATGATGGCGTTTGCTTTGCTCTCGAAGCACCGCGCATTGCGGGTGCTGGCGTCGGTGTATGTGACGGTGATCCGTAATACGCCGATTCTGGTGTTGATTCTGTTGATCTACTTTGCCTTGCCGAGCCTCGGAATCCGTCTGGACAAGATCCCGTCGTTCATCATCACCCTGTCGCTGTACGCCGGGGCGTATCTGACCGAAGTGTTCCGTGGCGGTTTGTTGAGTATTCCCAAGGGCCAGCGTGAAGCAGGGCTCGCCATCGGACTGGGGGAGTGGCAGGTCAAGGCCTACGTCACCGTGCCAGTGATGCTGCGCAATGTGCTGCCGGCCTTGTCGAACAACTTCATTTCGCTGTTCAAGGACACGTCGCTGGCCGCTGCGATCGCGGTGCCGGAGCTGACCTATTACGCGCGCAAGATCAATGTCGAGAGCTACCGGGTGATTGAAACCTGGCTGGTGACCACGGCGCTCTATGTGGCGGCCTGTTACCTCATCGCCATGATGCTGCGTTACCTCGAACAGCGTCTGGCGATTCGCCGATAGGAGCTCGCATGTACGAATCCCCTGGTTGGTTGCACGAGTTATGGGTTGCCCGCGAAGTGTTGTGGCAAGGCTTTTTAACCAGTGTGCAGGTGTCGGCGCTGGCCATTTTGCTGGGCACGATGGTCGGCATTGTCGCCGGTCTGGTGCTGACCTACGGCAAGTTCTGGATGCGCGCGCCGTTTCGCGTCTACGTCGACCTGATTCGCGGTACGCCGGTGTTTGTGTTGGTGCTGGCCTGCTTCTATATGGCGCCGGCACTGGGTTGGCAGATCAGTGCGTTTCAGGCCGGTGCCTTGGGGCTGACGCTGTTTTGCGGCTCCCACGTCGCCGAGATCGTGCGCGGCGCGTTGCAAGCATTGCCCAGCGGTCAGATGGAAGCGAGCAAGGCGATTGGCCTGACGTTTTTCCAATCCCTCGGTTACGTGCTGTTGCCTCAAGCGTTGCGGCAGATCCTGCCGACCTGGGTCAACTCCTCGACCGAGATCGTCAAGGCCTCGACGCTGTTGTCGGTGATCGGCGTGGCGGAGTTACTGCTCAGCACACAGCAAATCATCGCCCGGACCTTCATGACCCTGGAGTTTTACCTGTTCGCCGGATTTCTGTTTTTCGTCATCAACTACGCCATCGAATTACTCGGCCGGCACATTGAAAAGCGGGTGGCCTTGCCATGACTCAACTCTCCAACACGCAAAACGGTCAGGCCCTGCTGGACATACGCGGCCTGCACAAACAATACGGCAAGCTCGAAGTGCTCAAGGGCGTCGACCTGAGCATGCAGCGCGGCAACGTCGTCACACTGATCGGCTCCAGCGGCTCGGGCAAGACCACCTTGCTGCGCTGCGTAAACATGCTCGAAGAATTCCAGGGCGGGCAGATCATGCTCGACGGCGAGTCCATCGGCTATGACGAGGTCGACGGCAAACGCATACGTCACCCGGAAAAAGTCATCGCCCGGCATCGTGCGATGACGGGCATGGCGTTCCAGCAATTCAACCTGTTCCCGCACCTCACCGCCTTGCAGAACGTCACCCTGGGTTTGCTCAAGGTGAAAAAACTGCACAAGGACGAGGCCGTTGCTCTGGCCGAAAAATGGCTGGAGCGCGTCGGCTTGCTCGAACGCCGTGATCACTATCCCGGTCAGTTGTCCGGCGGTCAGCAACAGCGCGTGGCGATTGCCCGGGCGATTGCGATGAACCCGAGCCTGATGCTGTTCGACGAAGTCACCTCGGCCCTCGACCCGGAACTGGTCGGCGAAGTGCTGAACGTGATCAAGGGCCTGGCCGACGAAGGCATGACCATGTTGCTGGTCACCCACGAAATGCGTTTTGCATTCGAAGTCTCGGACAAGATCGTTTTCATGAATCAGGGGCGCATCGAAGAGCAGGGGCCACCCAAGGAGCTGTTCGAGCGCCCGCAATCACCGCGTCTGGCTGAGTTTCTCAAAAACACGCGCTTTTAACTTTCCAGAATTCAATCAGGAGAAACACTCATGAGCATTACTCGTTACGGCACCGGCAGTAGCGCCGCTGGCGGTACGCCTCGTCCTTTCGCCCGCGCCGTTGAAGCCGATGGCTGGCTACACGTTTCCGGGCAGGTGCCGGCGCTGGATGGCGAGATCATCACGGGGGGCATCGTCGAACAGACCCACCAGACCATGAAGAATCTGATTGCGATTCTGCAAGAGGCCGGTTATGGCCTGGAAGATGTGGTGCGTGCTGGCGTGTGGCTGGAGGATCCACGGGACTTCACGAGTTTCAACAAGGTCTTCTCCGAGTACTTCAAACCCGAACACGCTCCGGCGCGAGCCTGCGTGCAGGCGAACATGATGGTCGACTGCAAGGTTGAGATCGACTGCATCGCGTACAAGAAAAAGGCCTGAACCGAGTCGCGCCCCTCGCGGGCAAGCCACGCTCACACAGGGGAATGCATTTCAAATGTAGGCGCGTGGCTTGCCCGCGAGGGCGACCTAACAGTCGGCATCGCACTCTAGGTAAACTCCCGGCACTTTGTATGGGAACCAATGAAATGACCGAAGACACCATCAAGCGCCGGGCTCGCGGTCTGGACCGGGCGTTCGATATCCTCGACTTCCTCAAGGAAATCGGCAAACCCCTGCGCCCGAATGAAATTGCCAGCGGCATCGGCAGCCCGAAATCCACGGTCTACGAATTGGTGGCCTCACTGCTGGAACGGCGCATTCTGGAAACCGTGGGCAAGGACGGTCATGTCTACCTCGGCCGTCAGTTGTACTTCCTCGGCCAGGCGCATTTGCGCCATTTTGACTTGACCCGCGAGGCCGATCTCGCCTTGCAGGAAATCGTCAGCCAGACCCACGAAACCGCGCAGATGTGCCTGCTTAACGGGCGCAAATACACCGTGGCGCTGATGAAGGAGGGCGAGCGGCATTTCCGCATTTCCTCGGACATCGGCGAGAACGCGCCGATCCCCTGGACCGCTTCCGGACGCCTGCTGTTGGCGCATTTGAGTGACGAGGAAATTGTTGACCTGATCGACCATGACGACTTCATCCTGCCCAACGGCGAACGCCTGCCGCTGGAACAGTTTCTGGCGGAAATCCGTCAGGCCGGTATCGATGGCTTTTTCTCCTTCGATAGCGTCGCCGACACCTTTACCCATTGCTTCGCCGCCCCGGTCAAAGACCCCAACGGCGTGGCCATTGCGACCCTGTGCATCGTGGCCCCACGGGCTGATGCCAAGACCCATTACAACGACTATCGCCGAGTGCTGATCGACAACGCCAATCACCTGGCCCGGCGTATCAACGAATAAATGCGGCTGCCTGCGGCCGCGAATGTGAGGAGTTCGACCATGTCTACTGCCAACAATACTGCCGCCGTGGAAAAAGGTTTTGCCCAGACCGGCGCCAACCTGGTCCGCGATGTCAGCCTGCCGGCGCTGGTGCTGCACCGCGAAGCACTGGAGCACAACATTCGGTGGATGCAGGACTTTGTCAGCAACAGCGGCGCTGAACTCGCGCCCCACGGCAAAACCAGCATGACCCCGGCCTTGTTTCGCCGCCAACTGGACGCCGGCGCCTGGGGCATCACCCTGGCCAGCGCCACGCAAACCCGCGCGGCCTATGCCCATGGCGTGCGTCGTGTGCTGATGGCCAACCAATTGGTCGGTACGCCGAACATGGCGTTGATCGCCGATCTGCTGGCGGACCCGACGTTCGATTTCCATTGCATGGTCGATCACCCGGACAACGTCGCTGACCTCGGCGCCTACTTTGCCTCGCGCGGCGTGCGCCTGAACGTGATGATCGAATACGGTGTGGTCGGCGGCCGTTGCGGTTGCCGCACTGAAGACGAAGTCATCGCGCTGGCCAAAGCCATCAACGCGCAACCGGCGCTGGCCCTGACCGGTATCGAAGGCTACGAAGGCGTAATCCATGGCGATCATGCGGTGAGCGGCATCCGCGCATTCGCCCAGTCATTGGTGCGTTTGGCCGTGCAGTTGCAGGACAGCGGCGCGTTTGCGATTGCCAAGCCGATCATCACTGCGTCGGGTTCCGCCTGGTATGACTTGATTGCCGAGGAGTTCGAAGCACAGAACGCTGGCGGGCGTTTTCTCAGTCTGTTGCGTCCGGGCAGCTACGTGGCCCACGACCATGGCATCTACAAGGAAGCGCAATGCTGTGTGCTCGACCGTCGTAGTGACCTGAACGAAGGCCTGCGTCCGGCGCTGGAAGTCTGGGCGCACGTGCAGTCGATGCCGGAACCGGGTTTTGCGGTGATTGCCCTGGGCAAGCGCGATGTAGCGTACGACGCCGGTCTGCCGGTGCCGTTGCTGCGTTACAAGGCCGGTGTGGTGCCGGCGAAGGGCGATGACGTCAGTGCCTGCAAGGTGACGGCAGTGATGGACCAGCACGCGTTCATGACCGTGGCGCCGGGGGTGGAGTTGCGGGTCGGCGATATCATTTCGTTCGGCACGTCTCACCCGTGCCTGACGTTCGACAAGTGGCGCACGGGGTGTCTGGTGGATGATCAGATGAATGTCATCGAAACCATGGAAACCTGTTTCTAAGGCTTGAGACAGAGGCGCTGCTATCGCGTGCCCGCCCAGACAACAAAGAAACACCAGAGACCCTACACAATGCACACCATTAACACCCTCGGCCCCAACATCCCGCGCATCGCCCTGATCGGCGAATGCATGATCGAACTGCAACAACGCGCCGACGGCAGCCTGCAACAAAGCTTCGGCGGCGACACCCTGAACACCGCCGTCTACCTGTCCCGTGAACTGGGCGAGCGCGGCATCGTCGATTACGTCACCGCCCTGGGCGACGACAGCTTCAGCGACGCGATGTGCCAGAACTGGGCCAGCGAAAACATCGGCCTGGGCATGGTCCAGCGTTTACCCGGACGTTTGCCCGGCTTGTATTGCATCCAGACCGACGCCGCCGGCGAGCGTCGTTTCCTTTACTGGCGCAACGAAGCGGCCGTGCGCGATTGCTTCACCACACCCGCCGCCGCGCCGATTCTGGCGGCGCTGCCAGATTACGACGTGCTGTATTTCAGCGGTATCACCCTGGCGGTGCTCGGTGTGCAAGGTCGTGAAAAGCTGCTGGAAACCCTGATCGAAGCCCGCCAGCGAGATGCGCGGATCGTCTTCGACAACAACTACCGGCCACGCTTGTGGGCCACGGTTGAAGAAGCGCGGGCGGCGTATCGCAGTGTGTTGCCGTATGTGGACCTGGCGTTGCTGACGGTTGAGGACGAGCAGGCGCTGTTCCATTTCTCAAGTTGCCAGGCGGTGTTCGATGCTTACGAGCAGATCGGCACGCCGGAAGTGGTGCTCAAGCGCGGTTCGCAAGCATGCCTGATTCGCTGTAACGGCGAGTCGTTTGAGGTGCCGGCGCAGAAGGTCGAACGCGTCGTGGATACGACGGCGGCGGGGGATTCGTTCAGTGCGGCGTACCTGGCCAGTCGGCTCAAGGGCGCGAGCGCGGTGGAAGCGGCTGAGGCGGGGCATCGGTTGGCGAGTCGGGTGATTCAGGTGCCGGGGGCGCTGATCCCTGGATAAGGGGGAATGGCCGTCTGCTTCGCAGTCGGTTCGCGAGCAGGCTCGCTCCTACAGGGGAACGCATTCCAATGTGGGGAGCTTGCTCGCGATGAGGCCCTAAAGCCAATCCGTCAATCCCGGTAAAACACCTGCACCAGGTGATACCCGAACTTGCTCTTGATCGGTCCGTGCACCACCCGCAGCGGTTTCTTGAAAATCACCGCATCAATCACCCCGACCATCTGCCCCGGCCGCACTTCACCGAGGTCGCCGCCGCGCTTGCCGGACGGGCAAGTGGAGTACTTTTTGGCCAGCACATCGAAGGCTTCACCCTTGGCGATGCGTTGTTTGAGCTGCTCGGCTTCTTCCGAGGTTTTCACCAGAATGTGGCGGGCTTGAGCTTTCATGGGGCGTACCTTGCAACGTGCTGACAGCGGGGCGGGCGATTATGCCTCAACTCACTCGGGTTGGCCGATCATCGTGCGAATCTTGTTGGCCAGCAAGTCGATGGAAAAGGGCTTGGCCACCATGTCCATGCCTTCCTCCAGAAAGCCCTGGCGTTCCGCGGCGGTTTCCGCGTAACCGGTCATGAACAGCACTTTGAGGTCCGGGCGATGCTGGCGGGCGATCTCCGCCAGTTGCCGACCGTTCATGCCCGGCAGTCCGACATCGGTCACCAGCAGATCAACCCGCAAATCCGATTCCAGCAAGGGCAGGGCAGCCTTGGCGTCCTCAGCTTCGTGAGCGTGGTAACCCAACTCATTGAGCAAGTCGAGCACCAGCATGCGCACCGCCGGGTCGTCTTCCACCAGTACCACGGTTTCACCGGCAATCGCCGCTGGCGCCTCGCCCGTGACCGGCACCAGCACGTTTTCCGGTTCCATGGCATGCAAGCGCGGCAGGTACAGACGCACGCTGGTGCCTTTGCCCGGCAGGCTGAACAGGCTGACATGCCCGCCTGATTGCTGGGCGAAGCCGTAGATCATCGACAGCCCCAGCCCTGTGCCCTGGCCAATGGGTTTGGTGGTGAAGAACGGGTCAAACGCCTTGGCCAGTACCGAGGGTGTCATGCCGGTGCTGTTGTCACTGACCGCGATCATCACGTAATCCCCGGCCTTGACCGGTTCCAGTGTGGTGATGTCCGTGCCGTCGAGGTAGACATTGCTCGTTTCGATCAGCAGTTTGCCGCCATCGGGCATCGCATCGCGGGCGTTGATCACCAGGTTGAGCAGGGCGTTTTCCAGTTGGCTGACGTCGGTGCTGATCGGCCAGACTTCATCGGCCAGTTGCAGATTGAGCTCGATATGGTCGCCCGTGGTCCGGCTGAGCAAGTCTTCCAGCGAGCGCACCAGTTCATTGGCATTCAGCGGTTTGCGATCCAGTGACTGGCGACGGGAAAACGCCAGCAGGCGATGGGTCAACGCGGCGGCGCGGTTGGCCGAGGACACCGCGGCTTCGGTAAAACGGCTGATCTCGTGAGTGCGCCCATCGGCGATGTAGCGCTGCATCAAGTCAAGGCTGCCAATAATCCCGGTAAGCATGTTGTTGAAGTCATGGGCGATACCGCCGGTAAGCTGGCCGACCGCTTCCATTTTTTGAGCATGGCGTAAGGCGTCCTCGGCACGCTCGCGCTCGACCATCTCGTTTTGCAGGCGCTGGTTGGCTTCGGCCAGCTGCCGGGTACGGGCGGCGACACGCTCTTCCAGGGTTTCATTGAGATTGCGCAAGGCTTCTTCGGTCTGTTTGCGCTCGGTTTCGTCGATCACAAAAATGTAGAAGCCATTCACCGCGCCATCCGCACCGTGGCGCGGCAGGTAGTTCATCAGCGCATGCCGCAGGCTGCCATCACGGTGTGGCGTGCTGATGCTGAAACAACAAGGTTTGCCCGTGAGTGCTTCAGCAATGTGTTCAGCACGTAAGGCATAGGCCTCGTCACCCAGTACTTCGCGAATGGTTCTGCCGTAGAGCTCTTGCGGCGTCAGGCCGTACCAGTCCAGGTACGCGGAATTGTTCAGGCGGAAACGCTCTTCGCTGTCGACGTAGCTGATCAGGATCGGCATCGCGTTGATGATCAATTGCAGCTCGGTCTGGCTCTGGCGCAGGGCCTGTTCGGTGCGTTTGCGCTCGGTCAGGTCCAGCGCGGCGCCGAGAAAGCGCATCGGCCGGCCGTGGTGATCCTTGTAGCAGCGCCCCCGGGCAAATACCCAGCTCAACTGCCCATCGGATTGCAGCAGGCGATATTCCTCGGCGTACTCGGTGCCATGGGTGATGCAGTGCTTGATGCTGCGCGCAATCATCGCCCGGTCTTCCGGGTGAACGCCTTGGAGGTAGGCACTGATCGGCAACTCCCCGGCCAACGCCGGATCGATGCCGTGCAGTTGGGCAAAATGAGCGTCGGCGAGGAAACGGTCTTCGCCGATGTCCCAATCCCAGGTGCCCACCGAGTCGGTCGCGGCCAAGGCCAGTTGCAGGCGCTGTTCGGTTTCGCGCTGGGCCTTGAGGCTGGCGGCCGAGCGTTGTTCCAGTTCAAGGGCGATGCGGCGACGTTCGTTGGTTTCGATGGCAGTGACCAGAATGCCCGCCACCTCGGCGCTTTCATCGCGGATCGGGCTGTAGGTCAAATCCAGCCAGAAGTCGGAATCTCCACCGTCACGTTGCAGGGTAAAGCGCTGTTCGCTGTAGGTGCGCACCTGGCCTTGTAGGACGGCGCTGTAAATCGGGTCGGTAAAGGCCTGGAGTTCTGGCCATATCTGGTGCGTCGGCTGTCCGAAAGCGTGTGGATGTTTGCTGCCAGCGAGCAGGGCGAAGCCGTCGTTATAGATCTGTGTCAGCTGCGGTCCCCATAGCAACAGCATCGGCATCGGTGAGTGAATCACGATGTCGACGGCGGTGCGCAGGCTCTGCGGCCAGGTGCCAGCAGGGCCCAAGGGGGTCTGTGTCCAGTCCAGTCGGGCAATCAAGGCCTGGGCATCGCTGCCGGTGGGTGATGCGTTCATCAAGTGGTCCTGCGTTTAAGTCGGTGTGGCGGCGTCTACTATCCTCGTAGGGCGGTAGAGGCTGGATGACCCCTGTCGGGTCATTATTTTTTCATTGAATGCTTCGCGGGTGTTTTTTGCCATGGAAATCGATGCACTGTTGAAACTTCTGGCCAGCGGTAATGGCTCCGATCTTTATCTCTCCACGGCGGCACCGCCCAGCGCGCGGATTGACGGCGTCCTTAAACCGTTGTGCGATCAGCCGTTCAAACCCGGTGAAGTCGCGGCAATGGCCGCATCCATCATGGACGCCGAACAGCGTCTGGAGTTCGAGCGCGACCTGGAAATGAACCTGGCCATTTCGTTGTCGGGGATCGGGCGCTTTCGGGTCAATCTGTTCAAGCAACGCAACGACGTGTCCATTGTGATACGTAACATCAAACTCGACATCCCGCGCTTCGAAGATCTCAAGTTACCCCCCGTGCTGCTGGACACCGTGATGCTCAAGCAAGGCCTGATACTGTTCGTCGGCGCCACAGACTCGGGCAAGTCGACATCGCTGGCGGCGCTGATCGACTACCGCAATCGCCACAGCAGCGGTCATATCGTCACCATTGAAGACCCGATCGAATATATCCATCGGCACAAGCAGTCGATCATCAACCAGCGTGAAGTGGGCGTCGATACCCGAAGTTTTCATGCGGCATTAAAAAACACCCTGCGCCAGGCACCGGACGTGGTGCTGATCGGCGAAATTCGTGACCGCGAAACCATGGAGCACGCGCTGGCGTTTGCCGATACCGGACACTTGGTGATTTCCACTTTGCATGCACACAACGCTCATCAGGCGTTGGACCGTATCATCAATTTCTTCCCCGAAGAACGTCGCACGCAACTGCTGCATGACCTGGGCAACAATCTCAAGGCGTTTGTGTCCCAACGCCTGGTGCCCGGCCGCGACGGTCAGCGCCGGGCGGTGGTGGAGGTGATGCTGGGTTCGCCGACCATTGGCGACTTGATTCGGCGTAATGAGCTGTCTGAGCTGAAAGGCATCATGGAGAAATCGTCGGAGTCGGGCATGCAGACCTTTGACGGTGCGCTGTATGCGTTGGTCGTGGAAGGGGCGGTCAGTGAGGAGGAGGCGTTGAAGCATGCGGATTCGGTGAACAACCTGCGGTTGCGGTTGAAACTGCATACGGAGGCGTCAGCGCCGACTTCAGGCGAATGGGGCCTTATGGACTGACACACCGCTTTCGCGAGCAGGCTCGCTCCTACAGGGGGGGGCTTCAGGTCTGGAGTTCAGGGCGGTTGCGGAATTGCTCCAGCGCCTCGGGATTGGCCAGGGCGTCGGTGTTCTTTACCTTCTGGCCATGCACCACATTCCTCACCGCCAATTCGACGACCTTCCCGCTGATGGTTCGTGGAATATCGATCACCGCGACAATCTTCGCCGGCACATGTCGCGGCGTGGTGTTAGCGCGAATCACCTGGCGGATTTGTTGCTGCAAGGCTTCATCCAGTTCGACACCGTCGCGCAATCGCACAAACAACACGACCCGTACGTCATCCTGCCATTGCTGACCGATGGCTACGCTGTCCAGTACTTGCGGGACTTTTTCCACCTGCCGGTAGATTTCCGCCGTGCCGATGCGCACGCCGCCCGGGTTGAGCACCGCGTCCGAACGCCCGTGGATCATCATCGCGCCGTGAGGCAGTTGCTCGGCGTAATCGCCCTGGGCCCAAACACCGGGAAACTGGCTGAAATAGGAAGCGTGCAACTTTTCATTCTCAGGGTCATTCCAAAAGCCGATGGGCATGGCCGGGAAATGCCGGGTACATACCAGTTCACCTTTCTCTGCGATCACCGGTTGGCCGTCGTCATTCCAGACTTCAACCGCCATGCCCAGGCTCTTGCCCTGTATTTCGCCACGACGTACCGGTTGAAACGGGTTGCCGTTCACAAAACACGAAACGACGTCCGTACCGCCGGACATCGACGCCAGGCACACGTCAGTCTTGAGGTCGCGGTAAACATAGTCGTAACTCTGGGGCGACAGCGCGGAGCCGGTGCAGAGCAGGGTTTTCAGACTGCTCAAGTCATGGCTTTCGCGCGGCTTCACGCCATTGCTTTGCAGGGTCGCCAAGTACTTGGGGCTGGTGCCGAATACGCTGACCTGTTCATCGTCTATCAGGTCGATCAACCGTTCCGGGTTTGGATGGAACGGCGAGCCGTCGTATAGCACCACGGCGCTGCCGACGGCGAGGGCCGAGACCAGCCAGTTCCACATCATCCAGCCGCAGGTGGTGTAGTAGAACAAACGGTCACCCGCGCCGAGATCGCAATGCAACCCATGTTCTTTGACGTGCTGCAGCAACACGCCGCCGGTGCTGTGGATGATGCATTTCGGCACGCCGGTGGTGCCGCTGGAGTAGAGGATGTACAGCGGATGCGCGAAGGGCACGGGGACAAAATCCGGCTCGCCGCCCACGTCGTAAAAGTCCTCCCACAACGTCACATTGGCAGGGGTGTGGAAGTCGACGATGTGCGCCTGCGGCCGCGCATAAGGCACCACAATTAACTGCTGCAAGGACGGCAGGCGCGAGAGGATTTCGTTGATTTTGCCGGTCTGGTCGATGTCCTTGCCGGCGTAGCGGTAACCGGCGCAGGTGATCAGCACCTTCGGTTCGATCTGGCCGAAGCGGTCGATCACGCCTTGGGTGCCGAAGTCCGGCGAGGAACAGGACCAGATCGCTCCCAGGCTGGTGGTGCCAAGCATGGCCACCAGGGTTTGCCAGGTGTTGGGCATGCACGCGGCGACACGGTCGCCGAGGCCGACGCCGGCCGCAATCAAACTGTACTGGAACCCGGCGACATGCTCGGCCAGTTCCGCCCAGGTCAGGTGTTCGCGCTGGCCGTTCTCGCCAATGGCAATCACCGCGATGGCATCGTCGCGACGGCGCAACAGGTGTTCGGCAAAGTTCAGGGTGGCGCCGGGAAACCACTGGGCGCTGGGCATTTGCGCGCCCTCGACCAGCACGGCGTCGGGTTGGTCGTGGAAGCGGATGTCGAAGAAATCGACGATGGCCTGCCAGAAGTCTTCGCGCTGATCGATGGACCATTGGTGCAGGGCCGGGTAGTCATCAATGTGGACGTGGTGGCGCTGGCTGATGGAACGCCGAAAGGCCTCCATGCGCGTCTTGGCGATGCGCTCCGCACTGGGTTGCCAGAGGATGTCGGACATGATTTGCCTCTTTTTCTATCTGGAGATCCAATCGCGGGCAAGCCACGCTCCCACAGGTAAACGCGATCCAAGGTGGGAGCGTGGCTTGCCCGCGATGAACGATAACGCGGTTTGAGGGGATTACTGCGCCAACCACCCACCATCAATATTCCACGCCGCGCCACGCACCTGGCTACCGGCCTCGCTGCACAAAAACAACACCAACTCGCCCAGTTGCGGCGGGGTAACGAACTCCAGTGACGGCTGTTTCTCAGCCAGCAAATCATGCTGCGCCTGCTGCGGATCGATCCCGGTCGCGGCACGGTCATCAATCTGCTTCTGCACCAGCGGCGTCAATACCCAGCCCGGGCAAATCGCGTTGCACGTCACGTGCGTCGTCGCGGTTTCCAGGCCCACCACTTTGGTCAAGCCGATCACCCCATGCTTGGCCGCCACGTAAGCCGCTTTGCCAACCGACCCAACTTGGCCGTGCACTGAGGCAATGTTGATTATCCGCCCCCAGTTCTTCGCCCGCATACGCGGCAGGCAAAGGCGGGTGCTGTGAAACACCGAGGACAGGTTGATCGCGATAATCGAGTCCCAACGCTCCACCGGAAAATCTTCCACCGACGCCACGTGCTGGATGCCGGCGTTGTTGACCAGAATGTCGATGCCACCGAACTCACGCTCGGCATACGCAACCATCTCGGCGATCTGCGCCGGATCGCTGACATCGGCCGGGTGATGACCCACTTTGCCGCCGAACTGCTGGACCTCGGCAATCACCTTGGAAGCATCGCCGAAACCATTGAGCACCACATTGGCGCCGGCCTTGGCCAGGCTGAGCGCAATGCCCAGGCCGATGCCGCTGGTGGAACCGGTGACCAGTGCGGTCTTGCCTGTAAGAGTCGTCATGAATACCTCACACAATGCCAGTGGCGTAGAAAGTGCCGATGACCACGAAGACCGCCAGGGTCTTGATCAGCGTGATACAGAAAATGTCTTTATAGGCTTCACGATGCGTCAGCCCGGTGACTGCCAGCAAGGTAATCACCGCGCCGTTGTGCGGCAGGGTGTCCATGCCACCGCTCGCCATCGCAGCCACGCGGTGCAGCACTTCCAGCGGAATGTTGGCCGCGTGGGCCGCCGCGATGAAGTCATTGGCCATGGCCGCCAGCGCGATGCTCATGCCGCCGGATGCAGAACCGGTGATGCCCGCGAGCAAGGTCACGGTAATCGCTTCGTTGACCAGCGGGTTCGGAATGCTCTTGAGCCAGTCAGCCAGTACCAGGAAGCCTGGCAGCGAAGCAATCACCGCACCGAAGCCGTATTCCGACGCGGTGTTCATCGCCGCGAGCAACGCGCCACTGACCGCACTTTTGCTGCCTTCAGCGAGTTTGCTGCGAATCGCCTGGAAGCCAAACACCAGCACCATGATGATGCCCACCAAAAGCGCCGCCTGAACCGCCCAGATCGCCGTCAGTTTGGCGATTTCGGTGGTGACTGGCGCGGCCATGCCCGGCAGCGCGAGGCTGTGGGTCTTGCCGTACCACTGCGGAATCCATTGGGTGAACAGCAGGTTCATGATCCCCACGGCCAGCAGCGGCGAAAGGGCGATCCATGGGTTGGGCAGCTTAATGTCGGCGGAGGTTTCCGGTTCGTTGCGCAACTCGGTGCCATAGCCTTCGCCGGCCCGTTGGGCCTTGTTGCGCTGACGCTGGAGAAACAGCATGCCGGTGCAGAACACGAAAATGGTGCCGATCACGCCCAGCCACGGTGCCGCCCAGGCGGTGGTGTTGAAGAAGGTGCTGGGAATGATGTTCTGGATTTGCGGGGTGCCGGGCAGGGCGTCCATGGTGAACGAGAACGCGCCGAGGGCAATGGTCGCCGGGATCAAGCGCTTGGGGATGTCGCTCTGGCGGAACATTTCGGCGGCAAACGGGTAGACCGCGAAGACCACTACAAACAGCGATACGCCGCCGTAAGTGAGCAGGGCGCAGACCAGCACGATCACCAGCATCGCCTGGCGTGTGCCGAGCAGGCGAATGGCGGCGGCGACGATGGAGCGCGAGAAGCCGGACAACTCAATCAGCTTGCCGAACACCGCACCGAGCAGGAACACCGGGAAATACAGTTTGATGAAGCCGACCATTTTTTCCATGAACACCCCGGTGAAGGCAGGGGCGACGGCGGAAGGGTCGGTGAGCAGGACGGCGCCGAGGGCGGCAATCGGGGCGAAAAGGATAACGCTGTAGCCACGGTAAGCAGCGAGCATCAACAGCGCTAGGGCTGCCAAGGCAATGATCACACTCATGGTGTGTCTCCTGAATTGTTATTTTTGTAGGGTAGGTCTTTTGTGGGAGAGGGCTTTAGCGAGATTCGTGCCACAGGGTTAAGTAGTTGAAATATAAGAGTATTTATAGATAGTTGAGGCGGCAGTTAATTATTTGTCTCTTTTTTGAGATGTTTTTTGAGGGTGATGGCTCATCGCGAGCAAGCTCGCTCTCACAAGTTAACTGAGTTGGCCTTGAGAACTCGGCCCCCTGTGGGAATGAGCTTGCTCTCGATGGTCTGTCTAATAATGGAGATTCAAGTCTCTCTATAGAGACTCTGCAATCCCCAACGCCACCATCTTCTTGTACAACGTCGACCGTCCCAAGCCCAGTCGCGCCGCCGCCTCAATGACCTTGCCCCCGCATTGCGCGAGGGTAGATTCAATCAACTGCCGGTCAAACCGCTCCCGAGCCTGGCTGAACGTCTCGTGTTCAACCGCCTCATTCACTTGCGGTGTCGAGCGTTCGACCGGCGTGAAGGTGCCAATCGCCGCACGAATCTCTGCGGCATCCAGCAGCAGATCATCACTGAGTAACGCTGCCCGCTCCAGGACGTTGCGCAATTCACGAATGTTCCCCGGCCACGCGTGTTGACTCAGCAACGCCAGCGCCTCGCGGTTCAGTTCATGCTGGCTGCGCAGTTCCTCAAGAATCGCTTCACTGAGCGCCGGCAGGTCGTCGAGACGATCCCGCAGTGGCGGCACGTGGATGGGCAACACGTTCAGGCGGTAATACAAGTCCGCCCGAAACTCGCCACGTTTGATGGCAGCTTCGAGATCGGTTGAAGTGGCTGCGATCACCCGCACATCGCTGTGGATCACATCATTGGAACCGACCGGCTCGAATTCCTTCTCCTGCAAAACCCGCAGCAGTTTGCTTTGCAGCGGCAGCGGCATGTCGCCGATTTCATCCAGAAATAAGGTGCCGCCCTGGGCGATCTGCAACTTGCCGGCGCGGCCCTTGCGGTCGGCGCCCGTAAACGCGCCTGGGGCGGTGCCGAAGAATTCCGCTTCCAGCAACGATTCGGGAATTGCCGCGCTGTTGATGCTGACAAACGCTTTGTGCGCGCGCGGTGAGGCGCTGTGGATCGCCTGGGCCAGCAGCTCCTTGCCGGTGCCGGTTTCACCGAGCAACAACACGGGCGACTCGGCGCTGGCACTGCGCCGGGCACGGCGTTTGACTTCCAGGCTGGCGGCGCTGGTGCCGATGAAGTGGGCGAAGTTGTACTTGGTCTGGCGTGCCCGCAACAGCGAGCGGGTCGATGCCAGTTCTTCCTGCATGCTCATGTAGCGCTTGAGCATGGGCGACAGGCTGCGCAACTCGTCGAACAGTGCAAAACCAATCGCGCCGATCACCACGCCCGCATCGTCATGAATGGGCAGGCGCATTACTACCAGCGGTTCTTTGGGGGTGTCTTGCATGTCGAGCAAAATCGGGCGTCCGGTGCGCACCACTTCGCGCAGCAGGCTGCCGGGGATCACACTCTCGCAGGCCTTGCCGATTGCCACTTCCGCCGACTCCAGGCCGAAACGCCGGGCATAGCGCTCGTTCATCCAGACGATGTTGGCATCGCGGTCGACAATCACCGTGCCTTCGCTGGACTGCTCGATGATCTCGAACAGCGAGCGGATCGCCAGCAGGCGCACACGCTGGTAGTCCTTGAGGCTTTCGGTGGTGTTCATGGGCTCTTATCCAAAATGTTTAGTGCCAGTGCGGGCCTCATCGCGAGCAGGCTCACTTCTACATTGGAGCGCGGTTTTCTGTAGGCGTGAGCCTGCTCGCGATGGCCGCGACTCGGTCTTGCGACTACCGCGGATGCGCCGCCGCCAACAGCTCTTTGGTGTACGGATGCTGAGGCGATTCAAACACTTTATGGCTGGCACCGCTTTCCACCACTTTGCCGTCCTTGATCACGATCATGTCGTGGGCCAGGGCGCGCACCACTGCCAGGTCATGGCTGATAAACAAATACGTCAGACCGTGTTTTTCCTGAAGTTGGCGGAGCAGGGCGACCACTTGCTTTTGTACGGTACGGTCCAGTGCCGACGTCGGCTCGTCCAGCAGGATCAGCGCCGGTTTCAGCACCAGTGCCCGGGCAATGGCGATGCGTTGACGTTGGCCGCCGGAAAATTCGTGCGGATAGCGATGACGGCTTTGCGGGTCGAGGCCGACTTCTTCCAGCGCTCGAATCACTTCGGCCTTGCACTGTTCGTCCGTCAACTGGCTGTGTACCTCCAGGCCTTCACTGATGATCTGCGCGACCGACATCCGCGGGCTGAGGCTGCCATAAGGGTCCTGAAACACCACCTGCATTTTCTTGCGCCACGGCCGCAGCTGTTTTTGCGTCAGGCCATCCAGCGCCGAGCCCTGAAAGCGGATGCTGCCTTGGGAGTCGAGCAAGCGCAGGATCGCTTGGCCGAGCGTTGACTTGCCCGAACCGGATTCACCGACAATGCCCAGTGTCTTGCCGCGCTGAATGTTGAGGCTGATGCCGTCCACCGCATTGAGGTAGGTCTTGCGCTGAAACAGGCCGCCAGTGAGGGCGAACTGCACGCGCAGGTTGTCCACCTCCAACACGTTCTCGCGCTCGTCGCGGGGCAGGGCTTCGCCCTCCGGCTCGGCGTTCAACAGCAAGCGACTATAAGGGTGCTCCGGCTCGGTGAAGATGGTTTCGCAGGTGGCTTGCTCGACGATTTCCCCGGCTTTCATCACGCACACGCGCTGGGCAATGCTGCGCACCAGATTGAGGTCATGGCTGATCAGGAGCAGCGACATGCCAAGCCGTTGCTGCAGGGATTTGAGCAGGATCAGAATTTTGCGCTGCACTGTGACGTCCAGCGCTGTGGTCGGTTCATCGGCGATCAGCAACTCGGGCTCGCAGGCCAGGGCCATCGCGATCATCACCCGCTGACGCTGTCCACCCGAGAGTTGATGGGGATAAGCCTTGAGCCGTTCCTTGGGCTTCTGGATGCCGACCAGGTGCAACAACTCAAGAATCCGCGCTTGCGCCGCTTTGCCAGTCAGGCCTTTATGCAGCAGCAGGGTTTCGCCGATCTGCTTTTCGATGCTGTGCAGCGGATTGAGCGAGGTCATCGGCTCCTGAAAAATCATCGCGATCCGGTTGCCGCGCAATTCACGCAACACATTGGCCGGGGCGCCGAGCAGTTCCTTGCCACGATAACGGATACTGCCGGTGGATTCGGTGCCGGTTTCGGGCAGTAATTGCAGGATCGAATGCGCCGTCACCGATTTACCGGAACCCGACTCGCCGACCAGCGCCAGGCATTCGCCGGGGCGGATGTCCAGGCACAGGTTGCGCACCACGGTTTCACCGCTGAAGGCGACGCTGAGGTCACGGATTTCGATCAGGGGGGTACTCATATCAACCGTCCGCGTCAGGATCTCGGATCGAAGGCATCACGTAATGCCTCGCCGATAAACACCAGTAAAGAAAGAATCAGCGCCAAAGTGAAAAACGCCGTCAGCCCCAGCCATGGCGCTTGCAGGTTCTGCTTGCCCTGACCGATCAGTTCTCCGAGGGATGCGCTGCCGGCCGGCATGCCGAAACCCAGGAAGTCCAGTGCCGTCAGGGTGGTAATCGCCCCGGTCAGAATGAACGGCAGGTAACTCAGGGTCGCGTTCATCGCGTTTGGCAGAATGTGCCGCACGATCACTTTGCGATCCGACAGGCCCAGCGCCCGGGCGGCTTTGACGTATTCCAGGTTGCGCCCGCGCAGGAATTCGGCGCGCACCACGTCGACCAGCGCCAGCCAGGTAAACAGCGCCATCATCCCGAGCAACCACCAGAAATTCGGCTCGACGAACCCCGAGAGAATGATCAGCAGGTACAGCACCGGCAACCCGGACCAGACTTCCAGCAAGCGCTGGCCGATCAGGTCGACCCAGCCGCCGTAATAGCCTTGAAGGGCGCCGGCGGCAATGCCGATCAGGGCGCTGACAAAGGTCAGCATCAACGCAAACAGGATCGACACGCGGGCGCCAAAGATCACCCGGGCCAATACGTCCCGGGACTGATCGTCGGTGCCCAGCCAGTTCACACTGGAGGGTGGGCTCGGTGCCGGTTTGTTGAGGTCATAGTTGGGCGTGTCATCACTGAACGGGATGGGCGGGAACAGCATCCAGCCGCCGTCCTTTTTAATCAGCTTCTGCACATACTCGCTGCGGTAATCCGCCTGGAACGGCAGTTGCCCGCCGAATGCCTGCTCGGTGTAGCGTTTAAACACCGGGAAATACAACTGGTCCTGATAGCTGACCACCAGCGGCTTGTCGTTGGCGATCAACTCGCCACCCAAGGTCAGCACAAACAGACCAATGAACAACCACAGCGACCACCAGCCCCGGCGATTTTTCTTGAAACGTTCAAAGCGGCGACGGCCCAATGGCGAGAGCTTGAACATCAGGCATTCCTCGCGGCGAAGTCGATGCGCGGGTCGACCAGGGTGTAGCAGAGGTCGCCGACGAGTTTTATCAGCAGGCCGAACAACGTGAAGATAAACAGCGAGCCGAACACCACCGGATAGTCGCGCGATACGGCGGCTTCATAGCTCATGCGGCCGAGGCCATCGAGGGAGAAAATCACTTCGATCAGCAAGGAGCCGGCGAAAAATACGCTGATGAACGCCTGCGGAATCCCCGATACCACCAACAGCATCGCATTGCGGAACACGTGCCCATACAGCACCCGGCGTTCGCTCATGCCTTTGGCACGGGCGGTGATCACGTATTGGCGGGTGATTTCATTGAGGAACGAGTTTTTGGTGAGGATGGTCAGGGTGGCGAAACCGCCAATCACCAGCGACGTGACCGGCAGCACCAGGTGCCAGAAGTAGTCGGCGATTTTGCCCACGGTGGACAGCGAGTCAAAGTTGTCCGAGACCAGCCCGCGCACCGGAAACCAGTTCAACGAGGTGCCGCCCGCAAAGACTACGATCAGGAACATCGCGAACAGGAACGCCGGCATGGCGTAGCCGATGATGATCGCGGTGCTGCTCCAGATATCGAAATGGCTGCCGTGATGTACGGCTTTGCGGATACCCAGGGGGATCGACACCAGGTAGGTGATCAACGTCGCCCACAGCCCGAGGGAAATGGTCACCGGCATTTTTTCGAGGATCAGGTCGGTGACCGTGGCACCACGGAAGAAGCTTTTACCGAAGTCGAGCCGGGCGTAACTGGTAAGCATCAGCCACAGGCGTTCATGGGCGGGTTTGTCGAAACCGTATTGTTTTTCGATGTCCTTGATCAGTTGCGGGTCCAGGCCTCGGCTGGCGCGGGAGGTGCCGTGCATGGTTTCACCGGAACCGCCGCCGACCGTTGCACCGCCGATGCCTTGCAGGTGCGCAATCGCCTGTTCCACCGGGCCACCCGGTGCCGCCTGGACGATGACGAAGTTGACCAACAGAATGATCACCAGCGTCGGGATGATCAGCAGCAAGCGCCGCAGTATGTAAGCCCACATCAGTGTGGTCCTCCGGGTCTGCCACGGCTGATTTGCTCGGCGGTCATTTGCTGGTTGGTCAGCGGCGTGGTGCTTACTTCCCACCAACTCTCGATGGCTTCGTCATTGCTGGCCTGCTCGTTTGGCCGACCGAAGCGGTTCCACCAGACCGTGGAGGTGCCCGGTGGGTAATAGTTGGGAATCCAGTAGTAGTTCCATTGCAGCACCCGGTCGAGCGCGTGGGCGTAACGCAGCATCTCGGGCTGTGTGGTGGCGCGGACCACGCCGGTGATCAGGGTGTCGACCGCCGCATTCTTCAGCACCATGTAGTTATTGGCGCCGGGGTCGTTGGCCGAGATCGAGCCGAAGTAATTGAACAGTTCGCCACCAGGGGAGGTGGTGACCGGGTAGCCGGTAACGATCATGTCGTAGTCGCGGCTCATCAGGCGATTCACGTACTGGGACGAATCGATGCGGCGGATGTTCAGGTCGATGCCGATCTGTTTCAAGGTGCGCTTATAAGGCAGCAGCAGTCGGTCCATACCGTTCTGGCTGACCAGGAAAGTGAAGCGCAGCGGCTCGCCCTCGGCGTTGACCAGTTGATCGCCATCGGGTTTCCAGCCGGCCTGTTCGAGCAGATCCAGTGCTTGCAACTGCTTGTCGCGGATCACACCGCTACCATCGGTTTTCGGTGCCTCGAAGACCTGGGTGAACACCTCGTCGGGAATCTGGCCACGCAACGGTTCAAGGATCGCCAGTTCCGCTGCATCAGGCAGGTGCCGCGCAGCCAGGTCGGTGTTGGAAAAGTAACTCTGCTGGCGGATGTACATGTCACGCATCATCTGCCGGTTGCTCCATTCGAAATCCCAGAGCATGGCCAGAGCCTGACGCACCCGGCGATCCTGGAAAATCGGGTTCTGCAAGTTGAAGACAAATCCTTGCGCCGGTTGCGGTGCGTCTTGGGCCAGATGCGCCTTTTGCAGGCGGCCGTCGCTCAGGGCCGGGCTCTCGTAGCCGATGGAATAGCCGGTGGCGGAGAACTCGCGGTTGTAGTCATAAGCGCCACCACGTAGCACCTGACGGGCAACGTCGGTGTCGCCGAAGTACTCGATGCTGAAATGATCGAAGTTGTAGAGTCCGCGGCTGACCGGTAAATCCTTGCCCCACCAGTTGGCGTCGCGCTCGAAGGTGATGCTGCGACCGGAGTCGACTTTGCCCACCTTATAAGGACCGCTGCCCAAAGGCGCCTCGTACCCGCCGCCGTTGGCGAAGTCGCGGGTCTTCCACCAATGCTCGGGGAATACCGGCAGCGTTGCGATGTCGAGGGGCAGGGTGCGGTTTTCGTTGCTCTTGAAGTCGAACCGAACGGTCAGAGGTGATTCAACTTCCACGCCTTTGACGTCCGCGAACTGGGTGCGATAACGCAGGCTGCCCTGGGTCATTAACAGGTTGTATGAGTAGCGCACGTCTTCGGCCGTGATTGGCGTGCCGTCGGCAAAACGTGCCTTGGGGTTGAGATAGAACCTCAGGAACAGACCGTCGTCCGGGCGCTCCATCTTTTCTGCGACGAGGCCGTACACGGTGTAAGGCTCATCCAGCGAGCGCTGAGCCAGCGGCGCGTAGAGCAAACCGTCAATTTGCGTGACGCCAATGCCCTTGTCGATGTACGGCAGGATATGGTCGAAGTGGCCAATTTCTATCGCCGAGCGCCGCATCGTGCCACCCTTGGGGGCCTGCGGGTTGGTGTAGGCAAAATGACTGAAACCGGCGGGATATTTCGCGGGTTCGCCGTACACGGTCAACGCATGTTGCGGTGCGGCATTCACACCGGCGGCACCCAATAGCAGCGCCACGGCAGTGAACAATAAAGAGGGGAAAGCCAGTCGCATTGTCAGCCTTAGAGCCGGAGGATCGAAAAGCACAATTTGTACGCTAGCGGCGCGTCCCTCGCCAGTCTAAAAACGTATCCGAAACACAACGGCCCACCAAAAGGCGGGCCGTTATGGGTAAAGCCTGGCGGATCGATCAGTCCTGACGACTGGTCACTTCCAGCAAGTGATAACCGAACTGGGTTTTCACTGGGCCTTGTACAACGTTGATTGGTGCGCTGAACACCACGGTGTCGAACTCCTTGACCATCTGGCCAGGACCGAACGAACCCAGGTCGCCGCCTTGACGGCTGGACGGGCAGGTGGAGTTGGCTTTGGCGATTTCGGCGAAATCAGCGCCGCCTTCGATCTGGGCCTTGAGTTCGTTGCACTTGGCTTCCGAGGCAACCAGGATGTGACGGGCAGTGGCTTTAGCCATGGGAAATTCTCCTTTCAATATTCAGTAAAGTGCGGAGCCTACCGGATTCAGTGGCCTATTTCTCGTCAAAGTTCCGGACAGATTATAGGCCCGCGTTTCTCAGGCGCTCGGCATGCTGCACATACAACGCCACGGGATCGATGGCTTTGCGATTCAAGCCGCCGGTATGACCGAGGCTGCTCAGGTGATCCAGCGGATAGTCGGAGCGGATGACTTTTCCCAGGTGGGAGCTGTAGCGGCCGACTAATCCGTCATTCTGCTCCGCTTCCGTGGTGAAGTAGTGGGAGAAGGCACGGAGGAATCCGTGCAGTGGATCGAGCGCTTTCAAGCCCTCGTCGAGAAGGGTTCCCTGTAACGTGCCGCTCCAGGAGTAATAACGTACGCCGTTAACCACATCTCGTCCCTTGCCGCCCCAGGTCTTCGGTAACCCTTGGGGGTATTTGTCGTTGAAAGCCCCTACGCCTTCGGTGGTCAGCGCATTGAGAGCCGCGACTGCGTTTTGTGGCAAGTGCAGGTTGCCGCTGAGTAACGACACAAAATCAGCGAACAGCGTCGCCACCGTCGCCGCGACATGTTCTGGAAGACGGCCTGGCGTCAGCGCCTTGCGCAGGAAGTCGGCCAGTTCCGAGCCGTGGTTCGGGCCACTGACCGATGTCACCGAAGCTACCGCATGGGGTGCTATCGCCGCTGCATAGCGTGCCGCCAATGCTCCCTGGCTATGACCGATCAGGTTGACCTTGCTGGCGCCGGTTCCTTCCAGCACCCGTTCGATCTGTGCCAATAGCTGGTCGCCACGTACTTCGTTGCTGTGGGTAGCCGACAGGTGTGGGATGAACACCCTGGCCCCCGCACTTCGCAAGGACTGCTTGACGTCCTGGAAGAATTCGGTCGTGCCGATCCGGTCGAAGCCGAAGAGCCCGTGGATCAGCAGGATAGGGTACTGGGTGGTTGCGTTCCGTAGCATGTTGATTCCTTTTTCGCGATCGTTCAGAGGAGTGCAGATGGGCTCACTCTAAAGCACCCCAGCGCTTGGGCGGTGTATGAGGAATCCGCTGTAAGCTGATGAAAAAGGTATAGAAAGTGTAGGAAAGTTCGAAAGTGGTTGAGGTCTTGTTCCGATTGTTTCGACATCTTTTGATCTGTAACAGCGCGTTTGCCTGCGATGGCCTACTCAGGAAACGGCTTTGCCTGTCAGTGATGTCGTGTTTCAACCACAACGCAACCTGTAGCAGCAGGCTGAGCCAACTGCTACAGAAATTGCGTTAGCCGTTTATTGATGCCCGCGCTGCGCTCGAAGCCGGGAAGCAGCGTTGCGCAACAATTCCTCCGTCCCGTTCCAGCCAAGACAGCCATCGGTCACCGAGACGCCGTAGCGCAACGTTGGACTCAAGGGCTGGCAACCTTCGAACAGATGGCTCTCGATCATCATGCCGATCAGCGAACGGTCACCTTGCAGGCGCTGTTCCAGTACGTCATTGAACACCGCTGGCTGCCGCGCCGGGTCTTTGCCGCTGTTGGCGTGGCTGCAGTCGACCATGATCCGCGCAGGGATCTTGAGTCGGGTCAAATCGCGGTTCACCTGGGCGACGCTGTCGCGGTCGTAGTTCGGCCCCTGATGCCCGCCGCGCAACACCAGGTGCGTGTCGGGATTGCCCGGTGTCTGGATGATTGCCGGATGTCCCTGGCTGTCGACGCCGAAATGTCGGTGCGCATGGGCGGCCGAACGCATGGCGTCGGTAGCCACGGTCACGCCGCCATCGGTGCCGTTCTTGAACCCGACCGGGATGCCCAGGCCGCTGGCCATTTCCCGGTGAATCTGTGATTCGGTGGTGCGGGCACCAATCGCCACCCAACTCAGCAGGTCGTCAAAGTAGCCGGCAGCCATCGGTTGCAGCAGTTCGGTGGCAATCGGCAAGCCGAGGCGGAGCATTTCGCGCATCAATTCGCGCGACAGCGTCAAGCCGCCAGCCATGTCATCACTGCCGTCCAGGTGCGGATCGTAGGCCAGGCCTTTCCAGCCGACCGTGGTGCGCGGTTTTTCGACGTAGGCGCGCATTACCAGCAACATTTCATCGCTGACGTCGGTGGCGAGCCGGGAAAGGTGGGTCGCGTATTCAAGGGCGGACTGCGGGTCGTGAATCGAGCAAGGGCCGACGATCACCAGCAAACGGGAGTCTTCACCGTTGAGGATTGCGCGGACCGCGTCGCGGTGAGCGGCGACTTGACGGGTCAGGGCGTTGCTGAGGGGCAGTTGCTGCTTGAGTTGCAATGAGCTGGGTAGACGCAGGGTCAGCGCTTCATTGGCAGAATTCAAGGTGGACAGCGGCAGAGCAGAGACGGACGAGTTCATGGCATGGCTTCCTGGGCGGCGGCGGGTTCGTTCCCGCGCGCTCGGCCCTACTGGGGTGTTCGACAATTGGCCGGATTGGCTGCGTGTGTGTGCTTGCCACCTGTGGGTGACCGATCGGAGGCGGCAGGCTGTCCCGAGCGGAGGCTGGTAAATCGCCAGGCGGTAAAACTGTCGTAACGGTAATAAGTGGCGTAGTTCATGTTGTGAATCCTCAAAGTGTCTGGTGTGTCGCAAAAATGTTCGGGGCTGAAAAAACAAAACCCCCGGTCGGGAGGCCGACCGGGGGTTTGGAAAACTTTGGTGGCGACCCGTTTAAAGTGGGCGCCGTGTGGGTATCAGGCGCGCCAGTGGCTAAACCAATACCCAAAATAAAAGCTGACCGAAGCGCAGACGTCATTCACTCGCGCAGCCGCCACCGAACGCTGAGCGCTGGCAGTTGGAAGCTGTGAGAGGGCGTTGAACATGGTCTGTCTCCGATGGATGCGCCGAGCTTACTAGAGGCCGGTGCGCGGTTTCAATCAGAAAATGCTATCAATCGCCGACGGCATTTTCTATCGCTTGAGTGAGCGCTGCTTTATGACACACTTTGTGTTTTAGCCATCCTCCAACGTCACAAGGACGAAACATGACGCCATTGACCATTGCCGCCGCTCAATCGATCTCGGTCGCCGGTGATTGTGCCGCCAACATTGCCCTGCATCAGCGCTTCATGCAGGTTGCTGCGGAGCAGGGCGTTCAGTTGCTGGTCTTTCCTGAATTGTCGCTGACCGGCTATGAGCGAGGCTTGGCAGCCGAATTGGCCATCGCACCGGATGCCGAGGTGCTGCGACCCTTGCGGGATTTCGCTCGGGAAGTCGGTGTCACCAGTGTGGTTGGCATGCCGATTCGGCTGTCGGACGACTCGCCGGTATTGATTGGGGCGTTGGTGTTAGGCGCCGATGGTTCACTCGGGGTCTACAGCAAACAGCATCTGCACCCCGGCGAGGAAGTGGCGTTTGCGCCAGGTACAGGTGGCTCGATGTTGACCATTGGTGGCACTACCGTCGCGCTGGCGGTGTGTGCTGATTTTTCTCATGCCAGTCATGCTGCCGCGGCCGCGGGGCAGGGCGCCGACCTCTATGCCGCCGGTGTGCTGATCACGGAAAACGGCTATGCCCCGGACACGGCGCTCCTGCAAGGGTACGCCGGCACGCATTCAATGACGGTGCTGATGGCTAACCACGGCGGTGCGACCGGAGGCTGGGAGTCTGCAGGGCGCAGTGCCCTATGGGCGTCGGACGGTTCGCTGATTGCTGCGGCACCGGGTACGGGGAACGTAATGGTGGTGGCGCGTCGCGAGGCGGGTGGCTGGAACGGCTCGGTTATTGACGTTACGGAGGCTTGAATGCGTTTCGAATGGCGTCTGGCGTCACCCGCCGATCTTGAATTCGCCCGGACACTGACCTGCGACAACATGCTGCGCTATTACATCCAGCACGATCTGCTTTGGCTGGATGAGGCGTTTGATGTCGCCTGGGCGGGGCGCGAGAACCGCATGATTGTGCGCGATGAATCGTTGTTGGGTTTTGTCAGCCTGAGTCGCGATGCAAACGCCTTGTACATCCGCGAACTGCATGTGCTCGAAGCGTTTCAGGGGCAGGGCGCGGGTGGTTGGGTGATCGATGAGGTCTTTTCGCTCGCGTGCAAGGAACGACGTCCGGCATTGCGCCTGACCGTTTTTGAAAATAATCCGGCAAGAAAACTTTACGAACGAAAAGGGCTGAAGGTGGTCGATCAGGACGAGTGTTTCCTGAGAATGCAGCGTGATATCGACAGGCTTCATCGCTGAAACGCGCTGGCGACAAGCCTTTCAAGATGTATTGATACTTTTTATATGACGCTTGCCGCTAGGTCTGCCAGTTGCTTTTTGCTAAGGTGTCCGGCAACCCAATAAGACCAATTCGCGAGGTGTCTGCTTGATTAGGGTGCTAGTAGTCGATGACCATGATCTCGTTCGTACAGGCATTACACGAATGCTGGCTGACATCGATGGCCTGCAAGTAGTCGGCCAGGCTGAATCAGGGGAAGAATCCCTGCTCAAAGCGCGCGAGTTGAAACCCGATGTAGTGTTAATGGACGTCAAGATGCCGGGTATCGGCGGTCTTGAAGCCACGCGCAAACTGCTGCGCAGTCACCCGGATATCAAAGTTGTCGCGGTCACCGTCTGTGAGGAAGATCCGTTTCCGACGCGGTTGCTGCAGGCGGGTGCCGCCGGTTACCTGACCAAGGGCGCGGGGCTGCCGGAAATGGTCCAGGCGATTCGCCTGGTATTTGCCGGTCAACGCTATATCAGCCCGCAGATTGCCCAGCAACTGGCGATCAAATCCTTTCAGCCAACCAATGATTCGCCCTTCGATGCCTTGTCCGAGCGCGAGATCCAGATCGCATTGATGATTGTCGGCTGTC
This sequence comes from Pseudomonas sp. 3296, assembly GCF_031456615.1. Lineage (NCBI taxonomy): Bacteria > Pseudomonadati > Pseudomonadota > Gammaproteobacteria > Pseudomonadales > Pseudomonadaceae > Pseudomonas > Pseudomonas sp. 3296. The sequence continues at coordinate 309,815 of NZ_JAVDUY010000007.1, forward strand.
AGAAGGTCCAGATCATTTCCGACAAGCTTTGCCTGTCACCCAAAACGGTCAACACTTACCGTTACCGTATTTTCGAGAAGCTTTCGATCAGCAGTGATGTCGAGCTGACGCTGTTGGCGGTTCGTCACGGCATGGTCGATGCCAGCCTCTGACAATGACTGACGCCTTCGATCCAAGCGCTTTTCTGTCGACGGTCAGTGGGCGCCCCGGTGTGTACCGCATGTTCGACAGCGATGCGCGCCTGTTGTATGTCGGCAAAGCCAAGAACCTTAAGAATCGCCTGTCGAGTTACTTCCGCAAATCCGGTCTGGCACCCAAGACCGCTGCGCTGGTGGCGCGTATCGCTCAGGTCGAGACCACCATCACCGCCAACGAAACCGAAGCCCTGTTGCTTGAGCAGACGCTGATCAAGGAATGGCGTCCTCCGTACAACATCCTGCTGCGCGATGACAAATCCTACCCTTACGTTTTTCTCTCGGATGGCCAGTTCCCGCGGTTGAGCATCCATCGCGGCGCGAAGAAGGCCAAGGGCAAGTATTTTGGTCCGTACCCGAGCGCCGGAGCGATTCGCGAAAGCCTGAGCCTTTTGCAAAAGACCTTTTTTGTCCGTCAGTGCGAAGACAGCTACTACAAGAACCGCACACGCCCGTGCCTGCAATACCAGATCAAACGTTGCAAGGCGCCGTGTGTGGGCTTGGTCGAGCCTGAGGTTTATGCCGAAGACGTTCGTCACTCGGTGATGTTCCTTGAAGGTCGCAGCAATGCGCTGACGGACGAGTTGTCAGCAGGCATGGAAGAGGCGGCGATCAACCTCGAGTTTGAGCGCGCCGCCGAGTTGCGCGACCAGATTTCCTTGTTGCGTCGGGTCCAGGACCAGCAAAGCATGGAAGGCGGCACCGGCGATATCGACGTGATCGCCGCCTTCGTCAATCCGGGCGGTGCTTGCGTTCACTTGATCAGCGTGCGTGGCGGTCGGGTATTGGGCAGCAAGAACTTTTTCCCGCAAACCGGTATCGACGAAGACGTTTCTGAAGTCATGGCCGCGTTTCTCGGCCAATACTTCATCACCAGCCCTGAGCGCGACTTGCCGAGTGAGCTGATCGTCAACGTGGTGCATGAAGACTTCCCGACGCTGATCGAGGCCATCGATGCCCTGCGCGGGCGTGAACTGACCATCAGTCATCGGGTGCGTGGCACGCGAGCGCGCTGGCAGCAACTGGCGGTCACCAACGCCGAGCAGGCCTTGAGCGCGCGCCTGGCAAATCGTCAGCACGTCGCGGCACGTTTCGATGCGCTGGCGGAAGTCTTGAACCTGGACGAGCCACCGCAGCGCCTTGAGTGCTACGACATCAGCCATTCCAGCGGCGAAGCCACCGTGGCGTCTTGCGTGGTGTTTGGCCCGGAAGGTCCGATCAAATCCGATTATCGCCGCTACAATATCGAAGGCGTGACGGCGGGAGATGACTACGCCGCAATGCACCAGGCGTTGACCCGTCGCTTCAGCAAACTGAAGGACGGCGAGGGCAAGCTGCCGGATATTCTGTTGGTGGACGGCGGCAAAGGTCAGTTGTCCATGGCTCGTGACGTGCTCAATGAGCTGGCGGTGCCAGACCTGATCCTGTTGGGCGTGGCCAAAGGGGCGACGCGCAAGGCCGGTTTCGAAACCTTGTACCTCAACGACGCGGCCCATGAATTCACCTTGCGCGGCGATTCCCCCGCGCTGCATTTGATTCAGCAAATACGCGACGAAGCCCACCGTTTCGCCATTACCGGTCACCGCGCTCGCCGTGGCAAAACCCGCCGCACGTCCACGCTTGAGGGCGTTGCCGGCGTCGGGCCGACACGGCGTCGCGATTTATTGAAACATTTTGGTGGATTGCAGGAGCTGTCTCGTGCCAGCATCGAAGAGATCGCCAAAGCACCCGGGATCAGTAAAAAGCTCGCAGAGTTGATTTATGCAAATCTGCACAGCGAGTAGAATGCCAACTCACCTCGTAGCCAGTTGTGCCGATGAATATCCCTAATCTGATTACCGTTCTACGCGTCCTGCTCATCCCGATCTTCATTTTGTTGTTCTACCTGCCTTACCAATGGAGCTACGTGGCCTCCGCCTCGGTCTTCGCCTTTGCTGCCGCCACAGACTGGCTGGATGGTTATCTCGCCCGACGCCTGGAGCAAAGCACTCCGTTCGGGGCGTTCCTCGATCCCGTGGCTGACAAACTGATGGTCGCTGTCGCACTGGTCTTGCTGGTGCAAGAACACGGCAACCTTTGGCTCACGCTGCCGGCCGCCGTCATCATCGGTCGCGAAATTGTCGTTTCGGCATTACGCGAGTGGATGGCCGAGCTCGGCGCCCGTGCTCACGTCGCCGTATCGAACCTGGGCAAATGGAAAACCGCCGCGCAAATGCTCGCGCTGGTGATCCTGCTGGCCAATCCGTCAGACTTTAGCTTCTGGGTCTTGATCGGTTATGCCTTGTTGCTGGTGTCGGCGGGCCTGACATTGTGGTCCATGGTCCAGTACTTGCGGGCTGCCTGGCCACATCTGAAGACCGACGTTGAAAAGAAATAAAACTTTTTTGAATCAAGGGGTTGACGGGGCTTCTGGAATCTATAGAATGCGCCACACCAAGACGCGGGAATAGCTCAGTTGGTAGAGCACGACCTTGCCAAGGTCGGGGTCGCGAGTTCGAGTCTCGTTTCCCGCTCCAAGTTTGAACACATTTGTTGTTGTGCTACTGACAGCAAATGTTTGAGGCCGAGTAGCAAAATGGTTATGCAGTGGATTGCAAATCCACCTACGCCGGTTCGATTCCGACCTCGGCCTCCACTATAAACAAGCTCCGTAGATCTATGATTTACGGAGCTTTTTTATTTCTGCAGCCTTGCAAGATTTTGTCTTGAAAAGGTCAACTGCGAACTTGCTTCACCGGGGCGGGGTGTATATATTTCCCCCTCTGTTGCACAAGCGTCAGAACTGCCAGGTCGTCATTTGTCAGCCTTCAGACTGCTTCACCGCGCTACCGCCCGAATGGCGAAACTGGTAGACGCATGGGACTTAAAATCCCCCGCTCGTAAGGGCGTGCCGGTTCGATTCCGGCTTCGGGCACCATATATATCAAGGGCTTGCGTGAGATACCTCACGCAGGCCCTTTTTCTTTTGCTCCGCAAAAACCAATCTCTGCTCCGCAATTCGTCACCACCGGTCATTTGGTGGGCGTTACCTTCATCCCTTTGCGCATCCGAATGTACTGCTCGGTCATAACAACGGTGGTATGCCCAAGTTGATCCTTGGCCTGCATGAAGTCGCCACTGGATTCTGCCTTGTCCGTACCGGCCTTTGCGCGTAAATCGCGCATTTCAAACTCCGGTTTAAAAACTCCAGCGGCCTCCCGGGCCATATCAAACCTCCTGCGTAACTGCTCATGCTGGCGCCACCGTTTCAGGGTGTCAGACAAAAGTGCCTGGGCCCGTGCCCCAGACCGACAATTGCTCGGAACTCGATGACAGCGCGGATCGATCTGCCTTCATGCATCAGATCGAACCGCCGCGTATTTCGAAAAGGACACAGTGCATAAACGAGTGACCTCCTTCGGTGCTACTTGACCTCCTCGACCTCATAATTCACATAACCAAACTCGTTGCTGCGAGCCGCCACGTACTTGCCGTTTTGCTCGAATACCGTGGCCTCGAAGGGTGTGCCGCCGAGTGTGGTCAGCAGGTGCCCGTCCTTGATTTCGTACTTGGCCGGTACGCCGAACTGACCGCCATGCAGCATGTTCAGGTATTCCCCCTCTGCGGGCGGCTTGCCATCGACGCTGGCGACCAAGCGTTGGCCGTCGGTGCCATAGACGATTTCGAATGTCTGGCCGGTGACGGTGTTGCGCACCTTGATGGTTTTACCCACCACGAACGTTTGCAGCTGCTCGTTGGTGAGCGCTTTGGCGCCTTCGGTTTTCAGTTGATCGATGGTTTTGCCGACAGCGACAGACTTGCTGTCCTCGGCTGTCGGCGTGTACCAGATCGGTGAAGTCCACGCGCGCTCCTGAACGGTGGGCGAGACGTCGGCCGGTGGCGGTACTTGCAGTTTGGCCGCGTCATAGGTGCTCCAGCGCGGGGTCGGGATCTGTAGCACGCGGGCGTAGTAGAACGCGTGCTGGGCCGGATCGAAATCCGGATCGGCCCAGACTTTTTTCAGTTCGGTGGCACCGATGGTATTGGTGTAGGTCGCCTTGGAGACATCGACCGTCGAGCCCACCGGTGGGACTTTTCCGGTGACCGGATCCGGCTGGCGATCACCAGCCCAGGCGACGTCGTAGATCTTCTCGAAGGTCTGGCCGTTTTTGGTCCAGCCCTTGATGATCTGGATTCGGTCGAGGTTGCCATCGTCGGCATCCTTGACCGCCCACACCACGAAGGACGGTGCCTGTTTGCCCGATTTTGCCGGCAAGTCGCCACCCATGGGAACGCCCTTGGCGTAGGCGGCATGCACCCAGTCCTTTTCGGTCCACAGACTGCTGTCGAAGCCCCAGCCACCAAACATGCGCACGGGGATGCGCACGCCGCTGGTGCCGTAGACTTCTTTTCGCTTCATCGCATCGAAGATCGATTCACGGGTGTTTTCTTCGGCCCAGACGCCGGCCAGCCCCGAGGTGCTGGTTTGCAAGGCGACCATCCCCGAGTTGTCTTTGCCTGAGAGGCGCGCGGCCGGGGTGCTGTCGGTAAAACCGTGGGAGCCGAAGTTGTTGCTCTGCAAATAGGGAATCACTCCGTTGTGCGAGTCGCTGGCACCGACTACGCCCATTTTATAGGGGTTGTACCCACGGGTTTCCTGCAAGGCCATGCCATTTTGCCAGGCTTGCCTGATGTAGCTGCCATTGATTTTCGACGTACTGTTGTCGATGCCAAGCAGGAAACTCATGATTTCATAATTGGCAAATTCGTCGGTCGGCGACAGCTCGGGGTGGGTTTCGGAAGTGCCCTTGACCTGGTGGATTTCGGTGAGGGATTCATTGCGCATCCGCGCTTCTGCCCAGGCAGCATCGATGGGTCGGCCACGGTCATCGACGTCCACCGGAAACATCAGGCCGTTGCTGAGGTTGGCGTTGTGGGAGATCGCCAGTATTTCGTTGCCCTTTTTGCGTTGATCGTCCATCCAGCTCCACAAGTCCTCGGGTTTGTTCGAATCGAGGGCCGTGAAGGGCAGGTCCGGGACCTTCTTCGAGTCGCGGAAAAACACGTTGCGGTGCATATTCTGATTGTTCGGTGCCGAGGTCCATTCATAGGCGACGAAGGTGGTGAACTTGCCGGGCTTGTAGTACTTGTCGGCAATGGCGATGTTCTGCTGCCAGATGTTGCCCGCCACTTTCGGATCAATCAGCTCTTTGATGGGATTGTTCAAGCTGCCGGCGATCCATTTGAATACCCGGTTGAAATCTTCCGGGGTCTTGACCATCAGTTTTTGCGCGATAGGCAGTTTGCTGAACTCTGATTTGGGATCGTTCGCCAGGGCAATCACACCGACGTATTCCGAATGATCGGTCACGCCATGAAAATCCAGCGGTCGACCTTTGAGCTGTACTTCAAACCCCATTGGATGCTTGACCGGCATGCCAAGCGAGTATTGGTAGGCCTGCTCGGGATCGACCTGATGGTTGCCGATCAGGTAGGCATCGATCGACCAGGAACTGTGCGAGTGCGTCTGGCCAAAGTAAACCTCGCGGTCCGGATTGCCCTCTGCCAATGCCAACGAGCTGACAGTGAGCACGGCGCAACCGAGCAGTGACGGCGTGCTGAAGTGTGTTGGGGTTTTCATATTCCACGTCTCCGGAATACGGCAGTGACAGAGTGCAACTCAGGTCCAGAAACTCGAGACCCGTTCAAAAAACCAGAAGGCCGCCAGCGTTCCCAGGCCGTAGGAAGCAATCGGTCGGGCATACAGCAGTGCGGGCTGTGGCAGTCGACAACGTAACAACAGTGCTCGCAGGCTGAGCACGGCGGCGACGAACATCAACTGGCCGATCTCGACCCCGACATTGAAAGTGAACAACGCCAGTGGCAGGTCGCGTTGCGGCAAACCGATTTGCGCTAGCGCGCCAGCAAAACCGAAGCCATGCAACAAGCCAAAACAGAACGCCACCACCCAAGGCCACTGGATGGTGAAGCTGGTTTCACCACGGTTCTTGCGGGCGATTTCCACCGCCAGCAACAGAATGCTCAGCGCAATCGTCGCTTCCACAGGCGGGCCTGGAAGCTGCACCGCACCCAATGCCGCGAGCGCCAGGGTGATGGAATGCGCGAGGGTGAACGCGGTGATGGTCTTCACCAGCATCCAGCCATTACCCACCAGCAGCAGGAGGCCGAAGACGAAAAGCAAGTGATCGAAACCTCCCAGGATGTGCTGGATGCCATGTACCAGAAACGCCCCGGCCACCGAGAACATTCCCGGCGTGGCAGCGATTTCCATCCAGGGTTGCGCGGGGTGGACGAGGGTGGTGGTCAGGCTGCCGTCCAGGCGCGAGACACGCACCAGGACATCGGTGATGCTCGCTTGCAGGCCGACAAACTCGATGCGCTGCCCGACCAGGCCGGCGGAACCGGCTTCAATGACCCGGCGTTCGATCAGTGAATCGTTCAGTTGGCTTTCCACCGGGTCAACGACAGTGCGCACACCTTCGGCAAACCGGAGCGCAATCGGTAATCGCATGCCAGAAAGCACCGGCGTGCGCCACAGCACGTCGTATCGCCCGGCGGCCGTTTCGTTGAGTCCCAGGTACGCGGGGCGCGACTCATGGGCCATGGCGGTCGGCCCCATGAACCAGAACAGCAACAACAGCCAGACCGTGCGCCTCATCACGGCCGCTCCGTTTGTATGGCGGCAATGCCAGCGGCGGAAGCAGGCATCATCACCACGACTTCATAGCGTGCTTTGAGTGCCTCGAAACTCACGCGTTTCGACTCGCTGCGCTGCTCGGACAACCAATCGGACTTGACCTGCTGGGCCACGGTTTCGAAAGCCGGTGCCGGTGGTTTGGCCAGCGTATCGATCCACACCAGATGCCAGCCAAAACCTGATTCCACAGGCCCCACCCAACTCCCCGGCGTTTGCTGGAACAACGAAAGGGCGAACTTTGAACCGAAGACCCGCGCCACTTGATCCTGTGATTGCTCCGTGTAGGCGCTGTTAAACATGAACGCATCGCCTTCACCGCTGTTCCTGTCAGTCAGCCCCCTTAGCGCGGCCTGAGCCTGGGCCTGCGCATCCGCGCCGCGTTTGTCCAGGGCGAAGAACACATGATGGAAGGTCGCCAGGGGTTGCGGGGCGTATTGGTCCTGATGCTGGTTGTACCAGGCCTCAAGTACACCGGGTGCCGGTTCGCGAAGTGACGCTACATCCTCGGCGAGGAAATCCATTTTTTGCGCCAGGCGGCGGCGAATGATGGTGTCGTCTTTATCCAGGCCAAGTTTCAGCGCTTCGCGATAGAGGATTTCCTCCTTCACATATTCATCAATCAGGCCCTGCAACTGTTGTTCTGAGGCGGGGCGTTGCCATCGCGCCAGCCAGGAAATCGCGATCCGCTGAACAACTTCAGGGGTAATTTCGATGCGTTGCGGATCTTGATTGAGCGTTGAACGGTGCAAACCTCCGTACAGTACGAAGAGTGAAAAACCGGCGATTAAAAAGTGCAGTAACGGCTGACGAAGGTATCGCTTGATCAACGAAAGCCGAGACGCTTTTTCCTCCCCGACACTTAAGTTCATGACTTATTGCCCCACGCTATACTCGAATAGTTTTCGAAACAGAGTGGAGTATTGCTGCTGGGCCGGAACTTTCCACTGAGGTTAATCACGATAAGCACTAAGCATTAGTCGCAATCGGATTAACCGATCTTCCGTACCCGTGCAGTCTTGCGTCAATACAGCCCGGGACGGAGCGTGCATGTCATGAGAGGACTGCTGGTTTTCGCCGCTATCATCGAGGCCGTCACTGGCGTGGCGCTGATACTTGTCCCATCGCTGGTCGGGCAACTTTTGCTTGGTATCGAACTGACGGGCGTCATCGTCCGCGTGGCCGGGATCGCTCTCATTGCCCTGGCGGTCGCCTGCTGGCCCGGACCAGCAATGCTCGGCATGTTGATCTATAACGCAGCCGTTGCACTTTATCTCGCCTACGTTGGCTTCTTGGGCGAATCGAGTGGGGTTCTCCTGTGGCCAGTGGTGATCTTGCACGCCGTCATGACGGTACTGCTGATTTGGGCAATGACCAGGAAAACTACCCATTGAGTCCCATCATTATCAGCGCCATCGCTTTCGCCTGCCTGTTCCGGCCGCGCTGATACACAGCGGCAATCCAATGCCCGCCTAAGGCGAAATGAACCGCTTGTTCATGTCCGCAGCCTGCGCTCGGTAGGATTTGGGCGCGCAGCCCTGGGCGTTGTGGAAAAACGGCTGAACGCGCTCAGGCTGGAAAAACCCAGCACCTCGGCGATCTGTGAAAGCTTCAAGTCGGTCTGGCTCAGGTATTTGCGGGCCAGGTCCAGCTTGGTCTGCAGCTTGATGGCCACGGAGGACAGGATGAATTTTGGCTCCCATTACCTGAGCGTATCCATTGCTGTGCTGCTGGTCGTCTATGCCCTGTTCCTTATCTATTCCCTAGTGACCCACAAGAAGGAATTCAGTAGTGAAGCGGTTCGAGCGTACAGGTGGCGCTGTTCGTCGCCCCAACGCTCGTATTGACCAGTCTGTTCATCGGTTCGACTGCCATGGACCTGGCCTTCCGGCCCGGCCTCGTGCTGGCGGTGCTGCTGGCGGTGTTGATCACCAATGAGGTTGCCGACGATGGTCGCTCCGATTGGTTCAAGGGCGTGCAGTTACTGGCAGTCTATATTTCCCTCGGGCTGGCGTTTCTTTTCCTCAGCGGCGCCCCGGCAGGATGAACCAGAACAGGTCCAGTCAACGCGAGACGCATTAGCAAGAGGCACCATGGTCTCCGAGCCGAAAGCATGAAAATCATGGGGCTCTGATGTAGATCAACAATCACACTCGAAACTGTTCTAATTTTTAAAGCAGGTGAGGTTGGTGAAATGACAAGCCAGCAAATTCCACGCCTCGAATAAAGCGCAGGAGTGACTATAGAATCATGGCCTCCGACAAGAAAACCTCCCACAAAAAAGTCCGTAAGGCGAAACTGACTCGCGAATTTTGCTCCCGTGTGGAGCGCATCAAAGCCGGTCGACTGTTGCGCGAAAAAGTGCCACGCGAAAACCACGCGATCTGGAAATCGCCCGGCAAGTGCCGTGACGTCATCGCCATACTGCAGGAGTCCAACAAGGAACAGCTTCAGGAGCTTGTTCCAATCCGCTACGGGCGCATGCTGCGCAGTTTTACCGCGGGTCGTCATGGGACAACGGCTGATGCAGTCCTCCAGCGATATCTTCCTGGGCTGGGGTGGGCTGGGCGCGTGGACGCGCTGGACGCGATTTTTTCGTAAAGCAACTGCGCGACATGAAGTTCTCGGTACCCGTAGAAGGCGTAACCCTGTCGCAAATCAAACGCTATGCAGGATTGTGCGGCCAGACCCTGGCCAGGGCACATGCCAAATCAGGGGATGCAGCAACCATTTCCGGGTATCTGGGCAAGGGCGAGGTTTTCGATAAGGCGCTGGGCGACTAAGCCGTAGCCTATGCCAAGCAGACGGTGAAGGATCGTAGGACTTTGGCCCGGGCGGCCAGGGCCGGGCATTTGGAGGCACTGATCGAAGAAGAATAACCATCAAGCGCAACCAGGCCCAAAAGCAGGGTTGGGTCTGGGGATAAGCAAAGCATCTCCCGAAGGTTGTCATCCATCAGGTAACACCAAGGATATACAACATGAAAATAAATCTGCGTGTGACCATGTTGGCCGTTCTAACCGCAGCCCCACTTCCTGTGCTGGCCGGTGGGTTGATGCTCTACGAGGTTGGTACGGGCCTTTGGTATAGGCGTCAGAGCCTATTATGCGAAACTCGTCAATGAGTTGGCGGTGAACAATGGGCCGCTAGAGGGCGATGGCAGCGCAAAATATAAAGCCGATGACTGGAGTTATGGGACCAGCCTTGGAGTGGTGTACTCACCACAACCAGGCACGCGTCTGGGCTTAAGTTATACAAGCGAAATCAATCTCGACTTCAAGGACAAGCTCAAACTCGAGGGAATCGGTCCGGTTGCCCAGCATTCACTGCAGGAACGGGGAGTGCTCGATGCTGCCACCAAGATCAATATGAACGTGCCGCAGACTCTGACTTTTAGCATTTATCATGAGTTGGATGATCAGTGGGCACTGTTGGCCAGTGCTAATTGGCAAGACTGGTCGCGCTTTGGAGAGGTTGGTATAGATCTCGATAGCAATAAGCCGAAGTCGATAAGCCTCGACGCAAAGTTCAAAGATACCTGGCACCTGTCGCTGGGTACACAGTATCGCTTTGATCGTCGCTGGATGTGGATGGCTGGCATTGGCTATGACAGCTCAGCTGTTGACGATAAAAATCGCACGGTCACTGTCCCAATGGCTGAAAGCTGGCGTTTCGGAACGGGCTTGACCTATACGCTGGATCCTCAGACCGAAGTCAATGTGAGTTATGAGTTCGTCTCCATGGGTGATATGCCGGTCACCCAGGAAAAACCGGACGGGACACGGATCTCGGGTAGTTTTAACAATGCTTGGATTCAGGCGTTGAGTACCAGTGCAACCTGGCGGTTTTGAGATTTTTTATTGCTTTGGCTGTGTAGCCGGAACGATTGGGGCGGACCTGAGGCCAGCGGTATACAGCTCTGGCCAATGTGGTCTGACTTGAATGAAACAGTCGTCGAGCACCCAGACCACTCAATCCGGGAGACAGACTACATGGAAGAGGACGATGAATCCGTCTTGGACATAAAGCGCCGTGAACTTCTCAAGGCCATTGGTGCGGGTACGCTTACAGCGGCATTTGGCGGTAACCCGCTTGGTAATGCGGCGACAGCGGCAACGCAATCGTCTGCCCCAGAACATCGCAAGGGGGAGGGGGGGGCCTATAACATTCTGCTTATCCTGACCGACCAGGAGCGCTATTTCCGCCCATTTGAACTACCCGGGGACTACCATCTGCCGGCCCACGAGAGACTGGCGAAGAAAGGCGTCGTGTTCGAAAACCACCGCATCAACTCTTGCGTATGTACATCCTCGCGCTCCGTGCTGTATACCGGTCGTCACATCCAGCAGACCCGGATGTTCGACAATGTGAACTTCCCCTGGATCAGTAGCATGTCGACTGAGATCAAGACGCTCGGTCACCTCTTGCGCGAGGCTGGCTATTACACCGCCTACAAGGGCAAGTGGCACCTCAGCCGGGAGTTCGAGACAACGAACACGCTAGCCGCACCTGAGAAGATTTTTACCAAAGAGATGGAGGCCTACGGCTTTTCCGATTACTTCGGGGTAGGCGACATCATTGCGCATACCCAGGGCGGCTACCTGCACGATGGAATGATCGCCGCAGCGGCGGCGAGCTGGCTGCGCGGGCAGGCGGCGGTGCTTACAGAACAGGGCAAGCCTTGGTTCCTGGCGGTGAATGTGGTCAACCCACATGATGTGATGTTCTATGACACGGACGAACCGGGACATCCCGTCCAAGGGAAAAACGTCCTGGCTCACATCGCTCCCGAACCGGCGCACGCACTGTACGCGCAGCAGTGGACCTTCGACCTTCCCGCCAGCTTCCAGCAACGACCCGACGCCCCCGGAAGACCTCTTGCCCACACTGATTTCGACAGATCAAACAGTGTGATGGTCGGCCCAGTTGGGGATGAGACGTCGCGCTGGCGCAAGCGGCATAATTACTATCTCAACTGCCTGCGCGATGTGGATCGTCACATCGAGACAGTGCTCGATGAACTGGAGGCAACCGGGCTCGCCTCAAGCACCATCGTAATCCTGACCTCGGACCACGGTGACATCGATGGCGCACACCGGCTGTCGGGCAAGGGTGCAACCTCCTACCGCGAACAGAACAACGTGCCGCTGATCGTGGCACATCCGGCCTATCCCGGCGGCAAGCGCTGCAAGGCCGTTACGTCGCATCTAGACATCGCGCCGACACTAATCTCCTTCACGAACGCGAGTTCGGAAAAGAAGGCGGCGATCGCCAAGGAGCTTCCGGGCAAGGACTTCTCTTCGATTCTTGCTGAACCCGAGAAGGCTGGTCCTGAGGCGGTGCGCGATGGACAGCTGTTCTGCTTCAACATGTTCGCCACACTGGACGGCGAGTTTCTGGAAAAGGCCCGCGATTTGCTGAAGCAGGGAAACGCGGCGAAGATCAAGGAGTCCGGTCTGCGTCCAGATATGATGAAGCGAGGTGCGATCCGCAGCGTGTTCGACGGCCGCTATCAGTTCACACGCTACTTCTCTCCTAAACAGCACAACCGCCCGGTCACGATCGAGGAATTGTTTAAGCTGAACGATGTCGAGCTTTTCGACCTCCAGAATGACCCATACGAGCTCAAAAATCTCGCGCTGGATCTGACAAATAACGCCGGCCTCCTTATAACCATGAACGCCAAGCTAAACAAGCTGATTGACTCGGAGGTTGGAGAAGATGTTGGGCAAATGCTCCCCGGAGGCTTGGAAGCCGGCTGGGTAGCTACTCCTGTCGTCAACGACTTATGACATTAAGACGAATGAATGCCCTAGCTGTCCCAGGTCAGTGGCCGATTGCTGCCCCTTGCGTACTCACTCTGGCGTAACGACCTCAACCCCCCAGCGTTCACAAAATAATATATTGGTAAGTACAGGTGATTCGCAGGTTGTCGGTTGTCTCCAATGAATACGGTGATTTCAAGAATAAATTATATTCCGGCTTCGGGGACCATCTAAAATCAAGGGTTTGCGGGCGAAAGCTGATGCAAACCCTTGTTTGTTTCAGGCTCTTGATTTCAGAGATTGCCCCGCAATCACATTTGAAAACTACTGCCCCTCCAATGCCCGATCAGCAATCTTGGCGTTATGGACAAGCCGGCCCAGGGCTGCGGCGATGATGACCGACAGCAGTGGCCAGTAGATGAAAATTACTTTCAAAAACACGGCATCACCTCGCACATTACTGAGCCAAGCCGAATCGGCGTCCCATCATAGTGCCCACAACATGACAGGATGAGTATTGATCTCATTCGGGATGTTTGCCGTATTTTTTAGATCAACCTTCATTCGCCCAAACACCCGTATCCGCTGTGCGTCGAACGTAATCGCTAAAGTCCCGCGCGGGACGGCCCAGTGCGCGCTGGACGCCATCGGCAAGGGGCGTGTTGCGCCCGTCGAGCACCGTTGTGAAAAGATACATCACCAGGTTGATCAACTCGGCTGGAAGTTGCGCCTGCTCCAGCGCTTCTCTATAGGCATCCTGCGGCACGGCGGCGAAGCTGATATCGCGGCCGGTCCCTCGAGCGATCTCATCGACCGCCTCGGCAAACGTCAGCGCTCGTGGCCCGGTCAGTTCATAAAGCTGACCGGCGTGTCCTGGTTGGGTCAGCGCCTGGGCAGCAATTTCGGCGATGTCCTCCACGTCGACAAAGGGCTCGGCGACATTGCCGACCGGAAGGGCCATTTCCCCCTGAAGAATCGGTTCGAGAAAATGCGCCTCACTGAAGTTCTGGAAAAACCAGCTGCAGCGAAGGATGGTCCAGTCCACGCCGCTGTTCTGTATGACGCGTTCGGCTTCTTCTGCTTCAGCCTCTCCGCGTCCGGACAGCAGCACCAGCTTGCCAACGCCACGTTTGACCGCCAGGTCGGTAAACGCTTGGACCGTTTCGACGGCCCCCGGAACGGCGAGATCCGGTTGATAGGAAATGTAAACGGAGGCGATGCCATCAAGCGCTGCCTCCCAAGTGTCTCGGTCCTCCCAGTCGAAAGGTGGACTGGCGCTACGAGAACCCAAGCGCACCGGCAATCCCGCAGCTTTCAGGCGTTGAGTAATCCTGCTCCCTGTTTTACCGGTCGCACCGAGAATGAGGATGCGGTCTTGAGATGTTTTCATCGCGTTCATCTCCATCGGATTAATGTGAGTGATGCTCACGTTAAAAGATGATAAACGCTCACGTTATGCCGTCAACCAGCGAAAGCCAGTGAGCCGACGTACGGCCATCCCTATTGGGTGCGGTAGTGGGCAGTGCTAAGGTGAGTGCATGTCATGTCATGTCATGTTATGGATCGGGATTTCCACCAGTGCCGAAGAAAACCACTACCGGGCTCGAACACACGGTTTCAGAGCCGACCCGACGCAATCCCACGCAGCAGCGCAGTCGCGAGCGGCAGGAGCGAATTCTGGCCGTGGCAACGAAACTGATCGCAACCAAGGGCAGCGACTCATTAAAGATGAGTGAAATCGCCGAACGCTCGGAGATTTCGATTGGCTCGCTTTATCAGTATTTTCCGGACAAGAGCTCGGTGATCCGCACGCTGGCCGAGCGCTTTAACGCCGAGAGTCGTCGGTGCATAGAAACGGCATTGGTAGCGGTCCAGGATGCGCAAGGGCTGCGCGAAGCCTATTCAGACTTGCTTGAGCAGTATTACGACATCGCTCAGGCGGAGCCGGTAATGCGTGATATCTGGTCGGGGATGCAAGCCGACAAGCAACTGCTGGCGCTGGAGCTGGAAGAGAGTCGAGTGGCGGGCAGCATGCTGGCGGATGCGATGCTTCGTGTGTTTCCAGGCAGCGATACCCAGCAAGTGGCTGACACGGCTTTTCTGATCTGGCAAATGGGTGAGGCGACCATGCGCTTGGCCATTACCTGCGGGCCCGAAGAGGGGCGGCGACTGTTCGAAGCATTCAAGCGTATGTCGCTCGCGGAACTGATGACGCCCGCCAGCGCGTTGATCAGCAGTGGGTCGAGCGAAGTCGACCCCACTGTCAAATGAGCCTGCTACACAAATGGCTGGCCGCTAAAACCACGAGGCAGTCTTTGCAACCCGGCCATGGCGGTTAACCGTTCGGTCCAGGCGGCGCGCCAGTCGTTGGCGGTGTGAGTAGCTTTGGCTTTGCGTGCGGCACGGCGTGTCGCATTGCGCTGGGCCTTGCGCGCTTCCTTGTACGCATCGGTATTTCGGCAGCTCCTGCATTTCACGCGGTTCAGTTCCTGAGTGGACGTGAGGTTGCTGCCTTTGTGACCGCAGGCCAGATGCCCGCTGACTTTGTAATGGGTGATCATGGAACGTCTCCTTCGTGACGTGTGATCCTTTGACCCTGCGCAAACGCCAGCGTTCGATGGCTGCCGGGCAGACAAAAAAAAGGCCTGCATGCGGGCAGACCAAGGTGATTCTTCAAAGGAGTGACTCACTGTAAGGCTCGTGTTGTAAATGCGGCGTGAAAGAAATGTCGCAAAAAAAAGCCCAGCGCCAGGCTGGGTGTTCGGGTGTAGCGGCAAATACTCAGACAGGCACAATCGCGGTGACGATAAGGTCGCCGTTCATGCGTCCTGAAACAGGCGCTGTTCTCGCGTCGCGTGCCCGGCTCGAATCATCTGAACCGTGGGAGGGGCGGGTCGACAGGTTTTAACGATGACAGCGTGTTTCGAATCAGGGGAGTGTCTTTTTCGATGTCGTTCAGCCGATCGCGAATTCTTAGGGCTGTCGGGTGCCCCCCTTGATGATCGACCCAATCGGCAATTTCCTTGCACGCGGCGGCAAGTCGAGCCTGCCGGGAGTCAAGCAAGGTGAGGAGGGTGGTGATGGACTCTTTTTCGGACATGGAAAACACCTCCGTTGAAGAAACCTGGCAAATGGCAGCAAAAAGCCCGCCAGGTGCGAGCTTTCAGCCGTTGGGGTCACTGTTCCTTCAGCTGTTTTTCAGTATAGACCCGCAATAGACAGGTGAATGTTCATCAGCCTTGTCGGGCCATCACTTGCGATGTTGCATTCAGCCGTTGGCATTCCCGCCTGGCGTCTGCTTCAGCATCAAAGCCGTCACCGATGAAACCCTGCGTACGGGTATCGGCGATGCGGTACCAGACGGCGGCGTCGGGCGGTGGGTGACCGGTTTCTCCGGCCCGGCGGCCATGAATGATGATCTTGTTGCAACGCTTCACAACGAAAATGTCTTCCATGGCGTCACCGCAGCTGATTCTTGTCCAGATCAACTATAGAAGTTCTTTTTGATCGTGCAAAAAATAGACAGGTCAGTTCGTCGCTTCAGCGCTGGCGATCATGCGCTCAAGGAACATGGCCAGCCCGACTTCCTCTGGCCTGAGCCCTTTACGCAACCTTGGCCGAGGCAACTCTGCCAGAGCGCCGAGCATAAAAGCGTCGAGCACCGCTGGGTGGATGTAGCATTTGCGGCACACCGCGGGCGTGTTGCCCAATTGTCTGGCGACGTTTTTGACCATTTCAACTACTTGGCGTTTTGCATCCGACTCGGGCTCCCATTGCAATTCGCGCAACACCGACAAAGCCAGGACACTGCCTGCCCATGTGCGGTAATCCTTGGCCGTGAAATCGGCGCCGGTGAGGGTTTGCAGGTACGCGTTGACGTCGGCGGAACTGACGGTGTGTCGCTCGCCGTTTTCGTCCAGATATTGAAACAGATTTTGTCCGGGGATTTCCTGGCAACGCTTGATGATCCGGGCCAGGCGTCGGTCTCTCACGGTGATCTGGTGCTCGACGCCACTCTTGCCGCGGAACTGAAAGCGGATCGCACTGCCGTTGACTTCAACGTGGCGGCTGCGCAACGTCGTCAGGCCGTAGGAACGATTGTCCCGAGCGTACTGCGTGTTGCCGACCCGGATCAGCGTTGCATCGAGCAAGGTGATGACGGTGGCCATGACCTTGTCTCGGCTGAAGCCTGGCGAGGCCAGTAGCGTTTCAAGATGTTTGCGCAGCTTCGGCAGTGCCAGGCCAAAGTCGCGCAGACGCGAGTATTTGTCGGCATCGCGCACTTCGCGCCAGCGTGCGTGGTAGCGGTATTGCTTGCGACCACGAGCGTCGCGGCCGGTGGCTTGCAGATGGCCGCGCGGGTCGGCGCAAATCCACACATCCGTATAGGCCGGCGGTACGGCGAGCGCGTTGAGGCGTTTGATTTCGTCCGGATCGGTAATGCGCTGGCCTGCCGGATCGAAGTAACAAAACTTTCCTCGCAGCAGCTTTCGGCTGATTCCGGGCTGCGTGTCATCGACATAGTGCAGGTCGGGTGGCAGAACATCTGGCAGCGCGGTATCGGACATGGCGAGTCAACCTCGACAACAAATCAGGGGTCAGTACAGCCATTGACCGCACTCATTTGTCGTTGGTGCCAAAAGTCTTAGGCCAGCACTGCCACCGCTTTGATTTGGGCCCAGAGTTGCTGACCAGGATGCACGCCCAACTGATCCCGGGAGTAGCGGGTGATACGAGACAATAATGGCGTGCCGGCGGCATTCAGGCGGATCAGCACATGGGCAGCGTTGTCGGCGCTGATTTCACCGATCACGGTCACCGGAAGGCGATTGAGGATGCTGCTTTGCTCGACGCTTCGCAGGCTCAGGCTGACATCGCGCGCCTGAACCTTGCAACGCAGTGTCTGACCCAAGGGCATGGGGGCATGGGCGACTCGAATGCCCAGATCGGTCTCGGGCAACTGCAAGGTCAGCAACTGATAGTGGGCGTCATACGCACTGACATGACCCTCGATCACCACGCCCGCGTCGTCGCCCAGCGCCAGTGGCAGGTCGAGACGGGCGAGGGTTTCGCCAATGGGGCCGCTGGCCAGCGCCTTGCCTTCGCTCAGCAAGACAATGTGATCGGCCAATCGCGCGACCTCATCCTGCGAGTGACTGACATACAGCACCGGGATGTCCAGCTCATCGTGCAGGCGTTGCAGGTAAGGCAGGATTTCGTTTTTGCGCTGGCTGTCCAGCGCCGCCAGCGGCTCGTCCATCAGCAGCAGTTTCGGGCTGGTGAGCAGCGCGCGGGCGATGCCGACCCGCTGCCGCTCGCCGCCGGACAGGTGCTGCGGGTGACGTTCCAGCAGATGCCCGATCCCCAGCAATTCCGTGGCATGGCCCATGTCGACCCGGCGCTGCTGTTTCGGGATGCGCTTGAGGCCGAATTGCAGGTTCGCCAGCACTGACAGGTGCGGGAACAGACTGGCTTCCTGGAACACATACCCCAGCGCACGTTTATGCGGCGGTACGAAAATCTTCTTTTCGCTGTCCTGCCAGACTTCATCGTTGACCTGGATAAAACCCTGTGGGGCTTGTTCCAGTCCGGCGATGCAGCGCAGGCAGGTGGTCTTTCCCGAGCCTGAGTGACCATAAAGCGCGGTCACGCCACGACCGGGCAATTGAAGGTCCACGTCCAGGGCGAACCCCGAATAGCTCAGTTGCAGACGCATATCGATCATCGATCAGCTCCAGATCGCTTTGGTTTTGCGGCTGGAGTAGAGCGCCAGCAACACCGCAAAGGAGAACACCAGCATCGCCCCGGCCAGCCAATGGGCCTGGGCGTATTCCATGGCTTCGACGTGATCGTAGATCTGCACCGACACCACACGCGTCTTGTCCGGGATGTTGCCGCCGATCATCAAGACCACACCGAACTCACCGACGGTGTGGGCGAAGCCGAGAATCGCCGCCGTGATAAAACCCGGCCGTGCGAGCGGCAGGATCACGCTGAAGAAGGTGTCCCACGGATTGGCGCGCAAGGTCGCGGCCACTTCCAAGGGGCGAGTGCCAATGGCGGAAAAGGCGTTTTGTAGCGGTTGAACCACGAATGGCATCGAGTACAGTACCGAGCCGACGACCAACCCCGCAAAGCTGAAGGTCAGGGTGCCAAACCCCAGCGATTGGGTGAACTGACCGACAATGCCGTGAGGCCCCAGCGCCAGCAACAGATAAAAGCCAATCACCGTGGGCGGCAGAACCAGGGGCAGGGCGACGATCGCCCCGACCGGGCCGCGCAACCAGGAATGGGTGCGCGACAGCCATAACGCAATCGGAGTGCCGATGACCAACAGGATCGCAGTCGTCAGGGACGCCAGTTTGAGGGTCAGCCAGATGGCAGCGAAGTCGGCACTCGTCAGCGTCATTTAGAGTTGGTAACCGTAGGATTTGATAACAGCAGCAGCTTTGGGCCCCTTGAGGTACTCAACCAGTGCCTTGGCGGCCGGGTTGTCCTTGCCTTTGTTGAGGATCACTGCGTCTTGTTTGATCGGGTCGTGCATGTCAGCTGGAACGATCCACGCCGAACCGCCGGTGACTTTGCCGTCTTTGTAGATCTGCGACAAGGCCACGAAGCCCAGTTCGGCATTGCCGGTAGAGACGAATTGGTAGGCTTGGGTGATGTTTTGGCCTTCAACAAGTTTGTCCTTGACCTTTTCGGTCAGGCCCAGCTTGGCCAGCACCTGAGTCGCTGCCAGGCCGTAAGGTGCGGTTTTGGGGTTGGCGATGGACAAATGTTGATACTGGTTGTCGCTCAGCACGTTGCCCTTGGCATCGACATAGCCGTCTTTGGCCGACCACAAGGCCAGAGTGCCGATGGCGTAGGTGAAGCGCGAACCCTTGACCGTGTCGCCTTCGGTTTCAAGTTTTTGCGGGGTGGCGTCGTCGGCCGAGAGGAACACTTCGAACGGCGCGCCATTCTTGATCTGGGTGTAGAACTGGCCGGTGGCACCATACGCCGCGATCAGTTTGTGCCCGGTGTCTTTCTCGAAATCGGCAGCGATGGCCCGGATAGGGGCTGTGAAGTTGGCGGCGACAGCGACCTGGACTTCGTCCGCGTGCGCGGAGCCGAAAGCGAAGAGGGCGATCAGGCTGGCGAGGCAAGAAGGGGCAAAACGTGAGGCACCCATGGTCATGAAACGGCTCCGTTATAGGCAAATGCAGCAAGGAGGTGAAACGCTATATAGCCGAATATATAGCGAAATGCCTTCAAACGGAATGTGTTGGTTTATGAGTGTGGAATCGGTATTAGCCGCGCTCAATTCCTGTAGCAGCTGGCGAAGCTTGCGTCCGGCTGCGCCGCCGGACGCCGCCGGACGCTGCCTCGCGGGCTCGGCAGCTGCTACCGGGGATCGCTTTATCGAGGGAGCAGTTTGGCCAAAGCTTCATCCGCCAGGTGACGGGTCAATTCGGCTGTGGTCATTTCAGCGCTCAACCGGAACGCTTGCCCGGCCCAGAGGTTGCTGAAATCCGCTTCATCCTTGGCTCGCAACGGCATCAGTGCACCGCCGGCGAGTGGGAATGTCGGCGCTTTATCGCTGATCGGCCCGATTTCACGCATCACCCGATTGAGAATGCCGCGTGCCGGGCGGCCGGTGAACAGGTTGGTGACGGCGGTCTCGCTTTCTTTGGCCGTGCGTAACGCTTTGTAGTGAGATGCGCTGACCTTGGCTTCCGGCGTGAACAAGTAGGCCGTGCCTACCTGTACTGCCGAAGCGCCCAACATAAAGGCTGCCGCAACGCCGCGCGCATCACTGATCCCGCCGGCGGCAATCACCGGCACTTTTACCGCATCGACAATCTGTGGCACCAAGGCAAACGTTCCCACCTGGCTACTCAGGTCATCACTGAGAAACATCCCCCGATGACCACCGGCCTCATAACCCATGGCGATGATGGCGTCACAGCCGTGCTGTTCGAGCCAGACAGCTTCTTCAACCGTGGTCGCGGAAGAGAGAATTTTTGCACCGGTGGCTTTCACCCGGTCCAACAGGGACTTTTCCGGCAGGCCGAAGTGAAAACTGACCACTTCAGGGCGAAACGCTTCGACGACCTCGCAGGCGGCCACATCGAACGGCGCGCGGTTTGAAACCGGTGTCGGCGCATCGAAATCGGCGCCGAGTTCCCGGTAGTAAGGTTCGAGCAGGTTCTTCCAGTCCCGGGCGCGTTGCTCGTCAGGGGCCGGAGGTTGATGGCAGAAATAGTTGATGTTGAACGGACGCTGGCTGTGTTGGCGAATCGTCTTCAGCTCTTCGCGCAATTGCTCGATGGTCAGCAATGCAGCCGGCATCGAGCCCAGGCCGCCAGCGTTACTCGCGGCGATGACCATAGCCGAGCCATTGGCGCCTGCCATGGGGGCCTGGATGATCGGCAACTCAATCCCGAGCAGGTCAAGAATGCGGGTGTCTGGCCATTGGCTCATTTCAATCTCCGACGTCAAAACAGGGCTGGACGGTTGAACCGGTTTTTTACCAGCTATCGAGGGTGAAGGGCCAGTCAACTTTTGGCTGGCCAGCGGTTTGGCTTAAAGTCTTGTACGGCGAAATGTTTCTTTATGGTATTTCAAGGGTTCCACATCCTGATTGACTCCATTGAGAGGTAACGATGTTCAAGGGCATTTTGATCGACAAAGACGACAGCGGTTACCGGGCCACACTGCAAGAGATCAATGACGATCAACTGCCCGAAGGCAACGTAACGGTCCGCGTGGCGTACAGCACGCTGAACTTCAAGGATGGCTTGGCAATCACCGGCAGCAGCCCGGTGGTGCGAAAATTCCCGATGGTGCCGGGGATCGATCTGGCAGGCACTGTCGAAACCAGCGATCACCCGGACTACAAGGCCGGAGATCAAGTGGTCCTCAATGGCTGGGGCGTGGGCGAAGGGCATTGGGGTGGATTGGCGCAGAAGGCACGTCTGAACGGTGACTGGTTGATCCCGCTGCCAAAGGAATTTACAGCGGCCCAAGCCATGGCCATCGGTACTGCCGGTTACACGGCCATGCTGAGCATCCTGGCGCTGGAACATAACGGTGTGACGCCCGATCAAGGTGAAGTGCTGGTCACCGGTGCCAATGGCGGTGTCGGCAGTTTCGCGATCGCGCTGCTGAGCAAGCTGGGTTACCGCGTCGTCGCTTCCACTGGTCGAACTTCCGAACACGATTACCTGAAGCAGCTGGGCGCCAGTGAAATCATCGACCGTGCCACATTGTCCGCACCCGGCAAACCGTTGGCCAAGGAGCGTTGGGCGGGGGTGATTGACTCGGTCGGCAGCCACACGTTGGCCAACGCATGCGCCAGCACCAAGGCCAACGGCACGGTAGCGGCGTGTGGTCTGGCGCAAGGCATGGACTTCCCGGCCTCGGTCGCCCCGTTCATTCTGCGTGGCGTGACCTTGGCCGGGATCAACAGCGTGACCCAGCCCAAGGCCAGGCGCGTACTGGCCTGGAATCGACTGGCCAAGGATCTGGACTTCGCGCTGCTACCGCTGATCAGCCATGAAATCGCTTTGAGCGAAGCCATCGATGCCGCGCCGCGCCTGCTCGCCGGGCAATTGCGCGGGCGGGTGGTGGTCGATGTGAATCACTGATCAGCGCGTCTCGCGTTCCAGCAACAGACGCTTGCGCTCAACGCCCCAGCGATAGCCTGACAGGTTGCCGTCGCTGCGCACCACGCGGTGGCAAGGGATCGCCACCGCCAGACTGTTCGCGCCGCACGCCTGGGCCACGGCGCGCACAGCCTTGGGCGACCCGATGCGCTGGGCGATGTCGGCATAACTGGCGGTGCGGCCAGCGGGAATCTCGCGCAAGGCTTGCCAGACACGCTCCTGGAACGCCGTGCCGCGCACGTCCAGCGGCAAATCCAGGCCAAGGGCCGGCGCTTCGATAAACCCTACGACCTGGGCGATCAGTTGCTCGAACTCATGATCGGCACCGATCAGGTTGGCACGCCGAAACTGGTCCTGCAGATCGCAGACCAGTTGATGCGGATCATCCCCTAGTAGAATCGCGCAAACCCCGCGTTCACTTTGCGCCACCAGAATGGCCCCCAGGGAACATTGGCCAACGGCAAAGCGGATGTCGATATTTTGCCCGGCAGCGCGGTAGTCGCCCGGCTTCATACCGAGCAGGTTATCCGCCGCTTCATAGAAACGACTATTGGAATTGAAACCAGCGTCATATAAAGCATTGGTGACCGAGCCACCCTCCGCCAGACGATCACGTACCTTGCGCGAGCGATGGGCCGTTGCGTAACCCTTGGGTGTCAGCCCGGTGACGGCTTTGAACACTCGGTGGAAGTGGAAGCTGCTGAGGCCCGCTGCGTCCGCCAGTTCATTGAGCGGCGGCAGATGTTCGGCGGATTCGATGTGCCGACAGGCAGCTGCCACGGTGGCCGCGTGTTGGGCGGCAACATCGCTTTGGTCTTTTGCTGCGCGTTTGCTGGGGCGATAACCCGCCGCCAGGGCTTGCTCCGGCGTGTCGAAAAACTCGACGTTCTGCGGATTCGGCAGGCGCGCCAGGCTGCTCGGGCGGCAATAGATGCCGGTGGTTTTGACCGCGTAGACAAACTGCCCGTCTGCGGCTGGATCGCGCGCTATAACGGCGGCCCAGCGAGGATCGATTTCGGTAGCTGTTTTAGTCGAATGAGTTGTCATGTCTGTAGTTCCATTGACCCGTTTCATTCAGATTAATCAGGCAGGAGGGGGCGTGGCACTCCGGGTCTTGCGGTCAAATTCGAGTCTTTCAACCGGCCTTACGAAACGTGAAGTTGATCCGTTGTTCGCCCAGCCTCGGATGATGCCCGTCCCTGATCGGCAATACGCCGTGATAACGCAAACGATCGACGCCTCCCCAGACCACGACATCGCTATGCAAAAGCGGCACGCGCTGGCTTTTATCGCTGCGCTCAAAACCGCCGAAGAGGAACGTCGCGGGCAGCCCTAGCGATACCGAAACGATCGGCGCTGCGTAGGAACCTTCGTCTTTATCCTGGTGCAAAGACATCTTCGCGCCGGGGACATAGCGGTTGATCAGGCAGGAATCGGGAACAAAATCCGTAAATCCCGCTTCACGTGCCGCCGCTTGTGCCAGTTCAAAAAACACCTCAGGCATTTTCGGCCAGGGTTGCCCGGTCTGCGGGTCATTGCGCGTGTAGGTGTAACCGCTTCGGTCTGTGGTCCAGCCCAGGGCGCCGCAACTGCTCAAGGCTACGGACATGGTGAAGCCGCCGGGGGTGACCATCTGCCGAAACGGCGCGACCGTCAAAACCCCCTCAAGCGCTGTCAGTAACGATTCCAGCCAGGGCAGGGCAAAGCCGCGCAAGACGCAGGCTTGTTCACCGATCTGCTCGCGCCGGGGCGGTTGCACGGGTTCGGTGTCGGCAAACAAATCCAGGGTGAAAGGGCTCATGGTTCATAACGCATCGTGAAAGATGATTCCAAGGGTATGCCGTTTTCCGCTGTGCAGGCGACTCACGCCGTGGCGCATGTTCACTCGGTAGTAGCCGCGAATACCTTTTACCGGGCGCTGGCTGACGGCGAAAATCAAGGCATCGCCTTTCTTCAGGTCCATGACCAGCGGGCGTGACTGCATGCGCGGGCGCTGTTCAGTCAGCACGAATTCGCCGCCGGTAAAATCTTCGTCGGGTTCTGACAGAAGAATCGCCACTTGCAGCGGAAAGACGTGTTCGCCGTACAGGTCCTGGTGCAGGCAGTTGTAGTCCTGCGGGCCATATTGCAGCAATAAGGGGGTCGGGCGTTCCTGACCGGCGGCATGGCAGCGCTGCAAAAAGTCTGCGTGCGTAGCGGGAAAACGCGTCGGCAGGCCCATGCATTCGTGCCAGCGATTGGCAATCGGCACCAGGCTCGGGTAAAGGTCGTTGCGCAGGCGCGCGACGGGATCCGGCAGAGGGTATTTGAAGTATTTATACTCGCCACGGCCAAAGCCGTGACGAGCCATGATCACCTGTGAACGAAAAAGCCCGGGATGCGCGTAAAACGCGCTGATCTCGTCGCAGGATTCGGCACTCAGGAGTGATCTGATAATGGCGCAGCCATCCTGATCGAGTTGTTGCTCCAGCATGTTCTGACTCCTTAACCCAAGGTTGAGGTGGCCAGTCTAGGCAGCAGGGGCGGGGCGAACACTCCGGCGCTTGCGGTCAAACTTCAGACGCGGAAGCAGACATCCCTGTGGTCGCTCCGGGCTGTTACAGTGCTTTGCTGACGCTGATCTCGCTGATGACATCGTCGCTCTGGCGATGAATGGCGTCGAGCGCGGCCTTGGCTTCTTCAGTGGTGCCGTTTTCAAGTTGGGCAAACTCGAAGCGGCGCTCACCGTTGAGTTTGTATTTGATGACGTACTTGGTCGTTTGAGCCACGGTCATACCTGCCTTGTTTCGTGTGCGGACGTTGCTCAGCTCAGTTTCGTGCTGGAGCGACGGATGATCTTGATCGAATGGGTCAGGGTCGGCTTGCGGGTCACGCTGATCGGCCGGCGGTTGACCGTGTCGATGGTGATGTTCCAGAAACCGGTGCTCGGCGCGGTAATCCGGGCCGGGAAAGTATCGAATGCGCCGCCGTGGTAAGTGTGACGACCACCATTCTTGAAGCTGCGGAAGTTGGCGTCGTTCATCAAGCGGATGTTGCACATTTGGGAGCACTGGATGACGACGATGTCGTCTTCATTGAGGTGCTCGCGCTGGTGGATAAATTTCATGAGGCGCCTCCAGAAGGGCTTTTTCTACAAAATCAAAACGATAGCATGGGCGATGGGCGCAGTTTATCAGCCCGCACAGGTTATTATCGGGTCGTCATGGTTCGCTTTGACAATTAAAAACAGTTAATCGGCATTCTGTGAGCGGTTAATGCGGTGCAACTCGGAGAAAATTGGCATTTGTGCTGTCCGAGGGTCTTTATCGGAGGTTTTTGTATGAAGTGGGGTGTGTTAGTCCTGCCGTTGGCGTTGGTCGTAAGTGGCTGCGCCAGCGTGACTGAGATCAACGAGACGCTGCCGACCATGAACGTGATCTCAGGCAAGAAGCCCCATGAGTACGCGCAATGCCTGGTTGAACAACTGGCCGATAGCCGTGGTGCCTTGCAAGTTGAGTCACACAAAGACGGGGTGCGCGTGATCGTTCCGGCGAAGTTTTCGTCGGACCCGGCTGCCGTCTTTGATATAGAAGAGCGCTCCGGTGGCAGCAGCATCAAGCTGCATGAGCGCATGTCCAATGTGCCGGTACGCCCCAAGGACGTACAGAAAGCCGCCAATGCCTGCATTTCCGGCTGATACACTAGCGACAATCTACATCGATGCCGTCAAGGCTGTGCTTTGACGGCATTGTCATTTCTGGAGTCAGGCATGAAGCGAGAGCAGGTTCGGGAGCGGCATGCAGAGGGTCACATCTCTGCCACCCATGTGATTCAGAATCCGGCGAATCCGGGGGAGTGGATCGTGTTTTTCAAGAAAAGCGCCGGGCGCAGTTATTTTCTGGTGGACGATAACGATGAAGTCGAATCGTTCAGCCGTCTCGATGACTTGATCGAGACCGTGCGCGGTCTCGGGATCAAGTTTGCTGAAATTCACATGTAGCGTCGGGTTTACTTGCAGACCACCAAAACGCTGCGGTTCTTGAAATTGCCTACATCGACGCCCAGGGTCTTGTCGCTTTCCTTGGTTGACGGCGTGCCGTCGGTCCCGACGATTCGATAACCGGTGCCAGCGCAGGATGCGTCGGCTTTTTCGTAGCAGGTGGCCCAGGAGTTGGCCTCGCCGGAACAGTCGATGGCCAGCCCCTGTTCACCGTTTTTCAGGTAAGCGGTTTCCGAGGTGGCGCAGCCGCTCAGGGCCAATACTGCAATCAGAGGCAAAAATTTAGTCATGTCGTTGTCGTCGTCAGGATGATGGGGCTAAGCCTGTGACAGCGCTGGTATCAAAAGGTTATAGCTAAGGGCCACTTCTTTGCAGGTGTCCACAAAAAAGCCCTGCGCAAAGCAGGGCTTGGTCAGAAACCGGTGCAGATCAAGTCTTGTCTTTACCGCGACGTTTGGCGGGTGCCGGGTGTTCAAGCTGCAATACGGATGCCACCTCAATCGCCGAGGCTTCGGTAGCGAACGGACCGGTGATGGTCTCGGTGTCGCCGAAGTTCTTTATCCACCATTGGCCGTCTTCCGCCTTTTTGATCAGGAATCCGTTGACGCTTTTTGCTTCCGACATCTATCTGCCTCGTTGGCTGGTTCAATTGCGTCATGATAACGCCAAATGCACCCAGGGAGTGCTGATGGGCGTATGGTGGTGCGATTGCATGTCTGGTGGGATCGCCAGTGCAGGTTCCGGGTTATCTGCTATCTATTAGAAGCTGTCGAAGGATCTGTGCAGCGATATGCGGAACTATCCGCGAGAATATTTCTCTATGTTGGCATCGGTTAGCCAGTGCGGGGCATTGTAAGGTGCACGCCGCCTGATTAGACTGCGCCGAAACTCGTACACACAGCCCTTTCAAGGACTTATATGATCAAGAAATGCTTGTTCCCAGCAGCCGGTTACGGTACTCGCTTCCTGCCAGCGACTAAAGCCATGCCCAAAGAAATGCTGCCGGTGGTAAACAAGCCACTGATCCAGTACGGCGTCGAAGAAGCTCTGGATGCCGGTTTGACCGAAATCTCCATCGTTACCGGTCGCGGCAAGCGCGCCCTGGAAGACCACTTCGACATCAGCTACGAGCTGGAAAACCAGATCAAGGGCACCGACAAAGAGAAATACCTGGTCGGTATCCGCAAGCTGCTCGACAACTGTTCGTTCTCCTACACCCGTCAGACCGAAATGAAAGGCCTGGGGCACGCGATCCTGACCGGTCGCCCGCTGATCGGTGATGAACCGTTCGCCGTCGTGCTGGCGGATGACTTGTGTGTAAACCTTGAAGGTGACGGCGTTCTGACCCAGATGGTCAAGCTGTACAAGCAGTTCCGCTGCTCGATCGTTGCCATTCAGGAAGTCGACCCACAAGAAACTCACAAGTACGGCGTGATCGCCGGTGAGATGATTCGCGATGATATCTACCGCGTTCACAGCATGGTCGAGAAGCCAAAGCCGGAAGATGCACCGTCGAACCTGGCGATCATCGGTCGCTACATCCTGACCCCGGATATCTTCGACCTGATCGAACAAACCGAGCCAGGCAAGGGTGGTGAAATCCAGATCACCGACGCCCTGATGAAGCAAGCCCAGAACGGCTGCGTAATGGCCTACAAGTTCAAAGGCAAGCGTTTCGACTGCGGTGGCGCTGAAGGCTACATCGACGCGACCAACTTCTGCTTCGAGAACTTCTACAAGACTGGCAAGGCTTACTGATAACTGTTGATCCGCTTGTGTTGAAAAGCCACCTTCGGGTGGCTTTTTCATTTTCTGGCCCCATATCGTTTGCAACACTTGCCCGGCGAACGTCTGCGGGTATGCTTGTGGACTGCCGAGGAGATTGAAAATGGCCTTTGATTTTGATTTGTACGTGATTGGTGCCGGTTCCGGTGGTGTTCGAGCTGCACGGTTTTCCGCTGGGTTTGGCGCAAAAGTGGCCGTGGCCGAGAGCCGCTATCTGGGCGGTACTTGCGTGAACGTCGGTTGTGTGCCGAAGAAATTGCTCGTCTACGGTGCGCACTTCGCCGAAGACTTCGAGCAGTCTTCCGGTTTTGGCTGGACGCTCTCAGAGGCGCAGTTTGATTGGGCCACGCTGATCGCCAACAAGGACCGCGAGATCAATCGCCTGAATGGCATTTATCGCAACTTGCTGGTCAGCAGCGGCGTGACCTTGCATGAAGGCCACGCCAAAATCGTCGATCCGCACACGGTCGAGATCAATGGCGAACGCCATACCGCTAAAAACATCCTGATTGCGACAGGTGGCTGGCCGCAGATCCCGGAAATTCCGGGGCACGAGCATGCAATCAGCTCCAACCAGGCGTTTTTCCTCAAGGAACTGCCGAAGCGCGTTCTGGTGGTGGGCGGTGGTTACATTGCCGTTGAGTTCGCCGGTATCTTCCACGGGTTGGGTGCCAAGACCACGTTGCTGTACCGCGGTGAGTTGTTCTTGCGCGGTTTCGATGGCGCGGTGCGCAAGCATTTGCAGGAAGAATTGACTAAGCGTGGCATGGACCTGCAGTTCAACTCCGACATTGAACGTATCGACAAGCAGCCTGATGGCAGTCTGAGGGTGGCACTCAAGGATGGTCGCGAGCTTGAAGCGGATTGCGTGTTCTACGCGACTGGCCGGCGCCCGATGCTCGACAACCTCGGGCTTGAAAACACCGGCGTCAAACTCGATAAGAAAGGCTTTGTCGAGGTCGATGAGCAGTATCAGACGGCTGAGTCGTCGATCCTGGCGCTCGGCGATGTGATCGGTCGTGTTCAGCTGACGCCGGTCGCCCTGGCCGAAGGCATGGCTGTGGCTCGACGCTTGTTCAAGCCGGAGCAATACCGCCCGGTGGATTACAAGATGATTCCGACCGCCGTGTTCAGCCTGCCGAACATTGGCACCGTTGGCTTGAGCGAGGAAGACGCTCGCGAAGCCGGCCACGAGGTGGCGATCTACGAAAGCCGTTTCCGCCCGATGAAGCTGACCCTGACTGAGTGCCAGGAGCGCACGCTGATGAAGCTGGTGGTGGATGCCAAGACTGACAAGGTGTTGGGCTGCCACATGGTCGGGCCGGATGCCGGCGAGATCGTCCAGGGCTTGGCGATTGCCTTGAAGGCAGGGGCGACCAAGCGCGATTTCGACGAAACCATCGGCGTGCACCCGACGGCCGCCGAAGAGTTCGTCACCATGCGTACGCCTGTCGCCGGTTAATCGTCCTTGGCTGCGTCTGGCGCTGTTGCAACAGCAGCCGCCAGGCGCATGCTTTCATCGAGGCTCGCCTGAGTCTTGAGTAATTCAATTTCCAGCGCTTTATTAGCCTGCGACTGCTCGTCGACGCTCTGTTTCAGCGACTGACTTTCCAGCAGGGCGACGCGCAAGCGTTCCTGGAGGAGGGTGCGTTCGCTGTCGATGCGGTTGACCTGTTCCAGCAGTTGATCCTGCCGGCTATTGGTGTGCTTGAGTTGATCCTGCAACAGGCTCAGCTCCCTCTGGGAGCCACGGTTTTCAGTGAACAAACGCTCATTGTCGCGGTGCAGCTGAGTGATCTCGTCCTGACGCACCATCGCGCTTTGCTGTGCCTGACGCAGCTCCATTTGAATCTGCTGCACCTGGCTTTCGTGGCGGCCTTGTTCCTGCTCGCGCTGTTCCTTGACGGCGTTGCGGTAGTGCTCCAGGGCCTCGCGGGCGTGCAGGTGCTTTTCTTCCAGTGAGCGAATCTGCTCGTCCTTGTCCTGCAAGCGCAATTCGAAACCGGCCAGTGCCTGATTCAACCCGGCATTGCGGGTTTGCTCGGTTTGCAGCATGGAGCGGGTTTCTTGTAGCGATTCGGATTCCTGGGTCAGTGCCAGGCTTTGCATCTCGTACTGCTGATGCAATTCGGTATTGGCTTCCTGGGCTTCTGAAAGCTGGCTTTCCAGTGTTTTGCGCTGCTGGTCGAACTGCTCGCGAGCCTGGTCGATCGGTTCCTGGGCCTTCTCTTTCAGGCGTTGGGCCAGGCGCGACACCAGATCCGCCAGTTCGTCATCGATGGGTTCTGCCACAGCTTCGGCCCGTTCACGGCCGTCATCCAGTTCCTTCAGGTAGCGATGGATCGTGGTTTTCGAGCCGGTGTTGCCCATTTCGATCCGTACTGCATCGATGCTTGGGTTTTCGCCGCGGGCGAGGATCGCCAATCGTGCCGCTTGCACCACTGCTTTATTTACGCCGCCACGAGCCATGAGTTCTCCTACGATTTCGTACTGTGGTACATGCCACTAAAGTACGCAGTGTACCATCTGAAAAATAAAGATAAATGATGTCAGTTTGTCATGCGGGATATACTGGTATTACCCCGTGTGATGAGCCGCGCGGCACGATTGCACCCGCCAACGCGGTACGTTTTAGAGAGTTGAGCCGATGACCGAGCTGGATCGATACCTACAGGCCGCCACGCGCGACAACACCCGGCGCAGCTACCGGGCTGCCATTGAGCATTTCGAAGTCACGTGGGGCGGGTTTCTGCCGGCCACCGCCGACAGCGTCGCGCGCTATCTGGTGGCGTATGCGGGGGAGTTGTCGATCAATACGCTGAAGTTGCGTCTGTCGGCGCTGGCGCAGTGGCACCACAGTCAGGGATTTCCTGATCCGACCAAGGCGCCGGTGGTACGCAAGGTGTTCAAGGGGATTCGCGCGTTGCACCCGGCCCAGGAAAAACAGGCCGAACCGTTGCAGCTGCAACATCTGGAACAGGTGGTTGCCTGGTTGGAAAAAGAAGCGGCAGCAGCCAAGGCGCAGCAGGATCGACCAGCGCTCCTGCGGGCGCGGCGCGACATGGCGCTGATCCTCCTGGGATTCTGGCGCGGGTTTCGCAGTGATGAGCTGTGCCGTGTACAGATCGAGCACGTTCAGGCCGTCGCCAGTTCGGGCATCACGCTCTATTTGCCGCGCACCAAGAGCGACCGCGAGAACCTTGGCAAGACCTATCAAACCCCAGCCTTGCAGCGTCTTTGCCCAGTGAACGCTTACATCCAGTGGATCACCGAAGCCGCGTTGGTTCGCGGCCCGGTGTTTCGAGGCATCGACCGCTGGGGGCATCTGAGCGAGGAGGGGTTGCACGCCAACAGCGTCATCCCGCTACTGCGCCAGGCCCTGGAGCGCGCCGGCATTCCAGCCGAGCACTACACCAGTCACTCCCTGCGCCGTGGCTTTGCCAGTTGGGCCCATCAGAGTGGTTGGGACTTGAAGTCGTTGATGAGTTACGTGGGCTGGAAGGATATGAAGTCCGCCATGCGCTATGTTGAAGCGAGCCCGTTTCTGGGTATGGCCCGACTCGCGGAAAAGCCGCTGGCGCTGTAGATCACGTTTTCTTCTATTAATACTGTCGGCTAATAGCGAAAACAAATCAGCAGCATGAGGTTTGCCAATGAGCCATCCGGGGATCGAGTGGGTAGGATTCACCCATCAACTTGTTAACCCAACTTTTCAACCCTGACGGAGAGTCATCGATGCCTATCATCAACAGCCAAGTTAAACCGTTCAAAGCTGACGCCTTCAAAAATGGCGACTTCGTAAAAGTGTCCGACGCTGACCTGAAAGGCAAATGGTCTGTCGTTTTCTTCTACCCGGCTGACTTCACCTTCGTTTGCCCAACCGAACTGGAAGACCTGGCTGACAACTACGACGCATTCCAGAAACTGGGCGTCGAAATCTACAGTGTTTCCACCGATACCCACTTTGCCCACGCTGCCTGGCACAACACTTCGCCAGCCATCGGCAAGATCCAGTACACCATGATTGGCGACCCGACTCACGCCATCTCCCGCAACTTCGACGTGCTGATCGAAGACGCAGGCCTGGCTGACCGTGGCACCTTCGTGATCAACCCTGAAGGCCAGATCAAAATCGTTGAACTGAACGATGGCGGCGTTGGCCGTGACGCTTCCGAGCTGCTGCGCAAGATCAAGGCTGCCCAGTACGTTGCTGCTCACCCAGGCCAGGTTTGCCCAGCCAAATGGAAAGAAGGCGAGGCCACTCTGGCGCCGTCCCTGGACCTGGTTGGCAAGATCTAAGTCTGTGAACGCTTCAACAGGGCGGTACGCCGCACCTACTCAGTAAGCTGCAACCGCCCTCAAAAACGCTCGGGCGAGATTCGCTCGGGCGTTTTTTTATGCCTGTTTTTTATGAAGTACCAGAAAGGAAATCGCCCGTATGTTGGACGCCAATCTTAAAGCCCAGTTGAAATCGTACCTGGAACGGGTCACCCAGCCGATCGAGATCATTGCCTCCCTCGACGACGGTGCGAAATCCCAGGAAATGCTTGAATTGTTGAAAGACGTTGCCAGTCTTTCCACACACATTACCTTGCTCGATAACGGTGATGACGCACGCAAACCATCGTTCTCGATCAATCGCCCGGGGGGCGACATCAGCCTGCGCTTTGCCGGCCTCCCGATGGGCCACGAATTCACCTCGTTGGTGTTGGCGCTACTGCAAGTCGGCGGCCACCCTTCGAAGGCCAGTGTTGAAGTGATCCAACAGATTCGCTCACTCAAAGGCGAGTTCAGCTTCGAAACTTACTTCTCGCTGTCCTGCCAGAACTGCCCGGACGTGGTCCAGGCGCTGAACCTGATGGCCGTGTTGAACCCCAACATCCGCCACGTCGCCATTGATGGCGCGCTGTTCCAGGCCGAAGTCGATCAACGCCAAATCATGGCGGTGCCCAGTGTTTATCTGAATGGCGTGAACTTTGGCCAGGGCCGCATGGGCCTGGAAGAAATTCTTGCCAAGCTGGACACCAGCGGCATCGAGCGTCAAGCCGAGAAACTCAGCGCCAAGGACGCCTTCGATGTCTTGATCGTCGGCGGTGGTCCAGCGGGTGCTGCAGCTGCCATCTACGCGGCGCGTAAAGGCATTCGCACCGGCGTGGCGGCAGAGCGTTTTGGTGGGCAGGTGCTCGACACCATGGCCATCGAAAACTTCATCTCCGTGCAGGAAACCGAAGGGCCGAAACTGGCCAGCGCGCTCGAAGAACACGTCAAGCAATACGACGTCGATATCATGAACCTGCAACGCGCCACCGCGCTGATCCCGGCGAAAAATCCCGGTGAGTTGCACGAAGTCCGTTTCGAAAGCGGTGCCACACTGAAAACCAAGGCGCTGATTCTCGCCACAGGTGCGCGCTGGCGTGAAATGGGCGTGCCGGGCGAGCAGGAATACAAAGCCAAAGGCGTCTGTTTCTGCCCGCACTGCGACGGCCCGCTGTTCAAGGGCAAGCGTGTGGCAGTGATCGGTGGCGGTAACTCCGGCGTTGAAGCGGCCATCGACCTGGCCGGTATCGTCAGTCACGTCACGCTGCTGGAGTTCGACAGCAAGCTGCGTGCCGATGCGGTGTTGCAACGCAAGCTGTTCAGCTTGCCGAACGTCACCGTCATCACCAGTGCTTTGACCAGTGAAGTGAAAGGTGATGGTCAGAAGGTGACCGGTCTGGTCTACAAGGATCGCGATGCGGGTGAGTTCAACACGGTCAACCTCGAAGGCATCTTCGTGCAGATCGGTTTGCTGCCTAACACCGATTGGCTCAAGGGCGCCATCGAGTTGTCGCCTCGTGGCGAGATCATCGTCGATGCTCGCGGTGAAACCTCGATACCGGGCGTCTTTGCTGCCGGTGACGTGACCACCGTGCCGTACAAGCAGATCGTTATTGCGGTGGGCGAGGGTGCCAAGGCTTCCCTGAGCGCATTCGATCACCTGATCCGGACCTCGGCCCCGGCATAGACGCCGCCGCTGAAAACACAAAACCCCATGAGTGATCATGGGGTTTTTTGTGCTTCACACATTCCAAATTGTAGGAGTGAGTTTGGTGAAGGTTAAAGCGGAGCAGGCTGGATGATTTCCACCCAGTAAGCATCCGGGTCCTTGATGAAGGCCAGGCTCTTCATGCGCCCGTCATTCAAGCGCTTCTGAAAATCGCAGCCCAGCGCTTCAAAACGTTCGCACGCCGCGCGGATGTCCGGCACGGAGATGCAGATATGACCAAAACCACGCGGGTCAGTGTTGCCGTTGTGGTAAGCGAAGTCAGGGTCGTTCTCGGTGCCGTGGTTGTGGGTCAGTTCGAGAATGCCAGGGATCGACTTCATCCACTCGGTGCGGGCGGTCGCGTCGGCCGGGATCTGGTTCTTGTCGACCAGTGCGAGGAAATACAGGCTGAATTCCGCTTCCGGGAAATCGCGTTTTTCCACCAGCGAGAAACCGAGGATGCGTGTGTAGAAGTCCAGAGACTTGGTGATGTCCTTGACCCGCAGCATGGTGTGGTTGAAGACGAACTTCTGAGTGGCGGTGTCAGGCTGGGCGGTGACGCCTGGGAAGGTGTTCAATTCGTGCAGGCTCATGGGCCCTCCGGAAAATAAGTGGGGCTAACGAATGTTCGCAATGATACGCAAGGGCTCTGACATCACCAAACCCAAACGGTCTGCTATTGCCTGACAGGCGGACGAGGCTCAGACTTTACGGTTCAATTCGTGAGTGTTTATTACAATGGTTCGATTCTGTAAGCCGATGTTCGTCCTGGTGGGCCTATTTTCAATGGTTGCCATTGCTCATGCCGAGTCACCACAGGTGACGTGGCCCAGTGGCTGGGAAGTCGAAGCCCTTGCGCCAGATGCGGCCAATTCAGCTGTTTCCCGTCAGCGTGCGGTCAAAAACGATCAAGGCGGCACGCCAGTCATGGTCATGGAGTTGACGATGACGCAAGTCGAAAGCGGTCATCAAGTGAATGTACAGGGCGTTTTGCTTGAGATGCGCAAAGCGGTGCAGAAAGACTTCTTTCAAAGCGGCTATCAAAGCGTCTGCAACAAAATACATCCCGCGACATTGAGCCGTCTGTCGGCGCTGGAAACAACCTGCACCATTACCCAGAATGGGCGACACGTGCTGTCGCAAACATTGGTAGGGGCGGTGGATGCCGATAAAGCCTATGTTCTTTCTTACGCGGGGCAGGCCGAGGCTTATAAGGCAAGTCAGGAAGAAATCGAGGCGGTGCGTAACAGCTTGAAACTTTAGTGTCAGGGTTTTACGTGCCAGTGGATTTTGCCGGTTTCCGACATTTTTAGATACCCGAAGGCATTAAGCACAAAGTTGATCGGTAAGTTGCGAGTTGATCCCGTCAGATCGTTGCATTTAGTGGGTATCCATGAAAAAGCCCTGCATGAGCAGGGCTTTTTTATAACCGCAAGCTGTTAGCCGCGCAGCCAGGAATCAACAGTGGCTGCGCCATATTGTTCCTTCCAGGCCTTCAGGCCGCGGTGATTGCCGCCCTTGGTTTCAATCAGTTCACCGGTGTGCGGGTTCTGATAGACCTTGACCACGCGAGCGCGGCGGGTTTTAGGTGTTTTTGCTTGTTGCAGACCGGATTTTGCCGGGTTCGGATCGAGGATGGCGATGATGTCACGCAGGCTTTTGCCGTAGGTTTTCATCAGCCCCTGGAGCTTTTCTTCGAATTCGATTTCTTTCTTGAGCCCGGCATCATTCTTCAGCGATTCCAGCTGCTTGAGCTGTTCCTGAAGGGCCTTTTCAGCTGCACGAAATTCAGCGAGTCTGGACAATATCTTTACTCCAATAGTGTGTTTGGCTGATACCAACCGCAAACAAAGCTATAAGCCAAGAGCCTTGAAGCGACTCGGTGATAGTGGCTCACCTGCCCATCTTGCACAGGTACGAAAAATTGTAGTAGTTAATTGGCCAAGAGTAAATCCTGACGTTTTCTTCATGTAACAACAGTAGTTTTTTGATTCAATTTGGTGCGCGATGTCGATGATTCTTCGCATAAAACCATTAGTTAATGGTGGGTTAATGCGTTAATGAATTCAGCGCCGGGCATCGGTCGACCGAACAGATAACCTTGCAGGAAGTTCACGCCATGGGCAGTCAGATAGTCGCTTTGTTCTTCGGTTTCGACACCTTCGGCAACGATTCCCAGATCGAGCTTGGCCGAGAGTTCGATGATGGTGTCCAGAATATGCCGTGAAAGGGCGTCGATGCCGATCATGGCCACGAAACTCTGGTCGATTTTCAGGAAGTCCACGTTGAACTGGCGTAGATAACCCAGGCTGGAGTGCCCGGTGCCGAAGTCGTCAATCGCGATCATCACGCCCATTGCCTGAAGTTGTTCAAACAGCTCCAGCGTAATGTCGCTGGGCTTGATCAGTTCGCGCTCGGTCAGTTCCAGCACCAGGTAAATGGAACCGGGTGCAAAGGCACTCAGGAACGCTCGACAGTCCTTGACCAGTTCCAGGTCCTTGCAGTGGCTGGCGGTGATATTGATGCCGATGTGAAAGGGCTCGGCGAACGAGGAAGAAACAGGCCCCAGCAACTGTGCGGTCTGGCGCATGAGCGAACGGGTCATGGGCACGATCAGCCCGGAATCTTCGGCGAACGGGATAAACAGGTCGGGCCGCACCAGACCTTCCTTGGGGTGTTTCCAGCGCATTAACACTTCGGTGCCGGACCACTTCCGGGTATCGCCATACACCACAGGCTGAAACCAGGGGACAAACTCCTCGGCCGCGAGGGCGCGCTGCATTTCATGAATCGGCGACCATGAACGCCTTTGCAAGACGTGCCCGATAGCGCCCGATGCCACGCCAAAAAAAATCAGCAGGCTGAACAGCGGCGGGTATTCGCTGGCCATGTAACGCCAGTTTTCACCCTCAGGGAAACCGGCTACGACCGAAAAGGCATAGCGCGAGGACGTGAGTTCACTTTCGGCCAAGGGCAAAGTGGGCAGGGCGCCTTTGTGTACTTTACCGTCGACCGACAACCAGTTCGGGCCCACTTGCAGCAACAATATTGTCTTGCGCCCAATCAGGCGCAGCACGTTAGTCAAGTGGTAGCCGTCCAGCGTCGTCAGCGCCCCCTGTTTTCCCTCATTCAGGCGATACACCAGCACCGCCGTATCGGGAGTGACAGGGTTACCGTTCATGAGCCACAACTTACCTTGCACATAGTCTTTGGCGTCGATCTTTTGCTGAGCGTCACCGAACAACGAAGTGCAATAAAGGTTGTCGTCCCACACCAGGCTGGCCGAACGCACAAACGGGCGGCGGGTGACTTGTTCACGCAGGGCCAGTTTGACGTCGTCGCAGATTTGCCCGGCCAGCGGCAGCAACTCGCTCGCGGACTGCGCCGTGTTGTCCAGCATCAGTTCGAACTGGCGCACGGCTTCGTCTGCGGTCACTCGGGTGCTTTGCTGGAGAACCCGTTCAGCCTGCATATAGAGAATGCCAAAGCCCAATATCACCGGGAGCAATCCACATAGCAGGGTCACCATAATGCGGATGCGCAACGGGCGACGGCGTTTGGCACTCAATGGCATTCGCGAAATCTCTCATACAGAAACAGGGCTCTCAACTGCGGGCAGGACAACAACACGCCTCACAAAAGAGTTCAGATAGTGGCCATGATAGTTGGCCCTTGGCGCTTATGTCGCTCAATGGGCGTTCAGCTCGAGGGCCAGTTTGATAAAGGCCAGCGTGGCGGGTGACGCCTGACGCTGGTCCAGTACTGCCAGTCCGACCTGGCGAATAACGGGGGGCGACAGTGGTTTTCTCACATAGCGACTGTTGAGGTTGTCGGGCAGAGAACTTTCAGCCACGACCGTCAACGCATCGCCGCGGCTGACCGTGTCTAGCGTGCTGAGCAATTGTGAGCAGCGGTAGCGGATGTTCGGTATGAGGCGGGCGGCGCTGAACAGCCGCGACACCAGCTCCGATGAGCCTGCCTCAGTCAGCACGAACGGGTCGTGACACAAATCGTTCAAACTCAGAGCGTCACGACCGGCCAGTGTGTGATCGGCAGGCACCAGTGCGACCATTTGGTCTTCCAGCAACGCGAAGGTGTCGAAGCGATCTTCAGGCAACACCACAAAGCCGATGTCGATTCGTCGCTCTTCAAGCCATTGAATCACCTGGCGGTCCGGGCCTTCGTCGATGTGGACTTCAATGCCTGGATGTGCCGTGCGGTAGTGCTGCAGGATCTGGGGCAGCAGGCGGATCGACGAGGTCGGGCCAAACGAGCCGATGCGCAACGTGCCGCGCTTCATCCCGCGGGCATCGGCCGCTTCCTGGCGCAGTGTGTTGGCCAGCCCGAGCATCGCCCGGGCGCGCAACAACAGTTGCTGGCCTATATCGCTCAGCTCGACCTGGGATTGATGCCGCCGCAACAGTTCAACGCCAAGCTCTTGTTCCAACGACTTGAGCGCGTGAGACACCGCCGACTGCGAAATCCTCAAGCGGTTGGCAGCTGCCGTGAAACCGCGCAGTTCAGCGACCAGCGAGAAAATCTCAAGTTGAGTCAGGGTCATGAGCTTTTACTCATTTTACGATGATAGGTCATTAATCGAATGATACGTCATCTTCCTTGGCCTGGTTTTGCTTCTCCATGACAATCTCTGCGAAAAGAACCACTTCGCCCACTCCGGTGTATCTGAAACTCGCCGCCGTCACCATGATTTGGGGCGGGACGTTCGTTGCCGGGCGTTTCCTGGCCGACAGTCTCAGCCCCTTGTTCGCCGCCAGTCTGCGGTTCCTGCTGGCCAGTGCGGCGTTGTTGCTGTTTGTGCTGCTGGCCCGAATCCCGTTGATCCGGCCGAACCCGCAACAATGGCTGCGATTGGCGCTGCTGGGGTTCTTCGGGATCTTCTTCTATAACCTGTGCTTCTTTTATGGGCTGCATTACATCAACGCCTCGCGGGCCTCGTTGATCGTTGCGCTGAACCCGGCAGTGATCGGTCTAGCTTCATGGCTGATATTCAAAGAGCGTTTGAGTCGGGCGAAAGTCTTCGGTATTGCGATCTGTATTGCCGGGGCGTGTGGGGTGATTGCCAGTCGTAACCCGCAGCTATTGGCCGGCGATGCCGATGCCTCGATCGGTGACCTACTGATTTTCGGCTGCGTGCTGGGATGGGGGATTTACTCGCTTTTCTCTGAAGAGCTGAATCATTCGCTGGGGCCGGTGCAGACGGTGACGTATTCGATTCTGCTGGGTACGGTGATGCTCTGGGTGACCAGTGCCGTGCGCGGTGAACTGAGTGTCAGCGCGCTGGTCAGCCTCGGTCCGCAACAATGGCTGAGCCTGATGTACCTCGGGGTTTTGGGTTCGGCGCTGGCCTACATTGGTTATTACGACGGCATCCGCCAGATCGGCGCGACGCGTTCAGGAGTATTCATTGCCTTGAACCCGTTGACCGCCGTCATCCTCGGCGCACTGTTGCTGGGCGAGCCGTTGACACTGGCGATGTGCCTTGGCGGCGTGTTGATTCTGGCGGGAATTTTCCTCTGTAATAAACCCCTTGCGCGAGTAGGGGAAAAGGGGATTTGATACAGAAGGCGGACAAACCGATTTACGCTGTGTAGAATCGGGTTACGCATACAATAATAAACGTCTTCTGGCAGCAGAAGCCTCGCCCGCAAGAGCCTTGGGTCGACAATGAAGAGTTTTGGGTTTCAATTGATCTACGGTGACTTCCTCGCCCGCAGCGTGCGGGGCATCTCCTGTGCGCCACCCGCCGGTCTCAGCATTGCTAGCAACTAACACTTTTTGACTGTTAATTCTAAAAGCATGATGAGGCGCCAAAATGGCAGATTTATACGAAAACCCAATGGGCCTGATGGGCTTTGAGTTCATCGAGTTCGCATCGCCAACCCCGAATACCCTGGAGCCGATCTTCGAGATCATGGGCTTCACCAAGGTGGCGACCCACCGCTCCAAGGACGTGCACCTTTATCGCCAGGGCGCGATCAACCTGATCCTCAACAACGAACCGCACAGCGTTGCTTCGTACTTCGCGGCTGAACACGGCCCGTCGGTGTGCGGCATGGCGTTCCGCGTCAAGGATTCGCAGCTCGCCTACAAGCGCGCACTGGAAATCGGCGCCCAGCCGATCCACATCGAAACCGGCCCGATGGAACTGAACCTGCCGGCGATCAAAGGCATTGGCGGCGCGCCGCTGTACCTGATCGACCGTTTCGGCGAAGGCAGTTCGATCTATGACATCGACTTCGTGTTTATCGAAGGTGTGGACCGGAACCCGGTCGGTGCCGGCCTGAAAATCATCGATCACCTGACCCACAATGTGTATCGCGGTCGCATGGCCTACTGGGCCAACTTCTACGAGAAACTGTTCAACTTCCGCGAAATTCGTTACTTCGACATCAAGGGCGAATACACCGGCCTGACCTCCAATGCCATGACCGCACCGGACGGCATGATCCGCATCCCGCTGAACGAAGAGTCGTCCAAGGGCGCCGGGCAGATCGAAGAGTTCCTGATGCAGTTCAACGGCGAAGGCATCCAGCACGTTGCGTTCCTGTCCGACGACTTGATCAAGACCTGGGATCACCTGAAAAGCATCGGCATGCGCTTCATGACCGCGCCACCGGAAACGTATTACGAAATGCTCGAAGGCCGTTTGCCAAACCACGGCGAGCCGGTGGATCAACTGCAAGCGCGGGGCATTCTGTTGGACGGTTCGTCCGAGTCGGGTGACAAGCGCCTGTTGTTGCAGATTTTCTCGGAAACCCTGATGGGGCCGGTGTTCTTCGAATTCATCCAGCGTAAAGGCGACGATGGTTTCGGCGAAGGCAACTTCAAGGCGCTGTTTGAGTCGATCGAACGCGACCAGGTTCGTCGTGGCGTGCTCGCCACCGAATAACCCGGCACACCACTAAACAACTGTGGGAGCGAGTCTGCTCCCACATTTGTTTTGGGTTGGGTTTAAGGGCGGTGTTGTCGCATCAGGTGTTTGAAGCCTTCGAACACCAGCACCACCACCGCCAACCAGATCGGAATATAGGTCAACCATTCCCCAGGCTTGATGCTTTCCCCAAGCAGCAACGCCACACCCAGCAACAACACCGGCTCGACGTAACTCAACAACCCGAAAAGACTGAACGGCAACAAGCGGCTGGCGATGATGTAGACCACCAATGCCGACGCGCTGAGCACCCCCAGGATCGGGATCAACAGCGACAGCCACGGGTGTTGATCGAACACGCCGAAGCCTTGCTCGCCACTTTGCACAAACCAGAATGCCACCGGCAGCGTCAACGCCATGTCCAGCCACAGGCCGCCGAGGTTGTCCGAGGCCAGGCGCTTGCGCACGATGAAATAGGTGGGATAGCCAATGCACACCAGCAACGTCGCCCAGGAAAAACCACCGACCTGATACACCTCATTGATCACGCCGAGGCAGGCCAGTACCACGGCGACCTTTTGCAGGTAGGACAGACGTTCGCCGTAGGCGATTCGCCCGGTCAGCACCATGGTCAGCGGGAGCAGGAAATACCCCAGTGATACGTCCAGGCTGTAGCCGTTGAGCGGCGCCCACATGAACAGCCAGAGTTGCACGCCAAGCAGGGCCGAGGAGGCGATCAGGGCGGCGATCAGTTTCGGATTCGCCATGGCGCGCCGGACAATCTCCACCACGCGCGTCCACTCGCCGGACACCACCATGAACACGGTCATGCAGGGCACAGTCAGCAGCATGCGCCAGCCGAAAATTTCCACGCCGCTCAAGGGCGTGAGCAACGACGTGTAGTAGTACATGACGGCAAACAGCACCGAGGCCGACACCGATAAAGCGATACCTTTAGACAAACTGCCCTCGCGAGGTTGAAGGTGAAACGGGGCGCAGAGGATACGTGGTTTTCAATCTAAACACTGACCTACTG
Organism: Pseudomonas sp. 3296; assembly: GCF_031456615.1. Lineage (NCBI taxonomy): Bacteria > Pseudomonadati > Pseudomonadota > Gammaproteobacteria > Pseudomonadales > Pseudomonadaceae > Pseudomonas > Pseudomonas sp. 3296. The sequence goes on from NZ_JAVDUY010000007.1 coordinate 351,832, forward strand.
ATCAACACCGATCAACTGTGGGAACGAGCCTGCTCGCGAAGGCGATGGATCAATCAACACTGATGCCGACTGACACACCGCTTTCGCGAGCAGGCTCGCACACAGGGGCTGTGTGTTGCTTCAGGTATTGCGGGGTTTACGGCCCGACACAAAATGGCTCACGTCATTAAACCCCGGCGTCGATGAATGCCCTGGCACCACCAGCGAATCAATGAACGCCTCATCCTCCGCTGTAATCTTCACCGCTTGCGCCTTGGTGTACGCGTCCCACTGTTCCTCGGTACGCGGCCCGACAATCGCTGAAGTGACGGCGCCGTTGTTCAGCACCCAGGCAATCGCAAACTCGACAATCCCCACGCCACGTTCTTGTGTGTACTGCTGAATCTGCTGGGCAATGCGCAACGACTCAACCCGCCATTCGGTTTCCAGAATGCGTTTGTCGGCACGCCCGGCGCGGCTATCGGCGTCCGGCTTCACATCCGGCGCATATTTGCCGCTGAGCACACCTCGCGCCAACGGGCTGTAAGGCACAACACCCAGACCATAATTGTGGGCGGCAGTGATTTGCTCGGTTTCCGCCTGGCGGTTGACGATGTTGTACAGCGGTTGGCTGATCACTGGCCGGTCGACGCCCAGTTGATCGGCCACACGGATCACCTCGGCAATGCGCCAGCCACGGTAGTTGGACAAACCCCAATAACGGACCTTGCCCTGACGAATCAGATCGCCCATCGCCGACACGGTCACTTCCAGCGGCGTGTTGTGGTCTTCGCGGTGCAGGTAATAGATGTCGAGGTAGTCGGTGCCCAAGCGGGTCAGGCTGGCGTCGATGCCGTTGAACAGGTGTTTGCGGCTCAAGCCGCTGCGGTTCGGCACACCGTCCACCGGGCCGAAGCCAACCTTGGTCGCCAGCACCCATTCATGGCGATTGCCGGCAATCGCTTCGCCAACGATCTCTTCGGAACGACCACCGGTGTAAACATCGGCGGTGTCGATGAAGTTGATGCCCTGGTCCCAGGCCTTGTCGATGATCCGCAGGGAATCTTCGGTGCTGGTCTGTTCGCCGAACATCATGGTGCCCAGGGTCAGGGTAGAGACCTGTAAACCCGAATGACCCAGCGTGCGATAGCTCATGAGGAAATCCTTTTACCGGTGGGAGAAAGGCCTCAATCAAATACCAGAACCGTCGTTGGGAGCAATCGGAATATCAGCTCAATGGTGGAGCCAGTGTAGGAATGAGCCCGTGGCAATAAACAGTATTGTTTAAACAGTCGGGAGGGATGGGGCTGGAGGCTACATAACCTTGCGTCGTTGCCTACGACTGCGCCAGAATCCGCCGGCTTGTGCGCCTTGGGGCTGGGCTCTATCGTTTGCTCGTCGCTGAAAAACAGCGATCGGGTTTGGTAGCCCGGTTATCCGGCGCATAGCGCACCTAATACAGGGACTTTTTATCGTCCTCTGTTTACATGGTGGCCATGCGTAGGGCGCTTCCGGGCGCGCCGGGTTGCCAGATAACCGGTCTACCAACCTCCGTATGGCCGCCACCTTCGTTTGGTAGCGAAGGCGATGGCTCCACTTTTAATATCTGGAGTTTCATCTATGTTCAAGATCACACCCAATCCACCAGAAGCCGACACCGACGACGTTTCCCCCTACGAATCCACCAATCCCAAAAAACTCAACACTGCCGCCGACCGCGCCCTCGATTACTACCTCAAACCGGTCATCCCCAAAGACACCCCACGTAAACCCAGCACCATCTATTCCGTAGGCCCCGACACCGATAACGAAACCCTGCTGGTCAACGCCTGTGAGACGTTGGCATCAGCCAGTGTCATGTTGAGTGATTTCGCCGGGCAACTAAACGGCACACAGCGCCACACCCTGCTCGGTATTCAAAACTCCGTCATGCTGGGTGAACTGGCGGTGAACCGGATGCTGGATAACGTCGACCCGCACGGCTGACGCGCCGCACATTAAAAACGGCCCGAATGGGCCGTTTTTGTAGGGGTAGAACGGCTTACACCCGTAACGTCCGCGTCATCCGCAGCGCCAGCAAGCTGCCACACACAATCACACCCGCCAACAAATACAAAGCGGCATCCGTCGACCCGGTGCTGTCCTTGACCCAACCCACCAGGTACGGACTCAGGAAACCCGCCATTTGCCCCATAGAGTTGATCAACGCCAAACCACCCGCCGCCGCACCCGCGCTCAGAAGTGCCGTCGGCACCGGCCAGAACATCGGCAGGCCGGTGAGGGCGCCCATGGTGGCGATGGTCAGGCCGAGGATCGCAATCGCCGGCGTCGTCGCGAAGTTCACCGCGATCAGCAGACCCACCGCGCCCATCAACATTGGCACCACCAAATGCCAGCGACGTTCCTTGCGCAGGTCCGCTGAGCGCCCGACCAGCAGCATGAACACCGCCGCCAACAGGTACGGAATCGCACTCAACCAGCCGATCACCAGGTTATCGCTGAAGCCCAGGTTCTTGATGATCGACGGCAGCCAGAAGTTGATCGCGTACACGCCACTCTGGATGCAGAAATAGATCAAACCGAACGCCCAGATCGCCGGGTTCTTGAACACCGCCAGCAAAGAATCCGTAGTGGTTTTCGGCTTGTTGGCCAGGTCTTCAGCGTGATCTGCTTCCAGTACCGAGCGCTCGAACGGGGTCAGCCATTTGGCGTTGGCGTAGCTGTCGCTCAACAGGAAATAGGCGAGGGCGCCAAGGATCACGGTTGGAATGCCTTGCAGCAGGAACATCCACTGCCAGCCGGCCAAACCGCCCTGGCCCGCCGCGAAGTGGTTGAGGATCCAGCCGGAGAACGGGCTGCCGAGCAGGCCGGACACTGGGATCGCCGACATGAACAACGCCATGATGCGGCCCCGGCGGAAGGTCGGGAACCATTGCGAGAGGTACAGCACCACGCCGGGGAAGAACCCGGCTTCGGCCGCGCCGGTGAACAGGCGCAAGGTGTAGAACTCGGTCGGAGTGGTGACGAACAACAGGCACGTCGAGAGCGTGCCCCAGACGATCATCATCAGCGCGATCCAGCGCCGCGGGCCGAACTTGGTCAGGGCCAGGTTGCTCGGCACGCCGCACAGCACGTAGCCGATAAAGAAAATCCCGGCACCGAGGCCGTACACGGTTTCGCTGAATTTCAGTGCGTCGAGCATCTGCAGTTTGGCAAATCCAACGTTCACCCGGTCGAGGTAGTTGAACAGGTAGCAGATGAAGATGAAGGGGATCAAACGCAGGGTAATGCGTTTGTAGACGGCGTTTTTCTCGTCAACGATGGCCTGGGTAGCGGCGGCGCTCTGTGACATGGCGGCTCTCTCTTTATTATGATTTTTTGCGATGCAAGGGTAACGTTGATCGCCCAGAGAGTCTCGGCCACGCTTTGGGTGGTTGTCTTTGTGCCTGAGCACAGGGTTTGCGACCAAGGCCTGTGCGGGTGAACAACCCGTCCCATCCCGTTTTCAAGGATCCCCGTTATGTTCGAACTCGATCACGACCTGGCCCAGGACATCGTCGACCGGGCGATGGCCATCCTGCCGTACAACGTCAACGTGATGGACAGCCAGGGATTGATTCTCGGCAGCGGCGAACCTGAGCGCATCAACACCCGCCACGAGGGCGCACAATTGGTGCTGGCCAACGGGCGGGTGGTGGAAATCGACGCGCAAACGGCGATGCATCTCAAGGGTGTGCAACCGGGAATCAACCTGCCGCTGCTGCTGGATGGGCGCTTGATTGGCGTGCTCGGCATCACCGGCGAGCCCGAGCCATTGCGTACCTACGCCGAGCTGGTGCGGATGACCGCCGAGATGCTGGTCGGCCAGCGCAATCAGCAGGCCGACCAGCAATGGCGGCGTCAGCGTTGTGACGATCTGCTCGCGTTGCTGCTGAGCGAGGCGGGGGACTCGCCACGCTTGCTCGATGAGGCGCAGCAATTGGGGCTCAAGCCGCAGATGACGCGGGTGCCTTATCTGTTTGAACTGGGCTTGGAATACGGCCCGGCGCAAACCGTTGAAGCGCTGAGCGCCTGGCTGACCTCGCGTTACCCGGACAGTTGGTGCGTGAGTTCGGCGAAGTCGTCGTTGCTGTGGTGCCGGCCGGCCTCGCAATCGATCGAGAATGATCGACTGCTGGAAAAACTCGACGGCTTGGGCTGGAATATTCTGCGCATTGCTGTGGGCGGGCAGGCGGATGGCTTGTCGGGGCTGCGGCGCTGCTACCGGCGGGTTGGCGACTTGCTGGCGTATGGGCGCGATGTGTTGCCGCGTTCGCGTTTGCTGACGCTCACTCGGTATCGACTGCCAGTGATGCTGTGGCGGCATCGTAACGACGATGCGCTGGACGAATTGCTCAAGCCGTTGCGTAAAGTCATCGCCAAGGATAGTAACGGCCAACTGTTGGCGACCTTGCGCAGCTGGTGTGATCACGATGGGCAGAGCCAGGCGTGTGCCGATGCGTTGGGGATTCATCGCAATAGCTTGCGGTATCGGATGGAGCGGATTGCGGAGTTGAGTGGGGTTGATCCGCTGAAACTGGACGGCATGCTCGCGCTTTACCTCGGCGTCCAGCTTTTGCCCCAAACCGACTGACCGAACACAACCCCTGTGGCCGCTGCCTCGCAGTCTCGACAGCTGCTACAACTCAGTGTGTAGCTGCACGGCTTTGTGAAAATGAACAATAAACGCCACACCCGCTTGTGCAGCGGACTGGCGTTATTGTTTGGGGCTACTGGCAGCATGGAGCGCATTGGAACTGGAGAATTCGCATGAAAATCGTCATCGCCCCCGATTCGTTTAAGGACAGCCTCAGCGCCCAAGGCGTGGCCGACGCCATTGCATTGGGGCTGGCAGACGTCTGGCCGGACGCGCACTTGGTCAAATGCCCGATGGCCGACGGCGGCGAAGGCACGGTCGAATCGATTCTGGCCGCGTGCGAAGGCGAATGGCGCCGCACGAAGGTGCGCGGTCCACTCGGTGCAACCATCGACGCCGCCTGGGGCTGGCTGCCGCACAACCAAACCGCGATCATCGAAATGGCCGAGGCCAGTGGTCTGCAACTGGTTCCGCCGGGCAAACGCGACGCGTGCACCAGCAGCACCTTCGGCACCGGGGAGCTCATTCGCGCGGCACTCGATGCCGGTGCGCAACGGGTGATTCTGGCAATTGGTGGGAGCGCCACCAACGATGGTGGTGCCGGGACCATGCAGGCGCTGGGCGTGAAGTTGCTGGATGCGCAGGGGCAAACCCTGGCACCGGGCGGTTTGGCGTTGGCGCAACTGGATCGCATTGATCTGAGCGGCATGGATTCGCGCCTGAGCGGCGTGCGTTTTGACATTGCTGCCGACGTTAACAATCCCCTGTGCGGCCCTCACGGCGCTTCGGCGATTTTCGGCCCGCAGAAAGGCGCATCGCCCGAGCAAGTCCAGAAACTGGATAACGCGCTGGGGCACTTTGCCGAACTGTGTGCGCGTGCGTTGGGTCACGACGTCAAGGACGAGCCGGGCAGTGGGGCGGCTGGCGGTCTGGGATTTGCTGCCAAGGCGTTTCTCGGCGCGCAGTTCCAGGCCGGTGTGGACGTGGTTGCAGAATTGGTCGGCTTGGCGCAAGCGGTGCAGGGCGCCGACCTGGTGATTACCGGCGAAGGGCGTTTCGATGCGCAGACCTTGCGCGGCAAGACGCCGTTCGGCGTGGCGCGCATTGCCCGGCAGCAAGGCGTGCCGGTGATCGTGATCGCGGGCACGTTGGGCGAAGGTTATCAGGCTTTGTACGAGTACGGCATCGATGCGGCGTTTGCCTTGGCCAGTGGACCGATGACGCTGGAACAGGCGTGCGCCGAGGCGCCACGGTTATTGCAAGATCGCGCGAGCGACATCGCACGGGTCTGGCGAATCGCTAAGTAGCCGCTGTCGAGCCTGCGAGGCTGCGTTTGAGTGCGCAGCAGTCGCAGGATCTAAAAAGCGCGACCGCTTCGCAGTCGAACGCGGCCTTAGGCAGCTGTTACAGGGATTGTGTTTCATGAGTGAAACACTCATCCCCCGAAATATATTTGCACAGCCCCCGCAAAATTCCTCATCCCCGGCCGATACAGCCTATAGACGCTCACACACCCGATTCGACAGTGGCGCCGAGCTGAAGGTACGGACCAATGCCCCTTCAGTGATTTCCGGCAAGGATGCTCGCAGCCTCAATCACCCGAGAATCCACCTATGTCACTGCGTAATCTGAACATCGCGCCTCGCGCCTTCCTCGGTTTTGCTTTCATTGCCTTGCTCGTCATCGTGCTGGGTGTGTTTGCCGTGAACCGTATGTCGATCATCCGTCAATCCTCGATCGACATGAGCAGTACCCAACTGCCCAGCGTCAGCTACCTGGGCAATGTCACCGAAAATATTCTGCGCATGCGCATTTTGTCGTTCCGGATTCTTGTCAACCGTGAACCGGCCAGCCTGCAGGAAGCCGAAACCCGCATTGCCGTGCTCACCGACAAGGCGCGCAAGGCGCAGGCCAGCTATGCCGAGTTGCCGGCAGGCCCGGACGAAGCGGCGCTGTATAAAGTGTTCAGCGCGACGCTGGACAATTACATGCAGGCACAGCGCGAAATGATGGACCTTTCGCGTCAGAACAAGGTTGATGAGATGCGCACCTTGATCAATACGCGGATCAAGGACGGCACCGACCTGATGGGCGAACAGCTGAATAAGCTGGTGGCCTATAACAATGAGGCTGCGAAAATGGCCGGTGTCACCGCCGAAGATAACTACAACACCGCTGTGTACGGCATCATTCTGGTAGCGGTGCTGGCGTCGCTTATGACTGTGCTGCTGGCCTGGCTGCTGACCCGCAGCATCGTCACCCCGCTGAACCGCGCGGTGCAGGCGGCCGAAACCATCGCCGGTGGCAACCTGACCAAAGTCATCGAGATTGACGGCAAGGACGAACCGGCCCGTTTGCTCGGCGCCTTGGCGGCCATGCAAACCAACCTGCGCAAAACCATCGAACAGATCGCCGGTTCTGCCACGCAACTGGGCGCCGCCGCAGAGGAACTCAGCACCGTGACCGAGGAAGCCTCGCGCGGCCTGCAACAGCAAAACAACGAAATCGAACAAGCCGCCACCGCCGTCAACGAAATGACCGCCGCCGTGGAAGAGGTCGCGCGCAACGCGGTGTCGACCTCGGAAGCTTCCAGCCAGTCGACCCAGGCTGCTCGCGAAGGCCGTGACCGGGTAGTGGAAACCGTCAACGCGATCCAGACCATGACCCACGACGTACAAAACACCTCGGTGATGATCGAAGGGCTGGCCGCGCAGGGCCGTGATATCGGCAAGGTACTGGACGTGATCCGCGCCATCGCCGAACAAACCAACCTCTTGGCACTCAACGCTGCCATCGAAGCCGCCCGTGCCGGTGAAGCCGGACGAGGTTTCGCCGTGGTGGCAGACGAGGTGCGGGCATTGGCTCATCGCACCGCGCAATCGACTCAGGAAATCGAAAAAATGGTCGCCGGCATTCAGAACGGCACCGGCGAAGCGGTTTCGTCGATGCAGCAAAGCAATCAGCGAACCCAAAGCACCCTGGAAATGGCCCGGGCCGCCGGAGTGGCACTGGAGCAAATTACCCAGTCGATCCATTTGATCAACGAACGCAACCTGGTGATCGCCAGCGCGTCGGAAGAGCAAGCCCAGGTGTCCCGCGAGGTCGACCGCAACCTGGTGAACATTCGCGACCTGGCTACGCAGTCGGCGACCGGCGCCAACCAGACTAGCGTCGCCACCCATGAACTGTCGCGCCTGGCGGTTGATTTGAATGCGATGGTTGCGCGTTTCGTGATTTGAATCGTTGAGTCGAAGCAGAGGCATAAAATTGGAGCCGTTTTGTGCTCCAATTTTAATTTGCCGTGCGGTTCTAAGTTTGAGAAATGACCCTATAGCCTATTTGCATTTACATGCCCTTTACTGTGACGTTTTGAATGAGCGACACTGGCGACTCTGACGATTTCGGCGACTCTGGCGATTTACTGTCATCTGCCAACTTGAACAATTTATAGGACATCGGTTGTATGCCGTTGCCAATCCTTGTGATGTTGCCAGTCGAGAATATGACAATCGTGTCAGGGGCCGAGGTGGAAAGGTGCGCAAGAGCAGTATAATGGTTGGGCGGTATACCAAATGTTAACTCGACGTAGTCATACGATTTATCAACATAGGGTTTTATAGTAACTTTCAACTCGTCGTCGTGTGCTGCGAGGTATTCAGGAGTGACGCCTTTAGTCAGCACTTCCTCTGGTAATACAGGTAGTTGAGGAGGAATTTGCGAGGTGCGCGGAGTTTCATTAACGGTGTTTTTCTGGAAACCTGGATGAGATGTTTCATTGAATTTCGACATTTCGATACTCCATGGCTAGGGGATTGTGAAAGGAAACTTCATCGAAAGTCGACATTCCTGCGATCATTTAGCGGCCTTAAACGATGCTCGTCTACTGTCAGATCTGTCAGCTGGACAAGGTCGAGAAACGCTTTCAAATTGTCGAGTTTCACTCAGCGAGTCCTCGCTGATGCCAAATAGCTGGCGCGTTTTGTGATTTGAGATAGGGTGAAGGCTGGGAGTCCGCGCGCGACAGGAGAATCACATGCGCTATTCAGCCTTGACCCAACGAATCGCCGGCGACGGAGCGGCAGCCTGGCAGATTCATGACCGAGCGCTGAACATGCGCGAGCAGGGCATTGACGTGCTACTGCTGTCGATCGGCGACCCGGATTTCGACACACCGCCACCGATTGTCCAGGCCGCGATCGATAGCTTGCGGGCCGGCGACACCCATTACCCGGACGTGCGCGGCAGTCGTGGGCTGCGCAGCAGCATTGCGCGGCGCCATCGCCAGCGCAGTGGACAAGGCGTTGACGCCGACCATGTCATCGTGTTTCCGGGAGCGCAATGCGCGGTGTACTCGGTCGCGCAATGCCTGCTCGATCCGGGTGATGAAGTGATCGTCGCCGAACCGATGTACGTGACCTATGAAGGTGTGTTTGGCGCTTGCGCCGCCAAAGTAGTGCCCGTCGCAGTGCGACCGGAGAACGGCTTTCGCGTCGCCCCGGCAGACGTGGCGGCACTGATTACGCCGAAAACCCGCGTCATCCTGCTCAACAGTCCCAACAACCCCTCCGGAGCGAGTTTGCCGCTCACCACCTGGCAAGCGCTGGCAGCATTGTGCGTGCGCCATGAACTGTGGCTGATCAGCGACGAGGTCTACAGCGACTTGTTGTTCGAGGGCGAACACATCAGCCCGGCGAGTTTGCCGGGCATGGCCGAGCGCACCGCAACCATCAACAGCCTGTCCAAATCCCACGCCATGAGCGGCTGGCGCGTGGGGTGGTCGATCGGGCCTAAACCCATGGCCGAGCACCTGGTGAATCTGTCGTTGTGCATGCTGTTCGGGATTCCTGATTTCATCCAGAACGCCGCGCAATTGGCGCTGGATCAAAACTTGCCGGAAGTAGCGCTGATGCGTGAGGAATATCGTCAGCGTCGGGATCTGGTGTGCGCACGGTTGAGCGGATGCCCCGGCATCAAGCCGATCCGTCCGGATGGCGGCATGTTTGTGATGGTCGATGTGCGCCAGACCGGGCTCGGCGCCCAGGGGTTTGCCGAACGGTTGCTGGAGGGGTACGGCGTCTCGGTGCTGGCCGGGGAGGCGTTCGGGCCGAGTGCGGCGGGGCATATCCGGATCGGGTTGGTGGTGGATCAGGTGAAACTGGCGGATGCGTGCCGACGGATTGCGTTGTGTGCAGCGGACCTGCTGGAGGCGCGTAGAGCCTGAAGTTATTGTGGTGTCTGTCCCGGTCTCATCGCGTCAAGCTCACTCCCACAGAGGGGGGGGAACGCCACAGATCCAATGTGGGAGTGAGCTTGCTCGCGATGGCTGCCGGAAATGTCTTAAGCCTGCCACACCCCGGCATTCACCAGGTTTTTCGGCCGTTCTCCAGCCAACGCCATCAGCAGATTATCCACCGCACACCGCGCCATCGCCTCCCGCGTCTCATCCGTCGCGGACCCTATGTGCGGGGTCGCCACTACGTTATTCAACGTCATCAACGGCGAGTCCGCCTGCAGCGGTTCACGCTCAAAAACATCCAGCCCAGCCGCCCGAATCTGTCCTGTACGCAGCGCCTCGATCAGCGCTGCTTCGTCCACCACCTTGCCCCGGGAAATGTTGATGAAAATGCTTTCCGGGCGCATCAAGGCGAACTCCTCGGCGCCGATCAGCCCTTCGGTTTCAGCCGTTAGCGGCAAGGTCAGGCAAATGAAATCAGCTTGCTGCAAAAGCTCCTTCAGGCTGCGGTACTGTGCATCGAAACGCGCTTCCACCGCCGGTTTCGGCGAATGACTGTGATAGATGACCGGCATGCCAAATCCGAAATGCCCGCGCTGAGCCAAGGCTTCACCAATACGGCCCATGCCGATGATGCCCAGCGTCTTGCCATGCACGTCCGTGCCGAAATGCACCGGGCCAATGTTGCGTTGCCATTGGCCGTTGCGAACCATGTTGGCCAATTCCACCACGCGCCGGGCGGTCGCCAGAATCAACGCGAAACCGGTGTCCGCCGTGGTTTCAGTCAGTACATCCGGCGTGTTGCTCAGCAAGATGCGGCGCTCGGTCAGGTAGTCGATATCGTAATTGTCGACACCGACCGAGACGCTGGCGATGGCTTCCAGATTCGGCGCCAGGTCCAATAATTGCGCGTCCAGTTTCAGGCTCGCGCCGAGTAAACCCTGGGCGCGGGGCAGGGCATCGCGCAGTTGTGCAATGCCTTCCGGGTTGAGGTTATCGATCAGCGTCACGTCGGTGTGCTCATGCAGGCGAGCCATCAACAGCGGCGAGAGTTTCTTGTACAGCACGACCTGCTTTTTCATCGTCATCATCTCAACTTCATGTTCAAGGGTGAGCCGTCACTGGCCGTTGCGTATCGGCCTTGGCCACGACGCGGTCACTGGCGCCGGGCTTGAGGAACATCGTCAGCACCACCGAGAGCATCAACGCGCCGCTCATCAGCAAATAAGAAGCGCCGGGCGAGCCGGTGGAGCTGTTCAGGTAACCGACCAGATAGGAGCCGCCAAACGAGCCGAGCGCGCCCATGCTGTTGATCAATGCCATGGCACCGCCCGCCACGTTGGCCGGAAGGATTTCGGGGACGATGGCGAAAAACGGTCCATACGGCGCATACATGCAGGCGCCGGCAATCACCAGCAGGGTGTAGGACCACCAGAAATGTTCGGCGCCCAAGGCGTAGGAACCGTAGAACGCAAGGGAGGCAATCAGCAGCGGCGGCCAGACGAAGCGTTTGCGCTTCTGCAGTTTGTCCGAGCCCCACGACACCAGCAGCATGCCGATCACTGCGGCCAGATACGGCAGCGCCGAGAGCCAACCGGCTTCGATCATGTCCATTTGCGCACCGGCCTTGAGGATCGACGGCAGCCACAGCACGAAGCCGTAAACGCCAATGCTCCAGCAGAAAAACTGCAATGCCAGGATGATCACCTTAGGCGAGCGAAAGGCTTCGGCGTAGTTCTTCACTGCTTTGATGCCGACCTGTTCGGCGGCGAGGGCGCTTTCCAGGTCCTGCTTCTCCTGATCGCTGAGCCACTTGGCCTGTGCCGGACGATCGTCCGCCAGGCGCCACCAGATAAATGCCCACAGCACTGCCGGCAAACCTTCGATGATGAACATCCAGCGCCAGCTGAAATGCTGCACCAGATAGCCCGACACCACCGACATCCAGAGCATGGTGACCGGGTTGCCGAGGATCAGGAACGTGTTGGCCCGTGAGCGTTCGGCACGGGTGAACCAGTGGCACAGATAGACCAGCATCGCCGGCATGACTGCGGCTTCAACCACGCCGAGCATGAATCGAATGACGACCAGCCAGTAGGCGTTGGAGACGACCCCGGTCAGCGTCGCGAGGCCACCCCAGAGGATCAGGCTGACGAAAATCAGCTTCTTGACGCTGTGTTTCTGGGCATAGATCGCGCCCGGCACCTGGAAGAAAAAGTATCCAAGGAAGAACAGCGCGCCGAGCATCGACGACAGGCCCGGCGTGATCATCAGGTCGGCGGCCATACCCGAGGCGGCGGCGAAGCCGTAGTTGGCGCGGTCCAGATACGCCAGGCTATAGGTGATGAACACGATGGGCATGATGTACCACCAGCGGCGGGTGGCGAGTGAAGCGGTTTTCATGGGTAGTGCTCCTGAGCTTGTTGTTTTTGTCGCAGCAGGTAGTTACATCTTCAACATGTGTGCGGATCTCATCGCGAGCAAGCTGTGCTCCTACAACGCGTGTGGGAGCACAGCTTGCTCGCGATTGACGCCCTCAAATTCAGCAGATAATTCCAGCCGGGTCGGCAACCCTTCCATATCCCCACGGCTCTGCACCGCACGACTGCCAATCCAGTTGGCACGCCGCACTGCGTCGGCAACGCTATGGTTCTCCAGCAGCGCGCTGATCAAGCCGACGGCAAAGCCATCACCTGCGCCGACCGTATCAACCACGTTTTTTACCGGCACACCTGCGACAAACCCCTCATTCAGCTGCGTGCGGTAATAGGCTCCGTGCGGACCGAGTTTGATCGCCACCGCTTCAACACCCAGATCCAGATAAAACGCCGCAATGTCCGCCGGGTCTTCAAACCCGGTCAGCAATCGACCTTCACTCAACCCCGGCAGCACCCAATGGGCGAGGGCGGCGAGGCGGTTGATTTCGGTAATCATCTGTTGCTCGCTGGCCCACAGGCTCGGGCGCAGGTTCGGGTCGAACGACACGCTGCGTCCGGCATTGCGCATGCGGGTCATCAGTTCGAAGGACATTTCCCGGGCAGATGCAGACAGCGCCGGTGGAATGCCGGTGGCGTGCAAGTGCCGGGCGTCGAGCAATGACGAGGAGATCGATTGCACCGACAAGTGACTGGCGGCCGAACCACGCCGGAAATACTCGACTGCCGGATCGCTGCCATCGTCGGCACGGGACTTGAGTTGGAAACCGGTCGGATGCGCCGCGTCGATGGCGACGTTGCGGCAATCCAGGCCTTCTTTGCGCAGCGTATCGACGACAAATCGGCCCAATGAATCGGCACCCACTCGACTCAGCCATGCCACGTTGAAACCGAGCCGTGACAGGCCAATCGCGACGTTGCTGTCCGCGCCGGCAATACGTTTGTGGAACTGGCCGACGTCGGCCAGATCACCGCTTTGCTCGGCGACAAACATCGCCATGGTTTCACCGAACGAGAGGATATCGAACTCAGACATGAGCGTTCTCCAACCGGGATTGGCCAAGGCGGGCGAGGGCAGCGACGTGTTCGGTGGTCAGTTGCATCAGGTCATCGCCTTGCAGCGGGTATTCCGCCGCCCGCATAACGCCTTGGGCCATGTGTCGCAGCAGGTGTTCCCATTCGTGCACATCATTGGCGGTTGGCGGGATCGCAACCAGTTTTCCGTCGGCCCGGCGGGTCACGGCTTTGCAGTGCACGTAACCGACATGCCGACCGAGCAACCGTGCGGCGCTGGCGGCGGATTGGTCCTGCCAGTGCCAGTTGCCGATGTCGAAGGTCATTTGGATCGGCAGGTGATGGTGTTCAACTTGAGTGAAAAAGCGCTGAAAGGGTTCGATGCGACCGCCGTGCAAGGTCTGGTCGTTTTCCACCAGCAGTTGCACGGGGCTGCGCAAGAGGACGCGGTTCAATGCTTGAAGATCATTGTTGTCGGTGAAGTAACCCAGGGAAACTTTCAGCCACTTGGCGCCGAACGCTTGGGCACGCTCCAGGGTCGCGGTCAATTCGGGATTGGGTTTTGACTGACCGGCCAGCCACAGCTCCATGGGCGATGAATAGATGCTTTCCAGACCTTGGGCGTGGCTGTTGTCGGCCAGTTGCACCGGGTTTTCATCGGTCAGCAGCTCTTCGCGCCATTCAATGCGCGTAGCGCCGGCGGCGGCCAGCACATCGATAAAACTGCCTTGGCCGCGTTGGCGCACAAGGTCTGCGCCGTAGCTGGACAGGCTGATGGAAACGGGGGGTGTGTTCATTGTTTTTATACCTCTGAAACCGGTTTCATTTTTGTTCAAAAAAAGCTGGCTGATTGAAGGGAACATAACGTTCACCGAAGATTCCCAAGGGTTGATCCCCGAACAACCAGCCGCGCAGAAAAATCCAGTGTCCGCACTGCTCCCGCCTCCCCACGCAACCGTTTGAGCAGGCACTCAAACGCACTGGCGCCAATCTCGGCCGTCGGCTGGGCGAGGGCGGTAATCCCGCTGCCCACCAGTGGATACCAATCCAGGTCATCCAGCGCAATCAACCCTACGTCCGCAAACAAATTGCACTGCAACTCACGCAACGAATGCGTACTGGCCAACGCCGCAATGCCATTGGCGCAAAACAATGCTTTCAGGCCGGGGCCGGGAGTGTTCAAGAAGGTCTTAACGTGGGCGGTCAACTCGCTACCGGTTTCGACCACTGCACCTTTCAGCGCCGGGCGTTGCTCAATCTGCGTCTTGAAACTGCTGACCCGCTCGATCCGGGAACTGGTGCCGTCAAACGGTTCAGTCACCATCAACACATCGTGATAACCCCGTTGCTGTAGATGGGCGAGGGCCATTTCCACCGCTGCCGGATTGTCCAGTCCGACCAGGTCGCTCTCAAGCTGCTCGACTTTGCGATCCACCAGCACCATCGGCATTTCGCGATGCAGTTCGCGTAGTTCGTCGCGGTGATGGCCGAGGGTGTTCACGATCAGGCCTTCGATGTTGTACGAGCGCAGCAACGCCAGGTGCTGGCGTTCCTGCTCGTCATCGCGATCGGTGTTGCACACCACCAGGCTGTAGCCGTGCTGACGGCAGGCGGTTTCCACCCCGTGCATCACGGCAATTGAATAAGGGTTGCGGATATCGGCCACGAGCATGCCGATCAGGCGGGTGCGTCCGCGTTTCAGGCCGCGGGCCATCTGGTTGGGGCGGTAGCCGAGTTGGGCAATTGCCTGCTCGATGCGCAAGGCCGTGGCATCGGAGAGCAAGGCGCGGTCATCGCCGATGAAGCGCGAGACGCTGGCCTTGGAGACACCAGCGTGTTCGGCGACGTCGAGCATGGTGACGCGGCTGCGTTGTGCGGCGGAGAAGTCGTTCATGGCGATGTTTGATCTTGTTGTTAGGTTTTTTTAAACGATTGAAACCGGTTTCAGATAACACCAATCCCTGCATCCTCGTCAAGGTGCGATCAAGCATCCAGGCGATAGGGACTCCCTATTTATCCGATGAGCGGTCGCTCTACCTGTCAGATCTGACAGTAGGCAACTGCAATGGCTAAGCGCTTAATTCTCCCCAAGCGAAGAATAAACCCGCTCAGTATCCTACAACTCGATGAACTAGAAGACGATGACGGCGAATACATCAAAGGAACCAGATCAAGGCTTATTTGCGCTACCACTTTCAGTGGAAGGTGTTGATGATAATGATCCGGACGGTTATGTTCCGCTCGAGATATTGCGTAACGGCACTCGCATCATTATTCCCTACTGGCCTAACCCTCTACCTGGCGATGAGCTTTGGATAAACCGGTTGCAAAATGGCATTGAGGAAAGGCTGTACACGGTTTTTTTAAGTCCGCCACAACCCGCTTTCTTATACTTCATTTTAACGCCGCAGCACTTGGTTACGGACGGTAGTGCATACTTGTACTACACGATCTGGAAAGGCTCGGGCGGTATCGATGATCCTTCGCCACACAGAAAGCTGACCATAGATCACACGCCGCCTCTGCGTTTGAAAGAACCGCGTTTTCCCGATGCCACTTTATGGGGCTACCTGAATAACAAAACTGTACCTCCATTGATGTCAGGAGTCACAGTGGCAATACCCGATGCTATCGGTTATGCATTGCCAGGTGATATCGCCAAAGTGTACTGGCAAGGTTATTCAAGTTTGAACGGAGCTGGTCCGCCCGTTCCGGGAACCTATGGCGTTTGGGATAAGACGCTGGAACAGTCAGATATTGATATGGGGTATCGCGCCGTTATCCCGTTCGATCCCCATGTAAAACTTCTTTTTAACGATGACTCTGCTCTGGCGAACTGGAGAGTGTTTAGAGCGGGGAGGTTGATTGGCGAGTCGAGACAAAGTTTGGTGAAGATAGACAGAGTAACACCCGGCGAAAGTGGCCCTAATGGCCTTAATGCACAAGGAGAAAATACGATGGCACTTCAACTATCACCCCCAAAACAACGACCATTTTCCATTGGTGTCAAGGAGGTCGGGCCTTTTTCAGTGATTACAATTGATACGCTCGTGGATAATCTTATCGCGAAGAGCGTGCTGGATAGCGGAAATCTGACCATCAATCTGGCGCGTACACTTGACGAAGAAGAATTAGATGACGTGGATGTGCTTGTGGGGATTAAAGGCAGCACTTTAGAAGTTGTTGGTACGATCCCTCTCGGTCCCATTGGCAATAGGCCCGCAGGCAATATTCCATTAAACATCCCTTCCAGCTTTTTTTTAGAACAACCAACCCCCGCTGGACCTACAATCTATGAAGTGCAGGTAAAAGTTTATAAAGGCGGCGGCGGTATCGAGGATCCCTCCAATGTCACGGAGGTAGCAAGTGACCAGACTGCGCCTTTCCATCTGAAGAATCCTCGGAGAGAAGTAAGGCCAACTCCAGCTCCTACTTTTGTCAATAGGCCTGCGGATCCGCAAGTGACTGTCAACGAGGCCTGGAGGGCACTGCCCGCTAACGCAAACTTGAATCTGGCAATGAACGTTGGTTATGCCCTTCGTCGTCTGGACGATCATTTGCGCGTCTGGCTCGTATCCAGCACTGGCACTCAGAGGGTTTTGGTCTGGGACGATGTAGTTCCTGCAAGTGGTGCTATTTCCATTCCAAATACCGTGTTGAGTCAACTCCCGAACGGGCGTGTCAATGTCCTGTATGACTGGAGTGACGTTTCCGGCAACCGTAGTCTCGAGTCAGTGTCGACCGCCTTTCTGACGTTGGCACTTGCTCAAATACCGGTGCTGACAAAAGCACCTCTGGTACCAAAAACCGACCCAAACTACAGCACTTCGCTTTTTCTGGACGATTTCGTCGATGGAATTACTGCGATCGTCGAAAACGCCTTTATCCAAAATGCGGAACCGGGAGACCACGTTCATTTGGTTCTAGAGGATGCGGCTGACGCGACCAACTATTTAGAACTTACTCCACAACCATGGGCAAATGCGAATCTGACTTTCCCTCTTGCTTATACAGACCTTGCACAACTATTTGCTGATTCCGACAAGCCAAAGGCCGTCACGATCAAGTCTGTAATCACCCGGACGGGGATGATCCCCGACGTTGAGTCGCGAGAAGCGACCATTATGTTGGCCTTTGACTACGCCGGTCCCCCGAATCCGGATATTCCGGATTTGAACAACCCGGCTATGCAACTACCCGTTGTCACTGGCGCCTCCGGCACGGCGAATAGTTTGCTACCTGGTGACCGCGACAAAGCGGGTACATTCAAAGTTGTATTTGCGCTCACTGATCCAGATATCACCCCGGAACAGACAGCCAAGTGCTATATCAATAATGAGTGGATTGCCGATTATGTTCCATTTGTAGAGGAGCGTGGGTTTGAAGTTCCTATTCCGGCACCACTCATTTCCAGACTTCCTACTCCGCAAGTAAATGCTCACTGGTCGATTCAGAAGTCAGGTACTGACAAGAACGTCATGACATCCCTTCCGCAGTCGGTGGCGGTAGGTGGAATTCCGATTCCTTTACCTTTGCCTACGATTGCTATCCGCAACCCTGCAAATCGTGATTTCATCGAGTGCTTTGGGATGATCAGCCCTACAAGCAACTACGTACTGGGCTTGCGTATTCCAAAGAGTCCGCTCCTGCCGCCAGGTAAAACCATTACAGCGCATTTTGCGGCCTACCTCGATCTGGCGGGTACTCAGTTGATTCCCAATACGAGTGCTTCGCAAGATTATGTCATCAAGGCCGCCGATGTGCTTGATGTGGCACCCGTAGGCAGCCCTGAAGTTTTCAAAGCGGCGCAACCGGTACGCGGAGCGATTGCCTATGGAAAATATTGGTATACAACCGTAATTAATGGGACGCAAACATCTGAACCCGTTATCAAACGACTGGATACCATCAGCAATAGTTTTAATTATTGTGACCAAACGGCTACTCCAGCCGCTTAGATAATTGAGTGGTTTTTAGCATCGCAAGGAGGTTTGAGTTCCTCCCCCTTGCGATGCTTTTCCAATTGAATGGGGGCAGGATCTAATTAAGGGCGCGTCAGTAGAGGATCATTTTCCAATGAATAAAGATTTTTCCTACATCAGGATTTGATATTTCTCTTTAGGCTGCCTGGCGCTTCTGGTGGGGCTTTCATTCTGCCGGAAAATCGTGGGTAATTGTGCAGGAGTCCTTCATGTATTTATTTTCGTGTTTAAAACATCCGGTTTTTTTTAAAAAAACATTGATTGCGAGCGCATTTGCGACTGTTCTCGTTTCCACTCCCGAAGCCTACAGCAGGACACTTTTGCCAGGCGAAAGCGCAGTAGTGACAAATCCCCCCGCACCGGAAGATTGGGGGGTATCTCAAGGGGGAACACTGACGATCAACAACGCTAATGCCTTGTCTATTAACTCACAAAATGCCAGCGTCGTTTTTAACGGTGGCCAGAGTCAACGCATCAGTGCGGATACTTCTGTGCTTAACATCTCTGGAGCCAACGTCAACAGTGCGACCGGCAGGGGAGCGGTTCAACTGATCGACAGTAGTGCCATAATTGACAACACGACCATCACCAGCGGTAACAGTTTTGGTCTGCTGTTGGGGCGCAATATCAACACGCCCGCATCATCAAGTGCCACGGTAAAGGGCGGCAGTACGATCACCGGCGCTTTGGGAGGCGCAAACGCGGTGGGTTTCGCGGTGTTAGATGTCGAAAACTCGACCCTTCGTGGCACGGGTGCGACCAGTTACGGTGTGCAATTGGGTGGGGCAACGCTTTCGGCGACCGGTAGCATACTTACCGGTGAGCAAGATGGCCTGCAAATCGTTACCGATACCTCAGGTGTCAACGCTAGCACCGTCACGCTCAACGATACTCACGTAGAGGGAGGAACAGGCTCGGCCATCGTGCTGGGTTCGTCGGGTGCTGCGGGATCGGTCGCAACCATCAATGTTCTCAACGGCACGGAACTGATCGGCGGTAATGGCACGGCGCTCCTGGCGACTAATCGTTCCACGGCCAACCTCACCGTCGACGCCAGTGCATTAAACGGTAATGTCATTGCCGATACCGGCAGCACCGTCGCACTGTTGATGCAAAACGCAGCCTCTATTGATGGCAATCTGCAGAACGTTACGCGGGTCAGCCTCGATTCCCGCAGCACGTTGAACGGTAATGTGCAGGCGGTTGCCGGAACGGCTGCCACGGTGGGCCTGAACAATGGCTCCGTCATCAACGGCAACGTCGATAATGTCGTCAGCCTTGCGCTGAACAACGGCAGCAGTATGACCGGTGACGTGCTCACCGATGCCAATGGCAGCGTGCTGCTGGATAACCTTTCTACGCTCAAGGGCAATGTCGACAATGTTTCCAGCCTTACGCTGAACAATGGCAGCAACATGACGGGTAATGTCGTCACCGGCACCAATGGCAACGTGCTTCTGGACAACGGTTCGGTGTTGACCGGCCAGATCAACAATTCCCGCAATGTGAATATCAATAACGCCGCGCAGTGGGTGATGACTGGCGACAGCGCCTTGGAAAATCTTGCATTGAATGATGGTGTCGTTCGCATGGGGACCAACGAGCAGTTCCAGCAACTGAACGTGGTTAATCTTTCGGGCAAGGGCACGTTCGTGATGGGCACCGATCTCGGCAACGGCGCCACCGATTTCCTTAACGCCCAAAACGCAAACGGGGATTTCAAACTGCAAATCGCTGCGACCGGCACTACGCCGGTCACGGCCGAACCGGTGAAGGTCGGTAACATCGCTGCCGGCGACGCGAGCTTTTCACTGGCCAATCGCCCCACCGTCGATGCCGGCACTTTTGTGTACCGGTTGGCGAAGGAAGGCGAGGGTTTGTACCTCAATCCCGACAAGGAAACCGTCAGTACCTCAAGCAATACCGCGTTGGCACTGGCCGGCAGCGCGCGCAGCGTGCTGAACGCCGAAGCGGCCATGCTCAACGACCAGTTGGGCGATCGCAGTCTCAGCATCCGCCCCGACGCCTCGATGCGTGCGATGGATGACGGCGCGGTGAACCTGAGCAACAGCGTTTGGGTCCGCACTTATGGCAACCAGTACAACGTCGACAACGCCTACGGCGATGGATACACCCAGAACCAGACCGGTATCACCGGTGGTGCCGATACGGTCGTCGAATTGGGCGGACGCTCATGGGTGCTGGGCGGGTTCGTCGGCGCGAGCCGTACCAACATCGATCTGAAGTACGGTTCCAGTGCCATTGTCGACAGCCTGAATACCGGGGTTTACGGCAGTACCTTCGATGTTGAAAGTGGTGTGTTCGTCAATGTCATGGCCAAAATCAACCAGTTCGATAACAAAGCCAAAGTGACCATGAGTGATGGCTCCAGGGCCAAGGGCGATTACAAGGCCTTGGGCGCAAGCGGTTCGGTGGCCGTGGGCAAACATATCCAGCTAAAAAATCACTACTTCGTCGAACCTCAAATCCAGGTCTCCACAGGCGTCACTCAAAGCGATAATTACAAGCTCGACAATGGCCTCGAAGTCAGCGCCGATACCATGCGTTCATTGCAGGGCAAAGTGGGTATTCGTGGCGGCCGCGTCATTGCGCTCGATAACGGCAGCACACTGGAGCCGAGTCTGTCCACGGCGTTCAACCATGAGTTTGTGAAAACCAACGAAATCAAGATCAACGACGACAGCTTTGATGATGACCGGGCCAGCAGCTCTATCGAGTATGGCGCGGGGCTCAAGTGGACACCGGCGCAACGCAACTGGCAGGTGTCCGGTCAGGTGGGCGGCAGTCAAGGGACGACGGTCAATCAGGACTGGAGCAGTAGTTTGAGAGTGAGCTATTTCTTCTGATAATCAATGAGCGAAAAAATGCCTCGACCTCGGTCGGGGCATTTTTTTCTGTCCGGTTTACGTTACGCCAGCACACTGAGCCAGGCCGATCCCAACAGCAAAAACGCCATGAATCGATTGAAGCGTCTCATGGCGCTGGACGAACGTATCCATTTGGCTGACCCAGCGCCCAGCAGGGCCCAGGTTCCCATGCACGGCAGCGCAACCAGAAAAAAGATCATCGACAGACAAAGCGTTCGTACCTGTCGATCTTGCCCGGAGCCTGCAAACACGCTGATGACGGCCAACGCCATCATCCAGGTCTTAGGATTGACCAGTTGCAGGCTGGCACCGGCCCAAAGTCCGACTTTGTGCGGTGCGGCGTGCTCTGTGTGGGGGAGCATGGCCGGCGAGCGGTAAATCTGCCAGGCCAGATAGCTGAGCCAGAGCACTCCCGTCCACTTCATAAAAGACTCAATGAGCGGCAGCTGATCCAACGTTTCACCAATGCCGTTGCCTACCGCCAACACGATCAAGCCCGCGCTCGTGCAAGCGCCGAAGACAATGGGCAATGCGGCTTTGAAACCATAACGAGCGCTGTTGCTCATGACCAGAATGTTGGTCGGCCCCGGCGTAATGGAGGCGACAAAAGCGAACAGCACAAAGGGCAACATCGTGAGGAAAGTGGACGACATGAGAATGGACTCCGTGAATGATTTCAGAAGCTGATCCTCACAAAGTACGTTTCAAGCGTCTGGAAGATTTGAGCAGCGCTTGCGGTACATGGCCGGCGTCAAACCATATGCCCGAACGAACCAGCGCCCCAGATGACTCTGGTCGGCAAACCCCATTTCCATCGCCACCGTCGCCGGCTGTTCGCCACGGGCCAACAGGCGTCGGGCAGTGGCCAGACGCAATTGCACCAGATAGGCATGGGGCGCCAGACCGTAGGCTGCCTTGAAAGCGCGGGTCAGGCGGAACCGGTCTACACCGGTTGCCGCGGCCACCTGGTCAAGGCCGATGTCGTATTGAGCATTGGCGTGCAAGTACTCCCGGGCTTTTTGCGCCACCAGCGGCAAGCGCGGGTCTTCGGCATAGCGGGCGCGCCAGTGCAGGTGGCTGGTCAGGCGTCCAAGTAAACCGTCGAGAGCGGCCTGGCGCACGATCTTCAGTTCGCCTCCATGCAGTGTCTGAAAGGCCAGGCTGGTGGCATGAGCCAGTCGTGCGTCGCTGGCCAACGTGTTGGCGAAACTCAATTGACTGTTGTCGGGGGCATTTTCGAATACCGCACTGAGCTCACGCGCGAGCCACTGCGGGTCGAGGTACAGCATGCGATAGGTGAAGCCTTCCTGGGTCGGCGCTACGCCGTCGTGGATGTCGCCCGGCTCGAGCAAAAACACCTTGCCCGGCGTGCTTTGGTGGCGGGTGCGCCGACAATTGAATTGCTGGACACCTTGCTCGGTGACCCCCACCAGATAGCTGTCATGCCAGTGCGGATCGTAAGCGTGGCCCTCAAAATGAGCGCGCAGGGTCTCGATGCCGGTGTCGGCGTCTTGGGCCAGGTCGATCCAGTTGTGATTGGTCATGCTGCACCTGCGAAACGGATTGCCGACTTATTTGACACCCACGCAGGGAACAATGACTAGAACGTTTGTGCAGCCATCAGCCAAACAACCCCGCCGCAATATTGATCGAAAACCCCAGAATCGCGGTGTTGAACAGAAAACTGATCAACGATTGCGCCAGCACGATTTTGCGAATACCCCGTGTCGCCACACCGACATCCGAGGTTTGCACCGCCACGCCAATGGTGAAAGAGAAGTACAGGAAGTCCCAGTAATTAGGGGTTTCCAGTCCTTCAGCGAAACGCAGCGCCAGGTCCTTGCCGTCCCAGGTGTAGAACAGGCGAGCGTAATGCACGCTGAAAATCACCCCGATCAGCAGCCATGAACCGATGACCGTCAGCGCGGTGAAGCCGTAATGCAGGAGCTTGCGGGTGGTTTCCAGCTCCTTGCTGCCGGCCAGTTCGAAGGTGATGGTCGCGAGGCTGGCAAGCGCGGCAATGCTCACGACTAACAACACCAGCCCGGCGTTTTCGTCTTCAACCTCGGCAATACGCTTTACATCCGGCGCCTTGGCGCGGGCGGCGAGCCAGAGCATCAGGATCAGGTAAGTCCAGACCCCGACATTCCAGCCCATGAGGATTTTGCTGATGATCGAATCGACCGGAGCCAGAATGCCTGCCGCGACACCCAAGGTAGCGGCGGCGGACAGGCGAGGGTGGGTGCGCGCGAGGAAGGGCATGAAGACTCACGGTCAGGGGCTTTGCAGCACCATAGCCCTGCCATGAGTGATGCGGCAAGTGCGGAGCTTTTGCCTTTTATCAAAATGCTCAGGCCGGATGCTGTGTGCCGTCGAAATGGAACAGTCCTTTTTTCACGCTGATGGTTATTGACCCGTCCGAGCGTTCGGCTTCGAAATCGATAGAACCCGCCGTTGATATCTGCGGCGCAGGTTCCGATAGTGGCGCGTGCTGTACGACGGGTTGGATTTTTCATCTGGGCATTCCTTCGCTGAGTGTTCACCTGGTGCTCAACGACGACGTCGAGCGTTGAACCCAGCGTAAGGAGGAATGCAGCCCCCGTGAGCTGTCAGCTCTGACAGTCCACGGGGGCTTCTTGGCTTAAAAAATGCGGTTTATACAATGAAGAGTTCAGTGCGTTTTCTTTAAACGTTGAACCCACTTCATCACCACCACAAAAAACACCGGCACAAACACCACCGCCAGCGTTGCCGTGATCATCCCGCCAATGACACCGGTGCCGATCGCTTGCTGACTCGCCGAACTGGCCCCGGTCGCAATCGCCAACGGCACCACACCCAAAATGAACGCCAGCGACGTCATGACAATCGGTCGCAACCGCAACCGTGCGGCTTGCAGCGTGGCGTCGATCAGGTCATGCCCTTCGTCATAGAGGCTCTTGGCGAACTCGATGATCAGGATCGCGTTCTTAGCCGACAGCCCGATGATGGTGATCAGCCCGACCTTGAAGAACACATCGTTGGGCATGCCGCGAAAGGTCACGGCCAATACCGCGCCAAGTACGCCGAGCGGCACCACCAGCAGCACCGACGTCGGAATCGACCAGCTCTCGTACAGTGCGGCCAGACACAGAAACACGATCAGCAGCGACAAGCCGAGCAGAATCGGCGCCTGACTGCCGGACAAGCGCTCCTGCAACGACAACCCGGTCCATTCCTGACCCAAACCCGCCGGCCCTTGTGCGACCAGCCGCTCGATTTCCGCCATGGCTTCACCGGTACTGTGACCCGGTGATGGCTCACCGGAAATGGCAATCGCCGGGTAACCGTTATATCGCGTCAGCTGCGCCGGGCCCTGGGTCCATTTGGCCTGGACGAAGGCCGACAAGGGCACCATTTTTCCGTGGGTGTTGCGTACGTGCATTTTCAGCAGATCGGCGACCTGACTGCGTTGATCGCCTTCGGCTTGCACCACCACCCGCTGCATCCGCCCCTGATTGGGAAAGTCGTTGATGTACGCCGAACCGACGGCGGTGGACAGCACATTGCCGATATCGGCAAAGGACACGCCCAACGCGTTGGCTTGTTTGCGGTCGACTTCCAGTTGCACTTGCGGCGCTTCGGCCAAAGCACTTTCGCGCACGTTCATCAGGATCGGGCTTTTCTCGGCCGCGGCGAGCAGTTCGCTACGCGCCTGCATCAGCGTGGCATGGCCGAGGCCAGCACGGTCCTGCAAACGGAACTCGAAACCGCTGGAGGTGCCGAGGCCATCAACCGGTGGCGGTAGAACGGAGAACACCACAGCGTCCTTGATCTGACTCAACGCGACGTTGGCCCGATCGGCAATCGAACTCGCCGAATCGTCGCTGCCGCGTTCAGACCAATCCTTAAGCGTGGAAAACGCCAGCGCCGCGTTCTGCCCGCTCCCGGAAAAACTGAAGCCGAGAATGATCGTGCTGTCGCCAATCCCCGGTTCGGTGGCGTTGTGCGCTTCAATCTGCTCAACCACCTGCACCGTGCGGTTCTTGCTTGCGCCCGGTGGCAGCTGAATGTCGGTGATGGTGTAACCCTGATCCTCGACCGGCAGGAACGAGGAGGGCAGACGACTGAAACACACGCCCAGACCGATCAGCAGCACGCCATAGATCAGCAGGTATCGCCCAGTGCGTTTCATCGCATAGGCAACCCAGCCTTGGTAGCGTTCGGTCAAGCGTTCGAAGCCACGGTTGAACCAGCCGAAGAACCCGGTTTTTTCGTGATGTTCACCCTTGGCAATCGGCTTGAGCAACGTCGCGCACAGCGCCGGGGTCAAGGTCAGTGCGAGGAATGCCGAGAACAGGATCGACGTGGCCATCGACAAGGAGAACTGCTGGTAAATCACCCCGACCGAGCCCTGCATGAACGCCATCGGGATGAACACCGCCACCAGCACCAGGGTAATGCCGATGATTGCCCCGGTGATCTGCGTCATTGCCTTGCGCGTCGCTTCCTTGGGCGACAGGCCTTCGGTGGCCATGATCCGCTCCACGTTCTCCACCACCACGATGGCGTCGTCCACCAGAATGCCGATGGCCAACACCATGCCGAACATGGTCAGCACGTTGATCGAAAAGCCCAGCGCCAACATGGTCGCAAACGTCCCCATCAACGCGACCGGCACCACCAGCGTCGGGATCAGCGTGTAACGGATGTTTTGCAGGAACAGGAACATCACCGCAAACACCAGCAGCATCGCTTCGCCCAAGGTGTAAACCACTTTGGTAATCGAGACTTTGACGAAGGGCGAGGTGTCGTACGGAATCTTGTATTCCACGCCAGCCGGGAAGTAGCGCGACAGTTCGTCCATTTTCGCGCGGACTAACGTGGCGGTGCTCAAGGCATTGGCGCCTGGTGCCAGTTGCACGCTGACAGCGGTCGACGGTTTGCCGTTCAGGCGGGTGGAGAAGTTGTATTCCTGGCTGCCGATTTCCACCCGCGCGACATCGCTGATGCGCACGGTGGAGCCGTCGGGATTGGCTTTGAGGACGATGTCGGCGAATTCTTCCGGCGTCGACAACTGACCCTTGACCAGAATGGTCGCGGTTATTTCCTGGGTGGTGCGGGTTGGCAAGTCGCCGATGCTGCCGGCGGACACCTGGGCGTTCTGCGAGACGATGGCGGCGTTGACGTCGGCCGGGGTCAGGTTGAAACCGATCAGCTTCTGCGGGTCGATCCAGATGCGCATCGCCCTTTCGGCGCCATACAACTGCGCTTTGCCGACACCGTCCAGGCGCTTGATCTCGTTCATCACGTTGCGCGCCAGGTAATCGCTGAGCGCCACGTCGTCGAGTTTGCCGTCGCTGGAGGTGAGGGTGACCAGCAGCAGGAAGCCGGCGGAGACTTTCTCGACTTGCAGGCCTTGCTGATTGACCGCTTGCGGTAGCCGCGATTCCACGACTTTCAGGCGGTTTTGCACATCGACCTGGGCCATTTCCGGGTTGGTGCCCGGCTGGAAAGTGGCCTTGATGGTTGCGCTGCCGAGGCTGCTTTGGGATTCGAAGTACAGCAAATGGTCGGCGCCGTTGAGTTCTTC
Source organism: Pseudomonas sp. 3296 (assembly GCF_031456615.1). Lineage (NCBI taxonomy): Bacteria > Pseudomonadati > Pseudomonadota > Gammaproteobacteria > Pseudomonadales > Pseudomonadaceae > Pseudomonas > Pseudomonas sp. 3296. Next base: position 378,571 of record NZ_JAVDUY010000007.1, read on the forward strand.
CTCGATCAGGCTGACCACGCTTTCGTCCACGGTCTGCGCCGAGGCGCCCGGGTACTGGGCGTAAATTTCAATTTGCGGCGGTGCAACGTCGGGGTATTGCGCCACGGGCAGCTGCGGAATGGCTAATGCGCCGGCCAGCAGGATGAACAAGGCAACCACCCAGGCAAACACCGGGCGATCAATAAAGAACTGCGGCATAAAAAGCGTCCTGCTTACTGACCAGAAACCTGGGCAAGTGGAAGAGGGGAACTGTCGATCTGCACGTGTTCACCGGGGCGTGCGTGTTGCAGGCCTTCGGTGACGATGCGATCGCCAGGCTTGAGGCCGCCAGTGACGATCCAGCGATCGTCCTGAACCGCGCCCAGTTCAACCGGTTGCAGGCCGACGCGCTGCTCGGGGTCCAGAAGCAAAACGTGAGCAATGCCGGCGCTGTCACGCTGGATCGCCCGTTGCGGCACGCTGATGCCTTGCTGGTTCACCGCTTGCTCCAGGCGCACCCGCACGAAACTGCCGGGCAGCAAGTCGAGGTCCGGGTTGGGGAACTCGCTGCGCAGGATGATCTGGCCAGTGCCGGGGTCGACGGTGATGTCGGTGAACAACAGTTTGCCCGGCAGCGGGTAGAGGCTGCCGTCATCCTGGATCAACGTGGCTTTGGCCTGGCCTTGGCCGACTTGCTGCAACTGGCCGGAGCGGAAGGCGCGGCGCAAGTCGTTGAGTTCGCGGGTCGACTGGGTCAGGTCGGCATGAATCGGGTTGAGCTGCTGAATCAGCGCCAGTGGCGTGGTTTCGTTCTGCCCGACCAGCGCGCCTTCGGTCACCAGTGCGCGGCCGACGCGTCCGGAAATCGGTGCGGTGACGGTGGCGTAACCGAGGTTGAGTTTCGCCCGCTCCACGGCAGCTTTGCTGGCGGCGACGTCGGCGGCGGTTTGCCGGACGTTGGCGCGGGCGTTGTCGTAATCCTGGCCGCTGATGGCGTTGCCTTCGATCAACTGGGCATAGCGCTGCTCTTGCAAGCGGGCCTGGAACGCATTGGCCTCGGCTTTGCGCAACGCCGCTTCGGCGCTGTCCAGGTCAGCCTTGAACGGCGCCGGATCGATCCGGAACAGCACGTCGCCTTTTTTCACATCGCTGCCTTCGTTGAAGGTGCGTTGCAACACGACGCCGGCAACACGAGCGCGGACTTCGGCGATCCGTGGCGCAGCAATCCGCCCGCTCAATTCGCTGGTGATCGACAGGGGGCGGGCTTCGATGGTTTCGATACGCACGGTGGCCAACGGCGCCTGTTCTTCGGCGGTGGAGGACTTGTCACAGGCGCTCAGCGTCAGCGCCAGTGCGAACAGGCCGAGCATGGCGAACAGATTCTTTGACATGGAATTACCCCAATAATGACCACCCGCATCCTACGGGGAGCGGGTGAGGGTAGCGGTGAAGCTTTGTTGGTGCTGTGTGAAATTGTGTAAGGGTTTTACTCAGGCGGGGGTGAGGGCGTATATCCTTGGCGACTTGATATTTTTTGCGACGCTCAAGCCGCCATCGCGGACTAGCCCGCTCCCACAGGGATTTGGTGTAGACACAGATTTTGTGAACATCCTCAATCAACTGTGGGCGCGAACTTGCTCGCGATAGCGCCCGCCCCGTCGCCACAGCACTTTCTGGAACACCCATGCCCAACATCCTCCTGGTCGAAGACGACACCGCGCTCTCCGAACTGATCGCCAGCTACCTGGAACGCAACGGCTATTCGGTCAGCGTGATCAGCCGTGGCGATCACGTGCGTGAGCGCGCGCGGGTCAATCCGCCGGATCTGGTGATCCTCGACCTGATGCTGCCGGGCCTCGACGGCCTGCAAGTGTGCCGCTTGCTGCGGGCGGATTCGGCGACGCTGCCGATCCTGATGCTCACCGCCCGCGACGACAGCCACGATCAAGTGCTGGGCCTGGAAATGGGCGCCGACGATTACGTCACCAAGCCCTGCGAGCCTCGCGTCCTGCTGGCCCGCGTGCGCACGCTGTTGCGCCGCAGCAGTCTGGGCGAGCCGCAAACCGCCAACGACCGTATCCTCATGGGCAACCTGTGCATCGACCTGTCGGAGCGCACGGTGACCTGGCGTGAGCAATTGGTCGAGCTGTCCAGCGGTGAATACAACCTGCTGGTAGTGCTGGCCCGTCACGCCGGCGAAGTGCTGAGTCGCGACCAGATCCTGCAACGCCTGCGCGGCATCGAATTCAACGGCACCGACCGTTCGGTGGACGTGGCGATTTCCAAGTTGCGGCGCAAGTTCGACGACCACGCCGGTGAAGCGCGCAAGATCAAGACGGTGTGGGGCAAGGGCTACCTGTTCAGCCGTTCCGAGTGGGAATGCTGAGACGATGTTCAGGATTCTGTTTCGCCTGTATCTGGTGACCATCGTCTCGTTCAGCGCGGCGATTTACCTGGTGCCAGACCTGGTGATCAAGGTCTTCCATGAACGCTTTGTCACCTACAACCTCGACTATTCGCGCGGCTTGCAAACCCTCATCGTCAAACAGTTTCACGCCGTGCCCGAAGCGCAATGGCCGGCGTTGGCGGTCGAGATGGACAAGGATTTCGCCCCGCTGCACATCGCGTTGACGCGCAATGACGACCCGGATTTCACCTTGTACGAGCGCGAACGCCTGCAAAGTGGCGAGAACGTGGTGCGCATCGGCGACTGGGGCTGGCGCACGCTCGCCGTGGCGCCGCTAAACGCGCAAACGGTGGTGCAAATGATCGTGCCACCGGACCCGATGGACGTCAGCCTGTTGTACTGGAGCATCAACGTCCTGATCGGGGCGACCATGCTCGCCTGCCTGCTGCTGTGGCTGCGCCCGCACTGGCGTGATCTGGAACGCCTCAAAGGCACGGCCGAGCGTTTCGGCAAGGGGCACCTGAGCGAACGAACTCGTATTTCCCGACATTCCAACATCGGCAGCCTGGCCAATGTCTTCGACACCATGGCCGGCGACATCGAAAACCTGCTGAACCAGCAGCGCGACTTGCTCAACGCTGTATCCCACGAACTGCGCACACCGTTGACCCGCCTGGATTTTGGCCTGGCGCTGGCGCTGTCCGATGACTTGCCCGTGACCAGTCGCGAGCGCTTGCAAGGGTTGGTCGCGCATATTCGTGAGCTGGATGAATTGGTCTTGGAGTTGCTGTCCTACAGCCGCCTGCAAAACCCGGCGCAAGTGCCGGAGCAGGTTGAAGTGGCGCTGGACGAGTTTATCGACAGCATTCTGGGCAGCGTTGATGAAGAGCTGGAATCGCCGCACATTGTCATGGATGTGCTGCTTCACGGCCAACTCGAACGCTTCACGCTCGACCCGCGCCTGACTGCCCGCGCGATTCAGAACCTGTTGCGCAACGCCATGCGCTATTGCGAAAAACGCATTCAGGTTGGCGTGCAGGTGTGTGCGAAGGGCTGTGAGATCTGGGTGGATGACGACGGGATCGGCATTCCGGATGACGAGCGTGAGCGGATTTTTGAACCGTTTTATCGGTTGGACCGCAGCCGCGACCGGGCCACAGGTGGGTTTGGGTTGGGGTTGGCGATCAGCCGTCGGGCGCTGGAGGCGCAGGGCGGCACCCTGACGGTCGAACCGTCCCCGCTAGGCGGTGCACGTTTCCGCTTGTGGTTACCCACCCAACCCTGACGCGTTCTTTGTAGCAGATGCGCGGCCTCGCAGGCTCGACAGCTGCTACAGAACTATGCGCTGAGTCGCGTACGCAATAACTTGGCCATGTCTTCGAGTTCTGCCGCCGGGTTGTGCCCGATCAGCATCCATGCGTGTTCCATGTCCGCCCAATACACGACGTTCATGCCGTGCCGACGCTCACGGGCGAAGTGCCGGCTGCCGCTATTGGAGAGCGTGACGCACAACGCCATCGGGCCGTTCGCAGGGTCCAGGTAGGTGATCTGGGCAATCGGCACACCATCATATTCGAGGATTTGTGCGCGCTTGAACTCAGCGCGCGGCAAGGTCAACTTCGCGGGCGCAAGGCTCAGGCCCAGGCGCGTATCGATGGAGCGCAATTGCGCCCGTTGGGTGGCCTCATCGCTGGGCAAGTGTTCCAGGGTTTCTGGCACGTAGAGCGACATGTAATCCGCCACCAACCCGCGCCAGTTGTTCTTTTCCTGGCTCAATTGCCAGCCGAGGAACAAGCGGTCCGCCACCACGCTGGTGACCACCAATCCGGCCGCAGCCGCCAAAAACCAGCGACGATCCATCGACGGACGTTCAGGCGAAGGCAACGTGTCGAGCATGGATTGCAAACGATCCATGGGCGCCTGTTGCGACAATTGGGCAAACGCGTCCTTGAACGGCAGGCTGCTGCGGGCCAGCCATTGCAGGCGCAGGTTGAGCGTCGAATCCTCGGCGATGGCCGTGTCGATGCGGGCGCGTTGCTCGGCATCGAGCTGGTCGTCGAGGTAGGCCACCAGTTGCTCGTCCGACAGTGCGGCGCGTTCGTTCATCGACGTTCTCCCGAGGAAGGGTTCGGTACAGCATGCAGCGGTGGATATTCAGCCAGTTTCACCCGTGCAGCGGCCAGCCGGCTCATGACCGTCCCGACGGGCACTTGCAGCACCTCGGCGACTTCGCGATACGACAAGCCTTCGACGTACGCCAGGTACACGGTTTCGCGCTGGGCTTCGGGCAGCGCGTCGACACGCCTGATCACCTGGGCTGCGCGCACATGGGTTTGCGCCGCGTGCTCGCCGTCAAACGATAACTGGCTTTCGGCGTCCACCAACCCCTGACCCTGGCGCACCCGGCGGGCGCGCACTTCGTTGAGCCAGATCGAATGCAGAATGCTCAACAGCCAGCGGTCCATGCGCGTGCCGGGGACAAACTGCCCGGCACGCTCCAGCGCCCGCACGCAGGTCGCCTGCACCAGGTCTTCGGCCACATGCCGTTGCCGGGACAGCAGCAAGCCATAGCGCCACAATCGCGCTAGATGTTGGCCCAGTTCGGCCCTGATTGCATGATCGCTGGCGATAGCGACCTCCGTCGTTTAATCAGTGTCAGGTTTTCGATGAATCGTTTATCGCTTCGGCCAGGTCCTGGTATTCCTCGCACGTGCTGCCGCAAATCGATTTGATGTGCTGCAACTGTTCTTGCGCCAGGTCCAGTCGGCCTTTGATCACATACGCCTCGCCGAGGTACTCGCGTACTTGCGCATACTGTGGGTCGAGTTTGACCGATTGCAGGTAGTAACCGATGCCTTCGTCGGTGCGCCCCAGTTTACGCGTCGCGTAGCCGCGATAGTTCAAGGCTTTGGCCGTGTTCGGATCTTTCAGTGTATCAAGCAGGGCCAGGGCTTCTTCGTAACGACCGTCCTTGGCCAGACGATAGGCGTAATTGGTGCGGTCGGCATCCGGCACCAGACTGCTGGTCTGCCTGAGGCATTTTTGCGATTTGGAATCGAAGACCTGGCCTTTCGGGCAGTTGGGTTTGGCGGGCTCATCTTCGTCGCCATGGGCCAGGGCCAGGGAACTGGTCAGCGCGGCCGTCAGACAACCGGCAAGCAGCAGCGGGGCGGTGAAAACAGCAAAACGCAGGTTCATGGGCAAGGCTCCAGAGTTTGATCCACCATCGTTCGTGGTGCTGATACAAGAACACCGCAGCGTGAACAATTATTCATTTCTTTGTGCTGATCAGTACAAGGAAAGCTTAAACCTTGGCGCTATGCTCGACAGCATTCGTTGTCCAGCGGAGAACTGCCATGAAAGACCACGTTCATCATTCTGCAGCGGCGGGATACAAGACCGGCGCCGACACCTATGTTCGCGGCCGCCCGGACTATCCGCCGGCCGTAGCCGACTGGTTGACCGGTACGTTGGGCTTGAACGCGGACAGCACCGTGATCGACCTGGGGGCCGGCACCGGCAAATTCACCGGCCGCTTGCTGGCGACCGGGGCGCAGGTGATCGCCGTCGAGCCTGTACCGCAGATGCTGGAAAAACTCTCCCTGGCTCATCCCGAGGTGTTGGCCGTGAGCGGCACCGCCATGGACCTGCCGTTGCCGGATGCCTGTGTGGACGTGGTGGTCTGCGCCCAGGCCTTCCACTGGTTTGCCAGTGCCGAAGCGCTGACTGAAATTGCCCGGGTCCTGAAGCCGGGCGGGCGGTTGGGGTTGGTGTGGAACGTGCGCGATACCAAGGTGAGTTGGGTGCCGAAACTGGATGCGATCGTCAATGCGCTGGAAGGTGATACGCCGCGCTATTACACCGGTTCCTGGCGCCAGGCGTTTCCTCATCCGGCGTTCGGGCCGTTGCAGGCGCAGCATTTCAGCCATGGCCATACAGGGCCGCCTGAGGATGTAATTTTCAATCGAGTGCGTTCAACCAGTTTTATTGCGGCGTTGCCGCAGGCGCAGCGGGCGAGGGTGGATGAGCAGGTTCGGGCGTTGATTGTCGGGGAGCCGGCGTTGCGTGGACGGGATGTGGTGACGGTGCCTTATGAGACTGCGGCGTTTGTCGCGGTGAAGGGCCGTTAGATGGGGGGACAGCCAATCGCGAGCTTGCTCGCGATGCGGCCGCCCACACAGCACAAGTCCCTGCCGAGTCCCGCTTTTGGCCGAACCACTGCCTTACTCCCCCCGCCAATGCCTTGTTATAGTCCGGACCTCATTTTTGCCTGGTAAAAGGATCACTGCCATGTCTCAGTACACCGCGTTCACCGTCGAACTCGCCGACAACATCGCCCATGTGCAGATCAACCGTCCGGAAAAGATCAACGCCATGAACGCCGCGTTCTGGAGCGAGATCATTGAAATTTTCCAATGGATCGACGACACCGACGAAGTGCGCGTGGTGGTGCTTGGCGGCGCCGGCAAGCATTTCTCCTCCGGCATTGACCTGATGATGCTGGCCGGCGTGGCCAATGAACTGGGCAAGGACGTCGGCCGCAATGCACGGCTGCTGCGGCGCAAGATTCTCGCCCTGCAGGCGTCCTTCAATGCCGTCGACCATTGCCGCAAGCCGGTGCTGGCAGCGATTCAAGGCTATTGCCTGGGTGGCGCGATTGATCTGATCGCCGCCTGCGACATGCGCTACGCCGCCGAAGACGCACAATTCTCGATCAAGGAAATCGATATCGGCATGGCGGCGGATGTAGGCACTTTGCAACGCTTGCCGCGTATCATCGGTGACGGCATGCTACGTGAGCTGGCTTACACTGGTCGCACGTTTGGCGCCGAAGAAGCGCGCACCATCGGCCTGGTCAATCGCGTCTACAGCGACACTGACAGCCTGCTGGAGGGCGTCATGGGCATTGCCCGGGAAATCGCCAGCAAGTCGCCGATTGCGGTCACCGGCACCAAAGAGATGATCAGCTACATGCGCGACCACCGCATCGACGACGGCCTCGAATACGTCGCCACCTGGAACGCCGCCATGCTGCAATCCACTGATTTGCGCGTGGCCATGGCCGCCCATATGAGCAAACAGAAACCCGAATTTCTGGACTGATTAATCATGACTTCACGCTGGACCACTGCAGTACTGGACACCGATCAACCCGGCGGCTGGGCCGTGGCCCGCAGCCCGGAAGGCTTCCTGTTCGATGACAATGGCGCGCTGTTCCCGCGTGAATGGCTCAAGCGTCAGGACTTGCCGATTCTCGCCGAACACGGCATCGGCCATCTCGACGGTGAGCCGGTCTATCTGCTGGAACTGCGCAGCGCCAGCGACGTTGCGGGTTGCAACTGGAAAGGCCTGCGGGCGTTCATGCTTGAGGGCGATCACACGGTGTACAAGGTGCTCGGCTATGCCGCGCAAATTGGCACCTGGTACCGTGAGCATCGCTTCTGCGGCAATTGTGGGCAGGAGGCGACGCAAGTTCCGCGTGAACGGGCGATGTACTGCGAGCCCTGTGATTTGCGCTATTACCCACGGATCTCGCCGAGCATGATCGTGCTGGTGACCCGTGGTGATGAAGTGCTGCTGGCCCGTTCTCCGCGTTTTGTCAGCGGGGTCTACAGCACGTTGGCCGGGTTTGCCGAGCCGGGTGAGTCCGCCGAGGACTGCCTGATTCGCGAGGTTCGCGAGGAAGTGCAGATCGAGGTCAAGAACATCCAGTACCTGGGCAGCCAGTGCTGGCCGTTCCCGCACTCGATGATGCTCGGCTTCCATGCCGAGTACGCGGGGGGCGAGATTGTCTGTCAGGAAGACGAAATCGAAGACGCCCAGTGGTTCAACGTCCACGCGCTGCCGCCGTTGCCGGCGTCGCGCTCGATTGCCCGTTACCTGATCGACGTCTACGTGGCGCGGCGCTTAGGCCACGCTGAACCAGTGTTGCCAGGCTAACCGCACGGTCAAGCCCAGCACCACGGTGATGAACACCGGACGAATGAACTTCGCGCCGCCGCTGATGGCGGTGCGAGCGCCGAAGAATGCGCCGGCCATCACCGACACGCCCATGCTCAGGCCGATGATCCAGTCCACCTGCCCGGAAAACACGAACACTGACAGCGCCGCAATGTTGCTGACGAAGTTCATGCTGCGCGCCACGCCGCTGGCCTTCACCAGATCGATGGGGTACATCAGCAGGGTGCTGACGGTCCAGAATGCACCCGTGCCGGGACCGGCCACACCGTCGTAGAAACCGAGGCTGAAGCCTTGGGTCGATTGCCACTTTTTCTTGATCGGTGCATCGCTGTCCAGCGGTGCCTTGGGTGTACCGCCGAACAACAGGTACACGCCGCAGGCGAAGACGATTACCGGGAGCATTTTGTTCAGCCACTCGGCCGGCAAGTAATGCGCGACGATGGCGCCGGTCAATGCGCCGATCAGGGTGCCGACGATGGCATGCACCCACTGCCGGGGATGGAACAGCTTGCGTCGGTAGAAGGTGAAACTGGCGGTGGCCGAGCCAAAGGTGGAACTCAACTTGTTGGTGCCCAGCACCAGGTGCGGCGGCAGGCCGGCGGTGAGCAGTGCCGGCGTGGTGAGCAGGCCGCCACCCCCGGCAATCGCGTCGATGAAGCCGGCTATAAAGGCAACGACAGCCAGAATGGCCAGGGTGGTGAGGTCAACGCTGAGTTCGAAAGGCATGGAATCGGCTTATTCGGCGGGGTGCAGGAAAGGGCTGCGGGGAAGGGGCGGTATCTTACCTAGATCCGACTTCTGCGGCGACTGGTCTGGCGCCATCGCGAGCAGGCTCGCTTCCACATGGGATCTGCGCAACACCATCGTCCCCTGTGGGAGCGAGCTTGCTCGCGATGGCTGAGTGTCAGTCGATATATACAGTGACTGATACACCGCAATCGCGAGCAGGCTCACTCCTACAGATTGGATCTAGGTGGATTTACAGGCCCAGGTCGGACAGCCCCGGATGATCATCCGGCCGACGTCCCAGTGGCCAGTGGAACTTGCGTTCGCTTTCCTTGATCGGCAGGTCGTTGATGCAGGCAAACCGGTTAGCCATCAGGCCGTTTTCATCAAACTCCCAGTTCTCGTTGCCGTAGGAACGGAACCAGTTGCCCGAGTCGTCGTGCCATTCATAGGCATAGCGCACGGCGATGCGGTTGCCGGTGAAAGCCCAGAGTTCCTTGATCAAACGGTAATCCAGCTCCTTGGCCCATTTGCGGGTGAGGAAACCTTTGGCTTCTTCGCGGTTGTAGGCGAACTCGGCGCGGTTGCGCCATTTGGTGTCCAGTGTATAAGCCAGCGATACCCGTTGCGGGTCGCGAGAGTTCCAGCCGTCTTCGGCCAGGCGAACTTTTTCGATGGCCGACTCGCGGGTGAAAGGGGGCAATGGCGGACGAACTTCAGCGTTAGACATGTAAAGTCTCCCAAGAAAAATAACGTTCAAACACATTGTCACGCTTATATAAAGTGTTACAGGTCCAATAACTTTCGCGCCATGCATTGCGCATTATCGGCGGCACTGTGATCACCCATGACAAGCGCCACGGTAATGGCACCGTCGATCAGGATCAGCAGCTGTCTGGCCGTGTTCTCCGGATCGCTGGCACCATGTTCGGTGCAGAGCTCGCGCACGTAGTCGAGCAGCTTCTGTTTGTGTTCCTTGGCGACCAGGCGGACCGGGTCTTGCGGGTCGCCGGTTTCGCCGCTGGTGTTGATGAAGGCGCAACCGCGGAAGCCTTCCGAGGCGAACCAGGCCTTGAGCACGGTAAACAGTTTGAGCAGGCGATCGGCCGGTGTTCCAGCCTGATCGACGGCGGTTCTGTACCAATGCATCCAGCGCACATCGCGGCGTTGCAGGGCTGCGACGGTCAGCTCCTCCTTGTTGGCGAAGTAGCGGTAGATGCTTTTTCTGGAGACGCCGGCGGTTTTCACCAGAAGGTCCATGCCGGTGGCGGCGATGCCACTTTTATAGATCAACTTTTCGGTGACATCCAGAATGATGTCGCGTGTAGTGGTGCTGGTTGATTCGTTCATGTGGCGAACAGTAGAACGCTCGTTCTCCTTGGTCAATAAATAATTTATATTGTCTCTTGTGGCCCCATCGCGAGCAGGCTCACGCCTACACTTGGAACGCGTTCCCTGTGTAAACGAGCTTGCTCGCGATGGGGCCATTACAGACGGTAACAAGACCCAGGCCCATCCATGGTGTAAGCTCTTGAATTCTTCGGATTCGACCCATTGCGAGCCCTATGCCGTCGCTTTTCAAACGCCCTCTGCTGCCCAAACTGCGCAGTTTTCCGCTGACCGCCGATGCCGTCACCATCCTTTCCGGCGCTGCCGAGTTTCGTCGTTGCCTGCTGGAAAAAATTGCCCAGGCCACGCACCGCATCTATATCGTCGCGCTGTACCTGCAACAGGACGAAGCCGGGCAGGAAATTCTCGATGCCTTGCACGCCGCCAAACTGGCGCGTCCGCAGCTGGACGTGGTCGTGGTGGTGGACTGGCTGCGTGCCCAGCGCGGGCTGATCGGTGCCGGCAAGCAACCGGGAAACTCGGCGTGGTATCAGGAAGCGACTCGCACCCACGCCAGTGAAGTGCCGGTGTATGGCGTGCCGGTGCAGACCCGTGAGTTGTTTGGCGTGTTGCATTTGAAAGGCTTTGTCATCGATGACTGCGTGATCTACAGCGGTGCGAGCTTGAACAATGTGTACCTGCACAAGTTCGACAAGTACCGCTTCGACCGCTATCACGTGCTGCAGAACCAGGCGCTGGCCAACTCCATGCAGCACTTGATCCAGCACGGTTTCATCGCGTCCAAAGCCGTGCACCGCCTCGACTTGCCGAACCTGCCAACTACCCGCAGCCTGCGCAACGACATTGGCGATCTGCGAAGCCGCCTCAAGCACGCCGCCTACGACACCACCGCCGGCACCACGCTGAAAGGCGATTTGTGCGTCAGTCCGTTGCTCGGTGTGGGCAAGAACAATCCCTTGAACAGGGTGATTTGCGAGCTGATCGCCACCGCCCAGCATCAACTGACCATATGCACGCCGTATTTCAACCTGCCGCTGGCGGTGACCCGGGAAATCAACCGGGCGCTGGGCCGGGGCGTGAAGGTCGACATCGTGGTCGGCGACAAGACCGCCAACGATTTCTACATCCCGCCCAGCGAGCCGTTCAAGGTGATCGCGGCGCTGCCGTACCTTTATGAGATCAGCCTGCGACGTTTTGCCAAACGCCATCAACACAGCATCGACAGCGGCAAGCTGAACCTGCATTTGTGGCGCGATGGCGACAATACCTATCACCTCAAAGGCATGTGGATCGACCAGCGCTACACCTTGCTGACCGGCAACAACCTCAACCCGCGAGCGTTCCGTCTTGACCTGGAAAACGCGCTGCTGATCGATGACCCGAAAGGCGAGTTGCTGGAGCCGCGCAAGGCTGAGCTGGTGGAGATTTTCCAGAACACAAAGCGCATCGAGCGTTATCAGGACCTCGAAACGCTGTTGGACTACCCGCCGGCCGTGTCCAAGTTCCTCACGCGCGTCAATCGGGTGCGGATTGAGCGGTTGCTCTATCGGATTCTGTAAGGCTCACTTCTACAGCGGTTTTGTGTCGTTCACAAATCCAATGTAGGAGTGAGCCTGTTCGCGATGGGGACAACCCAGACGCTACAAAACCTCAGTTCAAACCGAGTTTCCCACGCAACGTCGACAAATCTTCCGCCAGCGTATTCACCGGCCCAACCAACGCCTTGCGGTCACTCTCTTTCACCTTGTCATACGTGTCGAAACCACCGTCCTTGGTCTTGTACTTGGCCAGGATCTTGTCCACGGTCGCGAAGTTCTTGTCGACCTTGGCGATGAACGCCGCGTCCTGCTTCTGGATCTGCGGACGGAACAGATCGACGATTTTCTTTGCGCCGTCGACGTTGCCCTGGAAGTCATACAGGTCGGTGTGGCTGTAACGGTCTTCTTCGCCGGAGATCTTGGTCGCCGCCACTTCTTCCAGCAACGCCGCCGCGCCGCCGACGACTTTCTCAGGCGGGAAGGTCAGGCCAGCGACGCGGGTTTGCAGATCCTTGACGTCTTTGTTCAAACCATCGGCCAGATCGCCCAGGCCTTGGGTGCTTTTTTCCGAGAACAGTGAGTATTCGAGGCGGTGGAAGCCGGTAAAGTCTTCAGCTTTCACGCCTTTTTCGTGGTCGTCGACGCGGGAGTCGATGGACGCGTCCAGGTCACTGAACAGCTCGGCAATCGGCTCGATCGACTCGTAGTAGACGCGCGTCGGGGCATAGAGCTTTTGCGCAGTGGCCAGCTCACCTTTTTTCACCGCGTCGGTAAACTGTTGGGTGTGGCTGGCCAATTCGTCCAGTTGTTCGGTGACGTAGATCTTGTAGTCCGAGACCGGCCCCACCAGGTCCAGCGGCGCGGTCGCCGCGAATGCTGAAAGCGGAGTGTTGAGCAAGCCAAGGGTCAGCATCAAAGCGAGTGGCGACTTTTTCATGGGGCGGTTCCGTGTTGGGCGCTGTTATGCGGTTGTTGTTGAATGGGAGGCGTCCAGCAGCGAGCGACCGATGAAATCCTGATCGCTCGTGACACCCGGCAAGGTGAAGAAGTAGCCGCCGCCGACTGGCTTGAGGTATTCCTCCAGCGGTTCGCCGTTCAGACGGGTTTGTACGGTGATAAAGCCTTTTTCCAGATCGGCCTGGTAACAGATGAACAGCAAGCCCATGTCGAGCTGACCGTTTTTGTTCACGCCTTTGGAGTAGTTGAACGGACGTCGCAGGATCAGGTTGGCCTGGGTCGCGGCGGTGCGCGGGTTGGCCAGGCGGATGTGTGCGTCGAGTTTGGTCAGCTTGCCTTCCGGGTCTTTGGCAAAGTCCGGCACCTCGGTTTCATGGGCGCCGCCCATGGGGGCTCCGGTGCTTTTGACCCGTCCGAGAATGCTTTCCTGTTCCTGCAACGGCGTACGGTCCCAGCGCTCGACGAAGTTGCGGATAATTCGCACCGCTTGATAGCTGCCATTTGCCGCCCAGGCCGGTTCATCGCTGCCGGGCTGGACCCAGACGATGTTGTCCATGGCCTTGGCGTTGTTGGAGTCAGGGTTGGCCGAACCGTCGCGGAAACCGAGGAAGTTACGTGCACTCTGTGCCGGAACACCCGGCTTCACCGGGGCCTGCGGCGGCACGCTGCCTTCCTGCTTCCAGCGCACGAGCAGCAAATCCGGGAGGTTTTTCACGATGTCGCGCAGGGCATGGATGTTGGTGTCCGTGGTGTTGGAACAGAACTGCACGCTCAAGTCGCCGTGGCAGCAGTCAGCTTCCAGCGCATCGTTGGGGAAACCGACCATGCGTATCAACCGCTTGGGTTTGACGTTGGCCAGACCGAAGCGCTCATCGAACAGCGACTCGCCCACCGAGACGGTGATGGTCAGGTTGTCCGGCGTCACCACCGGGCCGAGAATCCCGGAGTCCACCGGCGGCAGTTTTGGATCAACCTGGGTCACCGGACCGCCCTTCATCAAAAACGCGATGCGCTCGTTGAGGGTACGGAACAGCCGTTCGAGGTCTTCGCGGTCGCTGGCCAACACATCAAACGACACCAGCATGCCCGACGCCGGGCGCGGGGTGACGATGCCGGTCTGGTGTTTGCCGTGGAAGACGTGGCGGTCTTCGGTCTTGTCGCTGCTCGGCGCTTCGGTGACTTGCGCGGGGCTGGCGGCCATCGCCGGGCAGCTCAGGGCGCTGCCGGCCAATGCGACACCGGCGGCGCCCATGCCCATCAAGACCCGGCGACGCTGGAGGTTGAATTGCTCTGAATCGTTCATCTGAATGTCGTCTTCTGCTTACAGGCCGGACAGGCCAAGGGCGGGATCGATGGTGTCGAGGGCGTCGGCCAGTGCCTGGGCCTTGTCGGCGATCTGTTTGCGTTGTTCGGCGCTGACACTGTCGTAGCTGGCGTAGCCGTCGTTGATCTTGAGGCCATTGAGTTCGCTGTCGACGGCGGCGAGGGTGTTGTCGATCTTCGGTAGTACGTCAGGCGCGGTCTTGCTCAGCATCGGTCGCAACAGCTCGACGACTTTGCGCGCGACGTCGAGGTTGGCCGCGAAACCGTTGAGGTCGGTGTGGCTGTAGCGTTCTTCTTCGCCACTGCTGGCGCGCACGTCGGCGAGGGTGTTGAGGTTGCGCACCATAATGCTCACCAGTTGTTCCGGCGGCAGCGGCTCGGCGAGCAGTTGTTGTTTGAGCGTGGTGACATCACTGGTCAGGCGTTGCGCCACCGGCGTCAGGCCGTCGAGGTTGCGTTGCTGGAACAGCGCGTATTCCAGGCGATGGAAGCCGACGAAGGCCGGGTCCTGTTCGCGTTTTTCGAAATAGTCGGCGCGGGCATTGATCGCATTGTCCAGTTCGGCCAAGCGCTGTGCGGCCGGGGCGATGCGTTGATACGCAGCACGGGCCGGCACATACAAGGCTTGCGCCTGGTTGAGGTCGCCAGCCTCGATCGCTTGCTCAAGCGCGGTGACGGCTTTGATCAGCGCCGTGCTCTGGCTGCTCAGGTACACGCGAAATTCCGACAGCGGCCCGATGAACGCGACCATCGACGGTTTGGCCTTGGCGGCGGCGTCGGACGCGGCCGTCGAGGTCACGTGCAAGGTGCCGCGCGGGTTGCTGAGCAAGCCACAGGTGATCGTGTAGTCGCCGGGCGCGAGGTTGGCGTTGATCACCTGGCTCAGGCCCGGCGCGATGTTCTCGCGCTCTTCGAGCACTAGCACGCCGTCGAGGATTTCCCATTCCACGGCGCGGTCCGAGCGGTTGACGATGCGGAAACTGGCGCGACCGGCCGGGACCGTCAGCGCATTCGGCTCGCAGCTGTGCGGGTGAATGTTCACCACGATTTCGTCATGGTTGGCCTGGCGTTTGGCCGCGGCCATTTTCGAGGCGTAGTAGAACAGGCCGGCGGCGGCAATCATCACGATCACCGAACCGGCCACCGCCCAGCGTAAAGCCCTGGAGGGTGCGGCTACGTTTGGAGTAGGCGTTGACATGAAAGCCCTTACTGACTGGAAACGGAGGAAGACTGTTTGGCGGGCGCCGGGGCCGGGAGGAAAAACATCACCAGCGCCACCACCAGGTAAATCAGATAAGCGCCGAGGGTGCTGACGGTTGGCGCGTCCTGATAGCCGAACATACCCGCCAGCACCGAGCCCAGCAGGCCATCCATCGGCAGCGTGGCGCTGACGTCGAACAGCACGGTTTGCAGGTGATTCCACACCCCGGCTTCATGCAGCGCCTGCACCGAGTTGGCGAGAATGCCGGCGGCGACCACCAGGATGAACAACCCGGTCCAGCGGAAAAACGCACTGAGGTTCAGGCGCATGCTGCCGGTATAAATGAGGAAACCGATGACGATGGCCAGTACCAGACCGAGCAGGGCGCCGATGGGCGCGGCGGGGCCTTCGCTTTGCTGGAACACCGCGAGAAGGAAGAACACTGTCTCCAGACCTTCCCGGGCGACGGCGAAAAACACCATGGCGATTAGCGCGAACACCTGGTTTCTGGAGCCGGTCAGCGCGTGATCAAGGGATGCGTGCAAGGAATGCTTGATCGAACGCGCCACTTTGCGCATCCAGAACACCATGGAACTGAGAATGCCGACGGCAACCAGACCGACCACGCCTTCAAACAGCTCTTGTTGTTTCTGCGGGAACTCGGCACTGACCAGCTCCAGGCCACCGCCCACCAGCAGGGCCAGGGCGGCGGCGAGGAACACGCCGATCCACACGGCGGGCATCCACTGGCCACGGCCGGTTTGCTTGAGGTAGCTGGCGATGATGCCAACGATCAACGCGGCTTCAATGCCTTCGCGCAGCATGATCAGGAAAGGGACGAGCATTCAGCACCGGTGGAATTAGATAGGGTGCTAATTTGTAACATAATGACACTCATTCCCATATGGGGTTGATTGCCATTTACCTGAACCTAACCTGAACGAGCCTGAACATCACCCATTCCCTTAATTCACCCTATGCCCCCTGTGCGGATCTCCTTTGCTCAACCGGGCTGCGGTAAGATGCCCGCACTCAAAAAAACAACAGGGCTCACCGCGCTCAATGTCCGAAAAAGACACCATCTCCATTCAACTGGTGCGCGAAGCGCTGCTGCAAAGTTGCGCCCCCGGTCAGGCCACCGACGAGGTGTTGAACAAGGTCGGCATCGATCCGGCCTGGCTGCAAACCACCGATGCCCGTGTTCCGGCCACCGCTTATGCGCGGCTCTGGCGCTTGCTGGCCCGGCGTGGCGATGACGAATTTTTTGGCATGGACCCGCGCAAGCTCAAGTCCGGCAGCCTCGAATTTCTCTGTCGTTGCGCCATGGTTCAGCCCAGCCTCGCGGCTGGTTTGACCACGGGGTTGAGCTTTCTGTCGTTGATGCTCGAACACTTGCCTGCGCAATTGGTTCGCCAGCAAAGCCTGGCCGAAATCGTGCTGCTGGAAGACGACCAGGACCCGCGACGCGCCTTCACCTACTTTACCTACTGGATGATCGTCCACGGCGTTGCCTGCTGGTTGGCCGGGCGGCGCATCCCGATCCTGGCCATAGAATTGCGCTGCGCCGCGCCGGATTTTTGCGACGACTATCAGGTGATGTTCTCCGAGAACCTGCGCTTCGATCGCCCGCGCACCCGGATGATTTTCTCGGCCGACTGCCTGGATTTACCCATCAAGCGCAGCCCGGAAGAACTCAAGCGTTTCCTGGCCCATGCGCCGGCCAATATCCTGGTCAAGTACCGTGATCCGGAAAGCCTTGCGAGCCGAATCAAGCACAACTTGCGACAGCTCCCCGCTGAACAGTGGCCCGAGACCGAACCCTTGGCGCAGCAACTGTGCATGTCGGCCTCGACCTTGCGCCGACGTCTGGCGGAAGAAGGGCAGACCTATCAAGGGCTCAAGGACAGCGTGCGCAAGGAACTGGCGATCGTCTGGCTGGCCGAGCCGAGCATCAGCTTCGCCGAGATCGCGACGCGGTTGGGGTTTGCCGATGCCAGCTCGTTCTACAAGGCGTTCCGCAAGTGGTCGGGGTCTAATCCGGGGCATTACCGCAGTTTGATTCTGAACGAAGCGCACTGATCCGGATTTTGTGTCGCTCAGTCTGGCCCCAGGCGCAACAACCCTTGAACCTTGGCCAAAGCAGTCACGCAACTTGATAACTTTGACCATTGCCCCGTTCTGCCCACAGAGCGAGTATTTCCCTGGTTTTTACGGTTCCCCAACCTAATAAAAATACAAAGGGATTCTGGCAATGCGCGATTACTTGTCTGCCACATCACAGTTCAATTATCAGCACACCGTCGACGCCGCACTCAGTGGTTCCCTGCAAGCGCTCAACGCCTGTGTCGAGTGTTGCGACCGGCACGCCTTGCCGGGGCGCATTGCGCTGTTCTGGGAAGGGCGCGATGGTGCCAGCGCCACGTACACCTTCAGCGACTTGCAGGACAAAGCCGCGCGTTTTGCCAATTTCCTGCTGGCCCAAGGGGTGAAGAAGGGCGACAAGGTCGCCGGCCTCCTGCCACGCAACATCGAATTATTGATCACCGTGTTCGCCACCTGGCGCATTGGCGCGGTGTACCAGCCGCTGTTTACCGCGTTCGGCCCCAAAGCCATCGAACACCGTCTCGGCTGCTCCGGGGCCAAAGTCGTGGTGACCGACGCGGTCAATCGCTCGAAACTCGTTGAAGTCGCCGACTGCCCGACCACCGTCACTGTCGGTGGCGCCAAAGGCCAGGGCATTGTCCGTGGCGATTACAGCTTCTGGGCCGAACTGGCCAATTATTCCGCCGACTGCGAACCGGTGCTGCTGACCGGCGAAGACCCGTTCCTGCTGATGTTCACCTCGGGCACCACTGGCCCTTCGAAAGCCTTGTCGGTTCCGCTGAAAGCCATCGTCGCGTTCCAGAGCTACACCCGCGACGCCGTGGATTTGCGTCCCGAAGATGCATTCTGGAACGTTGCCGATCCGGGCTGGGCCTACGGCATCTATTTCGGCGTCACCGGGCCAATGTCGATGGGGCATCCGATCACCTTTTACGATGGCCCATTCACCCTCGAAAGCACCTGCCGGGTGATCAACAAGTACGGGATTACCAACCTCACCGGGTCGCCGACGGCTTACCGCCTGCTGATCGCAGGCGGCGACGAGTTCGCCAGGTCGATCAAGGGCAAGCTGCGCATCGTCAGCAGCGCCGGCGAGCCGCTGAACCCGGAAGTGATCCGCTGGTTTGCCGACAACCTCGACGTGGTCATCCATGACCATTACGGCCAGACCGAACTGGGCATGGTCCTGTGCAATCACCACGCACTGGAACACCCGGTCCACGTTGGCGCCGCCGGTTTTGCCTCGCCTGGCCACCGCATCGTGGTACTGGACGAAGAGTACAAAGAACTTGGCGTCGGCCAGCCAGGCATTCTGGCCATCGACCGCACCCAATCGCCGATGTGCTGGTTCAACGGTTACGAAGGCGCGCCGACCAAAGCGTTCGTCGGCGACTATTATTTAAGTGGCGACACCGTGGAGTGGAACCCGGACGGCAGCATCAGCTTCGTCGGTCGCAGCGATGACGTGATCACCACGTCCGGCTACCGCGTCGGCCCGTTCGACGTGGAAAGTGCGTTGATCGAGCACCCGGCCGTGGTCGAGGCAGCGGTGGTCGGCAAACCCGACCCGGAGCGCACCGAACTGGTCAAGGCCTTCGTCGTGATCTGCGAGCAATACCGCGCCACACCGGAGTTGGCCGAAGAACTGCGCCAACACGTGCGCAAACGTCTGGCGGCGCATTCCTACCCCCGTGAAATCGAATTTGTCAGCGAGTTGCCGAAAACCCCTAGCGGCAAATTGCAGCGCTTTATCTTGCGCAACCAGGAAATCGCCAAGGCTCAAGAGGCCGCCGCGAAGAACGTTTCAGCTTGAATCCAAGGAAACAATGATGCAGATCGAAAACAAGATTTTTCTGGTCACCGGCGGTGCTTCCGGCCTGGGGGCCGCAACGGCTGAAATGCTGGTCGCGGCCGGCGCCAAAGTGATGCTGGTGGACATGAATGCCGAGGCCGTGGCGGCGCAGGCCCAGCGCCTGGGCGCGCAAAGCGTGGTCGCGGACATCAGCAACGAAGCGGCGGCGGAAGCGGCGGTGCAAGCCACGGTCAAAGCCTTCGGTGGCCTCAACGGTCTGGTCAATTGCGCCGGCATCGTGCGTGGCGAGAAAATCCTCGGCAAGAACGGCCCGCATGCATTGGCCAGTTTCAGCCAGGTGATCAACGTCAACCTGATCGGCAGCTTCAACATGCTGCGCCTGGCCTCGGCGGCCATCGCCGAAACCCAGCCGGACGCCGATGGCGAGCGCGGCGTGATCATCAACACGGCCTCGGCCGCTGCCTATGACGGCCAGATCGGCCAGGCGGCTTATGCCGCGTCCAAAGGTGCGATCGTCAGCCTGACCTTGCCCGCTGCCCGTGAATTGGCGCGTTTTGGCATCCGCGTGATGACCATCGCCCCCGGCATTTTCGAAACGCCAATGATGGCCGGCATGACCCAGGAAGTGCGCGATTCGCTGGCCGCTGGCGTGCCATTCCCGCCGCGTCTGGGCAAGCCCGGCGAGTACGCCGCGCTGGTCCGGCATATCATTGAAAACAGCATGCTCAACGGCGAGGTGATTCGTCTCGACGGTGCCTTGCGCATGGCCGCCAAGTAAGGAGTTTTGTCATGACCATTGCCAACGATCCGATTGTTATCGTCAGCGCCGTCCGCACCCCGATGGGCGGGTTTCAGGGCGAACTGAAAAGCCTCACTGCACCGCAACTCGGTGCTCTGGCCATCCGCGCCGCCGTCGAGCGCGCCGGCATCAACGCCGAATCGGTCGAAGAAGTGCTGTTCGGCTGCGTGCTGTCCGCTGGCCTCGGCCAGGCGCCGGCGCGCCAGGCTGCACTGGGCGCCGGGCTGGATAAATCGACGCGTTGCACCACGCTCAACAAGATGTGCGGTTCGGGCATGGAAGCAGCGATTCTGGCCCACGACATGCTGGTGGCCGGCAGTGCCGACGTGGTGGTGGCGGGCGGCATGGAAAGCATGTCCAACGCGCCTTATTTGCTGGACCGCGCGCGCAGCGGTTACCGCATGGGCCATGGCCGTGTGCTCGATCACATGTTCCTCGACGGTTTGGAAGATGCCTACGACAAGGGCCGCCTGATGGGCACCTTTGCCGAGGATTGCGCGCAAACCAACGGTTTCACCCGCGAAGCGCAAGACGCCTTTGCCATCGCCTCGACCACCCGCGCGCAGCAGGCGATCAAGGACGGCAGCTTCAAGGACGAGATCGTCCCGGTGTCGGTCATGGTCGGTAAAGAACACGTGCTCATCAGCAACGACGAACAGCCACCGAAAGCCAAACTGGACAAGATCGCCTCGTTGAAACCGGCGTTCCGCGATGGCGGCACGGTCACGGCGGCAAACTCCAGTTCGATTTCCGACGGCGCGGCGGCACTGGTGCTGATGCGCCGTTCCGAAGCCCAGAAACAAGGGCTGAAACCACTGGCCGTGATTCACGGCCACGCGGCGTTCGCTGACACCCCGGGGCTGTTCCCGGTGGCACCGGTGGGCGCGATCAAGAAGCTGATGAATAAAACCGGCTGGTCGCTGGACCAGGTCGAACTGTTTGAAGTGAACGAAGCGTTCGCCGTGGTCAGTCTGGTGACCATGACCAAACTGGAAATTCCTCACGAGAAGGTCAACGTTCACGGCGGCGCGTGTGCCTTGGGCCATCCGATTGGTGCGTCGGGCGCACGGATTCTCGTGACCTTGCTCTCGGCCCTGCGCCAGAAAGGCCTGAAACGCGGCGTCGCAGCGATCTGCATTGGCGGCGGCGAAGCCACGGCCATGGCGGTTGAATGCCTCTACTGAAGCACTCAGTCCCTGTAGGAGTGAGCCTGCTCGCGATAGCGGTGTATCAGTCAGTAGAAATGTTGACTATGAGACCGCCATCGCGAGCAGGCTCGCTCCTACAGGTTCAGTGTTTCAACCAGTCATTTTGTACGACAGGCTTATTTTAAGGACTTGGCATGATTCCCAATGACGAACAACTGCAGATCAGCGAAGCCGCCCGGCAGTTTGCCCAGGAACGGCTGAAACCGTTCGCCGCCGAGTGGGATCGCGAACACCGCTTCCCCAAGGAAGCCATCGGTGAAATGGCCGAGCTCGGCTTCTTCGGCATGTTGGTGCCAGAGCAGTGGGGTGGTTGCGACACCGGTTACCTGGCCTACGCCATGGCCCTGGAAGAAATCGCCGCCGGTGACGGCGCGTGCTCGACCATCATGAGCGTGCACAACTCGGTCGGCTGCGTACCGATCCTGCACTACGGCAACGACGATCAGAAAGAACGCTTCCTCAAACCCTTGGCCAGTGGCGCAATGCTCGGCGCCTTCGCCCTGACCGAACCGCAGGCCGGTTCCGACGCCAGCGGCCTGAAAACCCGCGCACGGCTGGAAGGCGATCACTACGTGCTCAACGGCTGCAAACAGTTCATCACCTCCGGGCAAAACGCCGGGGTGGTGATTGTGTTCGCGGTGACTGACCCGAGCGCGGGCAAACGTGGCATCACCGCGTTGATCGTACCGACCGATTCACCGGGCTATAAAGTCGCGAGGGTCGAAGACAAACTCGGTCAGCACGCGTCGGACACCTGCCAGATCCTGTTCGAAGACGTTAAAGTCCCGGTCGCCAACCGTTTGGGCGAAGAGGGCGAAGGTTACCGAATCGCCCTGGCCAACCTGGAAGGTGGCCGCGTCGGCATTGCGTCGCAATCGGTGGGCATGGCTCGCGCCGCGTTCGAAGCGGCCCGCGACTACGCCCGTGAGCGCGAGAGTTTCGGCAAGCCGATCATCGAACATCAGGCGGTTGCTTTCCGCCTCGCCGACATGGCCACGCAAATAGCCGTGGCCCGGCAGATGGTGCATTACGCAGCGGCGCTGCGTGACAGCGGCAAACCGGCGCTGGTCGAAGCGTCCATGGCCAAGCTGTTCGCCTCGGAAATGGCCGAAAAGGTCTGCTCCTCGGCATTGCAAACCCTCGGCGGTTACGGTTACCTCAACGATTTCCCGCTGGAGCGCATTTATCGCGACGTGCGGGTCTGCCAGATCTACGAAGGCACCAGCGATATTCAACGCATGGTTATTTCGCGCAATTTATAAGAAGGAGTCCCTCTGTGAGTTACGAAACGATTTTGCTGGAAACCCACGGCCGCGTCGGCCTGATTACCTTGAACCGCCCGCAAGCGCTGAACGCGTTGAACGCGCAGATCGTCAGCGAGTTGAACCAGGCCCTTGATGGCCTGGAAGCCGATTCGAACATCGGCTGCATCGTGCTGACCGGCTCGAAAAAAGCCTTTGCCGCCGGCGCCGATATCAAGGAAATGGCCGAGCTGACCTACCCGCAAATCTACATCGACGACCTGTTCAGCGACAGCGATCGCGTGGCCAACCGCCGCAAGCCGATCATCGCTGCGGTCAACGGTTTTGCCTTGGGCGGTGGCTGTGAACTGGCGTTGATGTGCGACTTCATCCTGGCGGGCGATAATGCCAAATTCGGCCAGCCGGAAATCAACCTCGGCGTGCTGCCGGGCATGGGCGGCACCCAGCGCCTGACCCGCGCCGTGGGCAAAGCCAAGGCCATGGAAATGTGCCTGAGCGGGCGTTTGATCGACGCGGTGGAAGCGGAGCGTTGCGGCATCGTCGCGCGGATCGTGCCGGCGGATGAATTGCTGGACGAAGCGCTGAAAGTTGCGGCACTGATTGCCAAGAAGTCGCTGCCGATTGCGATGATGGTCAAGGAAAGCGTCAACCGTGCGTTCGAAGTGAGCCTGTCCGAAGGCGTGCGCTTTGAGCGCCGGGTGTTCCATGCGGCGTTTGCGACGCAGGATCAGAAGGAAGGGATGGCGGCGTTTATTGCCAAGCGTGAGGCTGAGTTCCAAGGTAAGTAATGCGGTGTCTTGACTGACGCCATCGCGGGCAAGCCCGGCTCCCACAGGTTATCGGTGTCCTTTCCATTGACACATAACCTGTGGGAGCCGGGCTTGCCCGCGATGCTTTTAGGGTTCAGACCAGATAGTTTTTGAGCTCGCGGGCGATCACCATCCGCTGTATCTCGCTCGACCCTTCGTAAATCTGCGTAATCCGCGCATCCCGGTAGTATTTTTCCACCGGATAGTCTTCCAGATACCCATAACCGCCGTGAATCTGAATCGCGGATGAGCACACCTTTTCGGCCATTTCCGAGGCGAACAGCTTGGCCTGTGAGGCTTGCGACAGGCAGGGCTTGCCGGCGGTGCGCAGGCGCGCCGCATGCAGGATGAGCAATCGCGCGGCGTTCAGTTGCATGTGCATGTCGGCGAGCATGTTGGCGATGCTCTGGTGCTCGATAATCGGCTTGTCGAATTGCACCCGATCCCGCGCATAGGCCAGCGCCGCTTCGAACGCGGCTCGGGCAATGCCCAGGGCTTGCGCGGCGATGCCGATGCGGCCGCCTTCGAGGTTGGACAGGGCGATGGACAGGCCTTTGCCGCGCTCACCCAGCAGGTTGGCTTCAGGAATGGTGCAGTTATTCAACGTCACCGCGCAGGTGTCGGAGGCGCGGATGCCCATCTTGTGTTCCGTGCGATCGACGATAAAACCGGCAGTGTCAGTCGGCACCAGGAAGGCCGAAATGCCGCGTTTGCCAAGGTCCGGATCGGTCACGGCAAACACAATTGCCAGTTTCGCGCGCTTTCCGTTGCTGACAAATTGCTTGGCGCCGTTGATCACCCACTGGCCGTCACGCAGTTCGGCGCGAGTGCGCAGGTTGTGCGCTTCGGAACCGGCTTGTGGTTCGGTCAGGCAGAAGCAGCCGATGGCCTGGCCGCTGGCGAGATCCGGCAGCCAGGTCTGTTTCTGTTCTTCAGTGCCGTAGTTCAAAACGGGGCCGCACCCGACCGAGTTGTGAATGCTCATCAGCGCACCGGTAGCGCCATCACCCGCGGAAATCTCTTCCACCGCCAAGGCGTAGGCCACGTAGTCGACATAGGTGCCGCCCCATTCTTCAGGCACCACCATGCCCAGCAGCCCGAGTTCACCCATCTTCGCCACCAGACCGTCGTCGATCCAGCCAGCCTTTTCCCAGGCTTGTGCGTGGGGCGCGATTTCGCCGCGGGCAAAGTCCCGGGCCATGTCGCGGATCATGACTTGTTCTTCGCTCAATTCGATATCGTGCATGGCTCAGTTCCCACTCTCATCAAGGCCGCTGAAGAAACTCGCGACATGCTTGGCGTCCAGCGCCTGAAAGGTCGGCGGGTTCCAGCGCGGCGACTTGTCTTTGTCGATCAGCAAGGCGCGCACGCCTTCGATCAGGTCGCCGCGCTCGAACCATTGACGGTCCAGGTGCAGCTCAAGGGCGAAGCAGTCTTCCAGACTCAAGTGCCGACCCCGACGGAGCATTTCCAGGGTCACGCCCATGGCCAGCGGCGAACGGCTGTCCAGCAGGTCGGCAGTGGTCCGTGCCCACTCATGGCTGTCGGCAATCGTCACTTCACGCAATTGCTCAACAATACTCGGCACATCGGGCAAGGCGAAGAAGTGGTCGATGGCCGGGCGCAGCGCTTGCAACGGCGCATCGGGCAGTTGTTGCACTGCGAGTTTCGCCAGCAGGCCTTGCAGGTCCTTGAGCGGCGTGTCGTGCCATTCGAGCTGATCGAGTTTGTCGTCAAGCACGGCCAGTTTTTCGCTCTCCAGATACCAGTCGGCCAACCCGCAGTAGAGCGCATCCGCCGCGCGAATCTGCACACCGCTGATACCGAGGTACATCCCAATCTCGCCGGGGATGCGTGGCAGGAAGTAGCTGCCACCGACGTCCGGGAAGTAGCCAATGCCGACTTCCGGCATCGCCAGACGGCTTTTTTCAGTGACCACTCGCAGATCGGCGCCTTGCACCAGGCCCATGCCGCCGCCCAGGACGAAGCCGTCCATCAAGGCAAGCACGGGTTTTCGGTAATGGTGGATGGCGAGGTCGAGGGCGTATTCCTCGACGAAGAAATCCTGGTGCAGCGTGTCGCCGCTTTTGAAACTGTCATACAACGAGCGAATATCGCCGCCGGCACAGAAGGCTTTCTCGCCGGCACCGCGCAAGACCACCGCATGCACCTGCGAATCCTGAGCCCAGGCATCGAGCTGACGCTGCAGGTTGCGCACCATGTCCAGGGTCAGGGCGTTGAGGCCGGCAGGGCGGTTGAGGGTCAGGTGACCGATGTGGTTGCGAACCTCGGCCAGCACTTCGTTTTGCGTGGCGTCCATGGACGAAGTCCCCTGCGATGAAACCTGAGCAGTCATCACTAACTCCCTGCTTTTATTGTTCTTTATAGAGATGCTCGCGCGCGAGCGATGCAGGATCGTACCAGTGCAAATTTGTGATGTACAACCGGGATATGTGCAGGTCCTGTCTGCGTTTTTGCAGCAAACTTGTGGGCGCCGAGCTTGCTCGCGATGGGGCCCTGTCAGCCAACATAAGTGTTGAATGACACACCGCTATCGCGAGCAAGCTCTGCTCCCACAAGGATTGGTTAAATGCGTTTGCTGAGTACTTCGCTGATACTGCGCCGCTTGGCGTGCAGTTCACTGGCATGGATCAGCTGTTCGAGGTCTTCGGGCGTGACATCGAAGAACGCCTCCATGTCCGCCAACGCCAGTTTGAGGTCCAGGGCGGTGATCGCCTGGGTGTCGACGGGCGGGTGGTCGGCGGGGATCGCGGCCGCCGGTACGCTGGCGCGTTTGGGGTAGCGAATGCGTGTCAGGTTGTTGTAGGCCAGGGCGCTGAGCAACATCGCCGAGGCAGCGAGCATCACCGGGCCGAGGGCCTTCCAGTCCATCGCGATGGTGGCGGGGTCGGCCAACACCAACAACAGTGCCAACGCCCCGGCCGGCGGATGCAGGCAACGCAGCCAACACATCAACATCAGCGCCATGCCCGCTGCCAGGCAGGCACTGCCGAGGGTTCGCCCGAGCACATGGGCAACCAGCAGCGAAACCACTCCAGCGCTCAAGTAGCCGCCCAGAATCGACCACGGCTGGGCGAGGGCGCCTGAGGACACAGCGAACAACAACACGGCCGATGCACCCAGCGGGCCGATCAGGTGCTGCGCGACGTCCATGCCAAACGCTTGCCCGCAAACCCACACGCTGAACAGCGTCCCAAGGGCCATGCCGATGGCAGCGCGGCTCCATTCGGAAGGGCGGGTGTTGATGGCGTCGGGCAACCAGCGAGCGAGCATGATGAAGTTGATCCGTGAACAAAAAAACGAGCAAAAAAAAAGGCTTGGCTGGGATATCCAGAAAGCCCTTGAAGGTGTTCCAACTATTGGGGGAGGAACGGGGCACAGTGTGCCGTTGAATCCATGTGCTGACAAATTCATATTAATGCAGTTTCAGTGCACTAATTTTGCAGTATCGCCACGCGCCGTCCGCTCATGAAGCACAGGAATCCGCCCATCGCGGTCAGTGCGCTCAAGGCATAGAACATCGTCGGTGCGGGCGTGTGCATCAACAGGAAGCCGCAGATCACCGGGCTCAGTGCGCCGCCGAGGGCGGCGAGGTTCTGCGCGCCGTAATAGCTGCCCCGCAATTCTTCAGGGGCCAGGGTATCGACGAAGAGGAACTCGGCGGGGTAAATGATCATTTCGCCCAGGGTGAAGATGAACATGGCCACGCACCATGACACCAGGCTGTCGGCCAGGCTGAAGCCGATCAAACCGACGATGAACAGGCTGGTGCCACCGGCAATCCAGTAGCGCAGTTGTTCGCGCTTGAGAAACCGGCCGATCTGATATTGCAGCAGGATCACGCTGATGGCGTTGCAGGCGAGCAGGGCGGCCATGGTTTCCAGGGCGCGTTTGGAATCATGCGTCACCAGCAGGTATTGCGACAGGTACAAGGTGAACCGGCCGTGGACCACGGTACTGAGCAGGCAACCGCAGGTGAACATGATCAGCGTGCGGTCGTTTTTCAGGGTGATCAGCGTCTTGAGAAAGCTCTGGGGCTGGCCGATGGCAGGCACCGGGGCCGAATCCTTGGGGATGCCGATCATCAGGAAAATGCTGAAGAACGCGATGCCACCGGCGATCAGAAACGGCGCAATCGGGTACACCCCGGCAATCACCACGCCGAGCATCGGCCCGGTGGCGTAACCGATGTTGGTCAGGGTGTAGCGCAGGGAAAAGGCCTTGGCGCGCTGGCCCATGGGCAGGTTTTCGCTGAGGATCGCTTTCGATCCGATCAGGAACAGCGCCGATGCCGTTTCAGTGATCACCAGCGTGGCGGTGGTCAGGTAGAGGTTTTCGGCAAAGGTCAGCAGCACAAAGCCGATGGCGCTGGAGAGCATGGCGAGGATCAGCAGCCGGCGCTTTTCCAGGCGGTCGATGATGTAGCCGCCGTAGAGCGCGAGCAGCGTGGCGATAAACACCGCGATGCCCAGCAGCAAACCGACGTCCTGTTGGTTGAGGCCGAGTTTGTTGCTCAGGAACAGCGTGAGCAGCGGGCTGGTGATGGCGCGGCTGACGACAATCGTCAGCGAGACAATCATCAAGCGGCGGATAACGAGCGAGTAAGTGGCCACGGAGGGGCAAATGTCCTTATTTAGTTTTTTGGGTGTTTACCGGCAGACCGAGGCGAGACCATGGCGAGCTTGCGTCTGATCAAACCAGCCACCGATCCAGCAAACGCACCGACTCCATCTCATCGAGCCGCCACAACTGCCCAAGCAATTGCGCCGCCCGTTCCTGCGACATCACCCGCCCGGCCAGACTGAAAAACTTCTGTTCCAACGCCGCATCACTCAACGGATTCCCCGGCGCTCCCAGCGGCACTTCGACACACAGGCTTGCCTGCCGACCGTCCACGGTTCGCAGGCTGACAACCGGTTCGCCATCCTCTGACAGTTGCGGGTCCACTTCAAGACGAACGCGCGACATCCAGTGCGCGATACGCGGATCACGGCGTTGCGCATCGTCATAGGCCTGCAAACGGCAATGACCATGAACCAACCTTGCCGCCAGGGCATACGGCAAACTCATCTGCGCCGCCGCCAAGGTGCTGACTTCCTGGTCGCCGCACATGCCTTGAAGAAACCCGCACAGCGAAACATGAATGTCTTCGACCTGATCGACATCGACCTGCAATTGATCGAGCAACATCCCCAATGCGTCGATGGCCGAATGCGTACCCCGGCACGAGGCATGAGGCTTGATCGAACCGCGGGTGAGTTTCCACACGACGCCCACGTCGGCGTCCAGTGCCTCGGGCTGCGATGTCACGCCGGCGAGGGTTTTCAGAAAACCACCCCAGACATCATCGAACAACTTCGTTGGCCCGCTGATGCCCTGCTGCGCAAACCGTGCCGCCAGCAACCCACCTTCCGCGGCGCGGCCACTGTGCAGTTTTTTGCTGTGCGAGCCGTCGTGGATAAATGCCCACAGCCCGCCACTGAAACTGCCGGCGATGCCCAGCGCCGATAACGTTTGCTGAAGGTCCAGACGCAGGATCCGTGCGCTCGCCGCGGCCGCGCCGAATACACCGCACGTGGCGGTGGAGTGCCAGCCTGCGCCGTTGTGCGCCGCGTAACCGCCGCAGGCTTCCAGAACGCGCCGGCCGACTTCGTAGCCGATGACCACGGCCGTGATCAGCTCGCGACCGCTGACAGCGGTGGGCGACATCGATACCGCCGCCATGACCGCCGGAAGCACCACCGCGCCGGAATGGTCGCAGCCACCGGTGTCGTCCAGTTCCAGTGCATGGGCCGCGACGCCGTTGAGCATGGCCGCCTGAACGGCCCCGACCCGCAATCCAGTGCCCCAGACCAACGTTTCACCGGTTTCACCCGCAAACACCTGTTGCGATTGTTTCGCCACGTCGCTCACAGAACCGGCCAACGTCGCGCCGAAGGTATCGAGAATGTGCCGCTTGGCTTGCGTCACCAAAGCCGGGGGCAAGTCGTTGTAGCGAGTGTCAACGCAAAACTGCGCCAGTCGCTGCATGCGTTCGGTCATACGAGGTAATCCCGATAATGGCGCTCATACACCGAGGCCGGGTGATCCTCGGCCACAGGCTGCGCCGAACCGGCCCACCATTGCGCAACTTCAGCGGCTGTGGCGATCCACACCTCTTTGTGTTGCTTCATGCCCTCAAGCAATTCGCGCAGGACACCGATGCGCCCCGGCGTGGCGATGATTTCCGGGTGCAGGCGCAGCACGTAGCACAAGCCAAACCGGTGGAACCCGGCGAAGTCCATTTGCAGGTTGCCCAGGGTGTGGCTGTAAGACGCGATCCGCGACTGCGCCGCAGGCACGGCAGGGCTCAGGTTGAAGGCGAAATACGGCTCGTCTTCCAGTTCATAGTGCAGCGGCAACTCGATGACTTGCGGTGCAGTCGGATGCTTGAACGGCAAGTCATCACCACGCCACGACGAAGACCATCGAATGCCCTGATCCCTCAAGGCCTCGATGAAACCCGGTGCGCCGTTGCCGGCCGGGATGCGAAACCCCGTCGGACGCTGGCCGGTCAGCGCGGTCAACGCTGCGCAACCCTTGGCAATCTCAGCGCTCTGTTGGGCGAGATCGAGGGTGTCATAGTTCTGGTGGCGATAGCCTGAACAGGCGATTTCATGCCCGCCGGCCTGTATTGCGCGGAGGTGTTCGGGGTTTTCCTCGGCGACGATGCCGGGGATGCACCAACTGCTGGATACCCCCAGTTCCTTGAACAAACCGAGTAAGCGCTCGACTCCGCGTTGGCTGCCGTAACGCCAGACGGACAGCGTCTTGTCGCGCCCGGCGACTTCAGGCGCCTGGGTCAGAATGCCGTGGATGTCGTTGTAATCAACGGTCAACACCACGGCACAGCGCTTGCCTTGAGGCCACACAGTGGAATCAGCCATGGTGATGCTCCTTCAGCCACCACTGGGCGACATCGCGGCAGGTCGCGAACCACACGTCATCGCGTTGGCGCATGTGTTCGAAGAGTTTTTCCAGCAACAGGATGCGACCCGGTTTGCCGGTGATCTTGGGGTGAAACAAGGTGGTCAGGCACAGGCCTTCGTTCATCGCGCCGTCGTATTCGCGGCACCAGTTGTCGAGAGTCAGCGCGTAGCTGGCGGTGCGGTCGAGGCCCGAGGGGAAGTCCGGGGCGCGGGTGTAGGCGAGGGAGGCGTAGTCGTCCATTTCCCAGCGGCCGGGAATTTCCACCAACGGCGTGTCGTGGCCGGGTACCTTGACCAAGTACGGCCGGTCATCGCCGCGCATGCTGCTGGAATAGGTCACGCCGGCTTCAACCAGCATCGCCGGGGTCTCGGCACGCCAATCGCCGGACGGAGTGCGAAAGCCTTCGGCGCGGATCGCCAGGTGTTTCCAGAACACCTCGCGTGATGTCTTCATCACGTCCTTTTGCTGGTCCAGCGTCAGGGCGTAAAAGGATTCGTGTTTGTAGCCGTGGTACGCCACCTCATGCCCGCGCTCGACAATCGCCTGGCACTGTGTCGGCCAGTTCTCCACGACCCAGGCCGGGACGAAGAAGGTCGTTGGAATCCTGAATTCGTCGAGCAGGTCGAGAATCCGCGGCAGCGCCCGGTAAGGGCCGTAACCGCCGAAACCGAAATACTCGGGCTTGCGCCAGATCGAGCCGTTGAGCATGGCATCGCCGGTCGGGCCATCGAGATCGAAGGCCAGGGCGAGGCAGGCTTTGTGCGGGGCGGGCCAGGTGGGTTGCAGCGAGGAGGACATCAGTGGCACTCCATTCATTTATAGGTAAACCGCAAAACTTGCAGGAGCATGGCTTGCCAGCGATCGCGTCCTCAGGTGCGCCATCGCCGGCAAGCCGTGCTCCTACAGGGCAAGCATTACTTGCCGGCGTTGATGGTCACAGTCTTGATCGCGCCCAGTTCCAGGTCCCATTTTTTCAGGATGGTCTGGTAGCTGCCGTCATCAATCATGCTCTGCAATGCAACCTTCACCGCTTCACTCAACTCAGGCTTTTTCTTGCTCACGCCCAGCCCGGTGAACTGCGAGGAGATCGGCAAGCCCACGGTTTTGTACATGTCCTTTTCCTGGGTCTTGAGGTAAGGCAGGGTCTCGCTGCCCTGCATCGCCGCGTCGATACGGCTTTGACGCAGTTGCGCACGGGCATCGGCCGAACCTTCGGTGCCGATCACGTTGATTGCAGGCTTGCCGGCGGCTTCGCAGTTGGCCTTGCTCCACTCGGCGATTTCCGCCGGGAAGGTGGTGCGGCGGCTGGTGCCGACTTTTTTGCCGCACAGGTCGATGATCTCGTTGAAGTCCTTGTTCTTCTGCAGGGTGTAGAACTGCGGACCGCTGGTGAAATAGTCAACGAAAGTCACGCTGGCTTGACGCTCGGCAGTATCGGTCATGCCGGACAAGACCATGTCCACGCGGTCGGTGGTCAGCGCGTTGATCATCTGTTCGAAACCGGTTTCCTGCCATTTGATCTTCACGCCCAGACGCTCGGCCAGGGCATTGCCCAGGTCATAATCGAGGCCGGTGAGGGTGTTGGTGGCCGGGTCCTTGAAATCCATCGGCGGGTAGTTCGGCATGATCGCTACCACGATCTCGCCCTTGGCCTTGATGCTGGCCGGCAATTCGGCGGCGAAGGTGAAGCTGGAAGCCATCAGGCCGGCGAGTACTGCTGGAATAACGAAGTTCTTCATGGTCGTTCTCTTATGAGTGTTGTGAGCGCCAAACAGCGCTTAGGTTCGAACGGCAGAAATGAAGCTTTGGGTGCGCGGGTTTTGCGGACTTATTAGTATTTCTTCGGGGCTCCCTGCCTCCACGATCTGCCCGCCGTCCATGAACACCATGCGATTGGAAACCTCGCGAGCGAAGCCCAGTTCATGGGTGACGACGATCATGGTCATGCCGGTTTGCGCCAGATCGCGCATCACCGACAGCACCTCACCGACCAGTTCCGGGTCGAGTGCCGAAGTGGGTTCATCGAACAGCATCAGCTTGGGCCGCATGGCCAGGGCGCGGGCAATGGCCACGCGTTGTTGCTGACCACCCGACAGCTCGATCGGGTAGCTGTTGCGCTTGTCGGCCAGGCCGACGCGAGCGAGCAGTTCCACGGCTTCTTCGTGCGCCTCCTTGGGCGAGCGCTTGAGCACCTGGCACGGCCCTTCGATGATGTTTTGCAGCACCGTCATGTGCGGGAACAGATTGAAACGCTGGAACACCATGCCGGTGGACAGGCGTTGACGGGCGATCTGCGACTCGTTGAGTTCGTGCAGTTTGTTGCCGACGACGCGGTAACCCACCAGTTCGCCGTCGACCCACAGGCCGCCCTTGTCGATCTTTTCCAGCTGGTTGACGCAGCGCAGCAAGGTGCTTTTTCCGGAGCCGGACGGGCCGATGATGCACAGCACTTCGCCTTGCTCGACTTCGATGTTGATGTCCTTGAGCGCGTGGTACTGGTCGTAATATTTGTTCAGGCTCACGGCCTTGACGATGCTTCTCATGTGGGGCTCCTCAAGAACGCTTGCCGGCGCCGCGAGCGAAACGACGCTCCAGGCGGCTTTGACCAAAGGACAGCACGGTGACCGTGGCCAGGTACCAGATACCGGCGACGATCAGCAGCTCCATCACGCGAGCGTTGGCGTAGTAGATGTTCTGGGCGTTGTAGAGCAGTTCCGAGTACTGGATTACGCTCGCCAGGGAGGTCATTTTCACCATGCCGATGAATTCGTTACCGACCGGCGGAATGATGATCCGCATGGCCTGCGGCAGAATGATGCGGCGCAGCGCTTGCAGGCGCGGCATGCCGATCGACTTGGCGGCCTCGTACTGGCCGGTGTCCACCGACAGCAACCCGGCGCGCACCACTTCGGCGGTGTAGGCGCCCTGGTTGATGCTCAAGCCGAGCAGGGCGGCCACGAACGGCGTCATCAGGCTCACGGTGTCCATTTCGAACAGGCCGGGGATGCCGATGGTGGGGAAAATCAATGCGAGGTTGAACCACAACAGCAGTTGCAGGATCAGTGGCGTACCGCGAAACAGCCAGGTGTAGGTCACGGCCACGTAGCGCAGGATCGGGTTGGCCGACATGCGCATGATCGCGGTGATCACCCCGAAAATAATGCCCAGCGCCATCGCCAGCACGGCCATGACGACGGTGTTGAGCAAGCCCCACATGATCGCCTGGGAGGTCAGGAACTGGCCGATGTACGACCATTCGATCTTGCCTTCGGCGAAGGCCCGCACCAGACCGAGAATGGCGACGACGATGAGGGTGGCGAAGAAAATCCGCCCGTAATAACGCCGTGGCACATGCTGGTATTGCGTGATGTCGAACTGGTTTTCCGCCAGTTTGCGCTCCGACTGGAGTCGTTCTGCCTGGGTCTGGCTCATGTTGTTTCTCCGTAATCTGGTGTTTCAGGTCCAACTCAATCCCTGTAGGAGTGAGCCTGCTCGCGAATGCGGTTTTTCATTCAACGCTGATGTTGACTGACCCACCGCTTTCGCGAGGAGGCTCGCTCCCACAGGTTTTGTGTTCTGCCTTAAAGCCGGAAACCCTGATAGTTCTCGGTCCACGCGTGTTGCGCAGCGAGGGCGGTTTTCAGCCGGCCGATCTGCTCGCGCACTTGTTGCGGTGCGGTGCCGCCCCAGCCACTGCGGGCGGCGATGGCGGCTTCCAGGGTCAGGCTGTCACGCACTTCAGGCGTCAGGCGCGGGTCGATTTCGGCCAGCAATGCCGGCGAGGCTTCCCACAGTTCTATGTCGTGTTTCTCACAGGCCTGGACCAGCGCGCCGGTAATCTCATGCGCTTCCTTGAACGGCACGCCGCGCATGGCCAGCCAGTCAGCGACCTCGGTGGCGAGGGTGAAGCCCAGTGGTGCCTGACGACGCAGTTCTTCGACGTTGACCTTCATGGTTGCGACCATCCCGGCCATGGCCGGCAGCACCAGCAGCAAGGTGTCGACGCTGTCGAGCACGCCGTTCTTGTCTTCGCTCAAGTCGCGGTTGTACGACAGCGGCAGGGATTTCAGCGTGGAGAGCAAACCGGTCAGGTTACCGATCAGGCGACCCGCCTTGCCCCGGGCCAGTTCGGCGATGTCCGGGTTTTTCTTCTGCGGCATGATCGAGCTGCCGGTGGCGTAGGCATCGTCCAGCGCAACCCAGCGAAATTGCCGCGACGACCACAGGCAAAATTCTTCGGAGAGGCGGGAAATGTTGATGCCGAGCATGCTCGCAATAAACAGGAATTCGGCGACGTGATCGCGGCTGGCGACGGCGTCGATGGAGTTTTCGCAGACGCCGCTGTAGCCCATTTCCTTGGCCGACTGTTGCGGCAGGCGAGCAATGGCGGAACCGGCCATGGCCGCAGCGCCGAGTGGCGACAGTGAGGTGCGTATGTCCCAATCCACCAGGCGTTGCACGTCACGCAGCAACGATTGCGAGTGAGCCAGCAAGTGGTGCGCGAAGACGATGGGTTGCGCCTGCTGCAAGTGGGTGAAGCCCGGGCAGATGCTTTCGATGTGTTGCTCGGCTTGATCGACCAGGGCCTGTTGCAGGGCCAGCACTTCGACGGCCAGGGTGCGGACGTGATCACGCAGAAACAGGCGCAGGTCGTTGGCGGTCTGGTCGTTGCGCGAGCGGCCCGCACGCAGCTTGCCGCCCAAGGCGCCGAGGCGTTCGGTCAGCAGGCGTTCGATGAAGGTGTGGACGTCTTCGTCGTCCAGCGTCGGGGCGATGCGGCCGGCGCGGAAGTCATCACCGATGCGCTCCAGCGCGTCGAGCATGGTCAGGGTTTCTTGCTCGGTCAGCAGCCCGGCACGCTGCAGTTCACGGGCATGCGCCTTGGAGCCGGCGAGGTCGTACGGGGTGAGGCGAAAGTAGCGCTCGGGGCAACGGGACAGGGCCGCCAGGGCTTCGGACGGGCCGCTTTTGAAGCGAGCCCCCCAGAGACGGTCGGTGGTTTGAGACATTGTTGTTTTCCTCGTCGGTAAAGCAAACTGAAATCGGTATGCCAGGCTTGGAACACGCGTCGAAAATCATCCGGGCGAGGTTCGGCCTAATCAAATTCAAGGGCAGGGGATAAGCGCAGTTGCGAAGTCACGAGAGCTGATCGAAGTGTCAGCTTTTAGTCGTTGAACATCAGTGAGTTGGCACTGAAGTACGGAATTTATTGGCGGTTGCCAAGCCTGGTTTTCTGTGGTCATTATTATTTACCGGCACTATTTTTGTTGTTGGACACAGGTTGTTGAATACGGCGCCAGAGGTAAATAAGCATTATGGAAACCCCACTTTCCAATTCCGGAAACCCGCCGCCAAAACCGCTGCAACGGGCACCGCTGGCCCTCAGTGGGCTGGACTTCAAATTGCTCAAAGTATTCAAGGCCGTGGTCGAGGCCGGGGGCTTTAGTGCGGCGCAAAATGAGCTGAATGTGGGGCTGGCGGCGATCAGCAAACAGATCTCCGACCTGGAAATCCGCATTGGCATGCGCCTGTGTACCCGGGGTCGAGAAGGCTTTCACCTGACCGAAGAAGGGCGCTTGGTGTATCAGGCATCGATCGATTTGTTTGCCTCGGTCGATAACTTTCGAGATCGTCTTAGTTCAGCGCAAAACGAACTTATCGGCGATCTGGGGGTGGGCGTTATCGACAATACGATTTCCGATGCTAATTCACCGTTAGTTGCAGCGCTAAGACGAATTAATGAAGAGTCGCCGAAAGTAAGGTTTCAACTTCAGTCATCGCAACTGGATGAAGTGGAAAGGGGAGTGGTAGAGGGGCGATTAGTGGCGGGGATCGTGCCGGTGTACCAAAAAAGAGAGGAGTTTGATTATTACGCGCTGTATGAAGAACGCTCGGAAGTTTATTGCGCTGTCGGTCACCCGCTGTTTTCGACGCCGGACGCCGAAATGGGCAGCGATGTGCTCAGGCACCATGAGTGCATCAACCATCGCTACGCGATTCATCGGGACAAGCTGAACTTCGCTCACTACGACAGTTTTTCGGCGTCCGCTACCCAAGTGGAAGCCGTGGCGCTGTTGATCAAGACCGGTCGTTTTGTCGGTTTTCTGCCGCAGCATTACGCCGCGACGATGGTGGCTCATGGACAGTTTCGCGCGGTGCGCCCGGACCTGATCAACATCGTCACGCCGTTCAATCTGATCCTGCGCCACAACACCGTGCGCAGTCCGCTGGTCAAGGCGTTTGCGCAGGCGTTGGGGGTTGATTTGAAGGCACCTGCGTGAAACAAACAGGGGCCGCCAACAGCAACTTCCTGTGCGCCGTTCTACGGGGTTTGTTTATGCAGCAGCACGAAATCATTCTTGTCGAATCGCCCGCTCAACACCGGT
Source organism: Pseudomonas sp. 3296 (assembly GCF_031456615.1). NCBI lineage: Bacteria > Pseudomonadati > Pseudomonadota > Gammaproteobacteria > Pseudomonadales > Pseudomonadaceae > Pseudomonas > Pseudomonas sp. 3296. The sequence goes on from NZ_JAVDUY010000007.1 coordinate 415,383, forward strand.
TGCAAGTTACCCAGCGCAGTGCCCTGCAAGGCGTTGTAGGCGTTCAGGTCCATCATCAACCATGCGGGTCCGGAGAGACTTTGCAGTTCCGGGATCGAGTCAGTAAACAGCGGCTGCAAGTCATGCGGGATATTGACCATGAATTTGATCGCCTTGGCATCTTTGCCCATGCTGTGCAGCACCAATGGCGCCGGCGCTTTTTTAACCTGCTCATAGACGGCAAGGCTGAATATGCGGGTGTCATAGAGCCGACGTTCAACCGGTTCGAACACGCTCATGTACACCGACCACACCGCCAGCACCGCGCAAAAAGCCAGTGTCTCTGCGCGCCAACGGGGTTTGAACAGCGTGGCAAGGGCGATGGCCTGCAACACGCCGAGCAGGATCACGATCGAGCGGATCGACGTCAATTGCTCGGGAAAACGGCGCTGAGCGACCACCAGTCCAACGATCATGAGTATCGGGATCAGCAGCCATAACCCCTGCATCAAACCGCGCAACGCGGCAAACAACCGCCCTTGTGCGACCTGAAACGGATACGCCGCAATAATCGCCGCCATCGGCAACATCGGCAGTAGATAGCGGGCCTTTTTCGCCTGCGGGATCGACAACCCGATCATCACAATCAACCCGGCCGCCACGCAGTACAGCAACAGGCGCCATGCCGGGCCTGCCTGGCGTGTTTGGGTCAGCGCAATCGCCGCCAATGCAAGCCAGGCCAGCGGATAGGCGAGCGCATAGTTGCCCATCGAACTGGTGAAATAATACAGCGCACCGCTGGCGCCTTCGCTGCCGTCCATGCGCCCCATGAACTGCATGCGCACCACGTCTTGCATGAAGGCCGGGCCGCCTTCGGTGTCGGCCAGCCACAACAATGTGCCGATGCTCACTGCCAACAACACGGCCGCTGTCAGGCCGAAGCCGAACAAATGCCGCCATTGGCGATTGAGCAAAAAGTAGCTGCACAGAATGCCTGTGGGCACCACCAGCCCGATCGGTCCGCGCACCCCAAAGCCGAGGACCAACAGAGCAAAAATCAGCCGCCAGCGGCGTTGTGCCGCGAAGTGGTCGGCGGCATACCCCAGGTAAAACACCGAAAACGCGACCGCCGCGAGTATCAGGTCCTGGGACACCGCGCGGGCTTCGGTGATGAACGTAGTGGTCATCAGCATCAAGGCAATGCTGAGCAGCGCCCAGCGTCGGGAGTAGGGCGCCAGCAAGCGGTACATCAGCGTGACAATCACCGCACCCGCCATCGCGCTCGGCAGCCAGGCGCTGAGGCTGTTGACCTGCCCGAATGGCAAGGACAGCAGCCAGATGAATAGCGTCGACAGGGCGGAGTAGTCGGCGTAAGGCTGGCCATAGGTGGTGGGGAACACCGATGGCCCGTTACGCAGCATTTCCTGGGCAAACATCACGAACCGTGAATCGAAACCGATGGCCGCCTGCTGATAAACCCCGGCACTGAACAGGATCAGTGCCAGTAACCCGATGCCCAGGGACTGCTGGCGGGTGGGTGACAGGGTGATCACGCGACGACCGAGTCTGCCGGCCATTGCTGAAGCGGAATCGGCAGGTTGCGTGACTCGCCACGGCCCATCGGGAAGTATTTGAAACCGCTGCGTTCAAGGCGTTCGGCGTCGTACAGGTTGCGTCCGTCGAAGATCACGGGCGCGTTCAGACGCTGTTCGATCAGGTCGAAATCCGGGGCCTTGAACTGTTGCCACTCGGTGCAGACGATCAAGGCATCGGCACCGGTCAATACCGATTCGGGCGTCCCCATGAGCATCAGCTTCGATTCATTCGGATAGAGCTTTTGGGTTTCCTGCATCGCTTCCGGATCATAAGCGCGGACATTGGCTCCGGCGGCCCACAGCGATTCCAGCAGGACCCGGCTCGGCGCATCACGCATGTCATCGGTGTTGGGCTTGAACGCCAGGCCCCAGACGGCAAAGGTCTTGCCCCGCAGATCACCACGGTAGAACGCGTTGATCCGCGAGAACAGTTTGTGTTTCTGGCGCTCGTTGATCGCTTCCACCGCTTGCAGCAGGTCACTGGAGCAGTGCGCTTCCTGGGCGCTGTGAATCAGGGCGCGCATGTCTTTGGGGAAACACGAGCCGCCATAACCGCAGCCGGGGTAAATGAAGTGATAACCGATGCGCGAGTCGGCGCCGATGCCCAGACGCACCGATTCGATGTCGGCGCCCAGGTGTTCGGCCAGTTCGGCAATCTGGTTGATGAAGCTGATTTTGGTGGCCAGCATGCAGTTGGCGGCGTACTTGGTCAGTTCGGCGCTGCGCAGGTCCATGAACATGACGCGGTCGTGGTTGCGGTTGAACGGTGCATAGAGGTCGCGCATTACTTCGCGGACTTCGTCACGTTCGCAGCCAATGATGATCCGGTCCGGGCGCCGGCAATCGGCGACGGCCGAACCTTCCTTGAGAAACTCGGGGTTGGAGACGATATCGAACTGCAACACACGGCCAGTTGTCACCAGGGCCTTGTCGATATGTGCTTGCAACGCGTCGCCGGTGCCTACCGGGACCGTGGACTTCTCCACCAGAATCACCGGTTGTTCGCGATGCCGCGCCACGGCATCACCGACCGACATCACATAGCTCAGGTCCGCCGAACCATCGTCCCGGGACGGCGTGCCCACCGCAATGAACAGCACCTCGCCATGCTGGACGGCCAGTTTTTCGTCGCTGGTGAATTGCAGTCGTTTGGCTTCCAGGCTTTCACGTACCAGACTGGCCAGCCCTGGTTCGAAAATGCTCACGTGGCCCTGTTGCAGCAGTGCGACTTTTTTCTCGTCGATGTCCATGCAGACCACATCATGGCCAACTTCAGCCAGGACAGCTGCCTGGACCAGGCCCACATAACCGCTACCAAATACACTGATTTTCATGACGCACCCCGGAGTTCGGTCGCACGGACTGAACGAGAGTTGATTGTGATGACCCCGAGAATGACCAATGCCACCCCGACGGTCTTGGAAAGGCTGAACGATTCGTGAAACAGCGGCAGGCTGGCGGCCAGCACGTACACCAGCGCGTAGCTGATGCTCAAAAGCGAATAGGCCCGGCCCAGCGGCAAGTCGCGCAGGGCGGCCAGCCAGCAGAGCATCGAGAGGGCGTAGGCCAGGATCGCGGCCAGCACGACCAGCACCGGGACCAGTTCGAAACTGGCGGTCAGCCAGTTTTCCGGTGAGGGTAGGCGGGTCATGCTCCAACGCATGCCCAGTTGCGCCGCGCTGCCCAGCACCACGCTGCCCATGGCGAAACTGATTCCGCGACGCAGGCTCATGCGTGTTGCCCCAGCAGAACCACGCCACCGATCACCAGTGCAACGCCGCACCAGTGCTGGCGATCAATGGTTTCGTGAAAGACGAAGCGGGCGATCAGGGTGACCAATACAAAATTGAGGCTGAGCATTGGGTAGGCGATGCCGACTTCGAGGCGTTGCAACACCAGCAGCCAGACCAGCAAGCCTGACCCCAGCGCGGCGAGCGCCAGCCACAGCCAGGGCGAGCGCAGTTTCGCGCCCCATCCCGAAGCCTGGCCGCGCCAGCTCTCCACGGCGTATTTCTGCGCAATCTGACCCAGGCACGTCAACAGGCACGCGACCAGTACCAGTAGCAGGCTCATGGCGCCTCCTGAGGGAAAATCAGGATCACCAGGTTGCCCTGTTCATAACGTTTACCGTCCTTGGGCAACAATTCGATTTCCTGCAACTCATCCTCACCCTTGACTCGCATTACCACACCGACGGAGCCGTTGCGGCGGGCGTCGCGCATCCACTGCTGAACCTGGCCGATGGTGACCAGCTGCTGTGCGGAGTCAGGATAGGCGAGACCATATTTCAATTCGCCTACCGAGTTGTACAAGGACACATCCGGGTGCTTCATGCGCCAGGCCAGCGCCGATGCGGCGCCAAGATCGTTGCTCAGCAGTTTGCCGGTCTGTGCCAGTTCATCCATGTGATGAAGGATGAATTGGTCGGGGGTCTTGTTGGCGACCACCGAGTTAGGCAGTCCGGCGGGTATCAAGCCGATCAGCAGCAAACTGCCGAATGCCGGTGCAGCCCAGCATTGCAATGGCCTGAACGCTTGCAGCAGATTGGCCATGATCCAGCCGATCAAACCGATGAACACCAGCACCAGGTTGTGCAGTTCGTGGTCGTACAGCGGCTTTTTCAGTTGCAGGTAGACCAAGGCGATCAGGGTCACCAGACCCAACACCAGGTTGAGCAATCCGTTGAGCCCCAGCACCCGTCCCTGTTCCAGCTTCAGCCGGTCAGCCAGTGTGTGACCCAGCAACAAGGCCAGGGGCAGCAGGCATGGCAGGATGTAACTCGGCAGTTTGCCTTTGCTGATGCTGAAAAATACCAGCGGCATCACCAGCCACAGCAGCAGGAAGCCGATGCTGGACTGACGTCGGGTTTGCCAGGCCTGTTTCAGCGCGGACGGTAACAACGCCGCCCATGGCAGACTGAAACCGACCAGCAGCGGCAGGTAGAACCAGAACGGCTCTTCATGCTGGGCGTCCTCACCGGCAAAGCGCTGAATGTGTTCGTGCCAGAAGAAGAAACGCCAGTAATCGGGCTCTTCCGAATGAACCGCCAGCACCCAGGGCAGGCTCACCGCGATGGCCACGACAATCGCCACAGGCCCGTAGGTCAGCAATTCTTTCCAGCGTTTCTGCCAGATCATGTAGGGCAGGGCCACCAGCACCGGCAGCAACCAGGCCAGGAAACCCTTGGTCATGAAGCCCATGCCGCAGGCCAGACCCAGCGCCCCCCAGCTGATGATTTTTTGCCGGCGACCGTCGCTGTCCAGCGCAAACCACAACGCCACCAGACTCAGGTTGACCCATAAGGTGAATTGCGGATCAAGGTTGGCGTAACCGGCCTGACCAGCGATGACGCTGAAACTCATGTAAAGCAGCGCGCATGCAAAACTCTTGCGCGGATCGTTCCACAATCGGCGGGCGATCAGGAAGCACAGCAGCACGCTCAGGCCCATGCTCAGCGCCGAGGCAAACCGCACGCCAAACAGGTTCTGACCGAACAGCGCCTGGCTGGCGGCGATCATCCAGTAACCCGCCGCCGGCTTCTCGAAATAGCGCACGCTCATGAAATGCGGCGACACCCAGTCGCCGCTCAGGAGCATGTGCTGACTGATCTGTGCGTAACGGGTTTCGTCCGGGATCCATAAGCCATGGGTGCCCAGTGGCAGCAGATAACCCAGGACGAAAAGGACCAGCAGCAGGGGGAGTGCCCAGCGTTTGCTCATGCGCCTTGCACTCCCAACCAGCCTTCGCGACCTTCAAGGGTGCCGCGTACGACACGTCCTGTGGGCAAGGTGTTGGGCGCGTCGGGCAGCAGATCGCCCAAGGGCTGGAAATGAATGTCACGCTGGCGCGCATCGGCCAGCAGCTGACGGAAATCGTTGGCCATCAGAATCCCTTCTACTTCTGCGTGAATGGTGTAGACGTTGAGTTTGTCGGGGGAAAAACGGTCAAGAATGAACGCGTTGAAGTCCTGGGCAGTGACCGTCGGGCCAACCACCTCATCGAAGGTCGGCAGGTCCACCGGTATCTGCGGTGCACCCAAACTACCGTTTGCCAGCGTCGGCTGAAACAGGCTCTGACCCCGGCAGTCGCTGTTGTAGCGAAAGCCGAATGCTTGCTTGGCTTCGATCACGCGCTCGTCCGCACGCCAACCGGCGGCGGCCGAACAGTCGACCTTTTTTCCGAGGATGTCGCTGAGCGTGTCGACGCCCTGGCGGATTTGCTCGATCAGTTGCGCGTCGCTCCAGCGTCCGGCATTGGCCTGCCAGCCATGGTGATCCCAGGCGTGCAGGCCGACTTCATGCCCGGCAGCCTGAGCCTCGCGCATCAAATGCCCCAGGTCCCGGCCGATCGGTTTGCCCGGCCAGGCAGTGCCGGCCAGCAAAATGTCCCAGCCGTACAACCCGGCGGCATTGGAACGGAGCATTTTCCAGAGAAATTGCGGGCGGATCAGGCGCCACAAGTGGCGCCCCATGTTGTCCGGCCCGACGCTGAAGAAGAACGTCGCCTTGACCTGCGCTTCGTCGAGGATTTCCAGCAGCCGGGGCACCCCCTCACGGGTGCCTCGGTAGGTGTCGACATCGATTCGAAGGCCTGCCTGCATCAACGCTTGTCCGCGATTTCGAGCATGGCTTCACGAAGGAAGAAGTCCAGCGTGTTGCCGATGGTCTCGCTCATCTCCACGGTTGGCGTCCAGTCCAGCAGACGCTTGGCGTTGGCGATGCTTGGTTTGCGGTGGGACACGTCCTGGTAGCCGGTGCCGTAGAAGGCTTTGCTTTCTACGTCGCGGAAACCGGCGAACGGCGGGAAGTTGTCGCGCAGCGGGTGAGCTTCGAACTGACGCAGCAGTTCTTCGCCCAACTGGCGAATGCTCGCTTCGTTCTCCGGGTTGCCGATGTTGATGATCTGACCGTTGCAGGCGTCGTTTTCGTTGTCGATGATCCGCGCCAGCGCTTCTACGCCGTCAGCGATGTCAGTGAAGCAACGCTTTTGCTCACCGCCATCGAACAGGCGAATTGGCGTGCCTTCCACCAGGTTCAGGATCAGCTGGGTAATGGCTCGGGAGCTGCCGATACGTGCCGAGTCCAGACGGTCAAGACGTGGGCCCATCCAGTTGAAAGGGCGGAACAGGGTGAAATTCAGGCCTTTCTGGCCGTAGGCCCAGATGACGCGGTCGAGCAACTGTTTGGAGACCGAGTAGATCCAGCGTTGCTTGTTGATCGGGCCAACGATGAGGTTGGAAGTGTCTTCGTCGAAGTTGTTGTCCTGGCACATGCCATAGACTTCGGAAGTCGACGGGAAGATCACGCGCTTGTTGTATTTGACGCAGTAGCGAACCAGTTTCAGGTTCTCTTCGAAGTCCAGTTCGAATACGCGCAGCGGATTGCGGGTGTATTCGATCGGGGTGGCAATCGCTACCAGCGGCAGGATCACGTCGCACTTCTTGATGTGATACTCGATCCACTCGGAGTGAATGCTGATATCCCCTTCGACGAAGTGGAAGTTGGGGTGGCTGCGCAGGCGGTCGATGGCGTCCGAACCGATGTCCAGGCCGTAGACTTCGTACTGGTCATCGCGCAGCAGGCGCTCGGACAAGTGGTTGCCGATGAAGCCATTGACGCCGAGGATCAGCACGCGGGTGCGACGTGGCTTGCGACCGGATTCAGCCCCGCGCAGGACGGAGCCGTCGACCAGACCCAATTCGTTGGCCAGTTGCGGGCCGCTCAGGTACAGACCGTTGTCATTACGCTGACCGGCGGTGATCACCAGCGAGTCTTCGCCGCAGGCGATACGCAGTGGATCGACGCTGATCACACGGCCCGGCGCCTGACCTTCATTGCCCTTGGCCACTTCGGCGCTCCAGACAATCAGCTTGTGCTCGCCCACGTCGCAGAACGCGCCCGGGTACGGCTGGGTAACCGCACGGACCAGGTTGAACAGTTCTTCAGCGGGTTTCTTCCAGAACAGTTTGCCGTCGGCGGCGGTGCGGCGACCGAATACCGTGGCTTTGGACTCGTCCTGAGCCGTTTCGGTGACTTTGCCTTGCAGCAGTGCAGGCAGGGTGTCGCGCAACAGGTCGGCCGCGGCTACACGCAATTTGCCGTGCAGGGTGAGCGCGGTGTCGCTGCGTTCAATGGCAACCTTTTGCTGGGCGATGATCGCGCCGGCGTCGGCGCGCTTGACCATGCGATGCAGCGTCACGCCGGTTTCGGTTTCACCGTTCACCAGCACCCAGTTGGCCGGGGCGCGGCCTCGGTAGCGTGGCAGCAACGAGCCGTGCAGGTTGAATGCGCCTTTGCGGGCGGTGGCCAACAGCGGCTCGGTCAACAGGTTGCGGTAGTAGAACGAGAAGAGGTAATCCGGGTTGAGTTTGGCAATGCGCTCGATCCACAGCGGATGGTTGGCATCTTCAGGGGCATGCACCGGGATGCCTTTTTGGGCACACAACTGCGCAACGGAACCGTAGAACGCGTTTTCTTTCGGGTCATCGGCATGAGTGAACACGGCGGCAATTTCAAAGCCGGACGCGAGCAGGGATTCGATACCGGCACAGCCAATATCGTGGTAGGCGAAGACAACAGCTTTTGCGCTCATGAGAGAACCTGATCTGAAGTGGAAGTGAGGCCGTCAACGGTGACAACGGGAGCGGGTGCGGCGGGTTGGCTACGCAAGACTTTTTCGACAAAGAAGCGCGGGCGGGCGCGGACGTCGCTGTACATGCGTCCCAGGTACTCGCCCAGCAGGCCCATGCCGATGAATTGCCCGCCGGTGAAGACGAAGAGCACGGCGAACAGCACGAACGAACCGTCGCCAGCCCATTCGGCGCCGAACACCAGGCGCAAGAAGATCAAGGTCATGGCGAACAGCACGCCCAGGCCGGCCATGGCGAAGCCGACGATGCTCAGCAGGCGCAACGGCGTGGTGGTCATGCAGGTGATCAGGTCGAACATCAGGTTGACCAGGCGCATGGGGCTGTACTTGGATTCACCGTGTTCGCGCTCGGCGTGCATCACCAGGATTTCCGTGGTGTGCCGGGCAAAACTGTTGGCCAGGATCGGGATGAAGGTGCTGCGTTCGCGGCAGGCCAGCATCGCGTCCACGATGGTCCGGCGATAAGCACGCAACATGCAGCCGTAATCGCTCATGGCAACGCCGGTCGAACGCTGCACGGCCATGTTGATCAGTTTCGACGGCCAGCGACGCAGGGCCGAGTCCTGACGGTTGTTGCGCACAGTGGCGACCACGTCATAACCGAGTTCGGCCTGGGCCACCAGTCGCGGAATTTCTTCAGGCGGATTTTGCAGGTCGGCATCGAGCGTGATGACGACATCACCTTTGCAGTGTTCGAAACCGGCCATGATTGCCGCATGCTGACCATAGTTGCGGTTGAGAATGACCGCGACCACCGGGCTGCCTTCACGACTGGCGGCTTCTTCGAGGATTTGCGCCGAATTGTCGCGACTGCCGTCATCCACCAGCACGATTTCGTATTCATGGTGCAACTGTGCACAGGCCGCTTCGGTACGCCGCAGCAACTCGGGCAGGCTGTCCTGCTCGTTGTAGACCGGGATAACAACCGACACGCAACGGATTGGGTAAGGTTTCACTGAGATCTGTCCATAACGTTTTCAATGGCATCGACCACACGATTGACATCATCGGCGGTCATGTCGGGGAACAACGGGATCGAACACAGCCGCGCCGAATTCCATTCGGTGTTGGGCAAGTAGATGTTCGGGAACCGCTGACGATAATACGTGTGCAAATGTGTGGCAATAAAGTGGATGCCAGTGCCTATGTTCTGCTCCTGTAAGCCCTTCATGAACGCTTCACGGTCCAGGCCGCAACGCTCGGCGTCGATGCGCAGGATAAACAGGTGCCAGGCGTGTTGTTGCGGGTAAGTGGGTATCGCCAGCGGTTGCACGGCGCAGCCTTCCAGGCGTTGCAGGTAGGTTTGAGCGAGCTGGGTGCGCTTGGCGTTGATCTCTTCAAGTCGCTCCAGTTGCACCAGGGCGATGGCGGCATTGATGTCGGCCAGGTTGTATTTGAAACCCGGTTCAATCACTTGCGCCTGCGGTTTGCGGCCGCCAGTCAGGCGGTCATAGGCGTCGACGCCGAGGCCATGAAACTTGAGCATGCGCACCCGGTTGGCCAGGGCTTCATCGTCGCTGACAAACATCGCGCCTTCAGCGCAGGTCATGTTCTTGATGGCGTGAAACGAGAAGATCGCCGTGCCCTTGGAACCGACATGACGACCTTTGTAGTAGGTGCCAGCGGCGTGGGCGGCGTCTTCGATGACAGGAATACCGTGTTTGTCAGCCAGCGCATACAGCGGGTCGAGATCGAAAGCGGCGCCCGCGTAGTGCACCGGAATGATGGCTTTGGTGCGCGGGGTGATGGCGGCCTCGATGCTGTCCAGATCGCACATCAGGGTGTCGCGGTCGACGTCGACGAACACCGGCGTCGCGCCCAGCAGGCAGATCATGTTGGCGGTGGACACCCATGTCTGGGACGGGGTAATGACTTCATCGCCCGGCCCGATGCCCAAGGCCAGCAAGGTGATGTGCATGCCACCGGTGGCCGAAGAAAGTGCGACGGCGTGGCGGCATCCGACATAGTTGGCGAACTGCTCTTCCAATTGTTGGTTTTTTGGCCCGGTGGTGATCCAGCCGGAGCGCAATACTTGCTCGACGGCTGCAATTTCTTCATCGCCGATACTTGGGCGGGAAAAGGGGAGAAACGCCTGACTCATGGGCACCTCGGGCTGGAATTGGACAAAGATTGATACTGGATGTGCTGGATCCAAGGCAAGCGTAGTCGATAAAAAATAAGCTGCTTCAATTGGTTACACCGAAAGTGTGACAAATCGCATTAATTGACTTTTTCTGTTCCGGTCGGCACGTTGGAGGCCTGTGGGGGACAGTCGCAGCTCATTGAGGGTATGCGCAATTTCGTGAAAGGAACATGAAAACCCGGTCGGCAAATCATTTATCTGAGAGCCATACAGGCACTGTTCAGACTCCTGCCGTTCATCGTGGGTTTTAGAAGAAAAGTCCTACGGAAGTCCCCGCTTTAGATGAGGAATGTTTCAATCCTTAGTTGTTTTACTGCAGTGTTTTAACTGAAGGCCGTTTCGTTTGACTGACTTACCTGTTACCCATCCTGTTGCTTCAAAGACCAACCCGTTGACGGTCTACCTGGCCCGGCTCGCGCCCTCCAGTCAGCTGACCATGCGTTATGTATTGCAGGATGCCGCCGACCGGTTGGGCTTCGAAGACATGAACATCGAGGAAATTCCCTGGCATCAGCTGCAGCCAGAAGATGTCATTGCGCTAGTCGCGGCGTTGCGCGAAGACGGCTATGCGCCTAACACATCTTCGTTGTATGTGAACGCAATCCGCGGGGTAATGAATGAGGCGTGGCGCATGAGCTTGATCAGCCAGGAACACCTGCTGAAAATGCGCTCGGTCAAAGGCATTGCCGGCACCCGATTGTCGCAAGGGCGCAACTTGCGGCGCACGCTGATCCAGGAGTTGATGGCGGTGTGTGCCGCCGATCCACGTCCACAAGGGTTGCGGGACGCGGCGATCATCGGGATTTTGTACGGTTCGGGGATGCGCAAGTCCGAATCGGTAAACCTCGACCTGTCGCAGGTCGATTTTGCCGAGCGCAGCCTGCGGGTGACGGCCAAGGGCAACAAGCAATTGATCAAGTATGCGCCGGCCTGGGCCTTCGCCAAGCTGGAAGCCTGGCTCGAGTTCCGCCGATCACAGCTCAAGGAAGGCGAGGTGGATGACCCGTTTCTGTTCAACCGCATTCGCCGTGGCAGCCATATCACCCGTGAGCGCGTGACCAAACATGCGATCTATTACATCGCGCGCCAGCGCGGTGCCGAAGTCGGGGTCAAGATCATGCCGCATGATTTTCGCCGTTCATTCATCACCCGCGTGATTGAAGAGCACGATTTATCGATCGCGCAGAAACTGGCGCATCACAGCAACATCCAGACCACCGCCAATTACGATGTACGCGACGACAACGAGCGGCGCCGCGCAGTGGATCGCTTTGATCTTTGACGCATCGCTGTCAAACGTCGCTGAACACGTGGGCATGGCCGATGGTCGAGACGTGAACCGCGCTGCCGGCAGGGGGCGCATACATGCCTGAGCTGCGAACCGTTAATGACCGTCCTGTCAGTTCGCCGGCAGTCGGGGCTTCCAGCTCGACGGTCAATGTGCAGGTATTGCCGCTGAAATCCCGGTCGGTGACCATCGCGCGGCAGCCGGTAGCCTCGGTGGGACTGGGCTGGGCGCTGACCAGTTGCAGTTGTTCGGGACGTAGCATGATCTGCGCGGCACTGTTGTTGCGATGGTTGTTCACCGGAATCCGGCCGAGGTCGCAATGGGCCCAGCCGGCTTCGATGCGGGCCGGCATGACCACCGCATCCCCGAGAAACAGCGCGGTCTGTTCGTCGTTGGGGTAGCGGTAAAGATCCAGGGGATGGCCGGACTGCACCAGCCGACCGTCGCGCATCACTGCCAGTTGATCGGCAAACGACAGCGCTTCGCTCTGGTCATGGGTGACCAGGATGGTGGTGACGCCGGCATCGGACAGCAGCCGGGCGACCATTTTGCGCATTGCACCGCGCAGGCCGGTATCGAGGGCGGAAAACGGCTCGTCCAGCAGCATCAGGCGCGGCTGTTGCGCCAATGCCCGTGCCAGCGCCACACGCTGTTGCTGGCCGCCGGAGAGTTCATGGGGCCAACGATTGGCCATGTTCGCGTCCAGAGACACGCTGTCCATCAGCTCGGCGATACGCTCGTTTTTTTCGCTGCCCTTGCTCGCAAGCCCGAAACCGATATTGGCGGCCACGGTCATGTGCGGGAACAGGGCGCCGTCCTGGGGCACGTAACCAATCAAACGCTGATGCGCCGGCACCTCGTGGGTCTCGTCGACGAGTGTCTGGCCGTTGAGTGAGAGCCGGCCGGTGTCCGGGAATTCGAAACCGGCGATCATCCGCAACAGGGTGGTCTTGCCTGAACCGGACGGTCCGACAATCACCGTCCGACTGCCGGCGGGTACCGACAGGTTGATGTTTTCCAGCGCCTGATGGTCGCCGTAAGACTTGGAAATGGCATGCAGTTCAAGAGCGTTCATCGGCCAGCCGTTCGTTTGGATTGGTGATAAAGAAGTCCGGTCAGCGGAAGCGACAGCAGGATCATCAACAGGGCATAGGGTGCAGCGGCGGCATAGTCGATTTCGCTGGTCATGGCCCAGAAGCCGGTGGCCAGGGTGCGCGTACCATTGGGCGCCAGCAGCAGGGTGGCGGTGAGTTCGTTGGTGATCGCCAGAAACACCAGCGCAGCGCCAGCGGCGGCCCCCGGCGCGGCCAGGCGCAGGGTAATCAGCCACAAGGCCCGCCCCGGCGAGCGGCCGAGGCTGCGCGCGATGTTTTCCAGCTCCACTGGTGCCTGGGCAATACCGGCCCTTAGACTCACCAGGGCCCGGGGCAAGAACATCAGCAGATACGCCAGCAACACGGTGATCGTGGTCTGATAAATCGGCCGGGCAAAATGGATGGTGAACGTGACCAGGGCCAACGCCACGACAATCCCCGGCAACGAGCTGGTGATGTAGTTGCAGCTTTCCAGCACCCGTTGCAGTCGACCCGGCGCGCGAATCGACAGCCAGGCAATCGGGATCGCGGCGCAGGTAGTGAGGGCCGCGCCCGCAGCGCCTAACAGCAACGTCTGTTGCAGCGTCGGCAGCAGATCGTCCAGTTGCCAGACTTGCGTGCCCCCCGCAATCAGCCACTTGCCCAGCGTGATCAATGGCACGCCCAGCGCCAGTGCGCAGGTGATGCCTTGCAGGAGCAGGCCGAGCGCGATATTCCGTGAGCCCAGACGCACCGTCCGCTGAGAGCGTGCGCTTCCTGAGCCGACCCGGGCATAACGCGCCGTGCCGCGAGCAGCGGATTCGGCGGTGAGCATCGCCAGGCAACACAGGGCCAGCACACTGGCCAACATGTTGGCGGCAGGGCCATTGAAGGTGGATTTGAACTGGTCGAAGATCGCGGTGGTGAAGGTGTCGAAGCGGATCATCGCGTACAGGCCATATTCGGCGAGCAAATGCAGGCCTACCAACAACGCACCGCCGCAAATGGCCAGGCGCAGCTGCGGCAGTACCAACCGAAAGAACACCGCCCACGGTTTGAGTCCCAGCGATTCGCCGACGTCTTCGATGGCTGGATCGAGCCGGCGCAGGGTGGCGGCAATCGGCAGGTACAGAAACGGGAAGTAGGCGATGACCGAGACCAGCACGCCGGCAAACAACCCGTGGATCGGTGGCACCAGGCTCACCCACGCATAGCTGTGGACAAAGGCCGGCACCGCCAGCGGGGCGGTGGCCAGCAGTGACCATGTGCGTCGGCCCGGCAGATTGGTGCGCTCTGTCAGACAGGCCAGCGCCAGGCCCAGCATCACGCACAACGGAATGGTGATCACCACCAGCAACACGGTGTTGATCAGCAGTTCAGCGACGCGAGGCCGCAAGACCAGCGGCACGATGGCCGCCCAGCCCGTTTGAATCGACACGCCGATGACGAAGGCAATCGGCAGCAGCGACAGGAGGGCGATCAGTATGGACAAACCGATCACCCACACGCCGCCGCGACCTGTGAAGACGCCACGGGAGCGTCGTCGCAAGTTCGAGGGCATCGCCGTGGCGATAGCCCCTGGGAGGGTTTCAGGAATCAATTAGAGCAGTCCCGCCTGAGTCATCAACTCCACGGCTTTTTTGCTGTCGAGTTTTGAGGCATCGACTGCTGGCGCATCGAGCTGCTGCAAAGGCACCAGTTTAGGATTGGACGGTGCGTTCTTGCCCACGGCGTATTCGAACGATTTGCCGGTTTCGAGGACTTTCTGGCCTTCCTTGCCGGTGATCCACTTCAGCAGTGCCTGTGCTTCTTCTTTGTGTTTGCTAGAGGCCAGGACGCCGCCACCGGAGACGCTGACAAAGGCACCCGGATCTTTATGCTTGAAGTAGAAGAGGGCGGTGTTCTTGCTGTTTTCACCGGTCTTGGCCTGATCGCCGAAGCTGTAGTAGTGATAGATCACACCGCTGTCGACCTGGCCGGCGTTGACGGCCTTGAGCACGGCGCTGTTGCCACGGTAGGCGGTGTAGTTGGCTTTCATCCCCTTGAGCCACTCAAGGGTGGCGGCTTCACCCTTGAGTTCCAGCACAGCGGCGACGATGGCCTGAAAATCGGCACCGGCAGGCGAGGCGCCCCAACGGCCTTTCCAGTCGGGCCCGGCGAGGTCCATCAGCGATTTCGGCAGATCGGCTGCAGGTAGTTTGCTCGGGTTGTAGACGAATACCGTGGAGCGCGCAGCGATTCCGACCCATTTGCCATGCGCCGGACGATAAGCCGCATCGACTTGCTCCAGCGTGGTCGGCGCGACCGGTGCAAACAGGCCCGCGTTGTCCACCAGCACCATGGCCGGGGAGTTCTCGGTCAGGAACACGTCGGCCGGAGAAGCGGCGCCTTCCTGAACGAGCTGATTGCCCATCTCGGTGTCGTCGCCGTTACGTACCGTGACTTTGATCCCGGTTTCCTTGGTGAAGCCCTCGACCCAGGCTTTGGTCAGACTTTCGTGTTGAGCGTTGTAGACCACGATGCCGTCGGTCTCAGCGGCATACACATGCCCGGCGCTGATCAGTGCGGTGGTCAGCAGTGCGGTTTTGAGAAACGCAGGGAAAGAGGGCGTCATTCCGGGGGCAGCTCCTGTTCTTTCTTGGTGGTCATGCATGGCGATCCGCTAGCAAATCAATGCGAATCATTTGCATGTTTTGAATGGCAGGGAATGTAGAACGTAAAATGAGAAAAAAACGTCAAAGAAACCGTTAATACATGTCATTTTCATTCAGATTAGCAGCCCTCAACGGCTTGCCCGGCAGAAATTCGTTTCGCACACCTTGTTGTGAGCAACCGGCGGGCAGCCGCTGATGTGTAAATAGTGGCGAAAGGATAGTACCGCTCTCAAAGGCACGCCGGGAAGCGCGGCCCGGTGGTTCAATTTTCGTTGTGGATCAGTCGGGAATAAACGCCACGCTCTGGTCTTCGCGGGCGTGAAACAGTCGTTCGCCGTTGGTGGGCGTGGTGGTGATGACCTGGTGGTCGGCACTCAGGTAGTTCAGCGGCAGCGCATCGCCGTTGCGGTACTGCGCGACAACAATGGTAAGTTGCGGATTCCAGTGCTGGCCACTGGTGCGGTCCAACCAGGCCATCAGCGCGTCGGTGTCGCCGGTGCGCGGGAAGTCGTCGGTTTGCTGTACGTAATAAAACGTTGGGCCACCGGTTTGCAGGTACATGGGCACTTTGTTATCGACATCGATCATCACCATGCGCCAGTGATTCAAGGGAGCCCGTTTGCTGGCCTCGAGCTTGACCCTGTCACCGAAGTCCATCACGCCGCCACCGCTGTTGGTCCAGGGATACAGCACGCCAAGCACGGCCATTAGTGCGACGGCACTCACTCCGAAGCCGATCTTCAAGCCGCGACTGAGCAACGTGCCGACCACGTTGCGTTCAGCCATGCGTCGGGTGATCCACCACGCTCCCAGCAGTTGCGCGAAGGGCACAAGCGGCAGCACGTAGTAGCTGCGTCGACTGCCACTGGCAGTGAAAAACAACATCAGCAACCCCAGGCCCCAGAGCAGCCAGCGGGTATTGGGCTCGACACTGCGCCAGTTGCGCAACGCGACCCAGCACGCCAACAGCCAGCAAGGCGCCCACGGCAAGGTGTAGACGGGGAGGTAAAGCAGGTAGGTGTAAATCGGGCCGATGTTATCGAACGGCTGGAAAAACCGGACGACGTTCTCGCGCAACACCAGGCCCAGGCCACTTTCGCCATAGGTTGGTGCACCGTAAACATGCGACAGCATGAACGGGGTCATGTAGAAAACGCCGGCAATCAGCAGTGCCGCACACAGCCGCAGATTGAGGTGGCGTTTCCAGCGTCCTTCCTGCACCAGATGCGGCAGCAGCAACAATCCCGGCAGGATAAAACCGATCAAGCCTTTGAACAGCGAGGTCAGGGACAGCAGCAGGAAAAACACCAGGTAACGACCGACGCGGGTGTCGTCCGGTCCGCGCCAATACCACCACACCGCCGCCAGCACGCCGCAAACCGTGAGGATGTCGGCCGTGGCCACCCGTGCCCAAAAGACAAAATAGAAGGTGGTCGCCAGCATCCACCCGGCAATCAAACCGGTGCCTTTGCGGAACAGCTGCTCGCCGATCAGGTACACCAACCACACGCTCAGCCACGCGGCGATCACCGAGGAGAGGCGCAATGACCAGTGGTTCAGACCGCCGGTCAACCAGGCGGAGGCCGTGATCAACCAATAGGAGGGCAGCGGTTTGTCGTAATAGGCCCCACCTTTGAGGTAGGGGTCGAAATAGTCACCACTTTGCAGCATCTGCAACGCGATATTGGCCCAACGTGTTTCCGCGCCCCATAACTCACGGGTGCCTAGCCCCAACAACAGAATCAACGCGGTAACGCCCAGCAGCAGCGTCAACCGGCCCTTGTCACGGGTCCAGAATTTCATGAGGGGTTTCCAGTCGGCACTTTGTCAGAAACGCTGTCAGGGCCGGTTTTCGGAAATATCAGGATCTGCAGATTGCCTCGCTCATAGCGCACGCCGTCGATAGGCAACAGCTCGACCTCCTGCACTTCCTGAACGCTGTTCACCCGCATCACCACGCCTACCGCGCCTTTTTTTCGTGCCTCGGCCATCCACTTGGCGACGCTGTCCTTGGTGACTTTGCGTGAGTCCATGGCCGGGTCGGCGAGGCCGTATTTCAGCTCGCCAACGGTATTGAACAGGTCGATTTGTGGCCGCTTCAAACGCCAGGACAACGCCGAAGCCGCCCCCAGATCGTTACTCAGCAACGAAGAGGTTTGCGCCAATGCATCAAGGTGCTCGGCGATAAACTGGTCCGGCATCTTGCTGTTGACGATCTGCGAAGGCATGGCGGCCGGCGCTAACGCGACCAGCAGCCAGATACCGACGGCGGGCATCGCCCAAAACGTCAACGGCCGCATGACTTGCAAGGCGTTGGAAATGATCCAGCCGACCAACACGATAAACACCAGGGACAGGCTGAACATCTCGGTGTTTGGGTAGATTTCCTTGGTGGTCTGGACATAAAGCAAGGCGATCAACGCGGCGGTGCCCACGCTGATGTTGATCACCCCATTGATGCGAATTGAACGGCCCCGACCCAGATTCAGCTGCTCCATGACCGTGTGCCCGATCAGCAGGGCCAGCGGCAACAGGCACGGCATGATGTAGGTCGGCAGTTTGCCGCTGCTCAAGCTGAAAAACGCCAATGGCAACAATAGCCACAACAGCATGAACGCGATGGCGGGTTGGCCTTTTTGCTTCCACGCGTTGATCAACGTGTTGGGCAGCAATGCCGCCCACGGCAGGCTCGACGCGATCAGCAGCGGCAGATAAAACCACCAGGGTCGTGCGTGCTGCGCATCATCGGCGGCGAACCGGCGCACGTGTTCATTCCAGAAGAAGAAGTTCCAGAAGTCCGGCTCCCGATGCTGGATGGCGAGCACCCATGGCAAGCACACCGCGACAGCGACCAACACGGCTAACGAACCGTAACGCAGCAATTCGCCCATGCGCCGTTGCCAGATCATGTAGGGCAGGGCGATCAACACCGGTAACAGCCAGGCGAGAAAGCCTTTGGTCATGAAACCCATGCCACAGGCAAAACCCATCACCGCCCACGCGCTCACCTTGTTTCGAGACGTTTGGCCGTCGATGGCAAACCAGAGCGCGACCAGGCTCAAGTTGACCCAGAGCGTGAATTGCGGATCAAGGTTGGCGTAACCGGCCTGACCGGCAATCAGCCCGAAACTCATGTACAGCAATGCGCAGGCCGCGCTTTTGCGTGGATCGTTCCAAAGCCTGCGGGCGATCAGGTAAGTCAGCCAGACACTCAGCCCGGTACTCACAGCCGAAGCAATCCGCACGCCGAACAGG
Source organism: Pseudomonas sp. 3296 (assembly GCF_031456615.1). Taxonomy (NCBI): domain Bacteria; kingdom Pseudomonadati; phylum Pseudomonadota; class Gammaproteobacteria; order Pseudomonadales; family Pseudomonadaceae; genus Pseudomonas; species Pseudomonas sp. 3296. The sequence goes on from NZ_JAVDUY010000007.1 coordinate 434,018, forward strand.
TTATCGCCAAAGATCGCCTGACCGATGGCGATCATCCAGTAGCCGGCAATAGGCTTTTCGAAGTAGCGGATGCCCATGAAGTGCGGCGCGACCCAGTTGCCAGTCAGGAGCATCTCCTGACTGATCTGGCCGTACCGGGTTTCGTCGGGGATCCATAGCCCGTGCGTCATCAGCGGCAGCAGGTAAAAAACCACAAACGCCAATAACAGGCCGGGCACCAGCCAGCGTTCAATCGGGACGCGAGCGCTGGCTAGCTGATCCGTAGAATGGGGTAATGGGTTATGCGAAGTCATGACTCGTCCTTGCCGTAATACCGCAAGCGGGCAGCGTGGGTGTCGAAGTTCAATGGACAGTGGGACAACTCAAGTCGAGTCGGTGGCTACTGATGGCTGTTGGCGAGTCGCCGTTGTTTATTTCCCCTGCACTGCGTTCCAGTCTTCAGGATTAATAATGCCCAGCACTTGGAGTTGCCCATTAGTGTCAATACGCAGGAACAGTGAACTGCCGTATTCACTCTTGGCCGCATGCGGGAAACCGGTCTCGGCCAAGAAGTCGCCAATGCAGCCACTGTGAGAGACCAGCACCAGATTGCGATGGGCCTGCTTGTGCGCGACCACGTCGTTGCGCAGCGTTTTGCCACAAGTGACCAGCCACTCCTGTGTCTTGGGGTCACTGCCGAACATGGCGTGCGACGTTTGCATCGTGCGCGTGGCCGGGCTGCTCAACACATCGGTTTGCGCCATGCCCAGGCGCGTGAAGTGCTGGCCGACCGCCGTGGAGGACTCGTTACCGAAGCGGGTGATACCGTCCGCCGACCCCAGGCAAGGGTTGTTGGATTGGTCGCACCGCTCGGCGTGACGGACCAGCGCTACGACTTCGCCGGCCTGCCAGTCTTGAAAGAGTTCAGCCTTGGCGGCGCTATCGGCACTGGCCAGGTGAGTGGGCGATTTCGGCCACAAGACAAAACCCGTAACGACTGCAGCAACCACCGAGGCAGCGATTAGTGAGGCCAGTTTCACTGTGCGCGAAGTCATGTTTTGTTCGTTATCTGAAGTAAGAGAATTACGAGCAAAACTAGAGCCGATCAGGTAGCGGAGGAGTGAAACAAATGTGAAAAAATTGCTCAGGGTGTGAACGCTGTTAACTTAGTCAATTATTGAGAATCCTTATCGCTTCCTCGGTACCTGTCACGACTTTTGACGTGTCAAAATCAAACCATCCTGTAATGCTTGGTTCAGCGGTAACGGAGACACCGCTGAACAGTGTCCAGGCATTAAAGTCAGGAGGACGGGCAACTCTGTCGTGTGCTCCTGGCCGCCTGCCCGATCAGTGCAGCCAGGCGTTTGACGTTGTTCTGCTGGGCGGCAACCAGATCTTCAATGCTCGCGCCTGAAGGCGTTTGCAATGTACTGCGGCAGGTGAGTGACGCCCCATTGCCTTCGCCGGTAACGCGCAGGCGCCAGGTCGCGTCAATCAGCCCATATTGCCCGGGAACCAAATCAAAGCGTTGTACATCTATGCGCAATGACAACTTGCGCGGGGGATTGGCGCTCGCCAATTGATCGATCAGGGCACTTCGAAACTCATCGCCCAGCGACGCCCCCCACCATTCGGTTTCGAGCAGCACCAGGCCGCTGTTACCTTGGCGAATCACCACCTGCGGCCGGTCGACCTGCGCCGGCACACTGAGGCTCTCAATCTCGATGGACACCGCACTATTGTGCGCCGAGCCCCCGGTTTGAGGCGGCATCAGGGTGTGATAGTGAACAGGATCACTGCGGCAAGCCACGAGCAGTAACAGCGCAGTGACCAAGGTGAGCTTTGGCGAAAAACCCATAGATGTTGCTCCTTTCTTCTGCGGCCCGGTCATTATTTCAGGTCCTTTGCCGCGGCATTGTCAGGTCGACCACGAATCAGCGATTCCGGATGGCGGCCCAGGTAATCCGTCAGTTCACGCAACGATCGCGACGTACGTGAAAGCTCATCCAGGGTCTGTCCCAGTTTTTCCCTTTGTGGCGAATCTTCGGCAATGGTGGAGTTAGCCGATTGCAGGGTCGTATTGGCCGACTGCAGGGTCTTGCTGACTTCCGACAGGGTGGTATCTACGCCTGGCAGTGTCTTGCCGTTGAATTTCACCAGCCCTTTGCGCAGTTCCACAAGGTTGCTGTCGAGGTTGTCGGCAATGCGCTCCACGGGCAGCTTGTTGATTTTGCTGATCATGGCTTCGAGTTTTTCCTGCAACTGTTCGAGGCTGCCCGGCACCGTTGGAATCATGACCGGGCGCGCGGTGGGATCGAAGGCCACTTTTTCCGCTTTGGGGTAAAAGTCCAGGGCGATGTACAACTGGCCGGTCAGCAGGTTGCCGGTACGGGCCTGGGCACGCAGACCGTTGTCGATGAAGGTACCGATCATCCGTACGCCAGCCGCTTCGTCATTGGGGTCATGATTGAGCGCCTTGATCATTTTGGTGTGGGCCTGACCCAGGCGCTGCGGGTAGATCACAATGCCGACGTTGACCGGGAAAGTACGTTTTACCGGGTCAAAATCCAGGTTGACCGACACCACCTTGCCGATTTCCATGCCGAGAAACTCCACCGGCGCATCGACCTTGAGCCCGCGCATGGCCTGATCGAAACGCAGGCCCAGGAACTGCGCCTTGCCATTGGGCGGGGCGAGGGCGGTTTGCTGATCTTCAAACAGCTCGTAGGCATACTCTTCGGCGGCCGGTTTGTCGTTGGGGTTGTAGTCCGGCGCGCGGAAGGCGATACCGCCCACCAGCATCGCGGACAGCGACTCGGTCTTGAGCGCAAAGCCGTTGGCGCCGACGCTCACGTCCACACCGCTGGCATTCCAGAATCGGGTGTTTTCGGTGACGTACTGGTCATTAGGCGCATGGATGAACAGGTCGATGTTTACCCCTTTCCCGTCGGGGTCCAGCGCGTAGGCCACCACCTGGCCAACCGGAATCTTGCGGTAGTAAACCGGCGAGCCGATGTCCAGCGAACCCAGGTCCTGTGTATGCAAGGTGAACCGCTTGCCCGGCTCGCCATAGGTGATCGGTGGCGGGTTTTCCAGACCTTTGAAGGTTTTCGAGCGGCCATTGGCCTGGCCAATGTCGGCGCCGATATAGTCCCCGGACAGCAACGTATCAATGCCCGAAACCCCGCCGGCACCGATACGTGGCCGCACGACCCAGAATTGCGAGTCTGAACGGGTGAAACTTTCGGCTTGTTTGGTCAGTTTGATCGTGGCGTTGACATTCTTCTGGTCGTTACTCAGCTCTACATCAGTGACCTGGCCGATCACCACGTTGCGGTATTTAACCTCAGTCTTGTTGGCCGTCAGGCCAGAACCGGTCTTGAACGTGACGGTGATGGTCGGCCCTTCCTGCAAGATGCTGTGGACCACCAGTGACAGCCCGACCAATACCGCAACAATGGGCACGATCCAGACCAGTGAGAGGCTGCGACCGGTCTTGACCGGAGCCTGCCCGGGGGTTTGAGGCCCTTCAGTGGCTTGCGACTTCATCCATGACCTCCTCGTTTTGTGGGGTTTCCCGCTTTTTATCCCAGATCAGGCGCGGGTCGAAACTCATCGCCGCCAGCATGGTGAACACCACCACCAAACCGAAAAACAGAATGCCCGGGCGCGGTTCAATGTCGGCCAGGGCTTGAAACTTCACCAGCGAGGCCACCAACGCCACCACAATCACATCGAGCATCGACCAGTAACCGATGATCTCGACGAAGCGGTACAGTTGCGACCGCTCCTTGCGTGCCCACAGGCTCTCGCGCTGGACGGTCACCAGCAGCATGGTCAGGGCCACGAACTTGATGCCCGGCACCGCGATGCTGGCGATGAAAATGATCAGGGCAATATCCCAGGCACCATGCTGCCAGAATTCCAGGACACCGCTCATGATCGTGCTGTCGGCGCCATTGCCGACCATCTTGGTGTTCATCACCGGCAACAGATTGGCCGGCACGTAAAACGCCAGGGCGGTGAACATGTAGGCCCAGGTGCGGGCCAGCGAATTGGATTTGCGCCGGTGCAGCGGCGCACCGCAGCGCTCGCATTCGTGGGGCTCACCGGTCATGTCGCAGGCCATGCCGCAGCTATGGCACAGGCAGAGGTTGAGGTCGCTGGCGACCGGGGGTGTGTTCATAGAATGTCCCACAATTCACGGATATCGCGCCCGGCGATGCGGATCATCATCAGGCTGAGCACGGCCAGGGCAAACAGGCCGATGCCGGGCAGCACGTCGAGCAATCCGGCCAGTTTGATCACCGCGACCATGGCGCCGAGCAGACAGACTTCCAGCATGCTCCAGGGCCGCAGGGATTCCAGCCAGCGCATGCAAAATTTGAAACCGGGGGAACGTCGGTGTGAGAGGGCAAAACCCAGGACCCAGATCAGCAGCAACAGCTGGAAAATCGGCGCGATGATCATTGCAATCGCGGCGACCATCGCGATGAACGTGATCGGCCCCAGGCTCAGGGCCAATACCGAATCCCACAGGGTTGCGCTGTTTTTCAAGCCTTTGAGGCTGATGCTCATGACCGGATAGAAATTGGCGAAAATCCACAGCACCAACGCCGTGAAGGTCAACGCCAGTCGTTGCTCCACCGTCAGGCCGTTGTAACGCTGGAGCACGCCGCCGCAGCAGGTACACAGGGTTTTCTGGTGTTTGGCGAGCGTGACTTTTTCATACACAGAGTCGCAGTGCTCGCAGATGATCAATTGATCAGTATTCGCCATGGGCCAAGGCTCAACAGTAGGCAGGAAGTTCAGAGCACCTCCTCAATATAGAAGTGCCTCGCAATTGAGCAAATCGAAATTCAAAACGATGCGGTATCGGTGGACCTTCATCAGGACGACGTACTGTCGATTTCGCAATGGCTCGTTCGACTATCTGTCAGGGAATGAATCGGCGGGTACGCTGCGATCCCCGGAATTCCCGATACGTGCACTTACAGGAGAAGACCATGCGCAAGCTCACCGTTGCCGCTTTCCTGAGTCTGGATGGCGTCATGCAAGCCCCCGGCGGCCCAGAAGAAGACACCAGCGACGAATTCCGCTTTGGTGGCTGGATCGTGCCCCACGCCGACAAGGTCTCTGGCGAGGCGATACAGGACCTGTTTTCTCAGCCGTTCGAGTTGCTGCTGGGGCGTCGCACCTACGACATCTTCGCGGCGTATTGGCCGCGGCAAAAGGCCGATTCCCATAGCCATTGTATTGCTGACCTGTTCAACCGGGCGCCGAAGCATGTGGCCACGCATCACCCAGATACGCTGGAATGGCAGCACAGTCGTGCCTTGGAAGGAAACCTTGCCGATGCGATACGTTCGCTCAAGCAACAGGACGGTGCCGATCTCTTGACCCAGGGCAGCGGCGATCTGGTGCGCCAGCTGCTCGCCGCCGGATTGGTCGACGAACTTCGGTTGATGACGTTTCCCGTCATGCTGGGGCGCGGCAAGCGCTTGTTCGACGACACGGCGCAGGCTTCGGCTTTCACATTGGTGAATTCGATCAGCACGCCGGCCGGTGTGTTGATCACCCGGTATGTGCGGGACGGGGAGGTGCGCACCGGTACGTTTGATAATGAATAGCGGCCGGCGGCAGAGGGCAGCGTATCGATACGCTGCCCAAAAACCGGATTTCGCTTTATGACAGCCGCGACTCGCCAGTCGCGTTGGTCAGCCGCTCGGCAGTGACACCCATGCGCGAAAACACCTGCCACACGAACAACAGCACGCTGGCACCCACAAGGAGTGATGCGACGGCAATCAATGGCTCGACTGACGGCCAGCCTTTAAGGCGCAGCGCCAACGCGCCCAGCATCACCGGGACGGCAACGTTGTAGGTCCAGAACTGAATTGCCGCAATTCGGCCTTCGGTGATGGACGGGTGCACCGCGCCGATGATTCCGAACAGGGCCATCGATACCCATCCCAACAGATTGATATGGGCATGTACCGCGTAAAGCGAGTGGTCGCCGGAAGCGCCCATCGCCACACCCAGCATCACGCCAATGGCAAAGTAAATGGCAGCGAGCCGAAACCAGGTCCGCGAACGGGGGTTGTGATTCATGGCATTCACCTCATGCGCCCTGCGGCGCGCTCAGTTGCTGAAATCGATTGTTTTATTCACCGTCGACAGCGTCCTTGCCCTGCATCTATTATGAGACTTATGTCTCATAAGAAGACGGAGTATCACCGTGCCAAAAAAGAAGTCAAGCCCGTCGGTCCGCGAGTCTGATTCGCAAGGCCGCGCCAACCAGAGGCTCCGCACACGACAAGCGCTGCTCGATGCCGCAGTCGCCTTGCGCGACGAGGGCCACAACCCGACGGTCGCGCAAGTGGCCGAACGCGCCATGGTTTCGCGCGCTACAGCGTATCGCTACTTTCCGTCACCGGAGGCGTTAATCAGCGAGACCGCCACCGACCGCGACATGACTCCGCTGAAGCAGCTCTGGCAGCCGGGAGACGATCCGGTAAAGGGCATGGGCCTGGCTGCGAACGCGTTGAACACACTGTTGATGGAGGACGAGATTGGCCTGCGCGTGATGGAGCGTTCGTTCATGACCGTGTGGCTCGATAGTGAGTCCCGCGACACGCCGCTGCGGCCGGGTCGACGAATGAGCTACATCGAGCCGATTGTCGATTCGCTGAAGGACGAACTCTCACCCCAGGCGCGCAAACGCCTCAAGCAGGCGCTGTCGATCGTCATGGGCACCGAGGCGATGATCGCCGTGCGCGATATCAGTGGCGCGAGCGTCGAAGAATCACTCGACGCCGCCGCGTGGGCGGCTCGGGCGCTGGTTCGTCAGGCGCTGGCGGAGGATGAGTCGGCGCGACGAAAACGCAAAGTTGTGCCGGCGGGTTCGCAGAATGGATAACTACTGCTGGCCGAACAGCCATAACAGACTTCATCTCCTTCTGTGGCGAAGAACCGGTTCTTCGCCACAGAGGATCGTGCTTACGCCTTCACTTCAACCTTGTCCAGCGCCTGATTCACCGCCAGTTCCCCCAACATCACCACTTGCGTAATCCCCAGCAGGGTCTTGCGGTTTGAGTTGTCCAGTAGCGCCGCCAAATTGCTGAGCATGGTGGTGGCCGAGCCCAGTGATTCGCTGGCGTTGACCAGCAGGGATTCGGTGTCGTACTTGGGGTTGGCAAGGAACATCGGTTCGGGTTCGTGGGGGCTGGCCATGATTTGGGCGGCCGGGTTGAGGTAGTGGTCGAGGGCGCGTTCGGCCGCTTCGTGGAGTTTTTTTGAATCGAGGGATTCGTAGGGCGATGCCGGATCAATGTCCGGAGGGTTGGGTGTTGGTTTGATCATGGTGAAACTCCTGATTGTTCATTAGGAGCTACCGACATCACTTGCAGATGATGGGTGGCAGCTATGTGCGGGTCTGCAAGACCGGGAAACCAGGAACCCGGCAGACCCGAAGGTCTCCCACACAAAGCCGCCATTTCGCGGACATGAACGAGCGTCCGTTGGCAGGGCTATGCGACTGGTATTCCGGCGGGCTTGCAGACCCGATCACTATGAGCAGTGACAGGAATCAAGTTAACGACGGGGCCCTGGACGCACAAGCCGGCGGATTCTGTCTTACCCGTAGGCGATGGCGCAAGGCGTTGTAGCTCTTGGGTGGTAACAGGAGGCTTCGTTTAAACAGTTAGGATTTTTGTTGTTTAAAACCCCAAAGCAAAGGGGGAATCTCGCGCGGGGACGGACGCCATCGCGAGGTCCGTCCCAGTTGCGCCTGCTGTCGTTATTGACTGGAGCGAATCGCCCCGCCATCTATCAACAGGTTCTGCCCGGTCAGGTAACCCGTATGGCGGCTGCAAACGAAGGCACACAGCGCACCGAATTCTTCGGGTGAGCCGAAGCGTTTGGCAGGGATTTCGCTGCGGCATTCGTTGAGGAATGCCTCACTGTCTTGCCCCGACTCGCGGGCAGCCTCGACCAGATTGCCACGCAGTCGATCGGTGTCGAAGGAGCCCGGTTGCAGGTTGTTGATCGTCACATTACGACTGGCGATGTTTTCCTGCCGGGCAAGCCCTGCGATGAACCCCGTCAGGCCGCTGCGCGCGCCATTGGACAGACCGAGGCTTTCGATAGGCGACTTCACGGCACTCGACGTGATGTTGATGATCCGGCCGAATCCGCGTGCCGCCATGCCGTCTACTGTGGCCTTGATCAACTCGATCGGCGTGAGCATGTTGGCGTCCAGTGCCTTGAGCCAGGCGTCGCGATCCCATTCGCGGAAATCCCCGGGAGGCGGGCCGCCAGCGTTGTTGATCAAGATGTCAAAATGCTCGTGGGCCAGGAGGGCGGCTGCCCGGCCTTCAGGCGTCGATATGTCTCCCGCCACGGCGATGACCGTCACCTCAGGATTGATCGCTCTGAGCTGAAGGGCTGTTTGATTCAGCGTGTGTTCGCCCCGCGCAGTAATCACCACGTTCACGCCTTCGCTGACGAGTGCCTGTGCGCAGGCTTTACCCAGGCCTTTGCTGGCGGCGCATACCAGCGCCCAGCGTCCTGCTATTCCAAGATTCATGGGTGTTTTCCTGAAAGAAGAGCGCTCAAAAAAAGGAGTTGCCTGTTCATGCGTGATCCACCGCTGCGGAGCGGTTGGGCGATTGAGCACCGATGCCCATAAAGCGCCGCACTCGTTCGCCCTCGTCATCGCAGCGTATGGTTTCAGGGGCGGCATCGAGTTGAATATTGCCGTTCTCCATGAAAATCACCCGATCGGAGATTGACATGGCAAAGTCCATTTCGTGGGTCACGATCAGCATGGTCATGCCTTCCTTGGCCAAGTCGCGGATCACATTGAGCACGTCGTTGACCAGTTCCGGGTCGAGGGCCGAGGTCGGCTCGTCGAACAGCATGATCTGCGGCTCCATCGCCAGGGCCCGGGCGATGGCCACGCGCTGTTGCTGCCCGCCGGAGAGCTGGTGCGGGTACTTGTGGGCATGGGCCAGCAGGCCGACCTTGTCCAGTAGCGCGTAGGCACGATGTTCACTCAGCTCGCCTGGCTGGCCGTGGTAACGCGGCGCCAGCGTGACGTTGTCGAGAATGGTGCGATGCGGGAACAGGTTGAAGTTCTGGAACACCATGCCGATGTGCCGCACGCCTTTGCGCAGGCGGGAACTGTCGGGTTTGTCCGACGCTTCGATGAATGTTTGACCGAACAACGAAATATCGCCGGTATCGATGCTTTCCAGGCCGTTGACTGTGCGGATCAGCGACGTTTTGCCGGAGCCGGAGGGTCCGATGATCGAGACTACCTGGCCGTATTCGACAGTCAGGTCGATGCCCAAAAGCACTTTATGCGTGCCGTAGCTCTTCTGGATATTCTTCAATTGCAGGATGGGTGCCGCGTTATTGCCGGCGGCTCTGCGCGCGCTATCGGGCAGTGCTTCGGCGCAGGCTTTGAACTTCGCCACGGTCGCGTCATCGAGTGTGTGCGGCTTGCGGAAATTCAGGTCCAGGTAGCGTTCCAGACGCTGCAGGAAATAGCCGAACACGGTGACAATCAACACGTAGTAGACGCCGACTGCCGCCAGGGTTTCCATGACCAGGAAGTTAGTGGCATAGAGCCGTTGACCGACCGTGAGGATTTCGGTCAGAGAGATGACCGAGACCAGCGATGTCAGCTTGACCACCGTGATGTATTCATTGATCAACGTGGGCAGCGAAATACGGAATGCCTGGGGGATCACGATCAAACGTTGCATGCCGAACACGCCGACGCCCAGCGCGCGGCCGGCTTCCTTCTGGCCCTTGGCCACTGAAATCAGGCCGCCACGATGGATCTCCGCCATGTACGCCGCTTCGGTGACCACCAGGGCCAACAAGCCGGAGTAGAAGGGGTTGGACAGAATCGGGCCGCTACCGGGAAACAATTGCGGCAAGTTGTAGACGAACACCACCAGCACCAGCAGCGGGATGCTGCGAAAGAACCAGATGTAGACCGCTGCGGGAATGCGCAGCAAGGGCGATTGGGACAGCTTGGCCGTGGCCAGGAGAAAACCCAGCAGCATGCCGATGAACCAGGCCAGGGCACTGAGCTGAATCACCGTGACGCAGGCGTTCCAGAAGTCCGGCAGGGAGAACAGGGAGAAGAAATACGACCAATCGAATGGCATAGGGCACCTCGATCTGCCGCCCCCATGCAGGGGCGGCAGATGACCAGACTACAAGGACAGGTTCTTAATGGGAGGCCGGTTCTTCCAAGGCGTATTTTTTAAGAATAGCGGCATACTCACCACTCTTCTTGGTCTCCTCGAAGGCCTTTTGCACCGCCTGGAAGGTTTCTTCGTTGCCTTTCTTGACGAAAATGCCCAGGGTTTGCTGATAGATCGGGTGATCGGTGGTGATGACGACTCGGCCGTTGGTCTTTTCCGCGATCAATTTTGCCGCGCCAGCGATTTCAACCTGGGCCTGAATGTTCTTGGACAACAGGGCCTGGGTGACTTCAGGCGCCGAAGGGTACTCGCTGACGGTGATCGCGCCTTTGTTGTTCGGCACGCAATATTCATCGGACAGTTTGCGGAATTCCTTGACCCAGGTGGTGCCCTGTTCCAGACCCAGTTTCAAGCCACACAGGTCTTCAGGTTTTTTCGCATTGATTTCGCTGCCCTTGGGCACCATGACCGCGGCACCGGTGTTGGCATAGGCGATGGTCTGGGCCTGAGTCTGACGTTCCGGTGTGATGTACATGCCGGAAATGACCGCGTCGTATTTGCCTGAGTTCAAGCCCAGGATCAGGCTCGGGAACTTGGTGTCGACGAACTCCACCGTGGTGTTCATGTGCTTGGCCAGTGCCGCTGCCAGTTCAGGATCGGAACCCACGACGTTTTTGTCCTTGTCATAGGACTCGAACGGAGGGTAGGTGATTTCCATGCCGACCTTGAACGGGCCGGTCGCAGCCATGCTCACCGAGGCACCGAGCATACCGGCTGCCAATACAGCCAAGCTCAACAGGTTCTTTTTATTGTTTTTCATCTTTTACTGACTCCGGCGTAGGTAAGGGTGTAACTGAAAACTTCAATCAGGACGGTTGAACCTGATTTTTCAAATGTCCGAAACTGGCGGGCTTGCGTGCCTTGCCTGGCAGTTGAACTTCCCCATTGGCTACCCTCTGACGCAGATACTGATAGGTCTGCAGAGCTTGGCCATACATGTGTTCGCCGATCGTGATTTCTTCGTAGTCGTTGCCTGCCTGGGCGAACCCTGGCAGCGGTTTGATCTGGGTGTGATAGTCGCAGGCATAAAACAGAGGAAAGGAATAGCGCTCCTCTTTCACACTGCGCACCCGGTGCGCAGTGGCAACGAATGCGCCTGCCGTCATGACTTCAAGCATGTCGCCAATGTTGACGACAAAGGCATCGGCCATCGGTGGTGCATCGATCCATTGCCCAAGGTTGTTCATCACCTCAAGGCCAGGTTTGTCGGCCAAGAGAATGGTGAAGCACTCATAATCAGTATGGGCGCCAAGCCCCGGTGCGTCGTGGGCGGCACCGTCGAAGGGGTAGTGGATCAGGCGCAGCTTGGATGGCGGGCGGGTGACCAGGCTGTCGAAATAGTTTTCTTCCAGGCCCAGGGTCAGGGCAAAGCCGCCGAACAGGCGCCGGCCCAAGGCGAAGATCGCTTCATAGTAGGCCTGCACTGACGCCTTGAAACCTGCCAGTTGCGGCCAGTCGTTAGGCCCCAACAATGGAGTGTTGGCCAGCACCAGCGGGTCATCGGCCGGGACCTCGAAGCCGACGTCAAAGGCTTCCTTGTGGTCCGGCTTGCCTTTGGAGTAGACCTCTTCGCCTTCGGGAACAAAGCCCTTGTGGGTTTGCGAGGTGCCGATGTAGTGCTGCATCTTGGTGTCGAAAGGCTGGTCGAAATAATCCTTGGCAGCCTTGCGCAGGTTGGCGATCAGCTGCGGGTCGATGCCGTGATCGGTGATATAGAGGAACCCGACGTCGCTGGCGGCGCGCCCCAATTGTTCGGCCACGGCCAGGCGGTGTTCCAGTTCATAGCTGAACAGACCGGCGATGTTCACCACCGGGATGCTATTGAAGTTGGCTGTGTGGGTGTCAGTGCTGGCGCTGTTGTTTTTATTGTCAGGCATGACGCATCGGCTCCCTAAGGACGGCTTGAGTGGTGGAAACGCTCGAAGTGTTCGCGCTCGGTCTGGCCCATCCACACGTTCAATGACCACAAATTGGCCACCGGGACGTTGGTGAAGGGCAAGTGATGCAGGTAGCCGTCGGCGCCGAATTCCGGGGTCAGGGTGCTCACCTGGTAACCGCGAGTTTGCTGCGAACGCCAGATGCTTTCCCAATGCTGCTGATGGAAAGCCAGTTCTTTGGCATATTCGGGAGCTGCCGGGTGTGGGACCTGCGGGCCTTGGTCGTAACCGACCCGGGCCTGGATATGGTGAACGCGCTCGATGAAGGCGCTGAGGTCATCGGCCGGGTCATTCAGCAGGCGCTCGCAAGTCACGACCCAATGGCTGATGTCACTGGTGAACAGCAACTCGGGCAGTTGCCGGATCAACTCCAGGGTCACCCAGGGGTTGAACAGCGAACGCGAACGGTGAGTTTCGAAACTGCACACCTGACCATGCTTGCGCGCCAGTTCCAGTGCTTGACCGAAGAACTCCACTTGTTGCGGCAAGGACCAGCGATCATTGCCTGCCAGCACATTGACGAAACGAGGGCCGAGTTCGGCAGCCCAGGCGAGTTTCTGATCGAGGTCATTGAGGTGGACGGCAGGCGATGCCGACTGTTCCGGCAGCACGTCGTAGGCGGTGAAGACAGTGCTGATATAGCCCAGGCGATTGGCCTGGAGAAAGGCGCCAAACTCAGCCCGTTCCCGGGCGTCCAGTGGCAGGCGTGCTTCCATGCCATCAAAGCCGGCTTGCAGCAACTCCTCGAGCGCTTGAGCTTTGCTGGCGGTGTAACCCCACAGCGTGCGAAAAATTTCCAGCTTCATCGGTGATCCTCAAAAATCCCAGGGCCTACTGCAAAAGCACTTCGATGGCGCCAAGCCAATCAGCGATCAATGGTCAACCGGAGCAGAGGACATTAGGTCCGGGCGTCTGCGTCATCTGATCCACTGAGCGATACCGAGGCTGGCTCACTGTGGCGCCGATGTTAGGCACAGGCCGTGCGGCGAAAGAATCTGAAAGTTCAAATCAATACTTCAGACTTTCGTTAACAAATAGCTAGCTAATTATCGCGCGTATCAGAGGGGGATTTTTGATCAAGAAGGTGTCTACGTTGGCTATTGGCGAGGCGTGCCATCGTTACAACATCATTTTGAAGACTGCCAAGCGACACCGCCGTTGATGGGGCGCAACCGGCCAACAGCTGCCGTTCGGGGAGGACCGCCGTCGGCCACGAACCGTTTCTATAAGCGAGAAGCCAGCATGAGTTCGTGATAATTTCATTGGGCTTCACCTTACCGGAAAGGTCAGGTGTCGCACTCAGTTTCCACGGTCACCCGTCTCGGTCTGTGTTGTTCCGGGTTTTTATTCGTCTGTGCAACGCGTTGGATTATGGTCTTTACAATAGTTAAAACGCATAAAATAACGAGAGACGCCAAACGTTAAACTAGAAAGCCCGGTTAATTGATAGCGCAGCAGATTGTGTCGTTATACTGCCGGTGGTGCTGCCGATGAGCGAACCAGTGTAAGTGTAAGGCGTGCCGGGGTTTGTGAATGGAGCGGAGTAGTCGATGGTATGGCTTTTGGTGACGGAGTAGTTGTAGCTAAAGTCCAGAAACCACGATGAACTTAAAAAGTAGGTGCCGCCCAGTGTCGCGGTGCCGCCGTACACCCAGTCTGAACCGGAAAAGTTAGTCGGCTGCCCAGATATATCCGTGCGATTTCCCTTGAGGTCGGCAAAACCAACCAAGTCGGTAATTTTGGTGTTTATTTGAGAAGCGGTCGGTCCAGCGCCTGCATAAATATAGCCGGACATAAATGACCGGCCAATATAGGGCACTAAAGACATGTGATGTTTAACTTCGGTTTCAAACGAGCGGACAACTGCATTTCCGGTAAAAGAGGTCGTTCCGTAAGCGCCAAACTGAGGGATCAGGAAAGGGTCTGTCTTAGAGCTGGTTGATAAGTAATCGTAAGTAAATTTACCGCCCCACAGCCATTTGCTGTTCTCGAAGTGCTTGAAATAGCCCACTTGCAGTGACGGCGAAAATTTTGAATCGGAGTCCATGCTCAGGTCGACAGCTGGCCCACCGGCAGAGCCGGAAGAAATATAGGCGCCGGTATTCGAATCATAGACATTCGACAAGCCGGTTGCATAAATATCCTGGTTGTTAAATTGGGTGTGATTGGCGCTGGCGCCGAACCCTATAAAAAACGCTGAATCTGGAACACTGGCCCCTGATGGCGACTCGGCAAAAACCTCGGCGCTCTGAGAGACGCCCAGTGCACAAGCAAATGCCAGCATGGTCGATTGCGATTTAGTTGGAAAAGTGTGGATTGATGGCTTAATTGTCATTATTTATACCCCATTATGCATCGGCATTAGCGCGATTGATTGGCCAGATAGCCAATCAATTCGTAAGCCTGCGGGTTATTTAAGCAGGTCGAGCGGGTGGTGACTACTGAGAATAGTTTGAGGGGGTGATTCTTTCTGGTTAAGTTTTACGACCGCCTCTATAAGCCCTTGGATTCATAGAATAAGCATTACGCTTTAAACAATAAGCAGATTGTTAGCCGCCGGTAGAATCCGGGGTCACGCTCCTCAAGAACATCGATGTGGGTTGAGTGACTTCCTCAGGGCGTGAAGCGGCCAATGCATGAGACGTAAGTGGCCATAACCGGACCATCAAGCTGCTGGAAACCCGAACCAAAAGAGTACGCCAACGACTACTATGATCCATGCAGCGCAGAGGCATAGGTGAATGACGACGAAAAGGTTTTCATTCATGGCCACGTCACAGGGTCCGAGTCGAAGATCGATAAACGCAGGTGTGGAAGAAAGAATTGCAGGGTAGTAGTGCTCCCAATACCCTTGTCAACAAAATTGATTTTTCCCCAGCGGTAGAGTCACTACAAACTCGCTTCCTTTACCGTCGCCTTCGCTCATCCCCCTCACCGTGCCGCCGTGGGCTTCGACCAGCTCCCTTACCACTGTCAAACCAATGCCAAGGCCTGCGCCGTTGAAGCCGACGGCATGCACATCCTGTACAAATGGATCGAAGATAAACGGCAGCGCCTGGGCGGAAATACCGATGCCGTTGTCGCGGATGCTTATCTGCAGCAGATCGGCTTGGGCTGTCACCGAAAGCGTGACGTCGCCGCCAGCTGGCGTGTACTTGGCCGCGTTGCCCAGCAGGTTGCCGAGTATCTGCGCGAGCCGTACGGGATCGCCTTCCACTGTGAGCGCGCACTCGGGCAGTTCGGCGGTGAAATGCACATGGTGGGATGTCATCAACGGGCTGCACACGTCGATGGCCTGATGGAGGATCTGCATCATGTCGACGAGGCGGCAATCCAGTCGCAGTTTGCCGGTGCTGACACGGGAGACGTCGAGCAAATCGTCCACCAGCCGAGACATGTGTTGCACCTGACCTTCAATCAGCGCCTGCATCCTCGGCAGTTCTTCACTGGGCACCCGCACCAGTCGGCCGGCGATCATGCTGATGGGCGTCAGTGGGTTGCGCAGTTCATGGGCCACCATCGCCAGGATATTGCGTTGTTGTTCCAGGCTATGCTCGGCCGAGGCTTGCAAGTGCTGTGCGCTGAGGGCCGCCAGGATCAATTGTTCGTTTGCTTCACGCATTTCCAGATAGCGCTGCTGTTCCTCTTGGGAACGCGGGGGTTTTTCCGCATCCGACTGCGCCAACAACATCGCCAGGACCAATTGCTGATTGGCCTCGATCAGTTGTTCGAGCTGCTGCCCAGTACGGTAAAGAACAACGCCGGGCGCTCGGGCGTTGCGAGGGCGAACATCATTTGATGTGCCAGAGTGGTCTTGCCGCAGCCAGGCGGGCCAGCGATCAGGTTGAACGAAAACTCCGGCAAACCTCCGCCCAGCACCTCGTCCAGTCCTGGCACACCGGTGGCCAGACGGTTGATAGTCACTTTGGTGCTCATGGCGAAGTTTCCTGCGAAGGGGTGTCGCTCAAAGAAGGGTCCCACACGCCACGCAGCAAACGGGCAGTGAGCGATGGCCCGATCAGCGTGGTTAGCAACTCGTAAAAAGTCACCAGCAACGTTTCACCGAAAAACCACGCATCGGCTTCGCTTTGCTCAACGATTACGGACTTGAGGGCAATCAGATCCAGGGAGGCCTGCACACTGTCATAGGTTCCGGCCAGGCGCGGATGATGGGAGGCGCACAGTTGAAGGCTGCGGCGATAAAGCGCGGCAACCCCTTGCTGGCCAATGATGGGCGTGAGGGCTGCGTCCATATCCTGCAATAGTGAAGCGATCCCTTGTGCGATTGTTGCAATCTCAGCGTTGGGACCAACACGGTGCGTCAGAGAAGCTACGATCTGACGGCTCTCTTCGCTTAGCGTGGACATGGCTAACTGATATCTGAAGGACAGGTGTTGTTACTACACCTTACAGCGAGCTCCTGAGACTTAATTGGCCGCTGGGTAGAGCTACAGTCATTTATGGAGATAGAAGTGGCAAGGCAGCTAAATAGCTGCCTACTGAAAACACTAACTATGAAGCGCCCGCTGAACGATTTAGCCAATCTTTTGCCTCGATCGGTTGAATCCACAGGCGGTTACTGCCCGTTACGCCGGGCAGTAATTGAGCAGAAAGGTGATTGTCGAAGGGAGACTGACACCCAATCAAACCGCCGTTTTCAGCGCTTTATCTGGGAAATCTTCGTGCCTTCGATGCTGACGCCGGCCATCAAGCCTTGCTGGTCGGTAATGAAAGCGTACGCGTCATCTTTCAGCGTCGAGCTGGACAGGTTCTTCGCAATCCCTTCATCCACTACAACAACCGTGGGCCCCACACCGATTTCCCAGCCCTTGGTTTCGGCGAGGTATTTCACCGCCTTGTCGGTCATCAGAAACACCACATAGCCATACGACTGGGCGCCGGCCTGCAACCCCCATGACCCGCTGACGGAGTTGTAATACTTGTCGATTTTCGTGCCTTCCATTAACACGCCTTCGCCATAACTACCGCCGAAGACCAGGCCAGCCTTGATGATTTTCGGGAAGACCAGGATCGCCTTTGCCTGTTTTGAAAGAGTTTCGGCAGCTGGGGTGGATTTGTAGAGGATCTTCAGTTCTTGCCGAGCGTCGGCATTCAAATCCTCGGCCGTGGCCGCACCCGCGGTGTTGAGGAGGCTCGCCGAGGCCAAGGAGGCTGTTGCGAGGAAGAACGAGAGGAGGAATTGCATTGATCGTGTCATTTCCGTACTCCGAGAAAGGGAGCTTGGATGGGGCCAGCAGTCAGTGTCTGCGTCTGGCAGGAACCGAGCTTGCTGACGTTATCCGGCGCACCCTGAAAGGTTGGGATTGCAAGCGTCGCGCTTGAATGACAGAGGCCCCGGGCCGCTGATCAGTTGCGATGCCATCACTGGTTGTGACCACTGTGTAGCGGCGGGGTTCGCTGATGGCTGACACGCCTCGAACCTCGGTGAACACCTTGGTGCCCGGTCGCAATTCTCTGCGCTGCTAAAATGCACCTTCGAGTTCCAATCCAGGAGAACCCAGATGATCAGCAAAAACACGATTTGTCTCTGGTACGACGGCACCGCGCTGGACGCTGCAACCTTCTATGCCCAGACGTTTCCCGACAGTTCGGTCGGTGCCGTCCACCGTGCGCCGGGCGACTATCCGGCGGGCAAGCAGGGCGATGTGTTGACGGTGGAGTTCACGGTGATGGGCATACCGTGTCTCGGCCTGAACGGCGGGTCGGGAATCAAGCATAACCAGGCCTTTTCGTTTCAGGTCGCGACCGATGACCAGGCCGAAACGGACTGCCTGTGGAGCGCGATTGTGAGTAACGGCGGCACGGAAAATGTCTGCGGCTGGTGCCAGGACAAGTGGGGGGTGTCGTGGCAAATCACACCGCGTGTCTTGACGGCCGCGGTCACCAGTCCTGATAAAACCGCGGCCAAGCGCGCGTTCGAGGCCATGATGCAGATGGGCAAGATCGACATCGCTGGGATTGAAGCGGCGGTACGGGGCTAGCGGGTCACGTGGAAGAGGTTGATTGTTCCGCGCTGGCCCGATCAATCAACCACTTCTTCAACACCGCAGCAGCTGGACGTAATCCGGCCTGACGGTGGTGAACCAGGTAATAACCTCTGGACACCGGCAGGCGCAGTTCAAAGGGCTCGCACAGCGAGCCATTGCGCATTTCCACCTCCGTCAGGACCGCACTGCTCAGGACAACCCCCTGTCCATGTCGAGCCGTTTCTATGGCCAGAATGGACTGGTCGAAATGTTGGCTGGGAATGCCAGCTACCTGTGCATCAGTCAATTGGCTGTACCGTTTGAACCACGGCGTCCAGTGGGGGAGCAGGGTGGTTTGCAGGAGTGTGGCCCGCACCAGGTCTTCGGGGGCTTTGAGTTTGAGTTTGCGGGCATAGTCGGGTGAGCAATAAAGTCGGGCTTCATCCCGATACAGCAAGGTTGAGTCCAGCGTAGGATCGTTGCCGTCAAAGTAGCGGATCGCCAGATCAACCCGATCCCGCTCAAAGTCGATCAAAGCCGTCGACGCGCTCAGGTGCAGGGAAATGTCCGGTCTGAAACTCAAAAAATCGGCCATTCGTGGCGCGAACCACTTCGCTGCCAGCGTCGGCGGCATGGACAACCACACTTCATTGACGTTGCTCAGGCGCAGCTCGTTGCTGGCTTGCTGGATCCGTAGCAACGCCGGTTGCACGACGGCCCAGTAGCTCAGTGCAGCTTGTGTCGGCTGGACTTGCCGCACCGACCGGATGAACAGCGGCGTACCCAACCATTCCTCGAGCTTCTGAATCTGCTGCCCCACGGCCCCGGGGGTGACATGCAGTTCAGCCGCCGCTTCAGTAAAACTGGCGTGTTTCATCGCGGCATCGAACGCGATCAGGGCCTTGAGGGGAGGCATGTTGTTCATACTGAAGTTTTTCTACTCCATGCGGGTTTTTTAATCGTTTGTTCAGTTTGGCCTTCAGCCCTTACCTTCGCACATTAACTTCCCGTGCAGAGGTTCATCATGAACAAATTTGTCTATCCTGCCTTTGCTTTGCTCGGGCTGATCTGGGGCACCAATTTCATTTTCATGAAGTGGGCTGCCGAGGTGATTACGCCGATGCAGATTGTGCTGTTGCGGGTGCTCTTCGGCTTCGTTCCGATCCTTGTACTGGCGCTGTCACGCCGTGCGTTGCGCTGGTCTCATTTGCGCTACTTGCACCATTTCTTCGTCATGTCCTTGCTCGCCACCACCGTGTATTACCTGGCGTTTGCCAAGGGCGCGGCGCTGCTGCCTTCCGGAATCGCCGGCATGCTCAGCGGTGCGATTCCGCTCTTCGCCTTTTTGACGGCGTTTGTCTTTTTGCGCCAGGAACCGATCAACCGCTTGACGGTGACGGGCCTGATGATCGGGTTTGTCGGTGTGCTGCTGATCGCCCAGCCATGGAACAGCGCTGGAAATGGCGTTGATATCCGTGGCGTGCTTTACATGGTCGGCGGTTCGCTGAGTCTGGGTTGCTCATTCGTTTACGCCAGACGGTTCCTGATGGACAAGGATCTGTCGCCGCTGGCGTTGTCCACGTACCAGATCGGCCTGGCGCTGCTGGTGCTTTTGTTGACCACCGATTTTCATGGGATCGAGCGCATCGCACACGCGCCTGTCGCCTTGAGTGGCCTGGTGTTCGGGCTTGGGATCATCGGCACCGGCGTGGCGTTCCTGTTGTATTACTTTCTGGTGCAGCACCTCGGCGCGCTCAAGGCGGCGGGTGTCACCTACATTCCGCCCGTCGTGGCGCTGGGCATAGGTGCATTGCTGATCCATGAGCCGTTGCAGGCCCATGATGTGCTGGCCCTGGTGTGCATCATCGTCGGGGTCTATGTATTGCAGGTCGGGAAGTCTGCGCCGCGCCCGATCGCCACCGCGTCTTCTTTAAAACCGCTTTAACAACTTCGTCCAGTCAACCCTCAATCCCAGCAGGAAACCACCATGCCTTTAGCCAGAATCGATGTTGCCGCAGAGACCTGCGAAGAAACCGTCGCCGCCATCAGCGATGTGGTCTACGAGGCGATGATGCAGACGGCCAATGTTCCCGAACATGACAAGTTCCAGATCATCAATCGCCACCGCAAGGATGAGCTGGTTTATCCGTCGGCCGGCTACCTGGGCCTGACTTACACCCCGGGGATTGTGTTCATTCAAGTGACCTGGAATGCCGGGCGAACCGTTGAGGTCAAGAAAGCGTTTTACCAGGCGATTGCCCAAGGCATTCACGCAAGGACAGGGCTGCGCAAGGAAGATATCTGGATCAGTCTGGTGGATGTGAAGCGCGAGGACTGGTCGTTCGGCAATGGCGAGATGCAATACGCACCGGCAGATTGACGGAGGGGGCACGCCCCCTCACCAAACACCGTTAACCCAGCATTTCTCGCATCCGGTACCAGAGCATGCCCAGCGCCAGCAGTGGCGAGCGCAGGGCACGGCCGCCGGGGAAGGTCATGTGCGGCACCGCGCTGAACACATCGAAGC
Source organism: Pseudomonas sp. 3296 (assembly GCF_031456615.1). Taxonomy (NCBI): domain Bacteria; kingdom Pseudomonadati; phylum Pseudomonadota; class Gammaproteobacteria; order Pseudomonadales; family Pseudomonadaceae; genus Pseudomonas; species Pseudomonas sp. 3296. Next base: position 454,728 of record NZ_JAVDUY010000007.1, read on the forward strand.
CTTTGCTGTGCCCGGCATGGATGGCTTCGCCCAACAATTTGGCGCACCAGTGGGTGACGTTCAGGCCATGGCCGGAGTAGCCCTGGGCGTAGAACACGTTCGGGTGCTGGCTCAAGCGCCCGACCTGGGGGAAACGATTGGCCGAGATGCCGATCATGCCGCCCCATTGATAGTCGATCCGTACCTGGGCCAGTTGCGGGAATACCTTGAGCATTTGCGGGCGCATGTAGGCGGCGATGTCCGCCGGATCGCGACCGGAATAATGGCAGGCACCGCCGAACAGCAAACGCCGGTCCGCCGAGAGCCGGTAGTAATCCAGGCCAACTTTCTGGTCGCAGAGCGCGACGTTATGCGGGATCAGTTTCGCCGCCACTGCTTCTGACAGAGGTTCGGTGGCGATGATGTAGCTGCCCGCCGGAAGCACCTTGCCGCTGAGCTTGGGTTCGAGTTCTTCCAAATGCGCGTTGCAAGCCAGCACCAGGCTCCCTGCGCGCACCGTTCCGCCGGCACACCGCACTTGCACGGTACTGCCATGGATCAGCTCCAGCACCGGGCTTTGCTCGAAGATCTGCACGCCGAGGGCGTGCGCGACGCGGGCTTCGCCGAGCACCAGGTTCAGCGGGTGCAAGTGCCCCGAGCCCATGTCCATCAAACCACCGGCATACACGCCGGAGTTCACCACCTGCTCGCGGATCTGTCCGGGTTCGACCAGGCGGGTTTCATGGGCGTAGCCCGACGCGATCAGTTGCGTGTGCTCGGCCTTCAGCCCGGCGAACTGCGCCGGGGTGTTGGCCAGTTCACAGAAGCCCCAGCGCAGGTCGCAATCGATGCCGTGTTCGCGGACTCTATTGCCCACCACTTGCACTGATTCGACGCCGGCACGTTCCAGATAGCGCACACCTTCGGCGCCGACATGCTTGGCAAACCCGCTGACGTCGTGGCCGATGCCGCGAATCAACTGGCCGCCGTTGCGCCCGCTGGCACCCCAGCCAATCCGCCGGGCCTCCAGCAGAATCACCGAGAGCCCGCGCTGGGCCAGTTCGATGGCGGTGTTGATGCCAGTAAAACCACCGCCGATCACGCAGACATCGGCCGTCAGGTCCGAAGTCAGCGTGGGGTGCGGCGTCAGGCCGTTAGCCGACGCGGCGTAGTAGGAATGGGTGTGTTCGTTGCTGTACTGAGTCATTTGTTGGACTTCACTTTGCTCCAGGAACGGGTCATCAAACGCATGATCGCCTGGGGCGGGGTGGTCGAAATGTAGAGTTTGTCGAGGACCGCCTGCGATGGATATACCTCAGGATTGTTCACCAGTTCCGGGTCCATGAATGCCTTGGCCGGCGGGTTCGGGTTGGCGTAGCCGACCGATGCGCTGACCTTGGCAATCACTTGTGGGTCCAGCAGGTAGTTGATGAACGCGTGGGCCTCTTTGGAATTGCTCGCATCGGCGGGAACGGCCAGCAAGTCGAACCACAGGTTGCTGCCTTCCTTGGGAATGGCGTAGGCGATGTTCACACCGTTCTTGGCTTCCTTGGCGCGGTTGGCGGCCTGGAACACATCACCCGAGTAGCCGAAGGCCACGCAAATGTCGCCGTTGGCCAGATCGGACACGTACTTCGAGGAGTGGAAATAGGTGATGTAAGGACGGATCGCCAACAACTTGGCTTCGGCCTTTTTGAAGTCTTCAGGGTTTTCGCTGCGTGGGTCCATGCCCATGTAGTTGAGGATCGCCGGGAACACTTCATCCGCCGAGTCCATCATCGATACGCCGCACTGGCTGAGTTTCTTGATGTTTTCCGGTTCGAACAGCACGGCCCAGGAATCGATGTGATCGACGCCCAGTACTTGCTTGACCTTATCGACGTTGTAGCCGATGCCGTTAGTGCCCCACAGGTACGGTACGGAGTGCGCATTTTGCGGGTCGTTCTTTTCCAGCAAGGCCAATAGTTTCGGGTCGAGGTTCTTGAAATTCGGCAGTTGTTCGCGGTCGAGCTTCAGGAACGCGCCGGCTTTCACCTGACGGGCGAGGAAGTGGTTGGACGGCACTACGACGTCATAGCCGGTGCGGCCCGCGAGCAGTTTGCCCTCCAGGGTTTCATTGGAGTCGAAGACGTCGTAGATCACCTTGATCCCGGTTTTGGCCTGGAAGTCGGCGAGGGTGGTTTCGCCGATGTAATCGGTCCAGTTATAGACGCTGACCTGTGGCTGGGCCTGCACACCGGCGCTGAACATTGCCGCCAGCGCGACCGGGAACATGGATTTCAATAGACGCATGTCGACACCTCTTCTAATTATTGGATTCTTCCGGGATTTCATTGGTGTTCTGGAGGCCGACATCGCGAGCAAGTTCGCTCCCACAAGGGAATGCATTTCAAAATGTGGGAGTGAGCCTGCTCGCGACGGGGCGTACGGACTAGACGCTCATCATCAGGAACTCACGCTCCCAGGAGCTGATCACCCGCTTGAAGTTTTCGTGTTCGGCACGCTTGACCGCGACATAACCGCGAACAAACTTGTTGCCCAGATAACGTTCGACGGTGTCGCACTCTTCCATCTGGGTCAGGGCGTCTTCGATGGTGATCGGCAAGCGCAGGTTGCGACGTTCATAGGCGCGGCCCTGTACCGCAGCACTCGGCTCGACGCGCTCGACCATGCCCAGGTAACCGCACAGCAAACTCGCGGCAATCGCCAGGTACGGGTTGGCGTCGGCGCCCGGCAGGCGGTTCTCCACGCGCATCGCATCCGGCGACGAGGTGGGCACGCGCAAACCGACGGTACGGTTTTCTTCGCCCCATTCGACGTTGACCGGCGCCGAGGTGTCCGGCAGGAAGCGGCGGAACGAGTTCACGTTGGGCGCGAACATCGGCAGTACTTTGGGGATGTACTTTTGCAAACCGCCAATGTGGTGCTGGAACAGCTCGCTCATGTTGCCATCGGCGTCGGCGAAGATCGGCTGGCCGGTGGCGATGTCGACCACGCTCTGGTGAATGTGCATGGCGCTGCCAGGCTCATCGCCAATCGGCTTGGCCATGAAGGTCGCCGCAACGTTGTGCTTGAGCGCGGCTTCACGCAGGGTGCGCTTGAACACGGTGATCTGGTCCGCCAGGTCCAGCGCGTCGCCGTGACGGAAGTTGATTTCCATCTGCGCCGGGCCGTCTTCGTGGATCAAGGTGTCGAGGTCCAGGCCCTGCAGTTCACACCAGTCGTAGACGTCTTCAAACAGCGGATCGAACTCGTTGGCCGCGTCGATGGAAAACGACTGACGACCGCTTTCGGCACGGCCCGAACGGCCCATCGGTGCCTTGAGTGGCAGGTCAGGGTCTTCGCAACGCTGGGTCAGGTAAAACTCCATTTCCGGCGCCACAATCGGCCGCCAGCCTTTGTCGGTGTACAACTGCAGCACTTTCTTAAGCACGTTGCGCGGCGACAATTCAATCGGGTTGCCGAACTTGTCGAAGGTGTCGTGGATGACGATGGCGGTCGGCTCGATGGCCCATGGAATCACATAGACCGCATTCGGGTCCGGCTTGCAGACCATGTCGATGTCGGCCGGGTCGAGCAGGTCGTAGTAGATGTCGTCGTCGACAAAGTCCCCGGTTACCGTTTGCAAAAGCACACTTTCCGGCAGGCGCATGCCTCGCTCATGCAGGAACTTGTTAGTGGGTGCAATCTTGCCGCGTGCAATGCCGGTCAAGTCACTGACCACACACTCGACTTCGGTAATCTTGTGATCTTTCAGCCAAGTGAACAGCTGATCGAAAGGGACATTCATAAAGACCTCGTTATTGGTTTTATTAACGTCGGGGAGGGCGGTTTCATCCACCGCACTCTTCCCCTGAGACGCGTTGACGACTATCTTGGGCGAGCCTTGCGGTTCCATCTATCCACTTTAAGCAGCACCAAAACGCACCAAACGAGTGCGTAAGGTCACCCATGTCAGCGTCCAGTCCGATTCAGGTTCAAGCGTTCAACACCGAAGATGTTGCCGAGCAAATCCGCGCCACACCGGGTTGGGTCCAGCACTATCAACAGATGTCGCCAGGGCATTTCGCCGGGCGTGTGCGCTATCTGGACTTGCAAGGCGTGGAGATCTACGAAGAACAGATGAACACCCGGGTCGAGCAGAATTTCAGCGCACCCGAGGGGGCACTGGCGTTCTGTTTTGATCGCAGCGACAACGCGCTTTACCTGCTCAATGGCGAAAGCCGAAACATCTGGATCACCCCCGAGAACTACCAGGAAATCGCCGTGGTATTCGGCTCTGAATTCGTTCAGCGCCAGGGTTTGGACGTGACGCGGCTGGAAGGGTTGTTCCTGTCGCCGCTGAACTCGGGGCAGAACGCCTTGTTCAGCCGTTGGTTGAGCGGCACGCTGACCCGCTTGGGCGAAACACTCGACCCACCGAGCAAGGAAGCCCTGACGCAGCAGTTGCTGGAGGACTGTCTGTATATCCTCGACAACGCTTGCGTGTGCCTCGACCGGGGTGGTTTACGGCGCCGCACCGAAGAACGCGCGATCATGAAACGCATCGGCGAGTGGGCCGCCGACTCCCCGGAAGAAACCCTCAATTTGCTCGAGCTTTCACAGGTCGCCGGGGTCTCGCTGCGCCAGTTGCAGCATGCGTTCAAGGGCTTCACCGGGATGACGCCGACCCATTGGCTGCGCCTGCGCCGGCTCAACAGCGCACACCGTGAACTGCTTAGCCGCACACCCAACGAGACCACCGTTGCTGAAGTGGCGATGAACTGGTCGTTCTGGCATCTGGGGCGATTTTCCAGCAGTTATCGGGCGTTGTTCAACGAGTTGCCGAGTGAAACACTCAAGCGCTGCGGCCAGCGCTGAACGAACTAAACCGGACGCCATCCTTCAGTCCGTTGTCGCCGGTTTGGCCAGTTCAATCCCCGCCGCGCCCAGGCGCTTCAAAATCTCGAACAACAGGTCGCTTTTGGTGATGCCGACGATTCTCGGGCTGCTGACGTAACCGGTGATGGTCAAGGTGATGCCGTCGGGGCTGAGTTTGCTGAAGCGCACAAACGTCGCCGGTTTATCGAGGATGTTCTCGTTCTCCTGGTAGGTGTCATACAGCAGGTTTTTCACCTGCTCCGGGTCGATGTTCAGCGGGAACATCAACTCAAGGCTCGCCACGCCTTGGGCACTGCCGCCCAGCGTCACGTTGCGCAGGTTTTGCGAGATCAGTTGGGAGTTGGGCACGATCACAATCGAGCGGTCGCTGAGCTGGATTTCCGTGGCCCGGACATTGATGCGGCGGATATCACCTTCGACGCCGCTGATGCTGATCAGGTCGCCGACCTTGACCGGACGCTCGGTCAGCAGGATCAAGCCAGAGACGAAGTTCTTGACGATTTCCTGCAAGCCGAAACCGATACCCACCGACAGGGCGCTGACAATCCACGCGAGGTTGGTCCACTTGATGCCCAGTGATGACAGCGTCAGCAGAATCACCAGGGCGTAGCCGATGTTGGCGAACAGGGTACTCAGCGAGGCACACATGCCGGGGTCCATATCGGTTTTCGGCAGAAATTCGTCATCGAGCCAGCGGCACAGGGCTCGAATCAGGTAGACACCGATAAACAGGGCCAGGATGGCGTTGAGTAAATGGCCTGGAATGATGTTCAGTTTGCGCAAACCGTCACCGCCGAGAATCGACAGCGCCTGGGTTACCAATTGTCCGAACGTGGTGCCTACGCCGCCGACAAACAGCGAAATGACCGCCAACAGTATTAACGTCGCACGACCGGCACCGGACAAAATGATCTGGGCTTGCTCAAGGCGCACATCGCCCATCCCCAGCAACTGTTTGATCGCCTTGCCGCTCGGGCTCTTGGGAGAGAACAGGTATTCGCAACTGTCCTTGAGCAACTGGACCAGCATGTAAAAGCCCGAGAGGACGATAAAACCCCAGACCAGTTCGTACGTGATGAACCTTGCCAGGGAGACATAGCCGATCAGCAAGGCGAAGAACGAGATGACCAGCGCAATGATCGTGCAGGTGTAAATCAGGCCGGCCAGGGCAGTGCCCGCTTCAATGCTGTCGCCGGCGGCAACCAGAACTCTTCGGGCGTGACTCGCGCGGCGGAACAGCAACGCGAAGATAATCGCGACCACCAGTGCGATCAGGCCTCGTCCCAACAGCACGGCGCCGCCGCTCATGCCGGAGACATTGGTGATTTGCGCTATCGACACCGTCACCAGGAGGGTGGCGGCCAGTATTCTGGGGTAGGGCTTAATGGCCTCCGCGACGGAATCGTCGATAGCGGGTAGCCGCCAGGAGGGGTGCTGGTTGGCCAACAACGCACGGCTCAACCCGGTGATCAGCACGCAGGTATAGACCACCCTTTCGAACTCCTCGGCGAAGTTCTGGATCATCGGCGACAACGGCAGTTCCCGCGTGAGCGCGTAAAACAACAGTTGCAATGCACAGGCGGTGGTCAACACCGTGGCCACGACAGACGCCAGGGCCAGCGTACTTCGCCGCAAACGCCCTTCAGGCAGGCGATGGATGCAAATCCAGGTCAGCCCGCGATCAGCCAATCTGCGGCCCCAGATCCAGATGACCAGGGCCAGCAACATCAGCAGGACTGCCGACAGACGCTGGCCGGGTTGCCACGCCGCCGCGAGGGTGTTGCCGGCTTGTTCAATGAAATTGATGAGCCGCAGGCGATCCTCCTGGAGTGGGTTAATTAACGGAGCCCAAAAATCCCGTCCCAGGATGCTGCCACTGCGCAGTGTGACTTCGCTTTCCAGAAGACTGCGCCGGATGCTGGCGATTTGTGTAAGGAGGTCGACGGCGCTGGCTCTCAGTGCGGCGAGGATTTTCAAGCTGGCATCGACGTTTTTCTTTTGCTCGGAAAGAACGGCTCGTTGCGCTGTGATATCGGATTTCTCGACAGCCTCGCCCCCCAGGGAAACAGGACCGCTCAGCACATCAAGTTGCGCTTGCAGCTGTTTCTGTTCGGGCAACAGCGACGATTGCAGGTTGTCCACGTCATTGATAAACGACTGAACGGAGTCTTGCAGGCCGACCATCATGGTGACGTTATTGGCCAGTGAAACCCGCTGTTTGATCAGGTCCAGGCGCAATTGCAGGCCTTGCAGTTCACTGGTGGACACCACCGCCGCCGAAGAGCCAGGCGCAATTATTGAAGACGGTGCGGGATCATCCGCAGGCAGCGCTGCGCCACTGGGCACCAGCAGGGTGAGCGCGACGAAAATCACAGACATCAATACATGACGCATAGGCGTTCGGCTCTGTTGTTGGTCACTCAGCCTATGAGGTTAGGTCATCAGGCCAAAACGATCGAAAAGTTTCATCTTTACGGGCCGCAATCGACATAAGGCCCTGAGGCGGCTAATGGCTGATCTACACTTCTAGATGCTCAATCGAGCGCGGGAGGGCGGTCAACGGACTGCTCGGAACTGCGCAGGAGGTCATCATGCCTAGGTTGTCTTCCATCAGTCTGTGCCTCGCGTTGTCGGTTTCATCTGCCCAGGGCTGGGCGCAAACCGTTGTGCCGACCAAAGGCCAGAGTTCACAACAGACCCAACTGGATATCAATGAATGCCAGAGCATTGCGGCCAGTCAGACGGCTTCGACCGACACCTCTCCTTCCGGAGGAAGAGTGAAGGGGGCCGCGGTGGGGGCCGCCGCCGGTGCCGTTGCAGCCGATGCGCGCGGGCGTCAGCACGACGAGTTTTACGACAACGCGAATGACAACGTGAAGCAGGAATACCGGCAGAATCAAGCTAAAGGGGCGGCGGCGGCCGGTGTCGTGGTGGGTGGTTCGCGCCAGCGTCAGGAACGCCGGGCGGATGAAAAAACCAGCGCTGCCAACAGCCAGACGGCCTATACCAGTTGCCTGCAAGGCAAGGGGTATCAGGTCAATCCCTGAGCCGGTGACTGTGCCGGGCGGTCAAGCAAGCGAACCATCACGCAGGCGTACAGCGTGACGGCGATGAACAGGCCCATGCGCACGGCGAAGGCGGTGTAGACGTCTTTGCCCAAGGCGCTGTCCTGCACGGACTGGCCCAGCAGGATGATCAGGGTGATGAAGGTGTTGAGCCACAAACCCGGGCCATACCGGCTCGGACTCAATGCATATAGCTTGCGCGCCAGGATCAGGCCGAACAGCAGCATCCACAGGAAGAACATCCACAGGTGCACAAACAGGCTCAGCGCACACCAGAACAGGATGGCCAGCAAACCGCCGAGCAAGGTCGCGCCGAGCAGCTCACGCCCGGCATTGCGCGCGCTGGTGGTTGAGCATTGCTGACCCAGGCCGACCGCCTTCAGGATGATCGGCAGGTAGGCCGCTGGGTCGATCATCGCCAGCAGGAATGTCGGCAAGACGATCAAGGTTGCACGCAACGCAATCCGACTGGCTTCTACGCCCTGCGGTGGTGGGGCGGCGGGTGGCGAGGGAGCATTGGCCGGTTCCGGGAATATCCAGTGACTGAGCGCAATCACCATCACCGCCAGTAACAAACCTTTGACCAGCGCGGCGATGACCATCGCCGCCAGGTCGAACTCGGCGACACCCGCCGAAGAGATCATCGTCAGCCCCATCACCAGCAAGGTCACGATCAGGTTATTGCCGCCACTGAGACCCCAGCGAAAGACCAGGAACAGGCTGACCGTGACCAGCAGCACGCCGGTCAACGGGTAGTAACGCAGGATCGGGATCAAGAGCAGGCCGATGCCGGTGGTGAGCATCGCCACCAGGGCGAGCACGATTGCCGCCTTGAACGGCAGCGGGCGGTTGACCGAGGCCAGGAGCAGCAGGCACAACACGGGGGCGAGAAACGGGATCGGCAGCGCCAGACCGAAACTGATGGCCAGGCACAGAGCCGCGCCGCTGGCCAACCGCAGCGCGCGTTGCTCCCGGGGTGTGCGTTTAGTAGGCATAGGACAGCCAGCTCATCACGCCTAAAAATGCGCGACCAAGCGGGTTGAGCCAATTGTCCGGTGAAGGGAAGGCCATGACTTCCGCCTGCCCGCCGGCACGAATGTTCCCGCTGCCAAGCAGTGCGTTCATGGACTGCTCGGAAAACTCGATGATCACCGGGAAGCGTTGGGCCGGGCGCAGCCAGTCCCGGCTGTTTTGTATGCCGGGCAGGGTGCCGGGCGGGGTTGGCTGGCCGACGCTGATGCCATAACCGACGCTGCGGACATGGCCCTCGAAGACTTCACCCGGCAGCGCATCGAGGACGATGGACACCGGCGTGTCGGGACGCACCAGGCCGAGGTTGTTCTCGGTCATGTCGGCCGTGATCCAGATGTCCTGAATGGTGATCAGGGTCATCACCGGGCTGCCGGCGGCGGCGAATTGCCCGACGTCAGTGCGCAGGTCCGTGATCAACCCCGCCGAGCGTGCCCGTGTTTGCGTGTTGGACAGGTCCAGTTCGGCTTTTTCCAGCGCCGTGGCGGCGCTGCGCAGTTTTGCGTTGACGTCTTCACCGCCACCTTCCGTTTCTTTAGCCCGCTCTACCTCGGCGCGGGCGGCGGCCGTTTGGCTGATTGCGGCTTCGCGGCTGGTGCGTGACGCGTCAAGTACGCGCACGGAAATCGTCCCCGGGTCTTCACGATACAACCCTTCCAGGCGCTGATTCTCCTGGCGGGCCTTGGTTTCGTTGGCCTGGGCCGCACGCAAGGCGGCTTGCGCCGAGGCAATCCCCGCAGTGCTGGCGCCCAATTGCCGACGGGTTGTCTCAAGGTCGGCGCGGGCGCGGTCGACGGCAATCTTGTAGGGTGCCGGATCCACCTCGAAAACCACGTCGCCGGCCTTGACGATCTGATTGTTGTGAACGTTTACCCGGACCACCCGGCCCGCGACTTCAGACGCCACCGGAATGACGAATGCACCGACCCGGGCCTGTTGCGTATAGGGCGTGAAACGGTCGGCCAACAGGTACCAGACCAGGCTCAGGATGATCAGCAGCAATACCCATTTGATGCCTTTTTTCGCCGGATCGGCCGCCACGGGCTCGGCGGCGTTGGGGGAGGGCTGCGCGGGGTCACTCATGGCTATTTTCCTTGGCAGGTAGCGGGAAAGCGGGCAGATCGGCGGCGGGCTCGTCCAGCATGTCGCCCCAGTCGGTGCGTTGTTCCATCAAATGGCGCGTGGCCGGGTCGACGCGTGGCAGGGCGGAGTACCAACCACCGCCCAAGGCCTTGTACAGAGCGATGACATTGCTCACCGCATTGCCCCGTGCAATCAGGTAATTGTCCTGCTGTTCGAGCAGCGCCCGTTGCGCGTCGAGCACCCGCTGGAAGTCGGAGTAGCCTTCGCGAAATTGCACGCTGGCCAGTGTCAACGAGCGCTTGGCGGCACCTCCGGCTTCACGCAGGATGCGCTCGCTTTCCAGTGACTGGATCAGGCCGTTGGCCGCATCATCGGCCTCGCGCGCCGCCTGGCGAACCTTGTCGCGGTAGGCTTCGATCAACTGCTGCAACCGCGCGTCCTGCACGCGCACGTTGTTGGTGATCTGCCCGTAATCGAACACATTCCAGCGCAGACTGGGGCCACCGACCAGGTCCAGGCTGCTGGACGTGCCGTGGAGCGTGTCCGTCGACCAGACAATGCTGCCAAGCAACGTCAGCGACGGATAGAAATCACTTTCGGCCACGCCGATCAGCGCCCCTTGGGCGGCGACATTGAGTTCGGCCGCGCGCACGTCAGGCCGACGCAACAGCAGACTGGCGGGCACGTCTTGCAGTACGGCGCGATCGACCAGCGGCACCAGACTGTCATTCTCGACCACCTGCGGCAGCCCGCCTGGCGGTTGCCCAATCAGCACGGCCAGGGCGTTACGCGTGCGTTGCAACTGGTCCTGTAGGTTGGGAATACTGGCCAACGTGCCGAGGTACTGGGTTTTGGCCTGTTGCAGATCGAGCTCGGCATCCTGTCCGCTCTTGAACAGTTTTTCGGTGATCTCGAAATTGCGCTTTTGTTGCTTGGCGTTTTCACGGGCGACGCGCAGCCGGGCTTCGGTGGTGCGCAACAAATAATAGCTATCGGCAACTTGGGCGCGCAGCAAGACCAGCACGTCTTCGTAGTTGGCCTGGGCGGAAAAATAAGCGGCATCGGCGGATTCGATGGCGCGGGCGAAGCGTCCCCAGAAATCGAGCTCCCAGCCGATGTCAAACCCGGCACTGTGTTGCCAGAAATTATTGTCCTGCGGATTGTTGCCACCGTATTGGTGACGTTTGACATACAAACTGTCAGCGCTGACTTGCTGCAGTTGCGGGTACAGCGTGCTTTGCGCAATGCCCAGTTGGGCGCGTGACTCCATGACTCGCAGACCGGCGATTTTAAGGCTGGAGTTGTAAGCATCCGCTTGCGCAATCAGTTGATCGAGCACCGGGTCGTTGAAGACATGCCACCACTCGCGCAGGTCCGGATCAGCCCCGCGCTGGCTGGATTGCTCAAGGGCCGGAGTGTCCCAATGTTTGATCCATTCCTCACCCGGCGGCTGGAAGTCCGGACCGAGCCGAATGCAGCCGCTCAGGGTCAGCGCGCCCAACAGGATGAGGTAGCCCGGTTGCACCCGCGCGGACCGACTTGGAGGCATAGTTCCGTGTCCAGCCAAGAAAGATCACTGGAGCATAGACGCCTGTATGCACTGTCGAGTGGCCGGCGGCAGTTTTTTTCTAGCGCGAAATAATCCCGTGATCGATCGCGTATTTGACCAGCGCCGCCGGTTTGTCGATGTTGAGTTTGCGGCGAATGCTCAAGCGATGGGTTTCGACCGTGCGCACACTGATGTCGAGTTCGCGGGCCATTTCCTTGTTGTTCAGGCCTTGAGCCATTTTGTACAACACTTGGCTTTCGCGTGGGGTCAGCTCGTTGTCGGCGCTTTTATCGGCGATCAGGCGCTGGGCGATTTCGGCGCTGTAGAAAGTGCCGCCGCTGGCAATGGCTTCGATGGCCGCAATGATTTCCCGTGATGGCGAATTCTTCAGCACATAGCCGCTGGCACCGGCACGCACGGACTCGCTCACGTATTCGTTATTGTCGTACATGCTCAGTACCAGCACTTTCAGTGTCGGGTACTGACTGCGCAATACGCGTGTCAGTTCGAGGCCGTTCATGTCGCGCAAACTGATGTCGACCAGCAACAGGTCTGGCTGGCAACGCCCGACCATCTCGATCGCCTGCGCACCGCTTTCGGCTTCGCCCACCACTTCCAGGGGTGCCATGACCGCCAGCAACGCTTTGATCCCGTCACGGACCAGGGAATGATCGTCGACCAGGGCGACGCGGATCGGGTAGGGCAGGTTCATCGCGGGTATTCACTCTTGTTGTAAGGGGCGAGTCAGCGTTTCGTAGCGGGTACTTTCATCGGCAGCTGCACGTCCAGTTCACTCCTGCCGGGGATCGATATCAGTTCGAAGCGTCCGCCAAAGTGCTCGACCCGTTCACGGATGTTACGCAAGCCGATGCCCGCGTGGCGACGCTCGACCTGAGCGACATTGAAACCGATTCCGTCATCCACCACGCTCAGGCGTACCGATTCTTCGGCGCCGTGCAGGGTAATGGAAACGTTCTTGGCCTGGGCGTGGCGTTCGATATTGGTCAGGCCTTCTTGCACGATCCGGAACAGCGCGACGGCCGCGCCGTCGACCAGGTGACAGTCGAATTCGTTGTCGTCATACGTCACTTTGAGACCGCTGCGTTGCTCGAACTCCGCGGCCAGTTGGCCGATGGCGGCCGGCAAGCCCAAGGTGTCGAGCAGGGAAGAACGCAGGTCATGGGAGAGGCTGCGAACCTCACCAATGGCTTCGCCCAGGCGCTCGGTGGCATCCTTCAGCGTGCTCAAGCCCTTGTCATGTCCCTGTTCGTTTTCCAGCAGATGGCTGGCCAGTTCGAAGCGAAACTTGATCGACACCAGCAACTGGCTGATGCCGTCGTGCAACTCGCGGGAGACCCGTGATCGCTCTTCTTCCTGGAGGCTGACGATACGTTGGGTCAGGCGCTGCAATTTTTTATCCGCCAGACGATGCTCGCTGACGTTCAGTGTCATGCCGCTGGCGAATACAAACAGCACCGCCACCAACGCCACCACGGCAATCGCCAGCATGGTCTTGCGGATGCCCTGAGCCACTTCGTCACGGGCCTGCTGCGTGGCGCGTTCGACGTCCTCCAGGTAAATGCCGGTGCCGAGCATCCAGCCCCAACGGTCCAGCATCACGACGTAGGCGAGTTTGTCGGTGACCTGACCGGAGGAGGGTTTGTTCCAGGCATAACGCTGAAAGCCTTCGCCCGATTGCGCACTTTTGAGCAGCGCCTGAATCACCGGCAAGCCGTGCGGGTCTTTCATGTCCCACAGGTATTTGCCCACCAGTTCGGTCTGGCGCGCGTGCATCAGGCTGCGACCTTCACGGTCGTAGACGAAGAAGTAGCCGTTGATGCCGAAGCTGAGCTTGCGCAGTTCTTCCAGGACTTGCTGCTGGGCGTGTGCGTCACCGTGGCCGTCGTCGTACAGCGGCGCGATCAGGCTTTGCGCCATTTCCACGTAGTTTTTAAGCTCGGCACGCTTGCTGGCCAGGATGCTGTCTTCAATCAGCTGGGCCTGTTGATCGCCGAGTTGGCGGTTCAGGGAAATCACCAGCGCACAAATCACCGCAATGGCCAATACCAGCGGCAGAATTCCGAGCGCGACGATTTTGTGTTTGAGCTGCATCTTGGCTCCTGACCGGACCGAAGAAGGGCGAAGGCCGGCATCATAGGCCAAAGCGACATTCATCCAGTAGCGCTGCTGGACGGAATGCGCCGGTTGAAATACAAACCCCCTGTAGGAGTGAGCCTGCTCGCGATGGCGGTGTATCAGACGACATTGATATTGGCCGGTAGATAGCTATCGCGAGCAGGCTCACTCCTACAGGGGATCAGTGGCGTCTACGTAGAACTACGTAGACGTCGCGTACGTAGTAACGCGGATTTATTTGTAGACGGCATGCGGGGATATTGGGCCAGCTCCGCACTGCGGACACAATTATAAAAATTACCGCCGCAGTCACTGGCTGTCGGCAGGAGACACGCTATGCCCCGTCTGGCTAAACACCTCGCCTGGTTTGCCGTGGCTGTTCTGGGAGCGTTTGCGCTAAGTGTCGTGGCCCTGCGCCGCGGCGAAGCGATCAACGCCCTCTGGATCGTCGTCGCAGCTGTCGCTATTTACCTCGTTGCCTATCGCTACTACAGCCTGTTCATCGCCACCAAGGTGATGCAACTGGACCCCAATCGTGCCACACCCGCGGTCATCAATAACGATGGCCTGGACTACGTGCCGACCAATAAACACGTACTGTTCGGTCACCACTTCGCGGCCATTGCCGGCGCGGGTCCCTTGGTCGGCCCGGTACTGGCGGCGCAAATGGGCTACCTGCCCGGCACGCTGTGGCTGATCGCCGGCGTGGTGCTGGCCGGTGCGGTTCAGGACTTCATGGTCCTGTTCATGTCCACTCGCCGCAACGGTCGTTCGCTCGGCGACATGGTTCGTGAAGAAATGGGTCGCATCCCTGGCACCATTGCGCTGTTTGGCTGCTTCCTGATCATGATCATCATCCTCGCGGTGCTGGCGCTGATCGTGGTGAAAGCGCTGGCCGAGAGCCCTTGGGGCATTTTCACGGTGATGGCGACCATCCCGATTGCGATGTTCATGGGCATTTACATGCGCTACATCCGCCCGGGCCGCATTGGCGAAATCTCCGTGGTGGGCGTGGCGTTATTGCTCGGCTCGATCTGGCTCGGTGGGCAGATTGCTGCTGATCCGGTGTGGGCCAAGGCCTTTACGTTCACTGGCATTCAGATCACCTGGATGTTGATCGGCTACGGTTTTGTTGCCGCGGTGTTGCCGGTGTGGCTGATCCTGGCACCCCGTGACTACCTGTCGACCTTCCTGAAAATCGGCACCATCGTGGCGCTGGCGATCGGCATTCTGATCACCATGCCCGAGCTGAAAATGCCCGCGCTGACCCAGTTCATCGACGGCACCGGCCCGGTGTGGAAGGGCGGTCTGTTCCCGTTCCTGTTCATCACCATCGCCTGTGGCGCGGTCTCGGGTTTCCACGCGCTGATCGCGTCCGGCACCACGCCGAAACTGCTGGCCAGTGAAGGTCATGCCCGTTACATCGGTTACGGCGGCATGTTGATGGAATCGTTCGTCGCCATCATGGCCATGGTTGCCGCCTCGGTCATCGAGCCAGGTGTGTACTTTGCGATGAACAGCCCTGCGGCGTTGGTCGGCGCGGATGTTGCCTCTGTCGCTCAAACCGTCAGCAGCTGGGGCTTTGCGATTACCCCGGAAGCCCTGCAAGCGGTGGCGCATGACATCGGTGAAACCACTATCCTGGCCCGTGCCGGCGGTGCGCCGACCCTGGCGGTCGGTATCGCGCAGATCCTGCACCACGTCCTGCCGGGTGAAAACACCATGGCGTTCTGGTACCACTTCGCGATTCTGTTTGAAGCGCTGTTCATCCTGACGGCGGTCGATGCCGGTACCCGTGCCGGTCGCTTTATGCTCCAGGATTTGCTGGGCTCTTTCGTACCAGCGCTCAAACGCACCGATTCCTGGCCGGCCAACCTGATCGCCACCGCCGGTTGCGTGGCGATGTGGGGTTACTTGCTGTACCAAGGCGTGATCGATCCTCTGGGGGGGATCAACACCTTGTGGCCGCTGTTTGGTATCTCCAACCAGATGCTGGCCGGTATCGCGCTGATGTTGGCAACCGTTGTGCTGATCAAAATGAAGCGCCAGCGCTACATCTGGGTGACCATGCTGCCAGCCGTCTGGCTGCTGATCTGCACCGTGACGGCAGGTTTCATCAAGCTGTTCGACGCCAACCCGGCCATCGGTTTCCTCGCCCTGGCGAAGAAGTACAGCGATGCACTGGCCAACGGTCAGGTGTTGGCCCCGGCCAAGAGCATTGACCAGATGCAGCATGTGATCTTCAACGCGTATACCAACGCGACGCTGACGGCGCTGTTCCTGTTCGTGGTCTTCAGCATTCTGTTCTTTGCGCTCAAGGTCGGCATCGCCGCCTGGGGCACCAAGGAACGCACGGATAAAGAAGCGCCATTCCAGGCCATTCCACAGGCTTGATGGAGGAGGGTGTTGATGTTCAATGACTTGAGTCGTCTCGGTAAATACCTCGGTCAGGCCGCGCGCCTGATGGTGGGCATGCCGGACTACGACACCTACGTCGAGCACATGCAGAACAAACACCCGGACAAACCGGTGATGAGCTACGAGGTGTTTTTCCGGGAGCGCCAGGAAGCTCGATACGGCAGCAAGGCTGGGCCGAAGTGCTGCTGAAGCACTAAGTCCAGACAAGAAAACAGGAGCCCGGCTTGCCGCGCTCCTGTTTTTTTTTGCTCGCTGTCCGCTACCCAATCGCTTGCCAAGGACCGACGGCGGGAATCTGACAACCGCTCATCGCTCGACTACGCTGCGATACAGACCCTGTCCTAATCCTGTGACGTAAGGAACTGACGCATGCGGAGCAGGTTGCTCGCGGTGATATTGATCGTTGTGGGGATGTGCGGGGCGGCATTGGTGTGGGCCGAAAATGCACCCAATGGGGTGGATCCACCGGCTGAATTGAAGGTCGCCAACCGTAGCGTCATGGTGTTTCGCGCAACGATATTGGGTGAACCCCCGGTGGCGCGGGTCAAGCGCGCGAAAGCGGTGATCGGCGAAGCGCTGGATGAGGCAGATGATCTGAACGTCACCGTCGATCCGGTGCTGAACAGTTATATGGTGCTGCTGGGCAGCCGGCGCGCGTTTATCGTTTCGGCCAAGGATTTCGACGCCAGCGAATTCGATTCGGCGCAGCAGGCGGCAGAAGCGGCAGCGCGCAATCTGCGTATGGTGGTGTCTGAAACCCTGGAAGCGCACAGCGTGCAGTTGATCATCAGGTCGGTCAGCGCTGCGGCACTCGCCACCGGTATTTACATCGCCTTGCTCTACGCCATGGCGTACCTGCGACGCAAACTGCTGAAGAAACTTCCCGGATTGGTGCAACGTCATAGCCAGGCACTGAAGGTCGGGCGCACACAGCTTTTCGACGTCAGTTACCTCTATCCGTTGGTCAGCCGTGCGTTTGAGTGGCTGCGCTGGGCTGTGGTGGTGTTGCTGACCTATGAGTGGCTGGGGTTTGTCCTTTCGCGTTTTCCCTACACCCGGCCATGGGGAGAAAGCCTTAACGCCTACCTGTTGGAGCTCGGCGACTATTTGCTGCAAGGCATCCTCGGCGCCATTCCCGGACTGGGCGTGGCGGTGGCGATTTATTTCATCGCCCGAGGCGTTACCGCCTTCATGCGTCGGGTGCTTCGGCGCATGGCGACCCCCGGCACCTTCAGTTGGCTTAACCATGAAACCCTGCAACCGACCCAGCGCCTGGTGTCCCTGGCGGTGTGGTTGTTTGCCCTGGCCATGGCCTATCCGTACCTGCCGGGCGCCGGCACCGATGCATTTAAAGGGTTGTCGGTGCTGATCGGTTTAATGATTTCGCTCGGCGCGTCCAGCGTGGTGGGGCAGGCGGCGGCGGGGTTGATCCTGACGTATACCCGAACATTGCGTCCCGGCGAGTTTGTGCGCATTGGCGAATATGAAGGCACGGTGACCGAGTTGGGTATATTCACCACGCGCATTCGCACTGGTTTGGGTGAAGTGTTGACCCTGCCTAACTCCATGATTACCAACACGGTGACCAAGAATTACTCGCGCACCGTGAAGGGCGCCGGTTACGTGGTCGACACGGTCGTGACCATTGGCTACGACACGCCGTGGCGGCAGGTGGAAGCGATGTTGCTGGAAGCCGCCAAACGAACTCAAGGCATCCTTGGAGACCCGGCCCCGCAAGTGTTTCAAACCGCGTTGTCAGACTTCTATCCCGAGTACCGACTGGTGGCCCAAGCGATTCCCGCCCTGCCTCAACCGCGTGCGGAGTTGCTGAGCTTGCTGCACGCCAATATTCAGGATGTGTTCAATGAGTACGGCGTGCAAATCATGTCGCCGCATTATTTGGGTGATCCACAGGCAGAGAAGTGGGTGCCCCGGGACAAATGGTATACGGCACCCGCGCAAGAACCGAAGGACAGTTGAACGCTATTCACATTCTCTGCCGAGGCATCGTCGAAGGTTGAAGTTGCTGCTGCGGAATGTACTTGCCATTGCCGTCGGTAAACGGCGGATGTTGCACGGCGTTTTCGTTGTTGTCCTTGTCATAGTCATGGCACGACGAACCACTGATCGCGATGAGCACGGCGACCATGACAGGGGGGATGAAGTGCTTGATCACGGGAATTCTCCAGAACCCTCACACCGCTTGATTAAGGCAGCGCATAGACCTTGAACAGCTTTTTGGTCGTGTCGCTGGCGCCTTCCAGGTACTTATCGTACGCCTGTTCAATCTCGCCGGAACGGTACATTTCACTCAGTGTGGTGTCGACCAGCAAGCGGAAATCTTCATCGTCACGCGGTACCGCCATGGCCGTTGGGGCGTACTCGAAAATACGCTCCAGCAGGACCAGGTTGCCGGTCGGGTAACGGCTGTCGAGGAGGTTCCTGAGCATCATCCGTTCGCTGAACATGGCATCGGCTTTGCCTTTGGCGACCAGTTCCAGTCCGTCGGCGGTCGTGTTGACCGTGATCAGTGTGGCAACCACACCCAGCAAGCGCATCTGCTGACGAATCCACGCCTCGCTCACGCCTCCTGCCGTGGTGACATAAGTCTGGTTGGAGAGACCATGGTTGACGGTGGCACGCCAGGTCGGTCCGGTGTGGGCCACTTTGCCATTGAGCACGTCCAGCAGCGTCGCCGGGGCATCCTGGCGCACCACCGCCGAGAGGCCTGCAGTGTAAATGGGCACCGAGTAGCTTACCGATTTTCGTCGCTCAAGGGTGGGCGGTGTCGGTGTGCAAAGAAGGTCGACCTTGCCCGAGCTGACCGCACTGATTCCATCAGCGATGGTGACAGGCTGATAACTGACCTGTAGTTCGGGCAAACCCAGTTCGGCCTTGATCTTGTCGGCGATTTTGTCGCAAAG
The DNA here is from genome assembly GCF_031456615.1 of Pseudomonas sp. 3296. Lineage (NCBI taxonomy): Bacteria > Pseudomonadati > Pseudomonadota > Gammaproteobacteria > Pseudomonadales > Pseudomonadaceae > Pseudomonas > Pseudomonas sp. 3296. The sequence continues at coordinate 473,792 of NZ_JAVDUY010000007.1, forward strand.
ACCGATGGCATAACCCTGGACCTTGTCGCCCACGTTGAAGCTAAAGGGTGCGAGGTCCGGCAGGTAGCCGAGGTTCAGCGTATTGCTTGAACGCACCCGTTCAAGGGTGTTGGCACTGGCCAGCAGCGGCAGGCAGGCAAAAAGCAGTGCGATGGTTTTGCTTCGTTGTGCATTCATGTCCCATTCCCCGAGTTCAGATGTCAGTTCCGTCCACAAACCAGACCTAAGGGGTGTCGACCCTTGCGGGGTCGATGGGAGACACAACGGCAAAGCGCTTGGCGAGCCAGCCATACAGCGGGTAGCCGAACACCAGCACTAGGGCGCCCCCGAACACCGCGTCCTTGCCGCACGAGTGCAGGGCATACAATGAATAGGCGAGTGCGATCAGCAACACGGGGGTATTGCGCAGATAAACGGCTGACGAAACCCGCGCCTTGTACATCATGACCAGCAGCCCGGTCAGCGCCGTCACGTAGGGGATCAGGTTGGTCACGGCGGCAAGATTGACCAGTTTGCCGAACTGAGCGGCGGCATTGGGCGAAATGGTCGACAGGGCCATCAGCGTCTGCAACACACCACAGACCAGCATGCCCAGGAGGGGCGCGTTGTGCCTGTTGAGCTTGCTGAACAGTTTCGGAAACATCCCTTGGTCAGCGGTCATTTTCGCCGTTTGAGCCAGGGTGAACTGCCATCCCAAAAGCGAGCCCACACACGCCATCACCGCCAGCGCCATGATGATGGTGCCGACCGTGGGGTTGAACATTTGCGCGTAGACCAGCGCGAAAGGGGCCGAGGAGTTGGCCAGTTCCTCATTGGGAATGATGCCCTGGATAACGGTCGTCGATAGCACGTAGACCACCGCCGCACCCAGTGTGCCGAACAGACAGGCGAGTGGGACGGTGCGCTTGGGGTTTTCAACGGCGTCGCTGGCCTGCGCCGCTGATTCCATACCCAGAAATGCCCAGAGGGTCAATGGAATCGCACTGCTGATCGCGTCGGCGTTGGAAAGGTTATTCGGGTTCCAGGCGGACACCAATATCTCCGGTTTGAACCAGAACCAGCCAATGATGCTCAGGCCTGCCACCGGGATGATCACTCCCCAGACGGTAATCGCGCCGATCCTGCCGGTGATGCCGGGGCCACCGAAGTTAGCGACGGTGGTCAGCCACAGCAGGCCGACCGTACCGATGAACAGCGGGATTGCGCCCGTGCCCAGCCAGGGCAGGAACGAGGTCATGTACCCCACGGCCGAGATAGCGACCGCGACGTTGGCAATGGCCAGCGACAGGAAGTACAGATACGAACAGAGGAAGAACCCTGACTTGCCATGCGCTTCTTCGGTGTAGGCGGATAACCCGCCGGAGCGCTGACAATAGATGCCACATTGGGAAAAGCAGTAGGCGATGGCCATGGAGCCAATCGCCGTGACAATCCATGACAGCAATGAAATGGCCCCGAGCTGGGCCATGCTGGTCGGCAACATGATGATGCCCGACCCCATCATGTTGACCATCACCAGGGTAGTGAGCCCCACAAGGCTCATTTTTTTACTTGAGTCGGCCATCGAAAACTCCTTTCTCTGCACTTGTGCCAAGCTGTCAGGTGTCGCTGCACCACGCTCTCAGATGTCGCCAAACTCAACTTCAGGAAGCCCATGCCATGACGCAATCTCATGCAAAGTACGTCCGTCGCGAGTTTTACAAGACAGTGTGGTTCTACATTCGTGTTGTCTGGCCGATTTTCTCAATTCTGTTGTTTACGATCGTGCTGTTCGGTCTGATCATCGCCTACCTGGAAGGGTGGGGGGCGTTTGACGGTATCTACTTCGGGTTCGTGACCGGATTGACCATCGGTTACGGTGATCTGGTACCGAAAACACCCCTCTCACGTGTCCTTGCAGTTTTGCTGGGTTTCAATGGCGTTCTGATGACGGCCATATTCGCCGCCGTCAGTATCCGCGCCATCGAAGAGACCGCGCGAGCGACCAATTCCGAGGAATGAGGCCGTCGCAAAACGCTGAACCCTCAGTAGGGTTCAGCGATGTATTTGAACGGGTAATTGGCGGCCTTGTAGCTGCCGATCTTGCGTTTCGGCAGGCTGACTTTTTCTTGCTTGACCTTTTTATAGGGGATGTTCCCCAACAAGTGAGTCAGCACGTTCAGCCTTACGGATTTCTTGTCCTCGGAACGGGCGACGTTCCAGGGAGCCCAGTCGGTGTCGGTGGCTTCGAACATCTCATCACGGGCGCGCGTGTAGTCGTCCCAGCGGTTGTAGGACTTGATGTCCATCGGTGACAGTTTCCAGATTTTGCGCCCGTCGGTGATGCGTTCCTTGAGCCGCCGGGCCTGCTCTTCAGGGCTGACCTCCAGCCAGTACTTGAACAACAGCACGCCGGAATTGACCATAAGCCGTTCGAACAACGGCGCCAGCGTTAAAAAGCTTGTTACCTGCTTCTCGTCGCAGAACCCCATGACCCGCTCGACGCCCGCTCGGTTGTACCAGCTGCGATCGAAGATCACGACTTCGCCGGCCGCCGGAAAGTGCGGCATGTAGCGTTGCAGGTACATCTGGCTTTTTTCTCGTTCGGACGGTGCTGGCAGGGCCACCACACGAAACACCCGTGGGCTGACACGTTCGGTCAACGCCTTGATCGTGCCACCTTTGCCGGCGCCATCGCGGCCTTCGAAAACAATCACGACCTTGGCCCCAGTGGCGACCACCCACTGCTGCAGTTTGACGAGTTCGACGTGCAGGGTCTTGAGCTGTTTTTCGTAGTCTTTGCGGCTAAGCGTGTCGGCTTTTTTTTGCGCAGAATCGGCAATTTCACGATTGGTTTTTTTCATCGCGATACTTCAACCTCTGGTGGTCTTGAATAGAGTGTGTGCCGGTTGCGAATTCCCGGTACCGCTTGCGAACTAAAGGGTAGTTCAAATTCCCGACGTGCAGATGACGCAAATCATCAGTCTTCAGGGCTGCGCGCGAAATCACGCTTGCTCTCTTTGTTGGCGCTGATAAGCCGCAACCGCTTGCTCAAGATTGGGGAGCATCCGCGTATCACCCAATGCGACGCCCAATGGAGCATGAATCACCATCGCGTAAACACTGGGACTCATGCCCACCAGCCACAACGAAATACCTTTTTCTCGCAAACGCTGTTCCGCCGCCGTGAGCATTTTCAAAGCGGTGTACTCCAGGTCGAAAACACTGCGCAGATCGAGAATCACAACGCGTGGCGCAGCCGCCGCGATCAACGAGCGGATTTTCGAACCGAGTCGTTCGGCGTTGGCGAAGAAAATGCGACCTTCAGGGCGCAGCATCAGCAACCCCTTGAAGTGCTCGTCGTCAGTCTCGGCGCAGGGCGGGCGATACACATTGGTGCCGGGTTTGCGCCCAAGTATGTGAACGGGCGGGTCAGAGACCTGGTAGGCCAGTGCCAGCAGCGAGACAATGATCGCGACGACGATCCCCTGCAGCGTGCCGAGCAACATGACCCCCACCAGTGCCACCATTGCCCAGATAAATTCTGTGCGGCGCACCGAAAGAATGTCGCGAAATTCCGAAGGCTGGATCAGGCCAATCGAATACACGATCACCACGGCGGCGAGCGTGGCATTGGGCATCAGGCCAATGAACGGCGCGATCAGCAGACAAGTCCCCAGTGCCAGTCCGGCCGTGATCAACCCCGCCAGTTGTGATTGCGCACCGGCCAAGCGGTTGACGGCGGTTTGGGTGGTCCCACCCCCGGCCGCCATGGCCCCAAGTAATGCACCGCCGATGTTGGCGAACCCTGTCGCCACCAACTCACGGTTGGGCTGCAGCGCGGGTTCATCACTGCGGGCAAAAGCTCGTCCCGCCGCGATGGTTTCGGTAAAGCTCATCAGCGCTATGCCCAGGGCCGATGGCCAGAGCTGCGACACGATCGACCAGTCGGGCATCGTCAACGCGGGCAACCCGATTGGAACGATGCCTACGGCCGACACACCCAACTGCTCCAGATTCAGGACACTCATGCCGACAATGCCGAGCGCAACCGCAATCAGCGGTGCTGGCAATCGGGGGGTGAAGTGCTTCATGCCGATCAGAATCAGCACCATGAATACACCGACGGCCACGGTCGGCAATGAGGCATGCCCCAACCCTTCGACAGTGGCGAGGACGTTGTGAAAAAACCCACCTTTTTCGATATGGATGCCCAGCAACTTGGGCAGTTGATCAAGCACGATGACAATCCCGATGCCGGCCTTGAAGCCCACGAGCACCGGTTCTGAAATGAAGTTGGCAACGAAGCCGAGGCGCAGTATCCCGGCCAGGAGCAATAGGGCGCCGACCATCAAGGCCAGCGTGGCGGAGGCGACGATCAGGGTCGCCGTATCGCCGGACGGGCTGACCTGACCCAGTGCGGAGGCGACCAGGATCGCAAGGGTCGTGGTGGTACTGACGCTGAGCGGGCGTGAACTGCCGAGCACGGCATAGATCGCCATCGGCACCAACACGGTATAAAGGCCGATCTGTACCGGCAGGCCGGCAATGGTGGCGTAGGCCAGTGCCTTTGGAATGACCACGGCCGCGGCGGTCAGACCCGCGATGGCATCGCCTTTGAACCAGCCCTTTTGATAGTCGCCAAGCCACTCTGGTAACAGTGCACTCACAACTCGCCGGGGGGTTAATCCTGAAAGCCGATCTTCCTGATCGCTACGTTGTTGGTTCATGGAGTGCTCCAACCCAAACTTTTCATGCCGCGTTAAATCCCTATCCCATCGCCCACACGGCGCCTGAACGGCGGCGTGCAGTGACAGAAAATGCAGTTGATCGAGGACCAGGCGAGGAGGGCAGGCGCCCCCTGTTAAAAGGGGACGCCAGTCATTTATTAATGGAATGGAAAGATGTAGTTCATCCAGGCAGCCATGCGCAGCAGGATTTTGCGCATCATTGCGATATGCTCAAAGTGCTGGCTATAGAGTGCCGCCTGCCCATACGCGCCGCCCGGCATCTGGCTGCTGTATTGGGCATAGTCCGGATCGGTGATCTCGATAATGACCGGTACCCGACCTGCCGGCGGTGAGCCCGTGAAGCCGATCAATGTTCCGGAGGGCTGAACTTGTCCCTCTGCGATAACGTTGACGACCGTCTTGACCCGCCCCTCGAACACCCTGCCGGGAATGCCATCAAAAGCCACTTCCGCCTCATCGCCGACCGACAAACGCAACAGGCTGTTTTGACGCATCCACGCGGCAAAGTAATGTCCTTCATCCGGGATGAACACCATGGAAGGACGCAACGGTAACTTGGTCGCCATCATGCCTGGACGCAAGGAAACATGGGTGACGAAGCCTTTGCTCGGGGCGCGAACGGTGGTGTTGTCCAATTCATACTGGGCATTTTCCAGTTGTGCCTGCAAATCGTCCGAGCGAGCGACGACGACGTCCAGTTCACGTTGGGTGGCAAAGTTGCGCTTGATCAGCTCTGTGATTCGGGCTCGATCAGCTTTCGCTGATAGCAACTGTGCCTTGATGGACTGGATCTTGTACTCGAAGGGGGCAGGGTCGATGCGAAACAGCACATCGCCTTTTTCCAGAGGCTCGTTACCCTTGACCGGCACGTCGATAACCTGGCCACTGACCACCGGAATGACCGGCACGGAGACGAAGTAAGTGCGCGCGACCTCAGAGTACGGGTGGTTGTAGTTCATCGTGAAGATCATTGCACCCACGATCAGGATCCCACCGAGGACTGCGGTCGGTACCGTCCATTTGTTCAGCGGGATGCGGAAAATCTTGAAGATGGCGGTGCAGATGGCGGCATAGGTCAAAACAAGCAGAAGATCCATGGCTTAGATTCCCTCACCGCGATTGTCCGACGCTGGCATGCCCAGCGCAGTGCCTGTTGCCGTTTCCAGTCGCTCAATGCGACTTTGCAGATCGGCAACCTGTTGTTCCAGATGAGCAACATGAACTTGTGGTGACTGGCCATCACCAAATCCCCAGCCCCGGTCTTCCCGGTACGCCATCGCCCAGATCCACAGAAATGGCCAGAGCGCATGCAGGGTGAACAAACTCACCCAGCCGGTGGCATGGATCGCATCCTGGTGCGGGTGATTGCGGTGTACGGCGATTTCGTAGGGTATGTCGTGTAGCGCGATGATTCCGTAGAACAGGACCAGCCCGACGAAGAACAACAGGCCTAGCGCGAAGTAATCCAGCATGGTCGCCCCCTCATGGCACAAGCGATGTACTTGGGTCAGTGTAGTCACGGTTTTTATGAGTGCGGGCAGTCCTGATGACCAGAACTGAACCGACCACTCAATTGTCAGCCTGCGCAGGCCTGGCCTGCGGGAGAGCGAGCGAGAGAATCTGCTTAATTACCGCTGTGTTCTAGGTCGTTTTATGCAAGTGTTTGTATTTTCTTGCATTACTGAGTACTGGCTGTCGGACCGTATCGGTGAGAGAGGCGAGGCCTCTACTGTGCACTCTCGAGAGCTCTCGCCACTCATTTGGCGTCCGTCAATCAATCCCTGCGTTTATCAAGGCATTGACGGCGCAGGGTCATGTTGTTGATCTCCATGCAACTGACCGAATAATCATCAGATTTGTTTTTGGCATCCTTGGCTTTATCGCAGTTGCCATTTCCATTGCAATTGCCTTTCCCTTTTTGATCATTGTTGTTTTTTATGCAGTTTTTGGCAGCACTTGCACTGCCCGCGTTATCGCAATTTGACGCAGCAAAGGACAGCGATGGCAAAGCCAGGGAGAACATGAGTGTGCATACAAGGGTCGCGATGATTCTCATAACCAAGCTCCTGAGTAGATTTTTACTGACCAGCAACACTGTTCGGATCGATCAGCGTTGGAAGGTTCATTGCGAGTAACACCGAACGTCAGCTTCATTTTTACCCCTGCCGGGTGGATAAAATCGTTGGCATTTGCAGATCCTTGTAAATGGCGAGAAACCGCAGGCCCGAGGTGAAGAGCAAGGCAATCCAGCCGGCGACCTGGATGGTCGGGAATGCATCGCGCAACAAGACATAGACGATGCACCCCAGCAGGATCGGCGTGGCGTAGATCTCACGTGACATCAACAACGAGGTTCTGCCGGCCAGTACATCACGCACGATACCGCCGCCAATACTGGTCAGTACACCCATCATCACGGCAAAAGGCGCCGCGAGATGCAATCCAAGCACTTTCTCGGTAGCGACCAATCCGAACAGCGCGGCCGCAAATCCATCGAGGTACAGCAAAAGGCGATAGCGCTGCTGGAACCTTTTGGTGAGAAAAAAAGCCAGCGCAGCTGCAATCAAGGCAACCCAGATATAGTTGAAGTCAGCGATCCAGAAAATCGGTTGATCGAGCAACAGGTCGCGAACGGTGCCGCCACCAATAGCCGTGATGATGCCCAGCACCACGGCGCCGAACACATCGACCCCCGCTTTCTGGATAGCCAGCACCCCGGTGATGGCAAACACGGCGGTGCCCAACATTTGCTGAAAATAAAGCATCCGTTACTCCGTTCTCAGGCTGTGCCCATCAGCAGTCAGTCATTTGTTCGCACCCAGCACGACGCGATAGCGCGGCGCAGATAAGGAAGTGTAGCGGGGCGCTTGCGGTTGTCTCGGATGTTGATGAATGGGGCGCACCAGGGTGTGGATTACCCGGTGATTGGGTGACTGAGTTGATGGCGAAACATGCCCGTCAGTGGACGTCACTTTCAATGATTACCTGCGGGGAAATGACCCAAATACTGCATGGCATTTTGAACAGCAGATGTTCCACCGTACTGCCGATAAACCGGTCCATTGTCCGGTGCCCGATTCGTCCCATCACAATCACATCGGTTTCATACGCAGCAGCGTAGCTGGCAAGCACCTTGACGGGGTTACCCATGATCAGATGCTGGCGTTCCGGCGGGATACCGTTGCGCTCAGAGAGTTCACGAAAGGCATCAGCCTGTGCGTCAAATAGCGTTTTGGCTTTGCTCGATGAAAAAAACGGCGCGCCATTTTCGAAGCCGAATTCATCCGCGCTGATCGATGAAAGGTCATGGGCATAGATAACGTCGAGCTCTGCATGACAGGTGCTCGCCAGTTTTTGGGCCTCCTGCAGAATTCTGTCGTTGAAACGTTTGTACTGCCCATTGCGATGAAAAGGGTCGACCGCGGCGACGATCTTGCGTGGCAATGCGTGGTGCATGTGGCTGACAAAGTGCATGGGCACCGGGCATTCGCGTAACAGATGGACATCTAACGGAGTAAACATCAGGCGTGATAGCAGCGTTTCGTGTTCCAGCGCCTTGATCAATACCGCCATGGATTGTTCTTTGAGATGGATGAGGATTTCCTGCAAGGGTCTTTCTACCCAGACGACTTCAGTTGTGACGTGTACTCCGATTTTGCGCAACGCACGGGCCTGGTCTTCCAACCATTGTCGATGGCGCTCGACGTAGCTGATTTGCATTTGCTCCCGCGCTTGCCGGTTGACCATTCCGGCAGTCGCCAGCCCTTCGAGATAGTCGAATGCCACAATGTGAAGTGCCGCGTCAGACGCTTTGGCCAGCGCGGCGGCCCGTTCGAAAGCGGGATTGTTCTCCATCAGGGGCGGAACGACCAGCATGAAACGTGCTTGATCAGACATGACAAATCTCCCGTAGGTAATCGTGCAAATGCCTGCCCAATGACTCCGGTGTCCGACGCCTTTACGAGGATCGAATCCGTCCAGTTCTGCGCAATTGAGCAGCACTTAATCCTCTTGGGGAACCATCGGCTCCCCAGGGGTATTGACTCACGCAAGCAGCAAATGGTCTTCCACTTTGCTCACGCCTGGCACCGACCAAGCGGCCCGTTCTGCAATCTGGCGTTCGCGCCACAAGTGAACCCGACCTTCGAGCCTCACCACATCACCTTCGACGGTGACATGAATATCCTTGGCATCCACTTCGGCGCTACGCTTTAGCGCGGCCTCAATGCGTTGCTGGATATCAAAGACATCCAGCCGAGGGCGCAAGGTGAGGCGATTACTCACGCCAACCACGCCGGATAACTTGCGCACCGACCGCTCCACGGTTTCTTTCTGATATTGCCAGTCCACTTGTCCTTCCAGAGTGATCCGCCCGCTCTGCACGATGACTTTGACGTCGCCTTCGGGAACGTCGGAACTCCAATGGATGATTTTCAAGGCCCGGGTGGCGATCGAGTCGTCGGAAGTCCCGGCGTATTTATCCAGCCTGACCTGAATTTCATCGGCCAGCGCGCGTACGCCATTGATGCCTTTGACCGCGCGTTCCGCGCTGATTTTCTGGGCGTAGCTGCTGACGTGACCGGACAGCGTGACCACGCCATTGTCCACGGCTACGCCAATGTTGGCGGCCTCGATATCGGGTTTGAATTCGAGCTCTTCCAATATGGTTTTACGCAGGCTCAAGTCGCTCATGTCTGTGTCCTCTGTTTGATCCGGTATTGGCGGGCCGCAAGAGCCCTATCGGTTTTTTCTACGCCTGAGCGGCGCCAAGACATTGAGCTAAATCAACAAGGCGTCAGTGAGCGCCACCCCTGGTCGACAGCCGGCGATCAGCAGAAAAAAATCAGAGGGTGCAGGCGGCTCGGATCAACTTTCTGATGCTTTCCAGCCATGAAGCCGTGGTCACGTAGACGGGTACGGAGATAATCGGCGAGGGGGCGGGCGAGAGTAGTTGACATTGATCAAAGAGACTCGTCGTCACGCGCCCAGAATCAAGGCTCCTGCTCAATGGCTCAGGGGCACGGCATGTCTGTTAAACCGCCCAATCCGGACCTGAATCACCCGCCTGTCTTTGAAGAAGACCCGCATTACAGTCGACCTGCGCTCTGGCTGACCTGGCTGCTGGGGGCCGCGATGTTTGCGACGGTCATTGGCGTCGCGCTGCACTTCACCGATGTCGAATCCTTCACGCGATTGCTGGTGGAGGCAGAACCGCTGTGGCTCATCGCTGCCTTCGGCTTGCAAGCCCTGACGTATGTCGCCCAGGGGCAGGTGTTTCGCGTGGTGCTCAAGGCCGGGGGCCAACGCCTTTCACTCTGGGATTCGGGCAAGCTGAGCTTGATGAAACTGTTTGTCGATCAAGCACTGCCGTCTTCCGGTATCAGCGGCGCATTTGCGGTGGTCGCCTCATTTGTGCGACTCGGGTTTGCCAAACCGGTGGTGTTGGCGTGTCTGGTACTGGATGTGTCCGGGTACTTCCTGGCCTACGTGCTGTCCGTTGGCGTGGCGTTGCCAGTGGTGATTTTCCAGGGGCATGCGACGGCCACGGTACTGACCACTTGTGTGGTGTTTGTGGCGGTGAGCCTGGTACTGGCGGTGATCATCCCAAGACTGGCGGGTAATAGCCGCCTGGCTGCCCATGTGCCGGGCCAGGGGTTTTCGATTATCGCCAAGGGCGTTTCGTTACTGACCGGCGCCGACAAAAATCTGGTTCGCAGTCACGCCTTGCTCTGGCGCGTTACGCTGCTGGAGTTAGCGATCATTGTGCTTGATAGCGCAACGTTATGGGTGCTGGTCCGAGCGCTGGGCGTCTCGGCACCGCCGTTGGAGCTTTTTGCCGGATTCATGCTGGCCAGTGTGCTGCGCAGTATCGGCATTGTGCCGGGTGGTCTCGGTGCCTTCGAGGCGGCGGCCGTGGTGACGTTGCATTGGGTCGGGGTGAACATTGCGGTGGCGCTTTCGGCCACGTTGTTGTTTCGCGGATTAACCTTCTGGTTGCCGATGGTGCCGGGCCTTTGGCTGGCGCATCGCGAATGGCAATCGACAGGCAAAAAAACAACGCGTGACAAAAACGCCGATTATTGGAGCCCGCCGGTCAGCCAGGTGTTCAGTACCCTGCACAGCACCCCGAAGGGGTTGAGCCAAACTCAGGCCGCAGCCCGAATGCGCAGTGCCCCGGTTCAGGCAACGGACCGGCCACGGGGGTTGACCAGACTGGTGCTGGAGCAAATGCGCACACCCTTGGTCCTGATTCTGATTGTGGGCGCGTTGGTGGCCGTGGTGGTGGGGGACTGGCTCGACGCGGCGATTGTGTGGTGCATAGTGCTGATCAGTGCGGTACTCAGCGCCTGGTATGAGAGTCGGGCTAGCCAGGCGGTGGAACAGCTGCGCAGCAAGATTGCCTTGCGGGCGATGGTACGTCGTGAGGGCAAGCCCCTGGAAGTGGCCGCCAGTGAGGTGGTGCCGGGGGATATCCTGTTACTCAGTGCCGGCAGCCTGATTGCCGCTGACGGCCGCATCATACAAGCGCTTGATTGCTTCATCGCCGAGAGCCTGCTGACGGGGGAAACCTTTCCGGTAGAGAAGCTGCCCGGTGATTGCGCCCCCGATGCCCCCCTGGGGCAGCGCCACAATTGTGTGTTCATGGGCACCTCGGTGCGCAGCGGCACTGCCGAGGTGGTGGTGACGCGCTATGCCCAGGAGAGTGAAATCGGCCACATCGCCAAGACCTTGGCGCTACGGCCCCCCGAAACTGAATTTGAGCGTGGCCTGCGCCACTTCGGTGGCTTGCTGCTGCGGGTGATGCTGGTCATCACGATTGTGGTGTTCGGCATCAATATGTTGCTGCATCGCCCAACGCTCGACACCCTGTTGTTCGCCATTGCCTTGTCCATCGGCCTGTCGCCGGAACTGTTGCCGGCGATCCTCAGTATCACGCTGGCCAAAGGCGCGCAGCGCATGGCGGCCAAAGGGGTCATCGTGCGTCACCTCAATGCCATCGAAAACCTCGGGGCCATGGACATCCTGTGTACCGACAAGACCGGTACGCTGACCCGGGGGGTCGTGGTGCTGGACGGTGCCATGGATGTAGAAGGCGTCGTCGCCTCTGATGTCTTGCAACTGGCGGTGTTCAATTCGAGCTTCCAGACCGGAATGCGCAACGCGATGGACGATGCCATCACTCTGGCCGGCAAAGACCTGCCTTGCGCAGGCGTCAGCAAGCTCGATGAAGTCCCTTATGACTTCGTTCGCAAGCGCCTCAGCGTGGTGGTGGCCAATGCACCCGAGGCCAGCAGACTGATGGTGACCAAGGGGGCATTGGACAATGTGCTTGAGGTTTGCACGCACAGGCGTCGAGGTGATCAGGTTATCGCGCTGAACGACGCAGAACTCGCGTCGATTGCTCAACGCTTCGCCGATTGGAGCGAGCAGGGGTTTCGAGTCCTGGGGCTTGCCACCCGCACATTGCCGGATCAGCCACACTATGGCCGGGACGAAGAAAAGGACATGACCTTTCGCGGTTTTCTGTTGTTCTTCGACCCTCCGGAACCCGGAGTCAAAGACACCATCGCCGCCCTCGACAAGCTCGGTGTGCAAGTGAAGATCATCAGCGGCGACAGCCATCTGGTTGCCCGCCACGTGGGCATGGCGGTGGGCCTTCCCGTTGAGCGGATCATCACCGGTGCCGAGCTGTCAGCGATGAAAGACGAAGCGTTGATGCACCTGGCCCCGCTGACGACCCTGTTCGCCGAGGTCGATCCCAATCAGAAAGAACGCATTATCCGAGCCCTGCAGAAGACCGGGCATGTTGTCGGGTACATGGGCGATGGCATCAATGATGCACCCGCACTTCAAGTGGCCGATATCGGGATCTCCGTGGACAACGCCGCCGACGTCGCGAAACAAGCCGCCGACTTCGTGTTGCTGGAGCACGATCTGAATGTCCTGCGCGAAGGCATCGAAGAGGGCAGGCATACCTTTGCCAACACCCTCAAGTACATTTCCATCGTCTCCAGTGCCAACTTCGGCAACATGATCAGTATGGCCCTGGCTTCTCTGGCGTTACCTTTCCTGCCCCTGCTGGCCAAGCAAATATTGCTCAACAACTTCCTGTCTGACATCCCCTCCATGGGGATTGCCAATGACAACGTTGATCGCGAATGGGAAAACACACCTCACCGGTGGAACATCACTGAAATCCGCAATTTCATGGTGGTTTTCGGGCTGGTGAGCTCGTTGTTCGACATGCTGACGTTCGTAGCCTTGTACCTGCTCGCCGACATGGTTCCCGAAGTCTTCCGCAGCGGTTGGTTCGTTGAGTCGCTGCTGACCCAACTGCTGACGATTTTCATCGTGCGCACTTACAGGCCGTTTTACCAAAGCCGCCCGGCGAAACTGCTGATGATCAGTGCGCTGGGCATTGGTCTGCTTGCAATCGGGCTACCGTACAGTGCGCTAGCGCCATGGTTCGGCTTGGTGCCACTGCCGTTCCATATCCTGGCGGTGGTGTTGACGATCAGCCTGGTTTACATGGCGTCAGCTGAATGTGTGAAGCGTATTTTCTACCGTCGTCAGCGCTCGAAGCGCCATCGCAGATCCATCGCCACGCCTGTCTCTGGATGACGGGAAAGGCATGGATCAAGCCTTCACGTGCGGTCATCGGGCGTTTTTGCCCTTGGTATGACGCCATTCCTGCCAGGCTTGTCGGTATTTTTCATCCGCCCGTTTTTTTGCTTCAGTAAATTTATGGATGGTGTGCGTCGAAACGGGCTCGTCCAACAGGGCGTAGGCTTTATCGTTCAGACGGTCGGCTTCAGAAAACAACGCCATGCTGCCATTGGTCGATTGAAGGTTGGCTGCAGGCTGCAGGGCTGATTCATTGATGGCCATATTCATACGCCCTCGGGTAGCACAAGAAGGTGAGCGGGGGTGTCCTGGTCCCCCTCCATTTTCCCTGTTGAGACAACCGCGCCCGGTTCTATTCGTCACGTGTCCAGTCGACGCTCAAGCCATACTCGTTGTCGCCGTACCGGTAATCAGAGTTCCCTTTGAACGCGGCCTCCAGTGCATGGCCCAGGCGATTCGCGAGATGAATGCCAGTCGTGGTCACGATCAGGTCACCCGCTGAATCGGTCAAGTCCATGATGCGTTCCAGGGCATGCTCGGCTTTTTCCTTTTTTTCGGTGTTTTCGATCAGGCTGATGATTTCGTCTCGATGCTTGAGCAAGAAGCTGCCCGATAACGTCAGCGTCCCCACTGGCATGTTGTCATTGATGCGCCGACAGGCTGGGCACGTCGCTGTTTGCGCGTTATGAACGACCATGTTTTCAGGGTGTTTCCAGGTCCAGTTTCCGGCTTGATAGACCGCGTCGCACTGCGGGCAGATGGCTGAACCTTCAACCTTCTGCAAGCAATAGGGATCATGGGTGGATGTTTTGAACAGCTTGCTTTTTTGACTTTGCTGAAACTTGTCCATGGCGTTTTTCCTCGCGCATCAAATGGAAAAAAATCTCACCTGTGACCGAGACCCAATACAGATCCCTTCTCCTTTCAGCCTGCTCAACACACACCTTCATTTGGACTCGGTTTCTGGCGGCGCGAATTGATCTGTGTCAATTCCGGGACGTGAGCTGACAGTCGGTCATCCCTACGGTGCGCGCATTCTTTGCGGCGGCCGGCTTGGTGGCGTTTTGAGTTTGTTGATAAAAGTCAACGTCGCGCGGGCCCGTTCATAGAAGCTGCCAAAACGCACTTGTTATAAAACTGGCCAGGAGAGCACCTTGATGGCTCACACTAAAATCGTGTTTCGCGCTGCAGCTCGCGAGAAAATCCTGAGTGGAGCCACACAGTTGGCGGACGCCGTGCGTGTGACGCTGGGGCCGAAATCAAAATCGGTACTGATCCAAAATAAGTGGGGCAATCCGACGGTCTGCAATGATGGCGTCACGATCGCCAAACGCATTGACCTGCTCGACCCCGAGGAAAACCTCGGCGCGCAAATGTTGCGTCAGGCGGCCGAACGCACAGGCGATGCGGTAGGGGACGGGACCAGTACGTCAACGGTGTTGGCCCATGCCATCCTGGCCGATGGCATCCGCAACGTCGTCGCGGGTGCCAGTGCGATCGACCTCAAGCGCGGCCTGGATCGTGGCCTCTTGTTGGTCATCGAATCCCTTGCCACCCAGTCGCGTCCCGTCAGCACGCCCAAGGAGAAGGCCCAGGTCGCCACGCTGTCAGCGCATAACGATGCCGTCATCGGTCAACTGGTGGCAGACGCCCTGGAAAAGGTCGGCGTTGAAGGGGTCGTCAGTGTCGAGGAATCCAAGACCACCGAAACAGTGGTCGAGGTCATGGAAGGCATGCGGTTTGACCGGGGGTATGTCTCACCCTATTTCGTCACCGACGCCGAAAAGATGCAGGTCGAACTCGATGACGCCTACCTGCTGCTCTGTGACCACAAGATCGGTGCACTCAAAGACTTGCTGCCCTTGCTTGAGCTCGTCGCTAAAAGCGGGCAACCCCTGGTTTTGATCGCGGACGATATTGAAGGTGAGGCATTGACCACGCTGGTCGTCAACCAGATACGCGGTGTTCTGCGAGCAGTGGCAATCAAGGCGCCGGGCTTTGGTGATCGGCGCAAGGAAATGCTTCAGGACATGGCCGTTCTGACGGGGGCAACCGTGGTTTCCCACGAGCTGGGCATCCCCCTTGAACAGGTGGAACTGAACCAGTTGGGGCGTGCACATCGAGTCGTGGTGCAAAAAGACAGCACGGCGTTAATAGGGGGCGCCGGCACACGCGAGGCCATCGAGGCTCGGTTGCAGCAGATCCGTGCGCAAATAGACAGTACGACCAGCGATTACGACCGCGAAAAGCTTCAGGAACGACTGGCCAGGCTGTCGGGTGGTGTTGCGGTGATCCGTGTCGGGGCGCCTTCCGAAGCGGAAATGAAGGCGCACAAAGATGCGCTGGACGATGCCATTTCAGCGACCCGGGCGGCGATCGCCGAAGGCATTGTGCCGGGAGGCGGGCTTGCGTTGCTCAAGGCTGTCCCGATTATTGCGGCCGAAGAAGCCCGTTATGAAGGCGATGCCAGGACCGGCTTGCAGATTCTTCGCCGGGCGCTGGAAGCCCCGGCCAGACTCATCGCTGAAAATTCGGCCGTGGATGCCGGCGTCGTGGTTGCGCGCATGCTTGCGGAGCCAGGGAATATTGGCTTCGATGCGTCCACCAATAGCTATGTCGACATGTACGAAGCCGGCATCATCGACCCGACCAAGGTGGTGCGTATTGCCCTCGAAAATGCTGTTTCAGTCGCCAGCATCTTGCTGCTGACCGAGGCGACCATGACGGATATTCCGGAAAAGGAATCACCCGCCCAGCCATCTTTTCCTGAATGAAAATCCGGTGGTGGGTAGCGCTCATGTATAGGAGGACGCCTCAGTCATCGCCAGGTGATTGAGGATCGGGTTTTCGCCGTGCAAGTAACTCAGAGCCTGGTGCATCAACTGGACCGCTTTTTCCTTCTTCTCGTATCGCTTGGCCGGATCGACATGACGTAGCGCTGCACCCGCGAGGGAGAAACAGCGCGTAGCAGCCCTCAAAGAAAGAAAAAACGCCAAGGGTTTGCAATCTTCCTGCACATCACTGTGGTTGAGGTAACTGGACAACAGACGCGCCCCTAGCCTGTTCAGCCCATGGTGTTGCAGGTCCATCAGCACAAAAGCGAGGTCGTAGAGCACATCGATACAGGAAAGCCGCTCACTGAACTCGATGCCATCGAAGAGCGTCGGCGTACCGTCGAGCAGGCAGATATTGGCCAAACGCATATCACCATGGCAACGACGAACGCGGCCCTTATGGCGGCGATCTTCAAGGCAGCCGTTCAACGACTCCAGTTGGGTCCGCGAGGAGTGAGCAATCGCGGTGACTGTCGCAAGGTCGAGGATCGGTGGATAACGCGACATTTCCCGATGGTTTTTCTCGATTTCTTCGTACAGGTCCGGGATGCGACCGAAAGAAGGGGTGATTTGTGCGTTGGCATGAAAGCGAGCGATCCCGCCCCCCAACTGTTCCATCATCGGTTCCGTCAGACGTCCCTCAATGGCCATACGGTCAAACAGCCGATTCTGAGCAAAACGGCGCATGACCACGAGCCAGTCAACCACCTGTCCGCCACCATCGAGCGCCAACTGGCCATCCGCCTGGCGATTGATCGAACACACGCTCAAATACAGCGTCGGTGCTGTTCGTCGATTGAGTAGCAATTCTGCCTGACAGGCGTTTTTCCGGCTTTCCAGGCTGAGGAAATCCAGCTCGGCAAACGCCACGGCGCGTTTGAGTTTGTAGGCGCGGTTGGCCTGCAGAAAAATCACCGAACCATGGGTCTCGATACGCTCCACGGGCTGGTTTGACGTGCCGTAGCTGGACGGCCTGGAGAGAAAGGCAATGACCTCGTCTTGCAGGTTGTTCATTCTCGCCTCCACGCCGTCTGCGGACTTTTCGGCAGTGTGAAGAAGGGAAGGCCTGCTCCGATTGATATTGATCAAGTGCGGTGGAATGAAAGGCTGCGCGTCTTGTGGGCTTCACGCCGGTTTTTGATATTTATCAACGTCTGGCACATTCCAGCGGAGCAACCTGAATCAACGCTGGTACTGGGTCCGGCGTCGACGCAACGGCTGAGCTCCGCGAGGATCAGCGGCAAGCGTTGAAGCCCTCTGCCTGGAGTCAGACCATGAGCCAGTATCAACGGTTGTTACTCATCATCCACCTGGCGCTGCGCCATTCTCCGGCAATCGACCATGCAGCAGCGATCGCCAAGGCCAGCGGTGCATGTCTGCATATTGCGGCGTTGATCCCGACGTTGAAATTGTTGCCGCTGCTCGAAGAAGGCGACCGGGAAAAGGCTCGGGAGCGTTACCTGCAGGACCATCGCGACTGGCTGAAAGACCAGGCCAGACAACTGCGTGCCAGAGGGGTCGAGGTGACCACCGAGGTGGCGTGGGCGGATGACGTGGAGCAAGACATCCTGGATCACGTCAAGGAGTTGCAACCCGACCTGTTGATTAAGGAAATCCAGCATGAATCAGCGCTCAAGCGCACGTTGTTCACCCCCCTGGACTGGCACTTGCTGCGCCACTGTCCGGTACCGGTTTATCTGGTGGGTGGGGCGCACCATGCCTTGCCGCTCAAGATCGTGGCGGCGGTTGATGCTTCGGCGGTTGGGCTTGAAAACAGCGAATTGAATGACCGGATTATCCAACAGGCTTCCAGCCTCGCCATACAGTGTGATGCCGAGTTGCACCTGTTGTATGCCTATGACATCACGGAAGACTACCTGGAGGAATTGGGCGGTGGCTTGAAACTGTCGGAGCTGACCAAGGGGCTGCGCAAGGAACTGGAAAAATCGTTCCTGACATTCGCCGGTCGGTACGGTGTGCCTGCCAACCGTCGGCATTTCATTCTGGGACATCCCGTTTCGGCGCTGAGCGAGTTCGCCGACAAGCACAACGTGGATGTGATCGTGATGGGCAGAGTCCAATACCACGGGATGGAGAAACTGCTGGGCAGCACGACCGAACATATTCTGTATCAGGTGCCCTGCAGCGTCCTGGCGGTCTAGGACGGACCGATGACGACTCAAGGGGGCGATCATGCATCCAGCGATCATTAAGAAAACCCTGGCCAACCTGCCGCTATCGCCGAACTGGCTCGATAGCGTGCAAGCTCGGGACGCCTTTTCCTGGCAGGTGGAAGCCCGTGCTCTGGCCGGTTTGCCGGGCGGCGGTTTGAACCTCGCGTATGAGGCCGTGGATCGGCATGCGCAGGGTGCGCATCGACGGCATACCGCATTGCGCATTCTTGACCGCAATGGGGGCAGTTGTGACATCAGCTACGCCCAACTGAGCCTCCTGACCAATCGATTTGCCAATGTATTGAAAAAACTGGGCGTGATGCCCGGCGAACGAGTATTTGTCCTCTGTGGCCGGGGGCTGGAACTTTATCTGGGCGTGCTCGGCGGCCTGAAACTCGGTTGCGTGGTGTCGCCATTGTTCTGTGCGTTCGGCCCGGAGCCCATCGAAACCCGTATGCGTCTTGGCGAAGGCAGTGTGTTGCTGACCAGTGAAACCCTCTACCGGCGCAAGATCGCGGCCATACGTGAGCGTTTGCCGGCACTCAAGCATGTGCTGCTGTATGACGAAAATGGCGGGGACACGGCGCCTATCGAGGGGACGCTTAATTTGCATCAACTATTGGCGCAGGCAGAGGAAGCCTTGACCGTTGCCAATACGAACGCCGACAGCCCCGCACTTTTACACTTCACCAGCGGCACGACGGGCACCCCAAAAGGTGTCTTGCATGTCCATGGCGCGGCGCTGACTCACCGCGTCACAGGAAAATACGCCTTGGACTTGCACCCCGACGATGTCTATTGGTGCAGCGCCGATCCGGGTTGGGTGACCGGCACCTCCTATGGGATCTTTGCCCCGTTGTTGCTGGGCGTCACCAGTGTGGTCGAGGGCAATGAATTCGATGCTGAGCGTTGGTACCGGATACTGGAGAAGCAACAAGTGACAGTCTGGTATACGGCCCCGACGGCGATTCGGCTCTTGATGAAAGCCGGTGCAGCATTGGCGCGCGGCCATCATTTTCCGAGTCTGCGGTTTATTGCCAGTGTCGGCGAGCCGCTCAATCCCGAGGCAGTCTGGTGGGGCAAAGAGGTGCTTGGGCTGCCGATCCACGACAATTGGTGGCAGACCGAAACCGGCGGCATCATGATTGCCAACACGGTCGCGATGCCGATCAAACCGGGCTCCATGGGCAAACCGATGCCGGGTGTCGAGGCGGCCATCGTCGTACGAGGTGAAGAGGGCGGATTGGTGTTCCTGGGCGATAACGAGGTCGGTGATCTGGCCTTGAAACAGCCTTGGCCTGCCATGTTCCGTACCTACCTGGGACAGGAGGAGCGTTATCGCCACTGTTTTGTCGGTGAGTGGTACCTGAGCGGCGATCTGGTGCGTCGCGATGCCGATGGTTACTACTGGTTTATTGGTCGCAGCGACGACGTCATCAAGTCGGCGGGTCACCTGATCGGTCCGTTCGAAGTTGAAAGCTCCCTCATGGAACACCCAGCCGTGGCCGAGGCTGCGGTGATTGGCAAGCCCGATCCGCTGTTGGGCGAAACCGTGAAGGCCTTTGTTTCACTCAAGCGGGGTTTCACTGCCAGCCCGGCCCTGCACGACGAGTTGCTCGGTCATGGACGCAAGCGTCTTGGGGCGGTCGTTGCGCCCAAGGAGCTGGAATTTGTGGAGGTGCTTCCGCACACCCGTAGCGGAAAACTCATGCGGCGTCTGCTCAAGGCCCGGGAACTGGGTTTGCCTGAAGGCGATACGTCCAGCATGGAGAGCCCGTCATGAGCCTACCACCGCGTTCCCGGGACATTTCGCTCGATTTGCTGCGTGACATGGTGCGCATCCGCCGTCTTGAGGAGCGGGCTGGCGAGTTGTATGGGGAGGGCAAGATTCGTGGCTTCCTGCACCTGTACATTGGTGAAGAAGCGGTAGCGGTCGGCGTGCTCCATGCGCTGGCCGCCAACGATGCGGTGGTCGCGACGTATCGCGAACATGGCCACGCGCTGATCAAGGGCGTCCCCATGAAAGCCATCATGGCCGAGATGTATGGGCGCCAGGAAGGATGCTCGCGGGGACGCGGCGGTTCTATGCATTTGTTTGATGCCACTACGCGATTCTACGGCGGCAATGCCATTGTGGCGGGTGGCTTGCCACTGACGGTCGGCCTGGCGCTTGCTGAACGCATGCAAGGTGGATCGCGTCTCTGTGCCTGTTTTTTTGGTGAAGGTGCGATGGCGGAAGGGGCCTTCCATGAGTCCATCAACCTGGCGGCATTGTGGCAGCTGCCGATGCTGTTTTGCTGCGAAAACAACCTCTATGCGATGGGGACTGCCCTGGACCGTTCGCAATCGCAAACTGACCTGTGTGCGAAAGCCTCGGCCTACAAAGTTGATACCCGGTCCGTGGATGGCATGGACGTGATCGCGGTGTATGAAGCCGCTCGTGATGCGGTTGAACACATCCGCGCGGGGCGTGGGCCTTTTTTTCTGGAATTTCGCACCTATCGGTTTCGTGCCCACTCGATGTTCGACCCGCAGCTGTATCGTGACAAGGACGAGGTGGAGCAATGGAAGACCCATGGGCCGATCCATACGTACAGTGCACAGCTTAAGGCGCAAGGTCTTTTGGACGAGCCCGGATTTCTGGCGATCCTGACCCAGGTGGACGCGGAAGTGGAAGCCGCCGTGACGTATGCCGAAAGCGGTCGCCTGGAGCCACTCGAGGATTTGTCTCTTGATGTATACACCCCAACGGTGGCGCCATGAGCATTCGCATGACCTATCGCGAAGCGCTACGCGAGGCCATGCGTGAGGCGCTGCAGCAGGACCCACGGGTATTTCTGATGGGCGAAGACGTGGGTCGCTACGGTGGCAGCTATGCCGTCTCCCTGGGGTTGCTTGAGGCGTTCGGCCCCGAGCGCATTCGAGACACGCCGTTGTCCGAGCTGGGTTTCGTGGGCGCCGGTATAGGGGCGGCATTGGGGGGCATGCGGCCGATTGTCGAAATCATGACCGTGAATTTCAGTCTGCTCGCCCTCGATCCTTTGATGAATACGGCGGCCGCCTTGAGGCACATGTCCGGTGGACAGTTCTCCGTGCCCTTGGTCGTGCGCATGGCGACCGGTGCCGGACGCCAGCTTGCAGCGCAGCACTCGCACAGTCTGGAGGGTTGGTACGCCCATATTCCCGGGTTGAAAATCCTCGCTCCGGCGACCATCGAAGATGCGCGCGGCATGCTCCGGCCCGCGCTGCTGGACCCAGACCCGGTGCTGATATTCGAACACGCCCAGCTCTATAACCTGGAGGGTGATGCGGGCGATTGGGAGGCAGTGGATATCAGCTCTGCCAAGGTACGCCGGGCCGGCAAGGACCTGACCCTGATCACGTATGGCGGCACTCTCGGCAAAACCCTGGAGGCAGCGCAGGTGCTGGCCGGGGAGGGCATTGATTGCGAAGTCATCGACCTGCGGGTCCTGCGCCCTCTGGACGACCAGACGCTGATGGCTTCAGTCTGCAAAACCCGTCGCGCCCTGGTGGTCGATGAGGGATGGCGCAGCGGCAGCCTATCTGCCGAGATCATTACGCGGATCATTGAACAAGGCTTTTTCGAGCTGGATGCTCCACCGGCACGGGTGTGCAGCGCCGAGGTGCCGATCCCTTATCCCCGGCATCTGGAAG
The DNA here is from genome assembly GCF_031456615.1 of Pseudomonas sp. 3296. NCBI lineage: Bacteria > Pseudomonadati > Pseudomonadota > Gammaproteobacteria > Pseudomonadales > Pseudomonadaceae > Pseudomonas > Pseudomonas sp. 3296. The sequence continues at coordinate 495,830 of NZ_JAVDUY010000007.1, forward strand.
AGGCGGCCCTGCCACAAGTGTCGACGATCGTCGCGGCCGCTCATGAGTTGTGCCAGGGGACATCCGGGTGAGCGCAATGACAATGGCGCGTTCGAGTATCAGACGCGGAGGGTAAACGATGATCGAGTTCAAGTTGCCCTCTCTGGGGGCTGATATGGATGAAGGCACGTTGCTGGAGTGGAAAGTCCATCCGGGCGATGTGGTCAAGCCAGGTCAGGTGATTGCCGTCGTCGATACCGCCAAGGCCGCCATCGATGTCGAGTGCTGGCATGACTGCACGGTGTCGCAACTGCTGATCGATGTCGGCGCCAAAGTACCGGTCGGTACCGCCATCGCCCGATTGTTGGAACCGGGCGAAAATCCGCAAAGTGCACGACGAACGACAGCGGCACCTCTGCTGATCGAAGAGCAAGCCCCGGCGGGCAGGCGCCCGCGGGTTTCTCCAGCGGCGCGCAAGCGTGCTGCCGAGTTAGGGGTCAGTGCCGGTGATGTAAAAGGCCATGGTCCACAGGGTGTCATTACCCTGGAGGACATCGAGACCGCTGCCCGTGTGACGCACCCTCCAGACCCCGATCAGGCCATGCGGCACGCCATCGCCGCAGCCATGAGCCGATCAAAACGCGAAATTCCCCATTACTACCTCAGCGAAACCGTCGCCCTGGATAACGTCATGGCGTGGCTGCAGGTACACAATGTGCAAAGCACACTTCAGGAACGCCTGCTGCCCAGCGTCTTGCTGCTCAAGGCGGTGGCGCTGGCCTTGCTCGAGTATCCGCAGCTCAATGGTTTCTGGCTGGATAACGCCTTCAAGCCCGCACTCGATACCGACCTTGGGGTGGCAATCACCTTGCGCCAGGGGGGCCTGGTCGCCCCGGTTCTGCATCATGTGGCGGACACCTCCCTGACGCAGTTAATGAGTGAACTGGCCAGCCTGGTCGAGCGCGCCCGCAGCGGCTCCCTGCGCAGCTCCGAGCTGGGAGGCGCCGGCATGACGGTCACTCAACTCGGCGATCAGGGCGTGGACAGCGTATTAGGGGTGATCTATCCGCCCCAGGTGGCCTTGGTCGGTTTCGGTCGGATCACTGAGCGGCCCTGGGTGAAAGACGGCCAGTTGTGTGTGATGCCGACGGTCATTAGCAGTTTGTCCGCCGATCATCGAGTCAGCGACGGTCACTACGGCGCACGTTTTCTGGGCGAAGTCCGACGCTTGTTGCAGACGCCAGAGGCGCTTTGAGGAGAGGACACATGAACCCGAACATGATCCGCGATGAAGTCTGGAAAGCCTTGAAAGGCATTGCCCCGGAACTTGAGATCGAGCAGCTGCGACCCGATCGGTCGTTACGCGAAGAGGTTGATCTGGATTCCATGGATTGGCTTCGTTTCATCGAAGCGCTGAACCGCAGTCTGGGCATTGCAATTCCTGAAAGCGATTACCAGCAAGTGGACACCCTGGACAAACTCATCACCTACCTGGGGAAAAAGGGATGAAGGTCCCGAACAGTGGCCGCCCGGCAGCGATTGCGGGCTGCACGATGGAGGCTCTCACTCACAGGGATTGACGTCCGTACTCACACTCAATAAAGCAGGTTTTGCTGCCGCAGTCGTGCGAAGCGCGCAAGCGCCGCAGCGTCGAGTGCTTGCGCTGCATCCGGTGTAGCACCGTCGTGAATCGCTTGCCACACGGTTTGCGAGCCGATCGAACCGCGCGTTGCCGCCAGCTTGAACGTATCGGGATAGAGCCGGTGCAATGTGGCGAGCAGTGCCAGTCCCAGGCTTGCCACGGGGCGCCGCTCGGAAGCTGCGTCGCGCGTAATACTCACCCCATGACAGAGTTGACCGCGCCAGGTGGACTCGGTAGGGACGAAGTCGAATGGCGCGAAATGCGCGCCGGCATCCAGCGCATTCAGGGCGGTTGCCAGGCGGGTCGCGTCGATCCACGGCGCGCCGATCCACTCGAACGGATGCGGCGTGCCGCGCCCGACACTCACATTCGCGCCTTCGAGCAACCCGACATCCGGGTACAGATCGAGTTGGGACAGTGTGCGCAGGTTCGGCGATAGCGGCACCCAACCGAGACCGGTGTCGGTAAACGTCATTGTGCGTCGATAGCCCTGCATTGGCACCACGCGCAGGTCCGCGCCAATGTGTTTATTGCGATTGAATAGAGTCGCCAGTTCACCGACCGTCATGCCGGGTTGAAGCGGCGCAGGAAAATAGCCCGTGAACGATTCGCGGAGGCTGTCCAGCACCGGACCGCCGAAGCGCTGTGCACCGAGCGGATCGGGCCGATCCAGCACAAACAATGGAATGCCTCGCGCCGCGGCGGCTTCCAGCGCGTAGCCGAGCGTCGTTTCATAGGTGAAGAAACGCACGCCGGCGTCTTGTATGTCAAAGATCAGCGCATCGAGTCCACGAAGTGACCCCACCGGGAAACGCTGCGTTGCGCCGTACAGGCTGTGTACGGTGAGGCCCGTCGCCGCGTCGCGGGTGTCACCGACCCGTTCATCCACATCGGTATCAAGCCCGTGTTCCGGCGAGAATAGCGCCGCCAGCGTGACGCCTGGCGCATGCGCGAGTACGTCGACGGTGCGCCTGCCCTCGGCGTCAAAACCGCTGCGATTGGTGATCAACCCCACGCGCAGGCCAGCGAGCGGCGCAAACCGCTGCGCTTCCAGCACGTCAATGCCGGTCTGTACTGGGCCGGTCGAGGCCGGTAGGCGATTGGCTTCATGCAGCGCCGGCAAGGCTGACGGCAACGACCGACCGATCTGTGCAGCACTCACAGGCACGGCTCGGCTTGCCAGTAACGCGAGCAGCTGCGCACGAAGCGGGCGAGCATCACCGCGGTCGTCCGGGTACACACGGTTGGTCAGGATGACAATGAACTGGCGTGTTACCCGATCGATCCATAGGCCCGTACCGGTATAGCCCGTGTGGCCGATGACGCCAATCGGCGGCAGGCGGTCATGATTCTGCACGAGTGGTGCGGCCAGTTCCCAGCCGAGGCCGCGCCACGGCACGGCCGCGAGCGGTGAGGACGCTGCCGCCAGTGCGGCGATGCTCTCGGGTCGCAGAATGCGCACGGAGCCTGCGCGCCCGTTGTTGAGCATCATTTGCGCGAAGCGGGCGAGGTCGTCCGCGGTGGAAAACAGCCCCGCGTTACCGGAAACGCCGCCCATCCAGCGGGCCGTGGGATCGTGCACCCGCCCGCGAAGGATGCCGGCCTTGTTGGCGATGGTCGGTGCACTGCGTGCCGCTCGACCGGCGTCCGGCATGAAGACCGTGTCGTGCATACCGAGTGGGCCGAAGATGTGAACACGGCAATACGTGTCCAGCGGGAGGTGAGTGATGCGCTCGACCAGCTCGCCGAGCACCACGAAATTCAGGTCACTGTAGCGCACGCGTTCACCGGGCGCGCTGCGCGGATGCTGCGCCGCGATCGCACTCAATACGGCTTTCCGGCCGGGCTGCGGGGGCCGCGCAGGCAAGTCTGGCGCTAGCCCGGAGGTATGGGCAAGCAGCTCACGCACCGTCACCGCGTTTTTGCCTTGCATCGCAAACGCAGGCCAATACCGGGCAACGGGTGCGTCCAGATCGAGGCGGCCCGCTTCGGCCAGTTGCATAATCGCCGTGGTCGTCGCGATGACCTTGGTCAGCGACGCAAGATCGAACTCGGTGTCCAGCGTCATCGGTTCGGGGGAGGGCGTCGTCATGCGTTGTCCGAAGGCTTGGCGATACAGCACCTGTGTGGAATCCCCGATCAGAACAACGGCACCTGGAAGTCGTCCGGCGGCAATCTGTGTGTCGACGATCTGTGCGGCTTGCAGGCGTGTCGGCGCATCAAGATCGCTGGCACTCGTCATCTGCGCCGCCGTCGCCATGCCGATCAGCAGCGTCCAGTGCTTCAGCGCACCCATCAACGCTGTGGCAGGTCGCTGACTTCGTAGTGATTGCGAGGGTTCCATAGCATCCACCCATCAGTGCCGGCTGCGTCGGCGGCGTCAACCTGCGCCTTGATCGCCGCCGCATCAAACGGGCGATGATCGAACGCGTAGTCGCGAAATGCCTGCAACCACGGACGAAAGCGCACGCCCGGCAGGCCGGTGCGCTGCATGGCCTCCGCCAGGGAACGCCGGACTATCTGGCCGGGGTCGGCGGCCGGGTTGGTACAGCCCGGCAACCCCCACGTGAAACTGGAGGGGTACAACATCGGAGAAATATAGTCGAGCGCCGCGCCGAGCAGTTCGATCTGCTGGCCGATCGCAGTGTCATCAAGGTTCCAGCAGACGTAGCCGAAGATGTCCGCCGAGATGAAGACGTTATAGGGCGCGAGCCGTGTGCGTGCGGCCTGCAGGAACTCGACAATCGCCGCAGTCCGGTTGGCCCGGGTGTTCGGGAGGGCAAAGCGTAGCCCGCTCTTGTCGGGAAAGCGCACGTAGTCGAACTGGATCTCATCGAAGCCCATCCGCGCCGCCTCCTCGGCGACATCAAGATTGTGCTGCCAGACGTCGTGGGAAAACGGGTCCATCCATTGCAGGTTTTCGCGATCCCGCCAGGGTTGTCCGTCGGCGGTGTGCACGCTCCACTGCGGATGCGCGTCGGCGAGCGGGTCGTCTTTGAACACCACAATCCGCGCGATCAGGTACAGGTGTTGTGCATGCAGCCTGGCCAGCAGCGCAGGAAAGTCCTGCGCCTGTGGTACGCGGGTGGTCACGCGGGCCGCTGCGCCGATTGCCTCGCGCGTTGCACTGCGATAGGGCGTCAGACCGCGGTCGCCCTTGACGTCGATGACCAGTGCATTGATCACCGTATGGTCGGCAAGGCTGACGGCCCTGTTGCGCAAGGTCACACTGGTGATGCCGAACACCGACAGGTAAACCGCTTTCGGACGAAACGGAGTCAATGTGAGCGTCACAGGCGTCTCGTCGGACAGCTTGGCCTCGGTGCGCAGATACCCCGGGGCGCGAACCGCGACGCTCCGGGCCGCGTGAGCCGTCACGAATTGCCCATGCTCATTGGTGTGGGTTACACCGGCCAACGTCGTAATGGTCGCGCCAGCCACCGGATGACGGGTGCTCGAGTCGAGTACGACACCGGTAAAGGCCAAGGTTTGAACAGCCAGCAAAGCCGTGACGACGAACAACATCGGGATCGCCAAACGCCTCAAGACGCGGGTCAACGTCATGGCGCGCTCCCTGCGGCGGGCACTGGCTGAGTGGTCGGTTCGCCGAGCAGGCGTGCGAACGTGTTGGCGCCATAGGCGTCGGTCATCAGAAAGCGTGGCAGTGCCAGCAGCCGTGCGTGCCGGTCGGCCTTGCGCGCGTCCAGGGTCAAACCGACGATATAGCCTTCATCGGCGGAGAGCGTGATCAATTCGTCGTCGTAGATACCGAACGGCCACGCGAGCATGTCGACAGGGGCGCCGGTTTGCGACTCGAGACGTCGACGTGACTTGTCGAGTTGTGTGTGAACGAATTGCTGGAAATCTGCTGGCGAACGGTGTCGGCGCTCGACGTTGAAATTGGGATGCCAGAACGTGTGCGACTGAATATCCACGAGCCCGGTCTGCCTGAGTGCACGCAATTGCTCCCAGGTCATGGCATAGGACGCGTTGGAAATCGCCGAGGGGTAGATAAAGAGCGTGACCGCGAACCGCTCTCGCAGCATCACCGGCAGCAATTTTTCGTATACCGAACGATGGCCGTCGTCGACGGTGATCGCCACTGGCTTGGGCGGTAGCGTTGCCTCGGGATCGCGTAGCCAGTCGACCACTTCACGCAGCGGCACGATGTGGTAGCCACGCTCGCGCAGGACACGCAATTGCGATTCGAAGGTGCTCATGCGCACGGTCATCGAGTCGTCTGCTGTGTCCGAAAAACGGTGGTAAACGAGGATCGTGACGCGCGGTTCGACCCTCAGCACGGCGTCGTCCGCGCCCCAGGCCACTGCGCAAGCGCCCACCAACACGGCGCGTATCAGAAACCGCAGCGCGGCGCTGCTTCTGGTAGGTACCAGGGTTTTTCCATACATGTCAGCGCTCCTGCGCGAGCCATTTCTCCCGCGTTGCCCGTCTCGCAAGAGCGAACCCGGCCAATCCAGTGTGCAGTGAGCGCACAGCGTTCATCTGATGCAGATCAAGTTCGCGCGACGTGGCGTCGTTTAGACGTGCGCGAGTTGTCTGACGAAACGAGAGGCGGGTTCCGCCTTGATTTGATCTAAATCAACAGCAGGTCCACGCGGGTGGACAACCTTATGAGACGGCCCTTTATCAGGTATGCACTCATGAACATCGACAAGGCAATCTCCGGCCGGCGCTCGGCGCGTGAATACACGACAGAAGCTGTTGATGAGAACGTCCTGCGGCGTTTGATCAGTGCCGCGGCCCAGGCGCCCAGCGCAATGAACCAACAACCGTGGACTTTCACGGTGATCCGCGACCAGGCACTGCTGGATCGGATCTCCCGTGAAGCGAAGGCGCACATGCTCAAGACGATGCCCGCAGGCTTCCATTCCGAGCACTTCCATACGTTGCTCAATGACGAAAACTTTCAGATCTTCTATCACGCACCTGCACTCATCCTGATTTCGGGAAATGCTCCGAGTCCTTGGATCGTCGAAGACTGTGCCCTGGCTGCCGAGAATCTGATGCTCGCCGCCTATGCAGAAGGACTTGCCACCTGTTGGATCGGTTTCGCGCAGAACTTTCTTAATACGCCGGATGGCAAGCATGCCCTTGGCCTGCCGGCCGAGTGGACGCCAGTGGCGCCCATTATCGTTGGCCACCCCAAATCTGCACCTGGCCCCCTCTCACACAAGACGCCGGAGATACGCTGGATTGGCTGATCGCAAAACACTCTACCGCCCATGACATGGAGGAAGCGGATGTGCTTTGCGAAGGGCTGGCGATCCGTCACCAAGGGAACACGGCGGGCTGCCACTATCGACCGTCTAGCCGCAACCTCATTTGTCTGGCTGTTTTCTGATGTGGATCAGATTATCCACCTGTCCGGCTCCTAATCTCGAACCATCCCCACCATGGTGTTGAGAAGAGCTGAAATGAACAAATCAAGCGTGATCGGACAATGCATGTTGATAGCGGCGAGTGTTTTATTGATGCCAGCCAGCAGCGTCTTCGCCAACCCACCCCTGTCACCGCAAGGTGGCATGCCCCATCATTTCCAGGACTTCGATTGGGTCAAACATACGCAGGGGAGCCTGGATAAACTGAAAGCCAAGCTCAATCTCAAGCCGGAGCAAATGCCCGCCTGGGAGACATGGGCTGCCGGGGTCATCGCGGATGCCAATCAGCAACTGGAAAAGGACAAGGCCCGGCGCAACGAGATGGCGAGCGCGAAGCCAGCGCCAATTGATGAAACGACGCCGGAAAGAATGGCAACAGGGATAGAGCGTCTGCGCGCAGAAACCAACTGGATGCAGGCGCAGTTGGTGCGTCTGGATGCTGCTCAGGTGCGTACCAAAACGTTTTATGACGCTCTGGAAACTGAACAGAAAACCATATTCGACCTGTTCTGGACAGCGATGCACCACAGGAATGCTGGCTATGACGGTTCGCAGATGCCAATGCAAATGCCGATGCAAATGCACATGCCAAGACCGCAAATGGACGGCGACCAGGACCAAACAGACCTGAAGTAGGCGCTGACTCACTGTTCGATTGGGTGTACATCATGAACCTCGACACGGTAAGACGGTGCGCGTTGACAGGGATCATCCTGATTGCCACAGGCCTGGCCTTACCAGCCAATGCCGACTCGCATCACGGCGGTGCAGGGGCATTTTGGTGGGGCATAGGCCTGGGACTGGGCCTCGGTTGGGAAGCTGCGCGTATTCCCGGTCCTTATTACTACCCTGCCTATCCGGTTTATTACTATCCCGCTCCGATTTACTACTACCCGGCCAATCCACCAGCAGTGATCATCGAATCGCCGCCAGCAATCCTTCCTCCCGGCGCAACCCCAGGGGCTGTACCGCCCGCCGCGCAGTCACCACCCAATTGGTATTACTGCGACTCTGCCAAAGGCTATTACCCCTATGTGCGCCAGTGTCCTGAAGCATGGCGCATGGTTCCCGCGACACCCCCCGGCCGCATACGCTGAAGGGGTGAGCGGGGCTCGCCCGCCGGTCTGGAGTCAGATCGTGAGTCAATATCAACGCTCAGACGCGCGTTTTTCATCCCACTGGACGGGCTCTTGCAATGAAGCTCACCGCCGTACCGTCTCAGGAACCGTTACCCGCCTTGCTATCGGCCTCGCTCAAGGACTGGCAGGTGATTGGCAATGATCAGATTGCCGCGGTTTTTGACGAAATTGCTGATCTGCTGGAAATCGATGACGCCAACCCCTTTCGGATCCGGGCCTACCGTAATGCGGCGCGCACGTTAAGGGCGTTGACCTTCGAGCTCGCAGAGACCATCGCGCGTGGCGAACCACTGCCCAAACTGACCGGTATCGGAGTTGATCTGGCAGGCAAGATCAACGAAATCGTTACCACCGGAAATTGTGCTTTGCGCCAGCGGTTGCGTTCGACATTACCGCCCGGATTGGTTGAACTGCTGTCCATCGCCGGATTGGGCCCCAAACGTGTCAGGCACCTGTATCACGATCTGGGGATCGAAACCGCGCAGCAGTTATGCGAGGCGGCTCGACAGGGGCGAATCCGCCATCTGCCCGGCTTCGGCGAAAAGATGGAAACGCGGCTGTTAAGTGCCGCGCAGCAGGGGATCGGAAAAGAACACCGTTTGCCGCTGGCGTTTGTGGAGCCCGTGGCGCGCCGGCTGATCGAATACTTGCAGCAGCTTGCGGGCATCGAGGAAGCAACGGTGGCCGGAAGTCTGCGTCGCATGCGCGACACCGTCGGTGATATCGACATCCTCGTGGCCGCAGCGCCGTCTGTGAACGTCACGGCACACTTGCTCAAGCACCCGGAGATTTCCACCGTGTTGGTTAAAGGGCGCACGCGTGCCAGCGTCGTGCTGGGTTCAGGCCTGCAAGTGGATGTGCGTATTGTAAAACCGGCGCAATTTGGCGCCGCTCTGGTGTATTTCACTGGCAGCAAGGCGCATAACATCGCGATTCGCCAGAGGGCCCGGAAGTTGGGGCTCAAACTCAATGAATATGGGGTGTTCAAGGCCGCAGAATGCGTGGCCCATACCACCGAGGTGGCGGTTTATCAGGCCTTGGGGTTGGTATGGATCACCCCGGAACTGCGCGAAAATCGCGGTGAAGTCGAGGCGGCACTGACAGGTCGTTTACCGAGGCTGATTGAGTTGAGCGACCTCAAAGGTGACCTGCATGCTCATACCCGTGACTCGGATGGCGGCAATAGCCTGGAAGAGATGGCGTTGGCGGCGCAGCAAGCCGGGCTGGAATACCTGGCAATTACCGACCACTCCCGGTCCCTCAGGGTGGCCCATGGTCTGGACACTGATCGATTGTTGAAGCAAATCGACCAGATCGATTCGCTCAATGCCCGTTTGCAGGGCATAACCTTGCTCAAGGGTGTTGAGGTCGACATTCTCGAAGACGGGCGCCTGGATCTGCCGGACGACATTCTGGGGCGCCTGGATCTGGTGGTGGGCGCCGTCCACAGTCATTTCGGCTTGACGCTGCATCAACAAACCCAACGCCTGCTCAGGGCCATGGATCATCGCTACTTCAGCATACTGGCACACCCCCTGTGTCGGTTGATCAATGAACGCGGGCCTCTGAACATGGACCTGCCTGCAATCATCAAGGCAGCCGCTGAGCGTGGTTGCGGCCTGGAACTCAACTCGCAACCCCAGCGCATGGATCTGTTTGACCTGCAGTGCCAATACGCCAAGGATCAAGGGGTGCTCATCAGCATCAATTCGGACGCCCATCGCACCGCGGATTTTTCTTATTTGCGCTACGGGGTCGCTCAGGCGCGCCGAGCCTGGCTGGAAAAACACGATGTGCTCAATACCCGTTCGCTGACCTCACTCAAGTCGTTTTTACGGGATGGCGGTGGTCGACCGCAAAGCGCACAAAACTGATATCAGCCGTTGACAGTCTTGTTGTCCGGGGTCCGGGGCCAGTTGGTGTCCAGGTACACCTTCTGCATAAATCAAAAAGGGGGCTGAAACTCCCCGCTATTACTGCTCAAAAGACGCTCATTGATCTAGATCAACACACGCAGACGGCATCAAGCCATAAAGCTTTGTATGAAGTAGAAACGGCCGACAAAGTCTCCCCCATCCAATGGAGAAACATCGTGATGCCTTCACATATCCGCTGGTTCAAAGAGCTGGGTATCAACGATGTATCGCTGGTGGGTGGCAAGAACGCCTCGCTGGGAGAGATGTACCAGAACCTCACGACTGAGGGGGTATGCATCCCCAACGGCTTTGCCATCACCGTTGAGGCGTATCGTTATGTGCTTGATCACAATAAGGCCTGGCAGCCTCTGCATGTGGCACTTGACGGACTCGACCCCGCCAACATCAAGGATTTGCAGGCGCGGGGGAAAAAGGCGAGGGCGATTGTATATGGCTGTTCATTGCCGGAAGACCTAAAGACGGCGATTTTGCACAGTTATGCCCAACTCAAAAAAGAATACGGCGAAAACATTTCATTGGCAGTGCGTTCCTCGGCGACCGCTGAAGATTCGCCGCAGGCCTCATTTGCCGGGCAGAACGACAGCTATCTCAACATTGCCGGTGACGATGATCTGCTTGATGCCTACAAACGTTGCCTGGCATCCAACTTTACCGACCGCTCCATTCACTACAAATACGACAATGGCTTTGATTACTACAAGGTCTATCTCGCCGTCGTGGTCATGAAAATGGTGCGTAGCGATATCGGGGCCAGTGGCGTGATGTTTTCGCTGGACACGGAAACAGGCTTCAGGGATGTCGTCTTCATCAATGCCGCGCTGGGGCTTGGCGAGAATGTGGTGCAGGGCACAATCGACCCCGACAGCTTCTATGTGCACAAACCCAGCTTTCTCCAGGGTTATCGGGCGGTCTTGAAGCGCAGCCTGGGCAGCAAAGCAAAGAAGATGATTTTTACCGACACGCTCAATACCGGCAATATCGCGGTGGAATACACCGAGAATATTGACACGCCCCAAGAAGAACGAACCCGCTTTAGCCTCTCTGATGCGGATGTGATGGTGCTGGCCGACTATGCCATCAAGGTTGAAAACCACTACTCGAGCAAAGCCGGTTTTTACAAGCCCATGGATATGGAATGGGCCAAAGACGGGATCGATGGCCGCTTATATATGGTGCAGGCGCGACCGGAAACGGTGGAATCGCAAAAGAAAGGCAGCGTGCTTGAGATTTACCATCTCAAGCAAAGATCAACAGTGCTGCTCAAGGGCAGGGCGGTCGGTACCCGAATTGGCGCCGGCAAGGCGCGTGTCATCAACGATGCCAAGCATCTCAGTGATTTCCAACCGGGCGAGGTGCTGGTCTCAGATACCACGGCACCCGACTGGGAACCTGTCATGAAGACCGCAGCGGCTATTGTGACGAGCCGGGGCGGCCGTACTTGTCACGCCGCCATCGTGTCGCGTGAACTGGGCATTCCCGCCATCGTGGGAACCGCAAACGCGGCAGAGAAAATAGAAACCGGCACACCGATCACCATTAGCTGCGCCGAAGGCGAAACCGGAAACGTCTATGAAGGCATTCTGGATTTTGACATTCAGCACACCGATCTCAGCCAGCTGGGACATCCAAAAACAAAGATTATGATGAACCTGGGCAATCCTGATCAGGCCTTTAGTCTTGCCTCGCTACCGGTGGATGGCATTGGTCTGGCGCGTATGGAATTCATTATCAATGAGTACATCAAGGTGCATCCGATGGCGCTCGTACACCCGGAAAAGGTGGATGACACGACACGCGAAAAAATCGCTGCCCTGAGTATTGCTTACAATGATCCTGCGGACTTTTTCGTCAAGACCTTGGCCGAAGGCGTCGCCACAATTGCGGCGGCGGTGTATCCAAAACCCTGCGTCGTGCGCATGAGCGACTTCAAAAGCAACGAATACGCGACCCTGCTGGGCGGTCAGTATTTCGAGCCGGAAGAAGACAACCCGATGATCGGCTTTCGTGGGGCGTCCCGTTATACCCATAGTGCCTATGCCGAAGGTTTTGCGCTGGAATGCGCGGCAATGAAGCGGGTGCGCGACGAGATAGGCCTGACTAACGTCAAATTGATGATCCCTTTTTGCCGCAGAGTGGAGGAGGGTGAAAAGGTGTTGGCAGCGATGGCCAGCCATGGCCTCAAGCGCGGAGAGAACGGACTGGAGGTCTACGTCATGTGCGAGATCCCCAACAACGTCATCCTGATCGACGCCTTCGCCAAACTGTTCGACGGGCTCTCCATCGGCTCCAATGACCTGACCCAATTGACGCTCGGCGTGGATCGCGATTCGGAAATCGTCGCCTTCGATTTCGATGAACGCGATCCGGGAGTGAAACAGATGATTCGTCTGGCGGTGGAGGGAGCAAAACGCAACGGCCGCCACTCCGGTATCTGCGGACAGGCGCCGTCTGACTATCCCGAGATGGCTGAATTTCTGGTGGAAATTGGCATCGACTCGATAAGCCTCAATCCGGATGCAGTGCTCGCCACGACTCGGCATGTTCTGGCGGTGGAAAAGCGCCTGTCACTTAATCGCACACCGTAAAGCCGTTGCCGCATGGTCCGCCTGATCAAGATCCGCAAAACTGCCGATTACATTGAGGTGTCGACGTGTATGCCTTCTTGCCACGTGAGTTGCCGGAGCAACTCTGCACACTGACCGAGCTCGCACTTAACCTGCGCTGGACCTGGAATCATGCACTCGACGACCTGTGGAAATCGATTGACCCAGAACTTTGGGAGCGCACCCATAATCCGTGGATGATTCTGCAGAATGCTTCGCAGCAGCGTCTTGACGAACTCTGCCGAGATGCCCATTTCTCGCAGAAACTGGCGCACGCCATTGCAGAGCATCGGAGTTATCTCGACGACTCAGGCTGGTATGCGCAGCGGCAACCGGCTGGCGATTCGGCGCGTATCGCTTATTTCAGTATGGAGTACGGTCTGAGTGAGGCCTTTCCGCTCTATGCCGGCGGACTCGGTGTGCTTGCAGGGGATTACCTCAAGACGGCGAGCGACATGGGCGCTCCAATCCTTGGGGTGGGTTTGCTCTATCAGGAAGGCTATTTTCGGCAATACATCGACGCGCAAGGCAGGCAGCATGAGGCCTATCCTTACAACGATGCCACCAGCCTGCCGATTCAGCCAACCATCGGAAATGAAGGGGCCTGGCTGAAAATCGTGCTGCAACTTCCCGGCCGCACTTTGTATTTGCGTATCTGGCAGGCCATTGTCGGACGTACGCGCCTGTACCTGCTGGACAGTAACGATCTGCGCAACGGTGCCGCCGATCGCGGTATCACCTCTAAGTTGTACGGCGGTGGCTCGGAAATGCGTTTGCTCCAGGAAGTGGTGCTCGGCATCGGTGGCTGGGCGGTACTCGACGCACTGGGGATCGACGTGGACGTGTGCCACCTTAACGAAGGTCATGCCGCACTGCTTGTGCTGGAACGTGCCCGTCGCTTTATGCACAAGATGGGAACATCGTTCTGGGAGGCGTGGTGGGCAACGCGTGCGGGTAATGTATTCACAACGCATACGCCAGTGGCTGCGGGTTTCGACTCATTTCCACCCGCGCTTATTTACAAGTATGCGCGCGAGTTTCTCGAAGACTGTCGCATTTCATTGCGCGAACTGCTTGCGTTGGGCCGGCGTGATCCGGCGAACGACGATGAGCCGTTCAACATGGCTTTTCTGGCATTGCGTGGGTGCGCCCAGTGCAATGCCGTGAGTCGTTTGCATGGCGAGGTCAGCCGTCGATTGTTCAGTGATCTTTATCCACGCTGGCCGCTTCAAGAGATACCTGTAGGGCATATTACCAACGGCGTCCATGTGCCATCCTGGGATTCAGTGTGGTCCGATCACCTGTGGACCAGCACCTGTGGCAAGGAACGTTGGCTCGGCACGGTGGAGTCTCTCTCAGGGACGGTCTCCAACAGTGATGACAGGGCCTTGTGGACGATGGCCGCCGAGCAACGCCGCGATTTGGTGCATTACACGCGTCACCGTTTGGCATGGCATCTTGGACAACGTGGCGAGTCACCGCTGCACGTCGAAGAAGCCGCGCAGGTGCTCGATCCCAATTGCCTGACGCTCGGCTTCGCGCGGCGATTCACCGACTATAAGCGACCGAATCTGTTGCTGCATGACCCGGAGCGCCTGAGTCGCCTGCTAACCGATGAACATCGACCGGTCCAACTGATCATCGCCGGTAAAGCCCATCCCAATGACGAGCAGGGCAAGCAGCTGATCCAGGCATGGATGGAGTTTGTTCATCGTCCAAATCTACGAAGGCATGTCGTGTTCCTGGAGGATTACGACATTGAACTGGCCCAACAGTTGGTGCAAGGCGTCGATGTCTGGATCAATACACCGCGACGACCATGGGAAGCCTGCGGCACCAGTGGTATGAAGGTTCTGGTCAATGGCGGACTGAACCTGTCCCAACTGGACGGCTGGTGGGCGGAGGCGTACCAGTCCACCTGCGGTTGGGCGATCGGCGACGACGCCCCCAGCGACGATGTCGCCGACGCCGAGTGCTTGTACCGCTTGCTCGAAGAAGAAGTAGTCCCCACCTTTTACATGCGCGACACGCAGGGAATTCCACGAGGATGGGTGCAACGCATGCGCGCCAGCATGTCGCAATTGGGGCCGCAATTCAGTAGCAATCGCATGCTGCTCGAATACCTGGACGGTTGTTACCAACCGGCGATCCAGGCTTTCCGACGCCGTAGCAAGGATAAGGCCGAGCTCGCACGTGCGCTTCATGCCTGGCAGAAGGCGGTTGCCTTGGGATGGGACAACATTCATTTCGGCACGGTCGATGCGAAACACGACGGCGAGCGGCTGTACATCAGCGTGCCGGTCTACCTGGGGGAGATCGCACCGGAGTGGGTAAGGGTGGAACTCTATGCCGCCCCGTACGATGAACACCCGGCAGAATGCCTGCCGATGAACGCTGTCGGGCCCATTCCCGGCGCCATTCAAGGCTATATCTTTTCTATCTCGGTCTCTGCCACGCGGCCCGTGGATGGCTACACCCCTCGGGTACGCGCCTGGCACTCAGACGCCTTTCTGCCAGCGGAAAATGCACTTATTGCATGGCAACGTTGACGCTGACTCGCCTTCACTCGACCGATCTCAATGTATTTCACCTGGAAGATCAGCACGACGATGACGAGTCTATTTGAATGGGTGATTGCGCACGACTAGACACCCTCTGGAAGCTTCGACTGCATTCTTTCTCTTCTATCCAGTTTGCGTCCGTCCACGACGAAGGAACCATCACCCACTGAATGAATGGTTCGTGTCTCTTTGCGTGAATCGTCGATGTAGGCGGCGAGGCCTTCGAGGACAACGATATTGTGTTTCTCGATGACATCGATAACGTTGCATTCGATATTGGCCAGGCACTCCTTAATCAAGGGTGACCTGACATGTTTGCCTTTCACGGGCGTCAATCCGAATGTTGCAAACTTATCAGTGTCCGCACCGGAACAGGTCCCCACACCAATAACGCAATCGATCAAATCGACGGTGGGGATTGAAATGACGCACTCCTTGGTTTTCAGAAGCGCGGCGTATGAATAGTTCCAGGGGCCGGTGGTCATGGCGAAAGTCGGCGTGAAGCCCATCACCATGGTCCACGAAATGGTCATGATGTTGTTCTTCTGGCCGTCATTTGTGGTGACGAAGACCACCGGGCCTGGCTCCATCAGCGTGAATGCTGTGTTGATTTTCATCTTTTTCAACGTCAGGCACTCCCATTGGCTCTGATCGACAGCTTCCGCTCAGACGGAATCGAATGCTCCATTTTCAGCCAGCAAGGTGGCTATCTGGGCGGTGCTGTCGAGTACGTGCACGTGCTGCGTCACACACTCGGGCAGCAGGCGAAATGGCGGCACGCTGTCAGAGATCGCAATGTGCTCGAAAAGCGGCGGGTCGAACAGTTGGCTGCCCGCCGTAAACAAACCATGGGTCGCCGCGGCGAATAATCGGGTGGCTCCACCCTTTTGACAGGCAAGGCCCGCATGCTTCAACGTTTCACCGGTACTGATCAGGTCGTCGAAAACAATGGCTGTCTTACCCGATACGTCGCCCACCAAGAGGGTGCCCGTCAGCGTCGCGTGAGCACGGTGCTTTTCCATCAGCGCACTGCCCACTGACCGTCCCAGTTGTCGTTCGAGGGCCTGTCGAAACTGTTCGGCACGCTTGGCACCACCGGAATCCGGGGACACCGCCACCACGTCGGCGTCGCCGACGAACCTGGCGAAATGCTCGGCGAATAATTCAGGGCACTGCACGTTCCACGCAGGAATGCGAAAGGCATTGTCGAACGCTGCCGGGTTATGCACCTCCAAGGCAACCAGACGATCAACGTGGCAGGCTTCAAACAGGGTCGCCAGGTAGCGGGTGATCGTTGGGTCTTGAGGTTGGCTGCGACGATCTTTGCGTCCGTAACAGAGGTAGGGTGTTACGACCTGCACATGGCGAGCGCCGGCATCCTTGAGTGCTCCGCAAAAGAACAACAGGCGACACAACTTATCGTTAGCGCTCTGCCGATCATCCCCATACAAAGAATGGAACACCACGACCTCGCGACCGTTAACCGACGCCAGCGGTCGGCATTTATGCTCGCCGTCTTCATAGTTGCGTTCTTCATGCAGGGCCAGTTGGCAGCCCAGCCGTTGCGCGACGCGGGTTGCGTAGTGCTCACTGCCTAGCAGGGCAAAAAGAAGCGGGCGATCGGTGAGCATGCATTGGCTCCTTTGAGGCTTATCGAACAGTTGCGCCGTCATCGGACAGCACCATGCCGTAACACTTCAATGCAGAACTCCATTTCGTAGGGCGGGACGTTGCATTCGACGATGTCATGGGCGGCAACTTGCAGATGCACGCCGATAATGTCGGCACGGATCGGTTGCTGGCAAACATGCCGATCAACCAATACCGCCGTGTAGACCCGACGGGCCCCCAGTTGCGCCAGATAGGCACAGGTGCGCAGGAGTGAATGGCCCTCAAAAAGAACATCGTCGACAACGAGCAGGGTGGTATTGGCAAGGTCCAGCGCGCCCAGAAGCGGGTTCTCGGTCAATTCCGTGTGTGCATGCAGGACCTTGAGGTCATCGGCATAGCGCTTGACCTTCAGGGGGTACAGCGGCAGTTCTGGCTGGCCGGTCTGACGCGAAAGATGCTGCTGTAAGCGCTGTGCCAGAGGCTCGCCGCGGCGCTGGATGCCAATCAGTGCCGATTGAGCGGGCGGCAACAATATCGCCGCTTGGCGCGCCATCGCCTGCAGCACGCCATCGAGTTCATCGCTGTCGTACAAGCGCAACCGCTGACTCGCAAGTGGGGCAGACATTGCCGTCTCCTGTCGAAACCGATCAACCGCAAAAAAGTGCGGGACCACTGCCAACGTAATCCCGCTCGGCTCGGCCCTATTGATATTGATCAAGTACGGAGAAATGAAATGTCAATCCATGAGCGGCGTTCGTCCATTGATCGGTCTTGCGCAGGGATTTGATATAAATCAACGCCTGGGCGACATCAACGGAGGACTCTGAATCAAACGCTGGCGTCTGATCCGGCGCGTCAAGTCCCCCTGTCTGGAGTCAGATCATGAGCCAATATCAACGCTTGTTACTCATCATCAACCCGGCCCTGCGCCATTCCCCTGCGATAAACCATGCGGCCGCCCTGGCCAAGGCCAGCGGCGCGAGCTTGCATATTGCTGCGCTTATAAAGCCGTTGAAGATACTGTCACTGCTTGACGAAGGCGAACAGGAAAAGGCCCTGGAAAGCTATCGTCAGGACCATCGCGACTGGCTGCAGAACCAGGCCACCAAACTCCACGCCCTCGGGCTCGAAGTGACGGCGGAGGTGACGTGGGCCGACGACATGAAGCAAGACATTCTTGATCACGTCATGGAAATGCAGCCCGACCTGTTGATCAAGGAAGTGCAACACGAATCAGCGCTCAAACGCGCGTTCTTCACCCCGCTGGACTGGCATTTATTGCGCCACTGCCCGATACCGGTCTATCTGGTGGGCGGCGGTGGCCATGCCTTGCCGCGCAAGGTCGTGGCGGCGGTTGACGTTTCGGATATGGCGCCTGCAAACAGCGAACTGAACGAGCGGATCATTCAGCAAGCCACCCACCTGGCGTTGCAGTGTGATGCGGAGTTGCACCTGCTGTATGCCTGCGATCTTTCTGGGGTCTATCTGGCGGACATGGGGGGGCTGGCGCTTCAAGACATCACCAAAGAGTTGCGCACCACTGAGGAACAATCGTTCATTAAATTGGCCGGTCGGTACGGCGTCCCCTCTGACCGTCGGCATTTTGTTCTCGGGCACCCGGTCTCGGCGTTGAGCGATTTTGCCAGCGAGCAGCAGGTGGATGTGATCGTGATGGGCAGAGTCCAGTACCACGGCCTGGAAAAGCTGCTGGGCAGCACGACCGAACATATTCTGTACCAGGTGCCTTGCAGTGTCCTGGCGGTCTAGATCGGGCCAGACCATGTTGTAACGAAACGACAGGCGTCATCGCCTGGGGAGGTTTTTCATGAGTCAAAGCCCCTCATTGCAAACCACTTTGAAGGACCGGACAGACGCCGGTCGGCGTCTGGTGGAACCGTTGCTCAAATACGCACATTGCCCGGATGTCATCGTCCTCGCCTTACCCCGTGGCGGCGTTCCGGTCGCCTATGAAGTGGTCAAGGCCCTGGACGTGCGCCTGGACCTGATGCTGGTGCGCAAACTGGGCGTGCCGTCCAACCCGGAGTTCGCCATGGGCGCCATTGCCAGTGGCGGTATCCAGATCCGAAATGAAGAAGCGCTGCGGGCCCACCCGATTTCCCCGGCCGAATTCGACGTCGTGGTCGCGCATGAAACACGGGAATTACAGCGGCGCGAGCTGCTGTACCGGGGCGCCCGGCCACCCTTGCAGCTCAAGGGACAAGTGGTGATTCTGGTGGATGACGGCCTGGCGACGGGCGCCTCGATGATGGCGGCGATCCGAGCGGTGCGTATACAGGCACCTGCTCGTATCGTCGTTGCCGTGCCAGTTGCGCCGCTGGAAACGGTGGACACGCTGAGCTTTGAAGTCGATGAGGTGATCTGCCCACTCATGCCTGAATGGATGGTGTCGATCGGGTATTGGTACTTGAGTTTTCCCCAGATCTCGGACGAAGAAGTCATTGATTTGTTGCAACTGGCCTGGCAGAGAGAAGTCGCCACCAGCGCCAAAGTTCAGGGGAAGGTCGATGACTGAGTCGCACTACCGACAGCTGGATCTGAAGGACGTTGAGTTATCGGCCGAGCTGCGTCTGCCCGCCAACCCCAGCGCTCTGGTGGTCTTCGTGCATGGCAGCGGCAGCGGTCGTACAAGTCCGCGTAATCAGTATGTCGCCGAGTCGCTGGCCAGCAGGGGGCTGGCGTCGCTGCTGTTCGACTTGCTCACGGAACCAGAGCAACGGCTGGACAACCTCACCCGGGAGCTACGGTTCGATATCGCCTTGCTCGCCAGGCGACTGGTGGAAGTCATCGACTGGGTCGGTCGGGACGTGAAGTTGCACTCGTTACGAATCGGTCTGTTCGGCGCAAGCACCGGTGCGGCGGCGGCATTGTTGGCGGCGGCCCTGCGCCCGGAGGTGGTGCATGCGGTGGTCAGTCGGGGAGGGCGCACCGACCTGGCGGGGGCTGCATTGTCGCAGGTGAGGGCACCCACCCTGCAGATCGTCGGCGCCCAGGACCCGGTGGTGCTCGAACTGAATGATCAAAGCAGTCATGCCTTGCGGTGTGAGCAGCAGCTGGAAATCGTGGCGGGCGCGACTCATCTTTTCGAAGAACCGGGCGCCCTTGAAGAAGTCGCCAGACTCGCTGGCGACTGGTTCGAGAAACATCTGCACGGCCCCGACTGAAAACTCTTGATCGGCCTCACACGCCAAACGGATAGGTTTCGTCCTCCGGTTCGAGTCTCTGGCTTTTCGGCAACGCCAGTGCGGTCACGGGTTGGGTCTGTTCAATCCAGATCATGGCGTCGAACTGTTCAGCCAACATCGCTTCGAAGTAGTGACTGCCACGCTCGGTTTCAGGGCGGTAAATCACCCCGATGGCCCGTTCCAGCAACGGTTTGGACAACACCCGGCGCAGCGCTTTGCGCGTTGGGTCTCGCCAGTCGGTCAATGACGCCGGCACCCCCGTCTTGAGGAACTGATGCTCCCAACTGTCCGGGAGAGAGGGCCGGATGTCCTTGATGAGCATATCGCCGTCCCAGTCATCGGCCGCGGCCACCTGGCCACGGTCGGTGCTCATACCGATCAGCACGGCATCGCGCCCATAAGCACTGCGGCACAGCTGACCGATGTTGAACTGCCCCTTCCAGCCCATTTCCGTCGCAGCTGCGTTGCCGATATGAGAATTGTGCGCCCAGACCACGGCTTTGGCTTGTGGCCCCCGGTGCTCAAGCAGTGCCCGAAGTGTGTCGAACATGTGCCGGTCACGCAGGTTCCACGAGGCGGTCGACCCTCGATAAATCGCACGGTAATACTGTTCCGCCGCCTGCACCACCCGAGCGTTTTGCGCCGCATTGAAGAATGCCTCGTCGTTCTGGATGAGTCCGGCCAGTTGTTCAGCCAGCATGGCGTCTAGCTGTTCGATCACCGGTTGCTCACAAGGCATCAAGCCGGCACGTTCGACGAAGTGACCGTACAACGCGGGATCATCCTGCCAAGGGGTCAGACAGCCATAGCGCCGCCGGGCTTCGTGGGCCAGCTGTGGGTCGACCCGGTCCAGATAACTCAGCACCTCATGGATGGAGTTGCGCAAGCTGTATACGTCCAGCCCGCGAAACTCGACGCGACGTTCAGTGGCGAGGGTGTGGTTGTATTGATGCAGCCAGTGGGCGAATGCTTTCACGTCGGTGTTGCGCCACATCCAGGTCGGGAATCGGCTGAAGATGTGACGCTTCCACGCCGTGGGTGCCAACCCCCGGACATACTGGTCGACATGGCCTGCGTCCGGCCAGTCGGCTTCAACGGCTAAAATGTTGAACCCGTGTTGCTCGATCAACCTTTGGGTGATCGCTGCCCGGGTGCGATAAAAATCACTGGTGCCATGACTCGCCTCACCAATCATCACCACGCGCGCATCCGCATAGCGATCGAACATTTCACCAAAGGCGGATGAGTCCAGCGCCGGCAGAGGCTCGGCGTATTGGCGCAGAAGCGGTGCGATGGCAGCCTGGTCAATGTGCCGAGGTGAACCATACAGGTTATCCAGCATGTCTTGGGAGGGTGTGTTCATGACCGTCGTCCCCGTAAGGGTGGGTTACCGCCAGCGGTATTGCGCTTGCGCACAACTGCGGGAAATCAATCCGCAGGTCCTCGACACAGTGTGTTTAAACGCAAGCTTTTGTGTCGCTTCATCACCTGTTTGATTATTCCTACACCTTGATCCAGATAAACAATTGAGTTTCGTCAATGAAAGGTGCAAAGCCTTAAGAGAAGGTGTCGGGATCCAGTATGCGCGGGTTGCCGAATATACCCTGACGCAATGGCCGTTATTCCGAACGCAGGCTCGCAAGGCTCATTCTGCTCTGACCTTGTAAATGGTCTGCGTCTAGCTAGGCTCCAGCCTAGGGCTGTCATCAGCAGAGGGAATTGAACGGTAGGTGAAGGACGCGTATTGATCCGCTGAACACAGGGGCGTAGATCATGGAAGCATTTGGCATGAAGAGTTTTTTCAAGCGATCACCTCTTGCTCTTGCCCTCTGCTTGGCAGCGCTCGTGGGATGTACCCGTACGAGCGAAGAGCCATCGCAAACAACCTCGCCCATGTCCGGTATCGCCATGACCGACCAGGTTTGCGCCCAATGCCATGGACTGACTGGAGAGTCCTTCTCGCCAACGTTTCCCAAGTTGGCCGGGCAGCAAAAAGAGTACCTGGAGCTGCAGCTGGCTGACTTCAAGGACCATGCACGCAGTGATAAAACCGGGACTCAATACATGTGGGGATTTACCCATCTGACGCAGACCCAGATAGCCGAACTGGCCGACTATTTTTCAAGTCAGAGCCCCATGAAGGCGGATGCCGACACACCCGATGCCCGTGGTGAATTGATCTTTCGCCAGGGCTTGCCTGGGGCGGGCGTCGCGCAGTGCAGTTCGTGCCACGGTGCTGACGGTCAGGGCGATGGCCCGATTCCCCGCGTGGCGGGTCAACATGCCGCTTATATGAGTCGCCAGATCAAGGTGCTTCAACAGACCGGACTGCGCCCCCGGGACGCCCTGATGAAGCAAAATCATTCACTGTCGGAAGCGGATGCGGAATCTGTCGCCCATTACATGGCAACGCTGGGGGCAAAAAAATAATGGCTTTTCGCTGACAGCGCTCACGTCGTTTTACAGGTACAGGCCGTGAATCACCTGACGGGTATCGTAGGGATCGTTGCGCGTTTCGAAGCCCAGGGATCTGGCCAGCTCGCGCATCGGGGCATTGCTGGAGGCGTCGACCGCATACATCTGGTGAAAACCGTTCTTGCGCGCGGCCGTGATCAAATGCGTCATCAATAGCGTCCCCATCCCCAGATGCTTCCATTGATCGGCGACTGTCACCGTACATTCACACTTATATTCGCCCGTGCTGACATAACGGCTGACGCCGATCTCGATCAATTGGCCATTTTCGTGGACCAGTGCGATGTATGCCAGGCACTGCTTGTTGCCGGGTTCGTTGCTTTGCTTGAGAAAGCGCATGTGCCGGGACTCAGGGCACAGATGTTTGATGAAGCTGTACTCTCGCTCGCGGTCCTTTTCCGTCAGTTGCCGGATCAGCACGTGACGACCATCCTTGAGCGCTTCGATCCAGTATTTCCCTGCGACGTTGGAATAGGCTTCAGAGGCCCGATCATCAGGGTCTTTGACAGTGATCATGATGCGATCCTCCAGCCGTCTTCAAAGGTTGGCGCGCAGTGGCAAATCTCGCGATTCACTACTTTCTACTCCGCTGACTGCGCCTGGATTTGATGTGAATCAAACAGGCAGAGGGCGCAACGAACGCGGTCTTTGAACCGTTGCGTTGCACCTCGTCAACCAGGTCCATCATGAGTTGCCTCATCGTTACAGGGCAGCATTCTGGCGGTCAGACAATCAGATTCTTGCGTCGAAGAAAACATGTGATCACAGCGTTGACACACGCCTTGTTTCAGTCTTTTGCAATAAACATAAAAAGCCCCCACCGGTTTCCCGACAGGGGCAGGGCAGCCTGGGATTCACTCGCCTTTGATTGGCACGACTTTATCCGCTTTCATGGCCTCGGGCTTTTTCGGCAGCGAGATGCTCAACACTCCCTTGCTGAAACTCGCGTCGATCTTCTCGGCATCGACACCTTTGGGCAAGTTGAACACCCGCTCGAAGGAGCCGTAGTGACGCTCGCTGAGGTGATAACCCTTTCCTTTCTCTTCCTTGTCCTCTTTCTTTTCGCCCTTGATGATCAGGCTGCCGTTGGACAGTTTGATCTCAATGTTTTTCTGATCCATGCCGGGCAGCTCAGCTGTGATTTCGTAGCTTTTGTCTTTCTCGCAGATGTCCACGGCAGGCAGGCTGTGGCCGATCAATTCCCGTCGCCAGAGCGGCTCGACATCGAACAGCCCGCGACCGAATGGCGACAGCCCCGAGCCGCGATTGAAGTCCTCGAACAGGTGATCAACTTGTTGCCGAAGCTTTTCCAGGGGGCGCCAGACGTCTGTTGTCACAGGATGCTGACTGACTTTGCCGTCGCTATGAACCGGCACTTTTTTTTCACTGTTGCTCATTTTGATTTCCTCCTCTTGGGTAATAGAGATGGATCGCGAACACCCGTTTGGCGGTCCACCACGACAGAACAAACACGTGATACTGACCTTACAAGGCCAGTGTCCCGGACCACAGCATCCAGCCGGCGAAGGCTGCGGCCGTCCAGATAATGATCAACAGCCCGGTCTCAGGGCCGCTAAGCGGTTGTCCCTGGCGAGACCTGAGGGTGGACAGGTAAATCAATGAACCTGGGGCGTAGAGCAAAGCGCTGAGCAGCATGTATTTAGGCCCGGCGGCATACAGCAGCCACAGGCAATACAGCGTCGCCACAGAGGCGATGGCCATGTCGCGCAGTTGCAAGGCGCGGTGGCCGGCGTAGGTCTGGCCCTGCAAGGTCAGTTTCAGCGCATACACACCGCTGAACAGGTAGGGCAGCAGAATCATCGAGGTGGCCAGGGAAATCAGCGCAAGGTAAGTGGCGCTCGAGTACAGCGTCAGTAACAGGAACAGTTGAATGCAGCCGTTGGTGATCCACAGTGCATTGGCCGGTACACCTTGGGTGTTTTCCACGGCGAGCGTACCTGGCATCACCTTTTCCTTGGCGGGTGTGAACACCGACTCCGCCGCGAGCAGCGTCCAGGCGAGCAGGGCGCCCCCCACCGAAATGATCAAGCCGATGCTGATCAGCACTGCGCCCCATGGCCCGGCGGCAGCCTGAAGTACGCCGGCCATCGAAGGGTTTTTCAGGGCGGCTAACTCCGGTTGTTTCAGAATGCCCAGTGACAGCAGCGACACCGCAATCAGCAGCAACAGGGTGATGACAAAACCGATGACGGTGGCGCGACCGACGTTGGCGCGTTCTGCGGCGCGGGCGGAGAACACGTTAGCGCCTTCGATCCCGATGAACACCCAAACGGTGACCAACATAGTGCTTTTGACCTGATCCAGGGTGCTGCCCAGCGCGGGCGAGCCCCAGAAATCGACCGTGAAGGTTTCACGCTGGAAGGCCGCGATCACCAGGCCGATAAACAGCAGCAACGGTACGATCTTGGCTACCGTGGTCAACGCGTTGGCCCGGGCCGCAGTGCGCATCCCTCTGAGGATCATCCAGTGCAATGACCACAACACCACGGACGCGCCGGCAATCGCCGCTTTGTTATTGCCATCACCGAACAGCGGGAAGAAATAACTCAGGGCTGCGAACAAAATCACCAGGTAGCTGACGTTGCCGATCCAGGCGCTGATCCAGTAACCCCAGGCTGAGTTGAACCCGAGGAATTCGCCACCCAAGGCACGCGCATAGGCAAACACACCGTTATCCAGAGCCGGTTGACGGTTGGACAAGGTTTGATAAACCAGCGCCAGCGACAACATGCCGACACCGGTGATCAGCCAGCCAATCAGAATGGCTCCGGCGCCGGCACTGGCCGCCATGTTTTGCGGCAGGCTGAAAATGCCGCTGCCGATCATCGAACCGACCACCAGCGCAATCAGCAAACTCAAGGACAAGCGTTTGGGCTCCACCTTTCGCAAACTGCCTGCAAGTGGGTGGGCAGTCGGCGGGATGACCGGTTGGGTGCCTTGCAGGTGCGTAGCCATGGGAGCCTCCACGAAACGAGAGTTTCTGCACTCATCGAATGCGATGTGTGCGAATGCTGACTCTAATTTCTACGCGTCCGTCCAACGCCTGATTGATTTAGATCAGAAAGAAGGCAAACACCCGATTTCCCGGGCCCAACCATGACTTGTGTTGTAACGAACGCCGAAATTGCGGCGCCCCGCAGACACGAAAGACATTCGAGTCCTAAGCTCTACCTCGATGAACGACAGATGTTTTTACAGCGAGGCATGCACATCGCT
The DNA here is from genome assembly GCF_031456615.1 of Pseudomonas sp. 3296. Classification (NCBI taxonomy): domain Bacteria; kingdom Pseudomonadati; phylum Pseudomonadota; class Gammaproteobacteria; order Pseudomonadales; family Pseudomonadaceae; genus Pseudomonas; species Pseudomonas sp. 3296. Next base: position 521,616 of record NZ_JAVDUY010000007.1, read on the forward strand.
TTCAAGGAACTCACTTCAATGCTCAGTAAGTGGCTGGACCCCGTTCTGTTGCTGCTCACCGCACTGACGCTGCTGGCCGGCGGCATTGCGTATGTTGCGCAAGAACCTGATTGGGCATCGAGGTGCTGGGCTGCGGGAAGTCTGGTGATGTCTGCGGTACTGCTCGTTGAAATTGTCAGGCGCCTGGCCCGGCGCGAGGCCGGTGTCGACCTGATCGCGCTGCTGTCGATCACTGCCGCCCTGGTCTTTGACCAGACACTGGTGGCGGCGGTGATTGCCTTGATGCTGGCGACCGGACGGACCCTGGAGTTTTTCACCAAGCAACGCGCTGACCGTGAGCTTCGTGCGCTCATCGACCGGGCGCCACGCTTTGCCTGGCTGCAGGAGGAGGGCGGCTTGCGCGAGATTCCGGTTGAGCAGGTCCAACTGCATCAAACATTGTTGGTGCGCATGGGAGAGGTGATCCCGGTCGACGGTCGGCTGCTAAGTCCTGCGGCCATTCTGGACGAATCGGCGCTCAGCGGTGAGTCGCTGCCTGTCACCCATCGAGAAGATGAGCAACTGCCCAGCGGCGTTTCCAACGTCGGTGCGCCCATCCTGCTAATCGCCACGCGAACGGCCGCGCAGAGTACCTACGCCGGCATCGTGCGACTGGCCGAGGAGGCACGTCGTTCGCGCGCACCTTTCGTGCGTCTGGCCGACCGCTATGCCTTGTTCTTCATCCCACTGACATTGCTGATTGCCGGATTGGCCTGGCAATTGAGCGGCGATCCTTTGCGCGCGCTGGCCGTTCTGGTGGTGGCCACACCTTGCCCTTTGATTCTGGCCGTACCGATTGCCTTCATGTCGGGCATTTCGAGGGCAGCGCGGCGCGGGATCTTGATCAAGGACGGCGCGACCGTGGAAGCGCTGGCCGGGGTCAAACAAGTGTTTCTCGACAAGACCGGCACGCTGACCAGCGGCCATGCGCGCCTGCAGTCGATAGAGGTCAACGGACTGGGCGATCCGCAGCGCCTGCTTGCCTTGGCCGCTTCGCTGGCGCAGGCCTCGACGCATCCAGTTTCCCAGGCAATTGTTGAAGCGGCCCATCAACGCCAGTTGCCGCTCAGCGTCCCGCAGACAGTAGAAGAAAGCCCAGGCTCTGGACTGTGTGGGCGCGTCGATGGCGTGCAGGTGCGTTTCGGCACATTGTCTTTTGTTCACAAAGCCCCCCCTGAAACCGACTGGGTCGCCGCCATGCTGCGCCACATGGATTACCTGGCGTGCAGTGGCAGCTTCATCGATGTGGATGGCAAACTCGCGGGCCTGCTGGTTTTTTCGGACAAGGTGCGGCGCGAAACCCCGCAGACTCTGCGTCGACTGCGCAACAGGGGCATCGAAAAGATCGTCATGCTCACCGGGGATCGCCTGGAAACCGCGGAGATGATTGCACTGTCTGCCGGGATTGACGAACTGCGTGCCGGGTTGACCCCCGAGGATAAAGTGCGGGCCGTACAGCAAGGCTGCCTGCGCACTAGCACACTGATGGTCGGCGACGGCATCAACGATGCCCCGGCGCTGGCGGCGGCCAACGTCGGCGTAGCCATGGGGGCGGGCGGTGCCACGGCTTCTGCACAAGCCGCTGGTGTTGTGCTGTTGGTGGATCGTCTGGATCGGTTGGTCGAGGCGTTGGACATTGCCCGGCGAACCCGCTATATCGCACGCCAAGGTGTGCTGGTCGGGATGGGAATGTCATTGCTGGCCATGGCGGCAGCCGCCTTTGGCTACTTGCCGCCGCTGATTGGCGCCGTGGTGCAGGAGGGCATCGACGTCGCGATCATCATTAACGCTTTGCGGGCATTGGGGCCGTTATGGGCGTTGAGGAGACGAGACCTTACCGCAGAGCACATCGATCACCTGCAAGACGAACACCAGCAACTCTCCACCGTGCTGAGCGATCTGCACCAACTGGCCAGCGACTTTGCCCAGCGCCCACTTGCGCAGGCACAGACAGACTTGCTGGAACTGGTCGACAAACTGCAAACATCACTGGCGCAGCATGAACACGAAGATGAAAACACACTGTACCCGCTGCTGACGCAAAGCATGCCGGGGGAGGACCCGATGTCGGCCATGAGTCACGTGCATCGGGAGATCTTTCGCCTCATCCATTTACTGGCGCGCATGAGCGGCGACTTCTGTGCCGACCCTGCAACGGCTTCTGCTGATGAGATTCAGCATCAGCTGATCCGTCTGGATACCCTCGTGCGGCTGCACTTTGATCAGGAAGAGGAACTGTTCCGTTATCTGGACGGGCGCTAGAAGTTTGAGTCCTTCGGGCTGCGTTGGGGTCTTGAGAGGTTCTTCCAGTTCCGAGCGGTTGCTAACTCGACTAAATGGGTATTTAGTCGAGTTATGTCGCCAAATACTGCAATCATGTAGACATATGCGTCGATAACGCTAAATAGGGGGTTTCCATAATGGCTTTAAAGACATCCGGTATAGAAGATCTGGTCGCAGCGCTCAATCTGGAACCCCATTTGGAAGGCGGCTACTACCGCAGAACGTATCAGTCGGACGATCAAAACATGGTCACAACAACCGGTGGCCAGCGTTACCGAATGACGTCGATTTTCTATCTTCTAACGAAAGATTCTCCCGTTGGGCATTTTCATCTCAACCAGTCCGATATTGTTCATTACTACCATTTGGGTGACGCCATCGAGTATTCGCTGATTTTTCCGGACGGCACATTGAAGACTGTCTTGATGGGCAGCGATGTCATCGCAGGAGAATGTTTGCAGCTGAATGTACCTGGCGGCGTTTGGAAAGCGTCGCGGCTTGTAGAGGGATCGGCAGGATTCGGTTTGATCAGTGAAGCGGTGTCGCCTGGGTTTGATTACGCGGATATGGAATTGGGTGATCGAGAAAGGCTCAGTGAAAGGTTTCCTGAGTATTCGATGTTGATAGAAAGGCTTACACGAGAATGAGAGCTTGAGGTGAATTGAGGGCTGTGAAATCTGCGTACAACCGGGCTGATTCTGAAATACGTTGTTACGTGTAATGTATATTATGTTAAACAAGATGCCATGTTCGAAATGTTCATGAGGTGTTCATTTCCACAAATCTCCGGTCGCTTTTTCACAAAAGCCCGTTTCCAAATGTCAGTGTCGCTAATTAATCGGAAAGGCCCACAATTACCTATGTTGTTGAAATTGTTAAGAAATATATTTGCTCGCATGAAGCACGGCCTAGGTTGTCGTTAATTAGCCGGAAACCACGGCTGAAAATGGTGAGATTCACAACGTTGTTAACGTAACTCCTATCAGTTCCGGTCGATTTTTCCGGTTGATTAATGGGTTTTTCCGGTTATCTAGATGCTCATATATGAACAGCAATTTCTCTCTAGCCCTTACGTGGAGGGCTTTGCAGCCAATTTCATAGGGTGAAATATTCGTTAAAAAAATGACGATGGTTTGGGCGTTTTTTCCGGTTAATTACTGCACGCCCCTCAATAAACAGCTTTAAATGAGGATGCATTGAGAGCTGGTATTTACGGTCCGACGCCCAATGCTGGATTATGGCTCTGCTTTTACACAGGAGCCTACTATGGCAGCGCATCGGAACACCGCCTTTCGGGAGCAGCAAATGCTCGAGGTCGCGAAGAAAGCCATCCTTGATAGTGGTGACTTTCTCTCTCTGGACCAAACGGCTCAGCGGCTTGTTTTGCCCCCTGTGAAGCTGGATGGTTGGGAAACGGAGGGAAAGATTTTTTCAATTCAGCATGGCGGCTGCTCACTGTTTCCGATGTATGCCTTCCTGGCCGACGCTGGTCACGGGCCGGTGCCTGGGCTGAAGGTGATACTCGATGTTTTGAGAACGAAAAAAGGAGGATGGGGAATCGCATTTTGGTTTGCTTCTCCCAGCAGTTACCTCGGAGGCAGTCGACCCCAAGATGTGCTTGTTTCCGATGGAGATGAAGTGTTGCTTGCGGCCCAAGATGAGGTGGCAGGTATCACCCACGGATAGCCAAGAAGGGTTCTACACATGTGTAATAACCGATAACGCACAGACCCGGTTGTTGCGGATTGCTAGGGCGCTGCTTAACATCGCATCAAGTCATCTCTATCGCTAATCTGGTAACCCCATGCCTGCGTCTCCGATTCCTTTGTTTGACACCTACCATCGTTTCAGAGACCTGAATTTCAGCCGTGTGTCTGACGAGCTACCTGTTATCACTCAGTACCTTTTCTCGTTTCCGTCAGAGCTAAAGGCTCAAGATGGTTACCTGGCGGTTCGCGGATTCCTGAAGTCCTATTCAAACAACGAAGCCACGTTCAATTCATACCGTACCCATGTTGAGCGTCTTCTGCTGTGGTCTCTCCTGATAGCCAAAAAGCCGCTTCTCGAGCTCAGACGCCACGATTGTGAGAATTTCCTGGAGTTTTGCTTACAGCCTCGTCCTGAGTGGATCGGTCCGGTCGTCAAATCGAGATTTACCCGGGTTGGAGGTCGCAAGGCGGCTGAAACCGACACCTACATCATCAATGAAAAATGGCGGCCTTTTAACGTCAAGATCGATAAACAGATCCGCAAGGTTGCTGCGGAGAACAGTAAAGACATAGATGACACAGCGTATAAAATGTCCGCTGGCTCGATGGGCCAGGTGTTTGCCGTGTGTGGCAGTTTTTTCCAGTACACCATTGACGAAGGTCTTATCTCAGAAGCCAATCCAATTCGGTCAGTCAAACAAAAATCCAACTATAAACAGCGCAACACGGTGATGAGTTCCGGAAAGGCGCTGACTCCGCTCCAGTGGAATTATGTGATCGAAACCGCAGAAGTCATGGCCGCAGAGGATCCTAAGCACGAGCGGACGCTATTTATTGTGGCCACCCTCTTCTCTCTCTATCTCCGAATTTCTGATCTCGTCGGTCGGGACAATTGGAAACCTACCATGGGGTCGTTCGAGTACGACGGTGAAAACTGGTGGTTCAACGTTGTCGGTAAAGGCAACAAGTCCGCGAAAGTTAGCGTACGAGACGAATACATTGAAGCCTACTTAAAGCGATACCGGACCACCCTCTCCCTTCCTCCGCTGCCGTCTCACAAAGAGAGTACTCCACTAGTCACAACTGTCAGAGGTCGAGCTGGCCTGTCAGATCGTTACATTCGTGCCCTCATTCAAATGGTGTTCGATAAATCAGTTCAGCGCATGAAGGATGAGGGTCAAACTGACTTGGAGATGGATAAACTTCGGTCGGCATCCCTGCATTGGTTGCGTCACACGGCGGCTACATTTGACGCACCCTTTCGCGATATCAAAGATCTCCAAGCGGACCTACGCCATGAAAGTATGTCGACCACTCAGAACACCTATTACAACTCGCTGGATCAGAATCGTGCCAAGTCAGTTAAGGGGCTCGGGATCAAGGACAGAGGTTAGGATTTAGCTAAAACCAGCAAGCCAGGCTGTGCTGCTCACTGCGTTCAGGACTAATCGCAGTTCGGGTGTGCGGTTTACTTGCGACTCCGTCACCCCCCTGTTGAACATAAACGCCGTTCTATCTAACGGGCGTGTTAGGGCCAAGTAGTAATGTCGCAATCCAGCCAATTAGAGATGTCGCCGTCAGCCTGATCTAGGGTTTAGCTCCTGCACCTGAGGAGGCCCGACATGGCAACGGCAGATTTTGGACGGATTACGATGAGCCTGCGTGAACTGGACCGGATCAAGGTCATTGAGTCGATTATCGAGGGTCGCCTGAAGCCCCACGCAGCCGCTCTGCGCTTACGAGTGACGTCGCGCCAGGTGCACCGGCTGGTACAACGTTATCGCCAGGCCGGTGCGCCCGGCCTGGCTAGCCAGCGCCGCGGCAAACCGAGCAATCATCAATTGCCCGCTGGTCTTGAGCAACGGGCCGTGCGACTGATTCGCGAATGTTATCCGGACTTCGGCCCCACGCTGGCCCGGGAAAAACTCGCCGAATGTCATGGCCTGCGCCTGGCTAAGGAAACGGTACGCCGGCTGATGGTCGATGCCGGTTTGTGGGTACCACGCAAACAACGTCCGCCGAAGATTCATCAGCCACGCAACCGGCGTGCCTGCCGTGGCGAATTGATCCAGATCGACGGCAGCGATCATCGCTGGTTTGAGGAGCGCGGGCCCGCCTGCACCTTGCTGGTGTACATCGACGATGCGATCAGCCAACTGATGCACCTGCATTTCACCGAGTCGGAATCGACCTTCAGCTACTTCACCGCCACCCGGGCGTATCTACAGCGTCACGGCAAACCCCGGGCCTTCTACAGCGACAAGGCCAGCGTGTTTCGCAGCAACCACAAGGAGCCCCAGGGCGGTGCCGGTCACACCCAGTTTGGCCGCGCCCTGTATGAGCTGAACATCGACAGCCTCTGTGCCAACAGCAGCCAGGCCAAGGGCCGCGTGGAACGGGCAAACCTCACCCTGCAGGATCGTCTGGTCAAGGAGCTGCGGCTGCGGGGAATCAGCACCATGGCCGACGCCAATGCGTTTCTGCCGCACTTCATCGCCGATTACAACGCACGCTTCGCCAAGGCCCCACGTTCCGATTACGATGCCCATCTACCGGTGCGCGACGACGAAAATATGGAGTTAATCTTCGCCTAGCAGGAGCCGCGGCGCCTGTCGAAAAGCCTGACCGTGCAGTACGGCAAGGTCCTGTATCTGCTCACCGATACCCCGCACAGCCGGCGTCTGGCCGGCCGCTACATCCAGATCGTTCATTACCCGGATGGGCGCATCGAACCGCGCGATGGTGCCACCGTGTTGCCGTGTGTGCCCTACGACCGGCTGAGTGAAATCAATCAGGGGGCCATCGTCGATAACAAACGACTGGGGCATGTGCTGCAGGTCGCCCAGACGGTCCAGGTCCAACGCGACAGCCGTCGCCCACCATCGCCCCCGGGGCGGCCAGGTGATACGAAACGTCTGACCAGCGTTCCAGGTCAAAAAAGCCAGCGAGATCTGTCTCCCGAAGACATCGCCGAGGCTCTGGGGATGCGTCGTCCCCCTCCCAGGCGCTGCAACGGCAAGCGAGCGAGAGGAACTGAGCATGCGCCAATCGATTAGCGCCGAGGCGTTGCACGCTCTGGTAGCCGCTGGGGCTGCCAGGGATGTGTTGGTGCTGCCGGGGCCAGACGGCATCGGCTGGCAGATACAGGTGCGCTACAGTGGCGGCGGCAAACACTACCCGCTGCGCTCGCGCCGTGAGCTGATACGGGTTTTTCGTTCGCTCGACTCACTGAATCGCTACGTGGAAAAGTTGGGTATCCCAAGGTACAGCGTTGAGCTTTAGCACATAAAGTCGAGTGCTGCGCCGCACTTCGATATCGCATCACAGTGGTACTCCAATACCTGAGCGGGCTACGACACTTACTGCTCGAAGGACACTCTGGTTGGCACCAGCGGCATCCGCTGGCGCAATCGGTCGCGCTTCGCAGGGGCGTGATCTTTTATCCTGACTAGTCGGGCTTGAACAACGGAACGGGAACGCACGTTAGGTCAAGTTGAAGCTCATGCCATTACGAGCGCTGGCACCCGCTTACCGTGCTTTAAATTACGTTTTCTGAATTGCCCCAATCCCTTTGATCCTGCGTGGTCGTCTTCGCCCGACGTCGAACTGCGATAGACGCTGATTGATTGCCCGGTACCAGATCATGATGCTGACGAAAGGCTTGAGCCGGATGAGGGGCGACTCTCATGTCCGACTCTTAAGGGACGGCGGCGCAGTGCGCTGCTGTTACCCGACAAATGTATGGTCAGCCCTGCGATTCACAGTTTTTTTTCCGGCAGGCTTACATTTACCGGGGCACTCGGCATCAGATACCTCGTTCTGTTTGGTTGTACGTACTGTTAACTTTCAATGAAAAGGCAAGATATGATCAAGATGTTTAGTGGTTATTGGGCGCAGCGCTTCGCAGACGAGATTGCTGCTGGACGCACCGAAGAGCAGATTCTGAATGAGGTGGAGATGCTTAACCTCCTGCGTAATGCCACGGGTCCGGTGGACCTATCCTTGTGCGCATCGATGCCAAACCTGCGGGACCTATACATTTGCTTACCCGAGGCTGCCGTGAGTGGCAAGGAGGCTATCGCGAAAATACCGAGACTGCGGAAGTTAGTTATTGCAGGGGACAATTTTGGCCCCGAGGATTTTGAGGCTATCGCGTGTAACCCGGAATTGGCAGAACTGACCATCAACGCGATGGAGATCTCCAGCTTCAACGCGCTGGCAACTGCTCCGAAGCTAAAGCACCTAAGTTTGAACAACGTTACAGGGAGCACCGCCGAAGCGGTCGCGGTTCTCGGCACACTGACACAATTGCGGATCAGCCAAACCGAGCTGGGGAGTCTGTCCCCATTGGCAGCAATGCCCAGGCTACGTTCTTTGGAGTTAAAGGAGATCAAGCTGGCCAACGTTAGTTTTCTAGCTGCGCCGAAGCTGGTCTCGTTTACTAGCGACGTGCTTGCAGTTGACGAGTCGGGACTCGGGATACTGGCGAAGAAGATGCAGCTGACTACATTCGACTATCCGGTCTCGGACCTGTCGGTGTTGGTGCACTGCACCAGGCTGACCAGTATCCGCGTGAACGCCACGGCGAACCTGGATTTCCCCGTAATCGCGCATCTGCCTATCACCAGCATTGATGTTTACTTCGCCACCAGCGAAACGCAGGCCGAGAATATCTTAGAGCGCGCCCGCGCGATCTGGCCCGGACTGCGTGCGACCGGATATCGTCAAGACTGGAGCATCCCCAAGCCAACTGGGCCGCATAATTTGACTTGCGAACCGTTGCGAAAGAATTCCAGCTTTCTTAAGAGGCTGTTTGGCTGGAGGGACAGCTGACGTCAACATTGGGGTCGGTTCCGGCTTACAACCATCACTGAAAATCGTGCTCAGGTATTGCGAAAACGCTTAGGGTGTCATTTCGCCCCCAGCCGGAACCGCCCCCCATTAGGTCCTGCTTTCTAGCAGCCTAACGCTTCTCCTTCAGCGGCGAACAAATGGAAACGTCCAATGGATGAAATTGGCGGGCCTGGCGGTAAACGGGCCGGCCGGCACTTCACATCTCTTTGATCATCACCAGCGCTACAAGCAACGGAAATATTCACTATGAACATAGAACTGATAATTGCGGGCGTGATTGTCCTGATCGTGGTTGTTGGGCTCATTGGTTGGATTGTGGGCGTTTATAACGGTTTGGTGATGCTGCGTAACGATGTGGATAAGGCCTTCGCCAACATCGACGTGTTACTCAAACAGCGGGCCGATCAAATTCCCGACTTGATGCGCGTCGTTCAAGTCGCCATGAACCATGAAAACGCATTGTTCACGCGTCTCAGTGAGGCCCGTCTGCAATACCTCCAGGCCAGTAGTCTCAACGACAAGGTTGAAGGTTCCAACCAGCTCAACAACGCACTTAAGTCGGTGATGGCGGTTGCGGAAAACTATCCAACCCTCATCTCGGGTCCCAATATGGTCGCGTTGCAACAAGCCATCTCGGCCGTCGAAGAGCGTATCGCCGATCGCCGCGAGTTCTTCAATGAGTCGGTCAATCTCTACAACATAGGTATCGCAACGTTCCCTGATCTGTTCTTTGCCAGGATGCTGGGTTATCAACGGACCCCGCTTTTGGTTATTGGCGACACCGAAAAACGTTATGACGGCGTGAAATTGGAGATTCCCGTGCTATGAAAACAACGGGTACGAACATCAAGAAAAAAATCTCGGCGTGGAGGATTCTTCTTGGTATTGGATTCGCCATAAGCTTTTGGGGCGTTTTCAGTGTTTGGCCTGAAGGAGTGATAGCGCTCTTTTTCCCACTGATTTTTCTGTTCATGCTCATCGACCGTTTGCGAGGGGGACTCTTCCGCACCGAGCAGCGGCTGGCGACCAGCCAAGTGCGCTCACTGGCAATAGGCCTGGTAGAACTGCGCGGTACCGTGGTAATGGGACAACCCCTCAAGTCGCCGGTATCTCACCACGACTGTGTGGGGTATCTGTGGATCGTCGAAGAAGGCAGTAAGGACAGCGACGGCAAGATGTCCTGGACCACCCTGTCTTGTGAGGCTCGCTGCAACGATTTTCGCCTGCGTGATGCGACAGGAGAGATTCGGGTGATCAGCGAGGGCATCGATTTGTTTGAAAACAAGCGACCCACTGCTTACGAGTCGATCTCGACCTATCGTCGGCAAGGTGACTTGCTTCTGATTCAGGATCAGGATGTTCTACTGGTTGGTAACGCCTGTGAAAACGATGGCGAGTTGGTGATAGCGAAAGGTCAGCAACGCGGCGCGATGTTTGGCGTCCTTGACATGCGGGACGTGGAGAACCGGCGTGTCATGTCGCCGCTGCTGCGCACGGCAGGGTTCTATGGCCTGACAGCTGGGCTGATCAGCGCTGGTATCCTCGCTCTGCCCCCTGAGTACTTATTTCAGTTGCTTAGCCTTGATGAACAGATGTCCGGGGTGGAGGCTTCGTATAAGTTTTTCGATTGGCTGTACCACGAGGGAGGAAACTTCATACCTCTCTTCGCGGCATTCGGCTGGATGGCGGTGATGTTTGTGCTGATGCTCGTCCCCCGCTTTTTTCTGCCCAAGGGTATGCGAAACGCAGTGCTTGGGGTTCTGGCGGGCTGGCTGACCTTGGGCGTTTTAGTGGGCTCGCCACTTACATTAATACTGGCCCTCAGCGGTACAAATCCGATCAAGGTGTTCTTGATATGGATGCTGATTCTGCTGGCGAGCCTGGTGTTTTCGCTTTTTGAGCAGCGAGGTTTGAAGGCTGTCGTGGCGCAGATGCTGAAGAGCAATCCATCGATGCCTCAAGCACCCAAAAAACGCAAAGCCGCTACTGACAGCGCGAACTCTGGTGAGTGAGTGTCCACGTCAGCTGGATGATCTGGAGTCGACTTTGATGCGTCACGGTTACCGACTCAAGGACTTGGTGGAGCAATTTGATGCCAAGCCTGCCGAGGTCAAAGCTCTGTTTCACAATATGCTTGACCCGGTCCGATCCGCCGAACTGCGCGATAAAATGCTGTCCGCCGGGCTGCCCATCTAACCTTTTTCAGTCGCAATCAATGCTGGTCGGCCGTGATGTATTGCAGGTCGATGCGAGTGAATGCAGGCTCATTCGCAATAAATCCCGGTTTGCGGCATCGGTTGGACGCAATTAATGTCGGCCGAAAAACGCGCTGATTGCAGGTCAGCGTGTTTTCGATTGCAGGTCGTTACAACTACCCGTTGCGCTCGCGCCGTGAGTTGGTACGGGTCTTTCGCTCTCTGGACTCGTTAAATCGTTACGTGAAGACTCTCGGTATCCGCGGGTACAGCGTTGAACTCTAAGAGTTTGTGCCTCGCCCCAGCTGCGATTGACAGCTTTCGGTCAGGCTCATCTGCTTCTCAACATCGCGAACAGCGTCGCCCAGTTCCCTGGCGCAGCATCGACTAGCGAATCAAGGTAGTTCTGTAGCCGGCCCGCTACGTCTGACAGCGACAGCCCCTCGGGTACAGGATCCTCACCGGTAACGATACCAATCAACGCCTCCGAATCTTCGTCGTTGACGCCTTCTGATCCTGCTGCGGCTTCCAGCAAGTAGCGCAGGTGATACGGAATGACAAAGCCTGGCTCGGGCGTACTTTCGCTGCGTACACGGCCTAAACAGCGAATGGCCTTAGCCAGCATCCGTGTGTCGAAGTTGCGGCTCTCTGGGTCACATAACAGTGAGTCGTCGATAGCGCAGCCCACGAGTTCGCGCCAATAGGCTTCGTCGTGCGCGCCGTCGCGTTGCTCCATGTGCTCGCTAGCAAAACGGGCCATCACCGTCGCATCAGGAATCAGTGGCGATATGACGAGGTCGCCCTGATAGTCGAAACCAAAAAAGTACAAGTCTCCGTCTAGTAACAGAGCCTCAATGCCTCCGATGTGCCCTTTACGCCCGCACAATGGTTGAGGAACTGAGGGCGCAGCAGGTGTATTTTTCTTGAAAAAGTTGAACATCTAAGCAAATCCTGGGTTTCTGAAAACTACGATATGGTCTCTGCCAGGGGAGGACACAGAATTCGACCCTGGCTATTCAGGATAAAAGATCACGCCCTGCGAAGCGCGACCGCCTGCGCCAAACGGGACGCCGGTTGTGTCAAGCACAGTGTCCTTCGAGCGGTGAGTGCCTTAGCTCGCTCAGGTTTTAAGGGGGCGTTTCCGGCTGAGCCGAAAACCGCTTAGCGTGTCATTTCGCACCTAGCCGGCACCGACCCCGCGGATGCTTGGGAGGACGGTACTGAAGGATGCTGGTAGGCCTTAAGTGCACTTTCTGTTTCATTGCTCCCCAAGTACAGCTGCACCTGACGCTGGCTTTGGAAGCCGGATACCAGACCGGCGAGCGCCCGGTGTCGGTGGATGTCGTCGAGTCCGTACTCTCACGACATATCGATGACCTGGAACCCACGTTGACGCGCAATGGTTACCCCCCCTTCTGTTCGCACAGTAATTTAAGGCTTGGCGCCCAGACGTCGAAGATTAATCTGAACGCTCAGGGATACGCACCATAACAGGCCAAGCGTGATCAGTCGTACTCGGACACCTCTCCACGTTGGTGACGCTCCAGCGTCTGCTCCACTAACGCAATGGCCTGTTGCGCGGAGGGCGTCAGGCTCGTCCGCTGGATTTGGTCTAGCCAGCTTTGACACACCGCGATCCCAAGCAGCTCGTCCAAGGTGGTGATGCGGACAGAGTGAACTTCGGACACGACCCCTCCCGAGTATTGTGTGCTTTTACTCACCAACGCTTGGGCAAACAACACAAAGCGCTCAGGTGTCGTGACCTGCCGCTTGACCCACTGGCTTCCAGCCCCATCAGCGAAGCCATCTAACCGATAGGCGAATGCCATAAAGTTCCAGTGCGCGAGGAAGGCTTCGGGGTTCTGATCCGCGTAAGCCAGCAGATCCGTGACAAACGTTAATTTGAGCTGCTCGAATCCCGCGTCTTCAAAATCTGTGGGCTTGGCTTTGCGTCGGCGCACCGTCTCCAAGGTCAATAAGTTCTCCATCACGACAAATCCCTTAGCGTTCGCGAACGCCCGCAATAGCAGTTGGCTGCGAATAGCCGGTTGCTCATGGCGTTGCAGGAATAATCGCAAGAGGCGGAATGCCTGCATCGGCGCAGACTGGGAGACAATCGAGGGGTCGCCGCCGATGACCACCTCGCCGGCGTTTAACAGCGTCTCCACTACTGCCGCGGACTGATCAAGGGGCAATTCGTCAATGTGAGTTTCCAGCCTACCCAGGATGGCCTGTTGCTGCGTTTGGTTCTGGTTGCGCAGGAGGTCGCAGAACTGATCACTATCGGTCATCAGCAGTGTCAGCGAATGCAGCAGCGAATTTGATACCCCGCCTTCCGGTAACGCGAGTTCAAAATAACGATCGAAGGTCTCAACACAGCACACCCTTGAGTCGCGTAACCACCGTGCACGGGCTGAGCCATCGTAGCTGGTGTTGCTGAAGACCCAATCCAAGGTGGGGAACAGTTGTTGAATGATTTGCTCGGCCGCGCCACGGTAGTGCTCCGGGGCACGCATCAGTATGCCTTGGATCAATGCCATGACCTGTTCTTTCTCGCCAGGGTCCTGATGCCTAGTCAGCTCACTGCCGGTCAGGATTGCCTTGTGCTGAGGCATGGCGTCATAACTGGCCGGGGCAAAGGTTCTCAGGCATTCCAGAGCAAAGAGATCCACGGCGTTGATTTCGGCCACGTCGACACCGCGCAACAACCGGCAGTGAAAGGTGAGCGTGGAGGTGTAACGGTAAACGTCGCGCAGACTGCGAAAAAACTGATTCAGCCCGCCCCGGTACATGCTTCCCCAATAACCGGCATCAAATTGGGCCGCCAGTTGGACTTCGCCGGACAGGATCGCATTCAAGCGTTCAAACAGCACCGACTGCAGGCGATCCGCAGAGAGGACTGGCACGCTAAAGGGCACCTGGATGATCTTCTCCAGGTATTCGGCACCTTTGAACCCCGCGCGCTCGAGGCCTTGCTCGACGATGTCGCGCTGGAACAACAGCAAGAACACCACGTTTGGGAAATCCATGTTGCCCTTGACCAGTTGAAACAGTGCTTTCATCTGATCCGACGAGAGTCGGTCGATGTCATCCATGACGATCAACAGTGGGTGCTCGCGCTTGGCCAGCAAGGTACGGATCTCACTGCGGATCTGGTGCAAGGTGAGCTCGGCCTCCTTGGCGGCGTTGTCCAGGCCCTCGGCACGATCGGACAAAAACTGTGCGCCGCGTTTGATCATCATGGCGCCAGCCGCCAAAGCGGTGCCGCCACTGGCCCAGGCCAGTACCGTCTGCGCCGCGGGATTCGCCAGCCAGGTGCTGAGGTACGAGGTGAACAAGGCGGAGCCCAGAAGCAGCGGTAGGTACTTGGTGACGCCTTCCACAAGCGCAGCGCCGGCATTCAGTTTTTTCCCATACTGACGCAGCACTTTGGCGAGACGCTTGCCGTCTGCGCTTTTGTCCTTGCGCCGGATGACGAGGGAAACCTCGTCGAAAAAAGAGGCGCTCAGCTTCTCTTGCCCAGCCCACTCCCAAGGGTTGAATTCGATGATTGCATGACCGGGGTCTGTCGCGAACTGACGCAGGGCCAGGTTCTTGATCGAGCTTTTGCCGCTACCCCACGGCCCCGTCAAGGCGACGACCAAGCTTTCCTTGTTCTTCCAACCCGCAATCGCTGAGGCCAGATTTTTCGCGAATGCGGATCGACGGAGCAAGTCCTGGTCATTCGTTTGGATCGGCCGGTCATCGGCGAAACCCAGATCATCCATTTGTATTCCTTAGGTCGTGGGGAGTATTTCCGTTGTAACCGCGAAACCTACAATCGATGAGTTCCTTTCTAAAGCTTCCATTGCCCTCTTTCTCTAAGGGGGGTTAAACGGATGATACGCGGTGGGGTCTTAGTCAGTTAGAAGGTTGGCAGATAAGTCATTTTTTCTCTGCCATTCAGCAATCCCTGCGCTTCAAGATTCGACTCGTCACGCTCTCCGCCAACGGAGCCGACCTCCGAGCACCAGGAGGGCTAGATGAAAAATCTCCCCAATACCCAAGAATTGCAGGCATTCGAAACACTCATAAGGTCTTTTGATTTTATGCTATGCATCGACCTTGAAGCGACATGCTGTACTGGTCCCCGGTGCCAGGCTACATGTCCCCCGGTGTCAGCCTTGTTGTCGCCCCCCCCCAATTGGATCAGGAATGTTGATCAGTGCTGTTTTTCCGTGATTAGTTGGGCAACATGCTGGAGCGATAAAGTGCTGACCAGGCCAACAGGGTCGCGCTTGGTTGCAGGGCAACACGAACCATTTCCTCGGCCCCTTGCCCTGTTCGTACGACACCAGCACACACAACATTGCCAACAGCTCACCAAACAAAAACGAAGCAGTCACCTTGACTTGAAAGCGGCTGCGCGCTTCAGGCCAGGACTTAGGATTCGGCTGAGCGATTCTTTCCCTGCGAACACGGATTAAAAATCTGGTTAATGCTCTCGCTGGTCCCTACATAGGTTTTGGTTCCTGGTACCGCCACAGCCGAGTAATTTTTGCGATCGGTGACCTGAATAAAATTTCCTTGCGCAGCCGTGAAGCTTTCAGTGTTTGGCGGCACTAGCACGCTCAGGAACTGGGCTTTTTTGTCGAGGGCCAAGGCACCTCCCACGGTAACTGGTGCCAGCATGACGGCCCAACGGTCACTGAATAGGTAGAAGGTATCGGCTGCGGCCCTGCCTCTTTGCAGGTGGGCACACTGCACATCGCTGACGTTGATGACTTTAGCTTGAAGGTAGATTCCGCCTTTATAGAGGGCCAGCACTAGCTTGGTCTTGGTTAGCACACCAAGGCCTTGCCTGGCTCTGCACACTTGCAAATCACCATATGGAAATAAGCACCAGTTGGTTTCAGTGATGGTGACGATTTCGTCTGCGCTGAGCTTCAGATCGCGTTCAATATTGGTGCGTGCTTCCGGGGTTTCGTATGGGATGGCACATGCGCTTAATAGCGCTGCGAGGGTGAGGGCGAGTAGCGGAGTTCTCATCAAGCGTCCTTTGCTGCTGCAAGGTAAATGTGAATGACGAATAGTTTTTTCATATCTTTTCCTACGTTCATCAACGCTCCCAATACCGAGCAGTTCGCTCAGCTTTTTCGGATGGTCTTGCAGATCGTTTTTCCCCGACCCGCTCGAGTAACTCGTTCAAGACAAACCAGAGTGTTTTGGTTGTGGATCAATCCCTGCACCTTGCCCCGCTTACAAGGTTCGGCCATCACGTCAGTAACAGCCTCGCTCCCCTGGAAAGTGAGCAGATTTGGAGTAATAAAGCTGATCCCGGCTCCGTGGCCTGGTGGTGCCATGATTACGGGAATGTCGGTGCCGTAACTGGTGGTGACGATCAGTTTTTCATTGGCCATCGTGATTCCTTGCGGTTTTCGCGGACGCGAAAATGGGCGTCCTTCTAACTCGGCCCAGCGGTTTGTCGGCTGGGCTTGGGGTGCCGCTGGATGACCTGGCGCGTAATTTCCCCTCAACGCTCAAGGAGCCAGCAGAGGTATAGCCTTAACGGGAGCCAGGCCTTCAAGAAAGTCGGCGCTAAGCGTTGCCGTTTCCCCCCACCGTTTTGATGCGCTCCACAAGGGCGCAACCAAGGCCGGTGATCGTTGTCTCGAATCGCTCTACAAGTTAAAGGTATTCAAAATTTAGTGTTACTCGCCTTGCAAGCCCATGAATACTGGGCTAATGGTTGTGTAGCTGAGTTTCTGTTACAAAGTCGCCCCGTTTTAGGACGTAAAAAATCACTCCACAACGTCAACAGCCCGCTTGCAGGTAGACAGAACGCTTGGCCATGTCCAGGCGCAGCCCTTCGCGGGAAAGTTGCCCCGCCTCTTTGTGGCGACGACTACGTATCCATTTGATCCACTGAAGCAACTCAACGTACCCCTGCTCCTCAATCAGCAACAAAAACCGCCGCCGCCATTGAGTGCTCGTTCTTAGACAAAGGCCACTACGCCGCTTCAGGTCATATCCCCCCAGACCATCCAAGACCCCTTGAAGGAATTCCACCCAGAGTTCCGGGTGACCCAAGTGCGCTAAAGCCGTGCCCGCTAACAGAGAAAAAGTGCTCGGACATTGACGTCGCCAACATTGAAACGTCGGTCGAGGCCGACTTTTCTCGACAAGTTGGGTATTCGTCGAGCCGCAGTTCGGGTAAGTCGCCGTTTGGATCGTCAACATGCTTTTGAGCCAGCCAATGACCGCCTGCCGCTGTTTTTCTATTTGCTCAGCTGGTTGCAGATTTTGGCGATCCTGCCGGGCGGACCACCACTGGTGCAACTCGGGGAACTCCTGCGCCATAACCTCCCTGGCCGCACGTACCCAGCGATAAAACGCGTTACAGGAAATGCCAATGAGCGGTGCAGCAGTTGGGCCGGGCCAACCTGCCAGCAGGTACACCACAAAAGTTGACCACAGGTGCATATGTTCCAGCCGGGCAAACGGCGTTCCGGTCAAACTGTTATAGCCCTTGCGGCAGGAACTGCATCTATAAGTCGGCAGGCGAAATCCTGGTTGCACACCTTTTGATAAATACACATTGGAACTGTCGCAGCGTGGGCAGCATCGATACTGCTGATAGGGCAGCTCATGCAGATGGCGGATGAACATATCCGCCACAGGACGCAGATTGACCGGCAAACAAACATCGTAGTCTGGTAACTCATCTTGCCCCGACAGGGGCGGTATCGAGCGTGTTGGCAACATGGTTTTTTCTGGCCCACAGAAACACGGACACTGCGCTGCCAGTGGCCATGGTTTAGGAATAGAAAATCAACTGTCCACTATGACGGCTGCAAAAGTCCGGCAGCTCAACATCAAGCCAGCTCTCTTGCCGTCTGCGCCGCTAATTCTGCCTCACGCGTGACAATGGCTACTTCCAACTCTAGGGAACGCTTGACCCATTGCTCGGTCGGCAGCGGTTTGGACCATTCGATGATGTCGGGATATGGCAGGTCGGGTGGCGGGTTCAGTTTCCAGCGTTCAAGCACATCTATCAGTAGCGTATTGAAAATAAAAATCCCGCAGAAGCCTTCCCACAAAGCAGTTATAAACCAGCCTCTCAACTTCGCAGCCTTGATAAGGTCGTCTAGGTAGGTAGCCCATATTCCTTTAGATCTGTCGAAGCGTGCCGTCTGATCTTCAACAGCGTCCGGCCCAATCTCCATGTAGCTACGCATGCACTCCCACAACGCCATGGCTGTGGTGCCGCCACCACAGTTAAACCCGAACCAAAAATGCTTGTTATCGTCCTTGGCCTGCGGATCAGGATTTTCAAAGCCAATAATCAATAGGCCCATCGTAGCTTTACCCGCCTGACTCACCGACGACTGCTGCGTGGCCGCCGCCGTCACGCTTTCCCAGGGGACAATCCAGTACTCGCCATCCTCTCGTGGCACACACACCTCGCGGCGTTGCCGATTAAAGCGCACCGGTAAAGGCACATCACGAAACAATCCCTGAATCACAAAGAGGATAGGGATGCCCATGATGATTAACGCTCCGCCCCACATTAGAGGGTCAGGAGTGATGTAACTCATTAATAGAAACAACATCACCCCTGGCCAGATCACCATCACCGCCGAACCGATGCTGTAGTTACCAATGTCGAGAAACACCTCGTTCTTGCGCCAGATGGTGTTGAGCACATCCGAGGGTTTTTCACCGGTGGGAATGGGTAACGGCGCCAAGTAGTCATTGCGCGAAAACATCCTTTTTTTTGTGGTGCCTGCCGGTGGCGTACTCATGCGCGGTCCTTGGGCTGCAGGTAAGTAGAGCCTGAACGCTCACTGTCGAGCGGGTAGCTTGGCACACGATCCAGTTCCGGTGTCGGATCGTCCCGCAGGGCAATCACGTCCCCGCTGCCACTCACGGTAAAGGCCACACCGCGTTCGCCGCCGATAAAGTTTCGAGCGCCCAGCAGCGCGGTCAATGGCGTACGATATCGCAAGCGCAAGGAGACCGTGCTGGGTGGTGTGCTAAGGACACCCTGCACTGAGCTGAAGGGCCCACTCAGGCGTAAACCTTGGCCTTCGTTGGCTGGGATCCAGCGACAGGTACTACCGGGCAGCCAGTGAGGTGCCATATCCCGCCATGGGCGAGGTGGTTTATAGGCGGAGTACGGGCTGTTTTTGATCAGGTCGCGAGACGCCTGAGTGTCGATCGGATCGCCGGCCATGCTCAGTTCCAGGTAGGCGCTGCTGGGCTCGGCCCCTGGCAAGTCGATGGTCAGGGCATTGATGACGCTCTGGGAGGCTAGCCCGGAAGGACCACTTGAACCGACCATCACCGAGCTGCTTTCTGCGCTGACGCGGGGGGTATACAGGATGCCGTACAGTTGGTTGAGTTCGTCTTGCTGTGCTTTGGTCGCAATAGGCTCTTGATTGCCAGCTCGGGCTTTTGACCAGCAGCAATAGTTGAGGAAGTTTTGCAGTGGGGTTTGCTGAAAGAACCAGGTGATCAGGTACAGCACGCCCAGCACGAACATGATCCAGTTCAGTGGGCCCATGCACAACGAGTAGCGCATGATCGCTGCTTCCACTTCCACTAAGCCTGCCAAGGCTCTTGCCGTCTGACCAAAGCCTAATAGCGCTTGAGCCCCATAGGCCGCTACTTGGCCCGTAACGACCGTCTTGCGCATCTGCAACCAAGGATCGATATGCGTCTGGCTGCTTTCCAGTTGTAGTTGCAGTGACTTGTATTCGTTTAGGGCCGCGCCAAATGACAATCCACCAATCACCCCACCAAACAGCGTCAAGGTCGGGGCCGCTGCTGAGCGAATCAGAAATCGATCCTTCCCCAACCCCTGCCGCACCTGACTATCAATCACCGCCGTTAACGCGGCGGCAGCATACAACGACGCAGACACCGTATCGTTGACGCGCTGGCTGTCGATCCCCTCCACGGCTCCGGCTTGACTCAAGTAGTTACTCGCATTGAGCGTGTTCAGCAGCAAGGCCGCCAGTGGCACGACCCCGCCGCTATTGGTCACAAAGGAGGAGTTCACGATGCCTGACACGCGTCCGACGCCAATGGCTTCCCCCGTGGTGCGGGCCCATTGAGTCAGCCCTTCCGCTTGTTGGCCCAGTAATCTCCAGACTTGAGTGCCACCCTCGCTTACAGACTGTAAACGAGCCTCGCTGCCCAGACGAGCAGCAACGAAGACGCCCAGCCAGGCACTGCTGAAGGTTGTTCCGCCTTTGAGCAACAGCAACGACGCAGCCAGACGGTTGACCAGCACGCTCCATGCGCCATGGGTATTTCGGGCCATGCTCGCGAGGTCATCCAGAATTGGCGCGGCCAGTGGCGCAAGTGCCTGATGGGTAGCCGCGATATTCTCGGCGGCCAGTGCGGCCATCAGCTCGCCCAGGCGAGTGGTGTTGTTAATGCCCGCATCGAGCGAGGGCGTCCAGGCGTGGAACAATTGTGTCAGTGCGCCGCCATCGGCGGCCCGCACGTAGTCGGCGTATTGTTCGGCGCCTTGGGCACGAACGCATTGGGCGGTCAGGCAACCGGTGGCCAGTTCGGTTAACCAGTGCCGAGTGTCCAGGTCATAGTAATCGACAAACCACGTGCCGCTGATTGAACGCTTGAGGTACACGCCGCGGTCGGTAAACAATGCTTTATGGCGTTGTTCGATGTGTTGGAAATGCGCTGGCGCGGTGGTATCGAGCCAGGTGTTCATCGCTGTCAGATCGATATACTTGCCGACCTTGGCACTGAGGAAATCGTTGTCGAGGTTGGCCTGCTTTTCGGCACGGTACTCACGTACCACGAACTCTGCCTCGTTGTACAAATCAGCCGGAATAAAGGCCCGTACGGGCGCAACGATACTGGCAATTCGCGCATCACGGGCGGAGGCTTCGCTCGCGCTCGGCTGACCGCCGTATTGACGGGCCTGGGTTTCATCCTTGAGCGCATCATCCAGTTTGTGCTGAGCATCCAGCATGACCTTACCCTGCTCAGGCGTAAGGGTGATGTCACGGCTTTTGTAGCGATAGCTGAGAGTGCCCGCCAGCTCAGCCCCATCTTCGCTGATCAGGCTGCGAACAAACCCGCCGATACTCAGGCGCAGATTGTTGTCACCGATCCATTGTTCGTGGCGCGCTTCCACCCATTCTTGCTCGTGGTTGATATCGCGCAGTACGCCCAAGTCATCATCCAGGCACGCGAAGACAGGGAACAAATCTTTGGCCTGCGCTTTGGCGGTTTCCAGCCAATCCTGAGTGCTCTGACCCTCCCACCGTTCGGCACTCCACTCGCCCGGAGGCTCATCGCTGGCGTCGGGGTGTTGGGCGATGACCTTTTCCCGTTCACGAGAACGGTGCATCGCTTCGGTGTAGGCATTGATGTTCGGGGTCGTTGGGTCTTTCACCGCGGTCGCACCCAGTGCATCCGTATCATCACCACCCCGTTGTTGGTCAGCCTTCATCGACCGTGCATAGGTGGCCGCGATGAGTTCGGCCATGACCTGATCGGCGTTGACCAGCGGTGGGCAATGAGGCGCCTGTAGCTCGTTGGCCACCGTGCGCAAGGCGACGTGACGCATGTGCGCACTGCGTTTGGCGCTGCTGTCGCTCAGCGCCTTGCTGTGTTCCGGATTCAGTGGAAACTCGCTATAGAGCATCCAGGCGTCATAGATTTTCTTCAGGGCCAGACCTGTCAGCGTGCCATCAAGCACGACGGTGGCATCAGCTTCCAGCGCTTGTTCACTCAGCAAACCATTCGACCCGATGGCATAGCGCTTGAGAGGCCCCCGGTCCTGCCACAGATAAAGAAAACCTCCGCGCAGGCGACGTGCCGCCATAGGGTGGCTCTGGGTAGCCACGCCGGGCACGCAGCAAGGATGGGCGGCTTTTTCTTCTGCCAGGGCATACCGCACGGGCACTACGAATATGTTGGGTTGGTGGGCTGGGCATGGAGTAATTGAACTGTTGATATCTTCGTGGGGCATCGCCTTGGCGGTCCGGTTAGCCTGAGCCAACCGATCAACCATGGCCAGTTTTTCTGCGCTCATGCGGAGAATTCCTTATCGGTGAGCTGCTGACGCTCTAGTTCAGCACTCAGGTTGTCCAGGCGTTGCTCAGGTAAAATCCCAGGTTCGCTGAGAATCTGTCGGTAAACGGCATGGCCGGGAGCGTCCGGAAAGTCATTGCCTAGTAAGGCGTGAAAGCTGGCCCAGCGGGTGACTTCATCGGCGGCACCGTAGCCTTGCCGTTCAGCGCTGAGCTGACAGGTTGTGACCCACTGCTGCTGTGCGGCGTGATCCAATCCTTGCAGGCATTGAGGGAAGTGCTGCTGACAATGTTCGATCAACTGCTGGGCAAGACGTAGCCGCTTGGCTTCGCTCAACTGAGCCAGTTGTTCTGGGGTAAGGCATAACCAAGGCTTTTCCGTATACTGCCCAATGGGCTGCTCAGGGTTTTCCTGACGAATAAATCCGGAGCTGTGAGCCAATTCCGGAAGCAAAATAAGTCGGATTGGCCCCATCAATCGATCACGCGCCTGGGGCTCCAGACCTGTCAGCCACAAACGCGTGATACGGGGGTCGTAGTAACGAAAAAGGACCGTGGCATCGCCCGCTACGCGGGCGTGAATCAGGCTGCGCAGGTGCTGAAATACAACGTCTTCACCGGCTTCTGACTCCAACCAGATACCCGCCGTTGCACTCCACTCCTGTGCAAAGATGCGGTCCAACGGGCTGCCGGGAAAAACCGAAACCAGTATCGGGCCAATATCCGCCAACTCGTTGTAGGCCGTGTGCTGATACAGCGACTGAAACTTAGTATTTTTCCCCTGATCCAGCAGGCGCTCGGACAGGTTGTCGATCTGAGCACCATCCAGCAGTAGATAAGCCTGATTCATGCAGTCAACTCCGCAAGTTTTTGACACACCGCACAGACCGGTGCGGCGTGACGTGCGGCCTGAATCAACGCCGATGTTTGCGTGACCAGTGACGGCGCAACCAACACCTCGGCGACCATCGGTATGACCGAAAGGGCCTGCTGCGCAGGGATTCCTGCGACCGGCGCACCACCTTGAACAATGGGTACGCTGCTGAAAATGCCCCCTGAGTTGATCACAATGAACTGTCCACCTGCCTCAAGCGTCAGGCTCATGCCCGCATCGATCACCACATTCACGGCGTTGATATGCGCCTGCGGCCCGGCCTGAATCACCAGCGTGCCACCGGCCGTGGTGCTGCTGTTGCCGGTGATCGAGATCACCTCGTCGCCACCAATCAGGGTGTTGCGCAGGCCTTCGGTGTTATGCAGTTCGTCACCCTTGATCAGGCTGGAACTGTTCTTGTCGACCTGTTCCGATCGGTCATTACCAATAAGGCTGTGGCTGTCGTGGGTGATCTGTTCGCGGCGGTCGTTACCAATCTTGGCGTCACTGTCATTGAGGACCAATTGCTCGATATCGCGCTGGGCACGCAGGTAG
Organism: Pseudomonas sp. 3296; assembly: GCF_031456615.1. Classification (NCBI taxonomy): domain Bacteria; kingdom Pseudomonadati; phylum Pseudomonadota; class Gammaproteobacteria; order Pseudomonadales; family Pseudomonadaceae; genus Pseudomonas; species Pseudomonas sp. 3296. The sequence continues at coordinate 545,176 of NZ_JAVDUY010000007.1, forward strand.
ATTTTTTCCTGCCCCGCCCGGTCTTCAATCGACAGTTCGTTGTAACCGCCACTGCGCGGCGAGCTGTGACTGCGCAACACGGTTTTAGTTTTGTTCGCGGGCAATGGGTACGGCACAGGCATGACCTTGTTAGGCACGCACCCCGTGATTAACGGGTTGTCAGGATTGCCTTCCAGGTAGGTCACCACCACTTCCATGCCGATGCGCGGGATGGTCACCGCACCGAAGTTCTCGCCTGCCCAACTGGACGATACGCGCAACCAGCAACTGCTCTTGTCGCTGCCCAGTTCGGCGCGATCCCAATGGAACTCGACCTTAACTCGCCCGAACGCATCGCAGAAGATTTCTTCCCCCGCAGGGCCGGTGACGCGGGCCGTCTGGCTGACCAACACCGTTTTACGCGTCACCAACGGCGGACGGTAGAACACGTCCCAGGGAATCGCACTGAAGCTGTTGCGGTAACCTTGGGTGAAGCCGTCGTCGGGGTTGACGTCACTGGTGATCGCTTCCTCCAGAACCTGGGGCTGCTTGCCTGAGTGGGTCACACAGAGCAACAACCACAGGTCGTTGCACTGCTGACGCGGATGCTCAGTCAGGTCAAAGAAGTGGCCACTGCGCAGGATGGGCTGGTCGCTTTTACCTTCAGCCAACAGGTAATCGCTCCGGTGCCGCTCCAAGGATTGTCGGGCAAGCTGTTTGCCGAGCTTTTCATTTTCGATCAACACCGGGTAGCGGTAGTCTTCGAGCGCCGGAGTAAACTCGGCAGTGAACTGGCTTTCCAGCAACAGGCTTGGACGTTTTAAATCATAGGCCCGTCGTGTGGTCGTGCTGGTTCGGGTGCTGAAGCGCATGGAAAACTGACTGACAACCGGATGATCCGCCTCCAAGCCGGAGCCTTGCTGATACGGGGTGCCCCCCAGTTTGGGGAAATACGTCTGGTCGTCGGTGAACACCAGCTGATGACCATACTGACTATGCTGGTGGTGCCAAGAAATCCCATCTTCAGAGCACAACCTCTGGATGAATTCGAAGTCGCTTTCCCCGTACTCAGTACAGTATTCGCGCTCAGGGCTGGTGTTGACATGAAAGGTATAGGCATCGGCCAGGATGCCGTGCCCCTTGAGTACCTGAGCGATGATTTGCGGCACCGTCAGGTGCTGAAAAATCCGCTGGTTATGGCTGAACTGCAAATAGTGCAGCGCCGGCACCAAGGTCAGGTGATAACGGGTCAGGCGCTTACCGGCGTCACCCACGAGCACCTCTTCGATTCGCCCATGAATCCCTTCGCCATTCAGGCCAAATTGAAGGAATGCTGACTGACTGAGCAGGCTTTCCAGATCGAAATCAGGGGACTCGCTGATGAGTTCAACCTGGATCGCATACAAGCTGCTGATGGCTTCAGTGCCCTTAAAGGCCAGAACCTTGAAGTCGTTGCGAACAGAGGGGATCAGTAACGCGAAGTGCGCAGTATTGGCCGGCGCGAACATACGCTTATCCTTAAGCTGAGAGAGAAGACAACAAAGGCTTTCTGGCCATACGTGGCCGGAGCAAACTTAAAACCTCGATCACGCTAGCAAGCGCATAAAAAAATTAATGTAGGGAATTTCCTAAAGTTCGCGCGAACGCTGACTACTCGGAATGCTTGTCCGTCGACTCTGCACCGAGGCTAAATTAAGCACTGCACAGACGCTGACGCAAAATGAATAGATATCAAAAAGACTGAGTAATTATTTTTGACACCTAGAGAGATTCAAATAGATCTTTGGTTGACGGCTTCAAAATAAAGATAAGGTTTCTACCCCTGAGAAGATCGCCCGAATGCGCCAATCTTCTGACTGAATGCGTCAGCGATACCTGCACTTAATGAGATGGTCAGCCCGGCGAGGACCTTGGCGAGTCTAAACTTGCCGGGGCAAGCTTTTTACCGAGAGATGGATGTCGAGCCCCCGAAGCGTCACGGTAGCCACCACGCTTTCGTAATTTCTCTTGCGTTTGTCGAAGCGCAATGCGACCGCTCGATAGTGCTTCAGCCGGGCAAAGGCGTTTTCTACCAAGTGCCGGATGCGGTAGCCTCGGTGCCATCAGTGGCAGATTGGGGCATTCAAATGCTTGTGCTTATGGCTAGAGAGCGATCTCCCCTGAAAGGCACATGCCTCAAGAGATCGCTGGCGTGATGCCCACTAAACCCTGAGCGAATCCCTACGACACACCTAGAAATGGTACTTCTCAAATCGCCTCTTAAACGCTTCCTCCGATCCTTCCATGATGTCTAGGATGGCCGCTGCGGTTTGCTTTAAATCCGTGCCGCCTTGCGCCATTACGCGCCCCTTCCCACCTTCGGACATCAGCGCGTAGACAAATTCGCTATCCGCATTGACTGGTAGGTTGGCGTTATGCGTTGCCAGAATGAGCTGGCGCTGGGTTTTGGACTGCCTCAACAACGGTACCAGATCCTTGTAGATGAAGCTGGTGTCGACCTCGTCTTCCGGTTGGTCGATGACTATCGGGCCGTCCCCTCGGACTAGTAACAGATTGAGAATCGCGGTGTTACGCTGCCCCTCGGATAGCTGATTGCCCTCAACGCTGCCAATGAGAGTGTGATCCTGTCGGTAGAGCTCAATGTCAATTAAGTCTGGTACTCGTGATACACGCAGCATGCGCCATTTTTCTTGAACAGTTGTCAGGTAGGGAGGCAGTTCTGTTTTGAATTGCTGCAAGATGCTCGGCAACCTGAAGGTGTCCTCCATCAGCCAATCGATGTACTCCCAAGGACTGGGCTTCTGATGAGACGGAGAGGCCAGGAAGCTGCTGAGCAAACACTCGCCTATCTCGTCCCACTCTCTACCAATCCTCGATCGGCGGTCGGGCTCCAAAGTCCCCCAAAGCAACATGAACGCCAATCTGTTGGCCATAGGGGTGATGGTGACGCGAATGGTATTTTTAGTTTTTTCCGTGATTTCCAATGCGGCCTGCGTGCGCAGCCTGCACTGCTCCACCCAGATACCGAAAAGCCGATTTAGAGATTGTTCCAACTCGTCGGGCGTCTTCTCCAACACCTTCCACTGCAGCTCTTTGTCTTCCACGCTACGTTGCTTGGATTGCCTGGTTCGATCCAGTTCCTGAAGGCGGCTGACATCACTAGGCTGAACACCCTTTGCCGCGCATGCGGTGATGAAGTTGGAGTGAGCAGCGTCCAAATCCAATGTTATCTCGCGCCAATGCTGGTTTTCAGAGAATAGGGTGGAGAAATCGTTCCGCATCTCGGTGAGCAGTGCATCCAGTTTTTTCTGATAGGTCGCTCGGTGTAAAGCCACCTTCGCCGTCTGCTCGGTGAACCAATCAGAATGCGGCCAGGCCTCAGTAACCGCGACTAAGGAGCCTTTCACAGGAGTGAGACTTTCTAGGACTTTCTCGACGGTACTGACATCCTTTTCCAAGCCATCGCTTAAGTTCTGGACGTAGCGCTTGGCGTGGGCTGCGTGCTGATAGGCTGCCGCCTCACCCTGAACGTCCTTGCGCGCTTGCCACTGGCGATCAATCTCGACGAGCTCTTGCTTCAGGCCGTCGAGTTCGTGTTCGATGGCGCGCATTTGATCCTGTGCGGCGAATAATCGCTTGATGTCAGCAGCGACTGTACGCTCCTCCCCTTGAAGCTTTTCGAGCTCAGCTGCGCATATCTCGTCAATCAGCTCCAGTAACTGAGATTGTCCGCCTGGTGCAGTTAGCTCACTCAATTGTTGCTGGCTGTAGAACTGAATTGGCAAATGGCGCAGGTATGCCGAGAGATCGTGTGCAGTCCCTACTATCAGCGACAGGTCATCGCTAGGTGAGTAGCGCAGCACGTCGACCTGGCCTGGAATGCTTTCCCACTCGACTAAAATCTCAGTATTAGGAGTGAATGTCTGTTTCGCTCGTTGAACCTTGAGCTTCGCTTTCTCTGAAAGGGTGCCCGTCTCGTCCCGGGTAAACATAATGCGCAAGAGCTCTAGGATGGTCGATTTCCCGGTACCGCGAGCGCCAATTAACGTATTGAGGTTGCGCGAAAAATTTATTGTCTGGTCTTCCAAGTACTTCAGCCCTTTCACCGTGATCGAGACGATTCGCGGAAAAGTCTCGCTCTCGCTGGGGCTCGTTTTGTCCAAGCTGATCCTCGAGTCGGAATCGAGGAAGGCCTGCTTGAGCGCGGCGATAGACGGACGCGAGCATTTCACCCAGGTGTGTCGGTAGCCCAAAGAGTTGGGCTTAGGGTTGCCGTGTTCGTCCACTTTCAGAGATTTTGCGTCTGAGGACTGCACGAAAGCCGGCTGCTTTCCATTGCGAGCCCAGTCTCTATTTTTGCCAGTTAAGATGTCCGAAATCTTCTGTCCTAGCGGGTACTGAGTAACCTCCACTGCCAACAGGTTAGCTAGTTGATAATCAGGTCGGTTGTTGGGACGATTAAGCAGGCCGTCTTCTTGATCTGCGTGGGCGGCAATCACGATGCCGTCATTGTCGTCCTGTACGATTTTCAACAGCTTCGTCAAGCTGATTGAAGAGTCCTCTCGTCTCAGCGGCGTCGGTAAACCTCTTTCAAATCGTTGGGACTCCGGCAAGCCGAGCTGAATGAGCACTTTGTTTACCCGCTCAAGATCGCTGGATTTCTTGGCGGGTTCGAACAGGCAAAGCACGTGATAGCCGATATCAACTTCAAAGCCTGGCAGAATGTGGATCATCTCGCGCCCCAACTCCGCGGAGACTGATTTGTTTTGCTCGATCAAATGAGTCAGAAACCAATCTCTCGGATCAGCCTGACCAGAAAAGTTGTGGTCAGTGATGCCGATGATCTGCAGTTCGAGTTGATGGCACCTTCTGAGGAAAATCTTTGCCTTGCTGCTTATTTCGCTCTCATCGCAGAAACCTTCAACCTTTGGTCTGCGTGGGTTGCCTAGTCGGAGGTCGTTGTCGCTCCAGTGTTTGCTGTCTTCCGGTGTCTGAACCTGAAAGTCAGCTTTGAACCATCGCATTCCTTGGTACTGGCTCATCGCGGATCCGTAGAATTGAGGTGGGAGAATTGGCAGCCTAATGGGCCATCATGATTATCCGCAATAGGTATCAGCAATCTGCTGGTCGAGAATGATTTGAACGCGTGCAACTGATTGAGTCGCCCCAGAACTCATAGGTATAACCGGCTCAGGGAGAATTATGGTTGCCGAACCACTGTGTCCGTCATGGCCAACTAGCTAGAGTCAGTGTGAACGTCATCGGTCTTAAATCCCATAGCTCTGGCAATCACATAGTGAGCCAACTCATGATGGGCTACACGTAGCGCTCGGTCTCTGTGGTGCTGTTGAAGTTTGGTAGACATATTTTCCTACGTACTGGCCGAATCAGCCGCGACCCAGCATTTAGCGCCGTTGTCGTCGTCGCCACCTTCGGCAATAAAGACTTGACCGGCCTCATCCACGGCGTACACGCCAGGACGTTCGTGGCCAGCATCACGCAATGAGTTCTTCCACCCGTAAACAGAGCCTTGCCACACCAGCACGACGCCGCCACGGTGTTCTTGGTTGCCTGCTCGCCACCGAATGGCGGTTGCGCGTAGCGTTTCGATAAGTTCGCTCATGGTCGTTTTTCTCTCAATCTCGGGGGCTAAAATGCCCCCTCCCCTACGGGCTTGGCCCGCGCAATTTGCAGGCTAAAGGTGCAGCAGTAGTTCCAATACACCTAGCCACCCACCGGGTTGCCGACAGCGTCGTAGCGCTGCTGATAAATGTTAGCGCCGCTACACCACGTCACAACCCAGCCACCGTCCGCCAACGAGGTAACAGCTGTGTTGTCTTCAGAGTACGTGGTGGAATTGACCTGCGTCTCGTCTCCCACGTTGCCCCCCGATACAGCATAGCGCTGCTGATAGACACTCCAGCCACAATGCCATGTCACCAGCCAGCCGCCATCCGCCAGCGCGGTCGCGGCGGGAGTGGTTTGATAGCAGTTCTCGGTGGTATTGACCCGTGTCTCTATGCCCTCTTTGCCGCCCGACGCAGCGTAGCGTTGCTGATAGATGTCAACACCCGAATCGTCCTGGCGATTACTTTCCCATGTCACCAGCCAGCCGCTGTCCGCCAGAGTGGCAACGGCAGCCTTGTATTGATTCCTACTAGTGGTGGTGTTAACCCGTGTCTCGATGCCCTCCTTGGCACCTGACGCCGCGTAGCGCTGCTGATAGACGTCAAAGAGCGCGCCCCCCTCTCCCCAACCTTGCCATATCACTAGCCAGCCGCCGTCCGACAGTGCGGTAACCGCTGGGATATATTTATCACTGCTCTCGGTGGTAATGATCCGTGTCTCTTTGCCCTCTTTAGCACCCGACGCAGCATAGCGCTGCTGATAGATGTCAACGCCCGAGTCGTCCTGCAGATTGCTTTCCCATGTCACTAGCCAGCCGCCATCCGCCAGCGCGATCGTGGCGGGGTTGGTTTGATCGCCGTTCTCGGTGGTATTGATTTGGGTCTCTATACCCACTTTGACACCCGACGCCGCGTAGCGCTGCTGGTAGATGTCCCAATGCTCAGAACGATCTTGGCGATCGCTTTGCCATGTCACTAGCCAGCCGCCGTCCGCCAGCGCGGTCGCGACGGGGGCGTCCTGATTGCAGTTCTCGGTGGTATTGACCCGTGCCTCAGCGTCCACCTTGGCACCCGACGCCGCGTAGCGCTGCTGATAGACGTCCCAATGCTCAGAACCCTTGTGCCACGTTACCAGCCAGCCGCCGTCACGAAGCTGGGTCACATCGGCCGAACCGTGCTCACCAGCAATCGTCGTATTGACTTGCGTATTCAGAGCATTGAACGGAGCTTTTACTGAGCCAGCAAAAACAGAGGTAGCGCCTCCGGCCACGAGCAGAGCCAGAGAAAACGAAAGACCGCTTTTTTTCATCGGTAGAACCATCAAATTCCAGCCCTTGGGTGGTCAGGGTAAAAGATCACTCCACGAGGATGCGCTACCGTGTGCGCCAACAGGGAGACAGATCTTGCCTGTCGCCGTATTTTTCGTGCGCTTTCATTGCCGTCAGTACCTAAACGGGGTAGTACGCCGGAATCCTCGAAAATTTTGACGCTTTAGATAGGTGTAGCGGCTCGATAACATCGGCGGCCCGACCCGATTACATCGCTCGATTCGGGACCACATTAGCTGAGAATATCGGGCAACCCCGGCCCACAATAAGTGAGAATGAGCCCACATTGCGTAAGAACAACCCGATTACATCAATCTCGGCCCACATTAGTTGAGAATGAACATCGCATGACCGCGGTACTCCGGCGGCCATTAGCCGGTCACAGATGTTGCATCGCCGAGTTGAGGAATTGTTGAGCCTCGGACTGGGTATCCGCTCCACCGCTCGCTATGCCGACTGTAGTCCGGCTACGGTGCTGAAAATTCGGAACCAGACGCAAGCAAGTACCAAAATTTAGGCTCTCTGAGTCTGTTTGGTAGCGAATGTCTGCATTGTTAGTACGCTCATCGCCCAGGTCTTTTGAAGGATGCAGGGGCGGCATTCGATGGGCGCTCTTCTAATGTCGATAGCGCTCCGACTTCATTGGATTTGAAGACTAGCTGTCACCGCTCCTCGTTAGATGGCAAATAAAACCAACTCCCAAGGGAGGTAAATAGAGAATGGTCTGGGGCGCAGTGCGTACTTAGCGTCAAGAAATAAGTGCTAATTATAATATGAAAAATCAAAGTTGGAGGTTTCCTCCAACATAGGACTTCGGTTTTATTGGGCGTTAGCGTCCTTAGCCATTGAGTCCTTGCTCATAGAGTCTTTGGGCATTGCGTCTTTTTTCATCTCGTCCTTGCTCATAGAGTCTTTGGACATTGCGTCTTTTTTCATCTCGTCCTTGCTCATAGAGTCTTTAGACATTGCGTCTTTTTTCATCTCGTCCTTGCTCATAGAGTCTTTGGACATTGCGTCTTTTTTCATCTCGTCCTTGCTCATAGAGTCTTTAGACATTGCGTCTTTCTTCATCCCGTCCTTGGACATCGAATCCTTGCTCATGCTTTCGTTGCTCATGGTATTGGCTGCGAAAGCAGAAGCGGCGCCGGCAGCCAGACACATGGACAGTACAACGGTGGTCAACTTTTTCATGATGAAACTCCTTGGAGCGTTGGGTTATGGGGGTGTGAAATGATCAGGCCCCCGTCAACTACCACCGAACCAGTTGTAGCCCTGGTCTTCCCAGTAGCCACCGCTGTAGGTGTTGCTAACGAATATCGCCTGAATGTGCTTGGGGTTCTTGTAGCCCAGTTTGGTAGGCATACGCAGCTTCATCGGGAAGCCGTATTCGCGCGGCAGCACCGCGCCGTCGTAGGTCAGAGTCAGCAAGGTCTGCGGATGCAGCGCAGTGGCCATGTC
>NZ_JAVDUY010000008.1:0-404463 GCF_031456615.1 Pseudomonas sp. 3296
AAAAATATCGCGAGCGAGTCGTCAAAGGCCTACACCGACGCGCGGCTGAGTTTGGTTTTACACTGCAACCAGTGGAGGGTGTTTCTTAGGAAGGCCGCCGCGTACTTTGCCAAGGAGTGCGGCTGAAGTACGCCTTTATCAAGCAGCGCGCGGGCGACTATTCCATTCGACGGCTTTGCCTGACGCTGAAAGTCCATCCCAGTGGTTATTACGCCTGGTTGTCTGAGCCGCAATCTGCACGCGCTAAAAGATGATCAGCGATTGCTGGGTTTGATTAAGCATTCATGGCTGGAGAGTGGCGGAGTGTATGGCTATCGCAAAATCCATGATGATCTTCGCGAGGTCGGTGAAGATTGTGGTCGGCATCGTGTGGCGAGGCTGATGCGTCTTGAGGGGCTGCGCTCTCAGACAGGGTATCGACGACGCCCCGGAAAGTACGGAGGTAAGCCAGCAGTCGCCTCACCCAATTTACTGAAGCGCCAGTTCGATGTCGTAGAACCCAACAAAGTGTGGGTCACCGACATCACCTACATTCGCACGTACGAAGGCTGGCTGTATTTGGCTGTGGTGCTGGATCTGTTTTCTCGTCAGGTCGTTGGCTGGTCAATGAAGTCGCAGATGACCAGTGATCTGGCCATTGATGCGTTATTGATGGCGGTTTGGAGGCGTAAGCCGAAACAGGAGGTGATGGTTCACTCCGACCAAGGCAGCCAGTACAGCAGCACCGATTGGCGCAGTTTTTTGAAGGCGAATAATTTGGTTGCCAGCATGAGTCGCCGAGGCAACTGTCATGACAACGCCGTAGCCGAGAGCTTTTTCCAGCTTCTAAAGCGGGAGCGTATCAAGCGGAGAATCTACACCACGCGGCAAGATGCTCGTAGCGATGTGTTCGACTACATCGAGATGTTCTACAACGCAAAACGCCGTCATGGTTTCAACAATCAGCTGTCACCGGTAGAGTTTGAAAAACGTTACGCAATGAGCTTGCAAGGTGTCTAGAGAATCCGGGGCGATTCATTTGACGATCCACTGCTGGCCATCGCTCATTGATCGAACCTCGGTCATTAGAGGTGCCCTTGAAATAGGGTGGGCTGCATGTCGGAAGGCTACCATCCAGCATATGCGCTCCCATTCAACGGTTGCGTTAAAACCGCTTATGCAAAAAAGCCACCTTGGCACTTGGGCTTAGGTGGCTTTTCGCACTTTTTTGCACTGACTTGGTGCTGTCTGTCCAGCTTTTTTGAAGTAAGTCCAAGTATGGCTGAAAAATAAGGGCTCGGAAATCAATCCCAGCTAAGCGCCCCACCAGTCTGATACTCAATAACCCGAGTCTCAAAGAAGTTCTTCTCTTTCTTCAAGTCCATAATCTCGCTCATCCAAGGGAACGGGTTAGTCGTCCCTGGATACTCTTCCTTCAACCCAATCTGCGACAGACGACGGTTAGCGATGAACTTCAGGTAGTCCTCCATCATCGCCGCATTCATACCCAACACGCCGCGAGGCATGGTGTCACGCGCGTATTCGATCTCCAGCTGAGTGCCCTGCAGAATCATCTGCGAAGCTTCTTCCTTCATTTCAGCATCCCACAGGTGTGGGTTTTCGATTTTGATCTGGTTGATCACGTCGATGCCGAAGTTCAGGTGCATGGATTCGTCGCGCAGGATGTATTGGAACTGCTCGGCGACGCCGGTCATTTTGTTGCGGCGGCCCATGGAGAGGATTTGGGTGAAGCCGCAGTAGAAGAAGATGCCTTCCAGAACGCAGTAGTAGGCGATCAGGTTGCGCAGCAGCTCTTTGTCGGTTTCGACGGTGCCGGTTTCGAACTTCGGATCGGAGATCGAGCGGGTGTATTTGAGGCCCCAGGTGGCTTTTTTCGCGACCGATGGGATCTCGTGGTACATGTTGAAGATCTCGCCTTCATCCATGGCCAACGATTCGATGCAGTACTGGTAGGCGTGGGTGTGGATCGCCTCTTCGAAGGCCTGGCGCAGGATGTACTGGCGGCATTCCGGGTTGGTGATCAGGCGGTACACGGCCAGGACCAGGTTGTTGGCAACCAGGGAGTCGGCGGTGGAGAAGAAGCCGAGGTTGCGCATGACGATGCGGCGTTCGTCGTCGGTCAGGCCTTCCGCGTCTTTCCAGAGGGCGATGTCGGCGGTCATGTTGACTTCTTGCGGCATCCAGTGGTTTGCGCAACCGTCCAGGTACTTCTGCCAGGCCCAGTCGTACTTGAAGGGTACGAGTTGGTTGAGGTCGGCGCGGCAGTTGATCATGCGCTTCTCGTCGACGGCGACACGGGCGGAGGCGCCTTCGAGTTCGGCGAGGCCTTCGGCGATGTCGAGGTTGTCCAGGGCAGCTTTTGCACGGGCGATGGCGGCAGAGTCGTTCGCGGTAACGGCGCGAGCTTCTTGAGCGGCGACACCACCAGCGGTGTCGAGTCGGTCCATGTTGGCTTCAGTCGCGTGGCCGGCGTTGGCGCCTTTTACCACGGTCTCGCCGCTGTCTTCTTTGTCGAATTCGTCCCAGCTCAGCATGACGTGTCGTCTCCTGCGTGAGGGCCAGATGCCCGTGTGAAAACTGATTGGTTGGTTTTTCACACGACCGGTATGGCCGCGTTGGATAGCGTTTTTTGCAGCGGTACACGCAGGCAAATAAACATAATTTTGTACGGAGTTCCGAGAGCCGCTGACGGCGCTGCAGTCGGTGAAGACGTCGGCCTGGGCTTCGGACTGGCTGTCATCCCTGTAAGGGAATATTGCAGGCCCGTTAAGCCGGCATTATAGGGAAATTTTTGCGGCCGTGGTGGGGCGAATCCGCGCATGGAGCGGTCGAGAAGGCGGGTTTTTCGGTCGGAGCGAGGGTTTACAGGGCTTTGGCTGGAGATCGCGGGTGCAGATTTTTTTTCTTAAATTTTGACGTGCTACTTTTTTGTTCAAAAAATAGGCAAAAATCCGGGTTTTTTACTACATGTTGTGTTTTGAGTCGGTTTTCGGTGGGTCAAGACACAACTAAGCCCGACCGAAGTCGGGCTGTAAAGTCACGCTCGATGATCAGCTCAGGCGTGCCGCACCGACGTGATAGGCGCCATCGGCAGCGAGTTTGGCCGCACCGGTGTGATCGAAGCCGTCAGCAGCGACTTTGGCGGCGCCGGTGTGATCAAAGCCATCCGCAGCCAGTTTGCCTGCACCGACGTGATCAGCACCATCGGCGGCAAAGGAAGCCGAACCGGTGTGGTCGTATCCATCAGAAGCGACAGCCGCTTGTGCGGTGTGGGCAGCCGAGCCAGTGCGGTCGAAACCGTCGGCAGCGAAAGTGTTGGCAGCCAGGACAGAAAGGGTCAGGGCGAGGATCAGTCTGGTTTTCATGGTAGTGCTCCAGGTTCGTTGGCGTTTTGTGCCTTGGGTATGGAATGAATGCTACGCCAACTAATTTGATTGAAAGGCGCAAATAAATGCTTAAAGCAATCGTATAAATAGATGTATTGGGTTCGGCGCTGCATCTGCCTTGAAAGGGCGGGGCGGATGGGTCGAACCATAAAGAGACGGGCGATTGATCAGCCGTTAGAGCAGCCGTTACCCATCATGGTGTAGCTAAGAATATGGAGTTGTCCCTTGGAGTCTTCGTATTCCATTTTCATCGGGACAACTTCACACACGTTCGGTACTTCGCTCATGGAAACAACTTTGGCGATGTCCAGGTGGGTGGAGTAAGTGTATTCCTCAACTACCGGTTGTTGCTGTGCGACATCAGTCGGGACCTCGTCTGCCATGGCGGTTGCGCACAGGCTGCTGAGGGCCAGAACTAATAAAGCTTTCATTTCAAATTTACCTTTTAGAGGTCGAGTAGGGTCACGCAACCTTTGTGGGGTTGCGTGTGGAGCTGGGTACCGGAGTGTTTGATTAACTGCCTTCGTGGGGGCTGCAACTTGGTTAATCAGATTGCCTTGTTGGCGTGGCAGATTTTAGGCTTGGGGGTTTCAATCATATAGCCGTGGATTTGATAAACACCTTTGACAGATTTCGTAACAATCCACTGAAGCCGGGGTTTCTACTCCATTTGCAGTAGGGCGGGGCATCCCTGAAATGACACCGTAAGCCTTGCTGGCTGAGCCTCGCAGGCTTTTCAGGACATTTTGTAGGGGCTTGTTACTACCATCGTCGAATGGTTCTATAGGCCCGGCCCGGCTACAACTGGGGCCATACAAAAACAACTATTCCACCGAGGTAAGAAAGATGAGTGCGGCTTCCCTGTATCCCGTTCGTCCCGAGGTCCTGGCTAACACGCTGACTGACGAGGCGACCTACAAGGCCATGTACCAGCAGTCGGTCGTCAACCCGGACGGCTTCTGGCGCGAGCAAGCCAAGCGCCTCGACTGGATCAAGCCTTTCACCACGGTGAAGCAGACGTCTTTCGACGATCACCATGTCGACATCAAATGGTTCGCCGACGGCACCCTGAACGTTTCCTACAACTGCCTCGACCGTCATCTGGCCGAGCGCGGCGATCAAATCGCGATCATCTGGGAAGGGGATGACCCGTCCGAGAGCCGCAACATCACCTACCGCGAGTTGCACGAACAAGTCTGCAAGTTCGCCAACGCCTTGCGCGGCCAGGATGTGCACCGCGGCGACGTGGTGACTATCTATATGCCGATGATCCCCGAAGCCGTGGTCGCCATGCTGGCCTGCACCCGGATCGGCGCGATTCACTCGGTGGTGTTCGGTGGTTTCTCGCCGGAAGCCCTGGCCGGTCGCATCATCGACTGCAAATCCAAAGTGGTGATCACCGCTGACGAAGGTATTCGTGCCGGCAAGAAGATCCCGCTCAAAACCAACGTCGACGACGCGCTGACCAACCCGGAAACCAGCAGCATCCAGAAAGTCATCGTGTGCAAGCGCACCGGTGGCGACATCAAGTGGAACCAGCATCGCGACATCTGGTTTGAAGACCTGATGAAAGTGGCGGGCAGCGTCTGCGCGCCGAAAGAGATGGGCGCCGAAGAAGCGCTGTTCATCCTTTACACCTCCGGTTCGACCGGCAAGCCTAAGGGCGTGCAGCACACCACCGGCGGTTATCTGCTGTATGCGGCGATGACCCACGAGCGCGTGTTCGACTACCGTCCGGGCGAAATCTACTGGTGCACCGCTGACGTTGGCTGGGTCACCGGTCACAGCTACATCGTCTACGGCCCGCTGGCCAATGGCGCGACCACGCTGCTGTTCGAAGGCGTGCCGAACTATCCTGACATCACTCGGGTGGCGAAGATCGTCGACAAGCACAAGGTCAACATCCTCTACACCGCACCGACGGCGATCCGCGCGATGATGGCGTCGGGCACTGCGGCGGTTGAGGGCGCTGACGGCAGCAGTCTGCGCCTGCTCGGTTCGGTCGGCGAGCCGATCAACCCGGAAGCCTGGGATTGGTACTACAAGAATGTCGGCAAGTCCCGTTGCCCGATCGTCGACACCTGGTGGCAGACCGAAACCGGCGGCAACATGATGAGCCCACTGCCGGGCGCTCACGCGCTGAAGCCGGGTTCGGCGGCACGTCCGTTCTTCGGCGTGGTGCCGGCGCTGGTGGACAACCTCGGTAACATCATCGAGGGCGTTGCCGAGGGCAACCTGGTGATTCTCGATTCGTGGCCGGGTCAGGCCCGTACGCTGTACGGCGACCATGACCGTTTCGTCGATACCTACTTCAAGACCTTCCGCGGCATGTATTTCACCGGTGACGGTGCGCGTCGTGATGCGGATGGCTACTACTGGATCACGGGTCGCGTGGATGACGTGCTCAACGTGTCTGGCCACCGCATGGGCACCGCCGAGATCGAAAGCGCGATGGTTGCGCACCCGAAAGTCGCCGAAGCGGCAGTGGTCGGTGTGCCGCACGACATCAAGGGGCAGGGCATTTATGTCTACGTCACCCTGAAAAATGGCGAAGAGCCGAGCGAGCAGCTGCGTCTGGAACTGAAAAACTGGGTGCGCAAGGAGATTGGTCCGATCGCCTCGCCGGATGTGATCCAGTGGGCGCCGGGGTTGCCGAAGACGCGTTCGGGCAAGATCATGCGCCGGATTCTGCGCAAGATCGCCACGGCTGAATACGACGGGTTGGGGGATATCTCGACCCTGGCGGATCCGGGTGTGGTGCAGCATTTGATTGATACGCACAAGACCATGAACGTTGCTTAAGTAGCGGGTCTTGAGACATGAAACCCTGCCGGGTGGTGAGCCTGGTGGGGTTTTTTATTGCCGTGGGTTTTGTGGGGGGGAAGTTCGGGCCCCTTCGCGAGCAGGCGTGTCAGGCACTCCATAATCAACAGCCAATAATTATCGGACTCAGTTGTAGGCCAATTCCCACTGTTACCCATCCCCCTTCAAGTAACTGAATGTGTAACCGCCCGTGCCAATCCGGGGCATTGGGAAACGCAAAACCCCATTCCCGAGTCTCCTAAGGCCTCAAGAAAAATAAGACATAACGCCAAGCTTGCCGGATTAGAAGGGTTTGCCAATAATAGGCCCGCAATTTGCAATGTAGATCGGTTCACTGTCTTTTGCTCTTGCATGATTTTGCAGGGCTGTCAACGCGCTCAAACGGGTTTCTCGGTGCATCTGTAATTTGTTGTCGCATTGAAGAAATATCGGCTTCGGGCCTGTCGTTAGAATGCCGATCACTCGCTCGTCGGTGGCCGTGTTGAAAACAACACGTGATTCCTACGACGCAGCAACCGCTTTGTCGTTCTACTCACTCGCATATTGGGCTGTCGCTCACTCTGCCGTTTTTGCCCTTTACCGATGGAGTCCCAAGATGAAGAAACTCGTGCTGCTTGGCGCCCTGGCACTGTCCGTGCTGTCGCTGCCAACCTTCGCCGATGAAAAGCCTCTGAAAATCGGCATCGAAGCGGCTTACCCTCCGTTCGCTTCCAAAGCGCCGGACGGCAGCATCGTTGGTTTCGACTACGACATCGGCAACGCTCTGTGCGAGCAGATGAAGGTCAAGTGCGTATGGGTCGAGCAAGAATTCGACGGTCTGATCCCGGCACTGAAAGTGCGCAAGATCGACGCGATCCTGTCGTCCATGTCGATCACTGAAGACCGCAAGAAGTCTGTCGACTTCACCAACAAGTACTACAACACCCCGGCTCGCCTGGTCATGAAGGCTGGCACTCAAGTCAGCGAAGGCCTAACTGAACTCAAGGGCAAGAACATCGGCGTGCAACGTGGTTCGATCCACGAGCGTTTCGCCCGCGAAGTCCTGGCCCCGCTGGGTGCCGAGATCAAGCCTTACGGTTCGCAGAACGAAATTTACCTCGACGTGGCCGCCGGCCGCCTCGACGGCACCGTGGCAGACGCTACGCTGCTGGATGACGGTTTCCTGAAAACCGACGCTGGCAAAGGCTTCGCCTTCGTTGGCCCGGCGTTCACCGACGTCAAATACTTCGGCGACGGCGTGGGTATCGCTGTTCGCAAGGGCGATGCGCTGAAAGACCAGATCAACACTGCGATCGCTGCCATTCGTGAGAACGGCAAGTACAAGCAAATCCAGGACAAGTACTTCGCCTTCGATATCTACGGCAAGTAATACGCTGCGGCGACAAGTCCGAAATGGCGCAAGCAACAGGATCTCTGAGGTTTGCGCCATTTTTTCATCCCAACTTTCGAGGACCTGAATCATGTTGAAAGGCTACGGGGCTGTCATCCTCGATGGCGCATGGCTGACGCTTCAGCTCGCCTTGTCGTCCATGGTCCTGGCCATTGTCCTGGGGCTGATCGGCGTTGCGCTGCGTCTGTCACCGATTCGCTGGCTGGCCTGGCTGGGCGATCTGTATTCCACGGTGATCCGCGGTATTCCCGATCTGGTGCTGATCCTGCTGATTTTCTACGGCGGCCAAGACTTGCTCAACCGCGTCGCACCGCTGCTGGGCTTTAACGACTACATCGACCTGAACCCGTTGGCCGCCGGTATCGGTACCCTCGGTTTCATCTTCGGTGCGTACCTGTCGGAAACCTTCCGCGGTGCCTTCATGGCGATCCCGAAGGGGCAGGCAGAAGCCGGCATGGCGTACGGCATGAGCAGTTTTCAGGTGTTCTTCCGGGTATTGGTGCCGCAGATGATTCGCCTGGCGATTCCGGGCTTCACCAATAACTGGCTGGTCTTGACCAAGGCTACTGCGCTGATTTCGGTGGTAGGTCTGCAAGACATGATGTTCAAGGCCAAGCAGGCGGCAGATGCCACCCGCGAGCCTTTCACCTTCTTCCTCGCAGTGGCGGCAATGTACCTGGTCATCACCAGTGTCTCGTTGCTGGCATTGCGTCACCTTGAGAAGCGCTACTCGGTAGGCGTAAGGGCGGCTGATCTATGATCTTCGACTACAACGTCATTTGGGAGGCCTTGCCGCTGTACCTCGGCGGCTTGGTGACTACCCTCAAATTGCTCGCGCTGTCGCTGTTTTTCGGCCTGCTCTGCGCCTTGCCGCTGGGCTTGATGCGCGTGTCGAAAAACACTGCCGTCAACATGAGCGCCTGGCTCTACACCTACGTGATCCGCGGCACGCCGATGCTGGTGCAGCTGTTTTTGATCTACTACGGGTTGGCGCAATTCGAAGCGGTACGTGAAAGCTTCCTCTGGCCGTGGCTGTCCAGCGCAACGTTCTGTGCGTGCCTGGCCTTCGCGATCAACACCAGTGCCTACACCGCCGAAATCATTGCCGGCAGTCTGCGGGCCACCCCCAATGGCGAGATCGAAGCCGCCAAGGCGATGGGCATGTCGCGCTACAAGATGTACAAGCGCATCCTGTTGCCATCGGCCCTGCGCCGGGCGCTGCCGCAGTACAGCAACGAAGTGATCATGATGCTGCAGACCACCAGTCTGGCGTCCATCGTGACCCTGATCGACATCACCGGTGCCGCGCGCACGGTCAACGCCCAGTTCTACCTGCCGTTCGAAGCCTACATCACCGCCGGCGTGTTCTACCTGTGCCTGACCTTCATCCTGGTGAAGCTGTTCAAACTGGCCGAGCGCCGCTGGCTGGGCTATCTGGCCCCGCGGAAGCACTGATATGGAACGCATCGATCACGTATTGCCGTGGAGCCACCTGGGCAGCGAACGCCAGATTTCGGTGTTCCGCTTCGGCAGTGGCGAGCGCAAGGCCTACATCCAGGCCAGCCTGCACGCCGACGAATTGCCGGGGATGCGCACGGCCTGGGAGCTGAAAAAGCGCCTGACCGAGCTTGAAGCCCAAGGCTTGCTCAACGGTGTGATCGAGTTGGTGCCGGTGGCCAACCCACTGGGTCTCGGTCAACTGTTGCAGGGCAATCATCAAGGGCGATTCGAGGCGGGCAGCGGCAAGAATTTCAACCGCGATTTCGTTGAGCTGAGCGCGCCGGTTGCGTCTGAGCTGGCAGGGCACCTGGGTGATGATCCGCACGCCAATATCCAGATGATTCGCCAGGCCATGAGCGATGCACTTGCCGCATTGCCACCGGCCGCGAGTCAGTTGCAAGGCATGCAGCGCGTCTTGCTCAGTCACGCCTGCACCGCCGATGTGGTGCTGGATTTGCACTGCGACGCCGAAGCGGCACTGCACATGTACGCCTTGCCGCAACACTGGCCGCAGTGGCGTTCGTTGGCCGCGCACTTGAACGTGAAGGTGGGTTTGCTCGCTGAAGATTCCGGCGGCAGTTCCTTCGACGAAGCCTGCTCGCTGCCGTGGTTGCGTCTGTCACGTCTGTTCCCGGATGCACAGATTCCGCTGGCGTGTCTGGCGACTACCATTGAATTAGGTGGTCAGGCTGATACCGGACGTCTTGAGTCGGTGGCTCACGCCGAAGGCATTCTGGCGTTCCTCGCCGAGCAAGGCCTGATCAACGGCGAATGGCCAAAACCTGCGCAAGAAGCGTGCGAAGGTTTGCCATTCGAAGGCACCGAATTGCTGTTTGCACCGCACCCCGGTGTGGTGAGTTTCCTGCGTAAACCCGGTGAGTGGATCGAAGCCGGTGACGAGATTTTTGAAGTGATCGATCCGTTGTCGGATCGGGTCAGCACGGTGTGTGCTGGTACGTCCGGGGTGCTGTTTGCCATTGAACGGCTGCGTTACGCCCAACCCGGTTTCTGGCTGGCCAAGGTGGCGGGGCGCGAAGCGCTGCGTCACGGGCGCTTGCTCAACGACTGACTGACTGTTTTTGTGAGAACCGACCGCATGTACAAACTTGAAGTCCAAGACCTGCATAAACGCTATGGCAGTCACGAAGTGCTCAAGGGCGTGTCCCTGAAAGCGGCGGCTGGCGATGTGATCAGCATCATCGGCTCCAGTGGCTCCGGCAAAAGTACCTTTCTGCGCTGCATCAACCTGCTGGAGCAGCCGCACGCAGGCAAGATTCTGCTCAACAACGAAGAGCTGAAACTGGTCGCCAACAAGGACGGCGCGCTGAAGGCGGCCGACCCTAAACAGCTGCAACGCATGCGTTCGCGCCTGTCGATGGTGTTCCAGCATTTCAACCTGTGGTCGCACATGACCGCGCTGGAAAACATCATGGAAGCGCCGGTCCACGTGCTGGGCATGTCCAAGGCTGAAGCCCGCGAAAAAGCCGAGCACTACCTGAACAAGGTCGGCGTGGGTCACCGTAAGGACGCCTACCCTGGCCACATGTCCGGCGGCGAGCAACAGCGTGTGGCGATTGCCCGTGCGCTGGCGATGGAACCTGAGGTGATGCTGTTCGACGAACCGACCTCGGCACTCGACCCGGAACTGGTCGGTGACGTGCTGAAAGTCATGCAGGCCCTGGCCCAGGAAGGCCGGACCATGGTGGTGGTGACGCACGAAATGGGCTTTGCCCGTGAAGTGTCGAACCAGTTGGTGTTCCTGCACAAAGGTGTCGTCGAAGAAAGTGGCAACCCGCGTGAGGTGCTGGTCAATCCCCAGTCCGAGCGTCTGCAACAATTCCTCTCGGGCAGCCTGAAGTAATCGCTCCCGTTACGCACCAAATTAGGTCATGCTGCGCACCGCGCGCCAGATGGTCTAATTTGGTTGCAGCCGCTTTCGGCTTCTAACACTGTTCTCGTTTCGGATTGCCCGCCATGACTGCCCATCGAATTGGTTTCCTGATTTGGCCCAGCACTAAAGCACTGACGCTTGCGCTGGCTGAGGAGGCCTTGCGTGTTGCCCAGCGTGTGCACCCGGACGTGGTTTACGAACTGTCGTTTTTGCAGGCCGAACCGCCGACCGAAGGCGCCTGGCAATTGCCGGGTGAACCGTGGGCCGGCAAACTCGAAAATTTCCAGAAGCTGTTTTTGCTCGCCGATGAGCCGCCGACCACGCTTGCGCCGGCGCTCAGCAGTGCGTTGAAACAACTGGTGCGATCTGGTTGCGTGATTGGTGGTTTGTCGGCGGGTGTGTACCCGCTGGCACAGTTGGGTTTGCTTGATGGGTATCGCGCTGCCGTGCACTGGCGCTGGCAGGACGATTTCACCGAGCGTTTCCCTAAAGTCATCGCCACCAGTCATTTGTTCGATTGGGATCGCGATCGGCTGACCGCGTGCGGCGGCCTGTCGGTACTTGATTTGTTGTTGGCAGTATTGGCCCGTGATCATGGCGCCGAACTCGCTGGTGCAGTCTCTGAAGAACTGGTGGTCGAGCGCATCCGCGAAGGCGGCGAGCGCCAACGCATTCCGCTGCAGAACCGCCTCGGTTCCAGCCATCCGAAGCTCACACAAGCTGTGTTGCTGATGGAAGCCAACATCGAAGAACCGCTGACCACCGACGAAATCGCCCAGCACGTGTGCGTGTCCCGTCGGCAATTGGAGCGGATCTTCAAGCAATACCTCAACCGTGTGCCGAGCCAGTACTACCTGGAGTTGCGCCTGAACAAGGCCCGGCAGATGTTGATGCAAACCAGCAAGTCGATCATCCAGATCGGCCTGTCGTGTGGCTTCTCCTCGGGGCCACATTTCTCCAGCGCCTATCGCAACTTCTTTGGTGCCACGCCGCGGGAAGATCGCAACCAGCGGCGCAGCAGCAGTCCATTCGAGTTGTCGTCGGTGCCGTCCGAACGCGGGTGATTCACTCGTCGATCTCGGAACCCTCTGAGGTGGAAACCTGCATTTCACCTCGGTTGATGACCTCCTCTACACCAAAATCCGCACGGGTCAGTTCGAAGTAACGGACCAGTCGTTCCAGGCTTTCTTCCGAAAACGGATTGCCTCTCAACGTGATGTTTTCGGCAACCTCTACCGGTAATTCCAGCAAGTCGCTGGGCACCTCGGTAATTGCATTCATGCTCAGGTCCGCCCAGTCCAGGTCTGTCAGCTGAAGCAGGCCATTGGGGATGTCAGTGATGCCGGTGTCATTGAGCAACACGGTCGACAGGCCGGGCATTTGGCTTAGATCCGGGGTGCGCCCCAACGGGTTGAAACCCAGATCGAGATAATCAAGCTGTTCCATTTCTGCCAATGCGCTTGCCGTCTCTGCTGACAGGCTGACCCGGCAATCGGGAAGCGACAGTGAGTGCAGGCGCCCCATCTTGAACACCGCGTCGGGAATGTTGCCAAGGTCGCACTCGCGTATTCGAAGGCTTTTGAGGTTGAGAAAGGACTTGAGGAAATTCCCGAGTCGCGTTGCGCCCTCGGTGCTGCGGACCTCCAGCGCGGAAACATGACTGAAGTCTGCACTCAAGGTCGGCAGTTCTCCATTGATGACCGTGCGGACCGTGAGTTCGAACGCCGGCTCAATTGAATCGTTGAAATCATCCGGTTCAGTTTCACGCTGCCAGCACTTCTCAAGCGTCTGCTTGAGTTCATCACGGTTGGCTTGCTCGGCAGCGACCTGGTCGGCGCTGAACGGTTCGCCCGTCACGGGGTGCCGGTCCGGAACATCGGCTGTCCATGCGGACAAATCATTTTTCAGTTGGGTGAGCTCTTCTTCAAGGCGCGTAAGATACGTGCGGCCATCCTCCAGGGTCCCCGGCAATTCGTAGACGAACTCGCTGGCCTGTTCGACTTCCATACTGGGGTACAACGCCTTGACGCGATCAACATCAGCCTCAGGGGCATAAACGCCCATGTCGTAGGCCGTCTCGAAGTGGTGTTGTTTGATCAGTTCTCGTGCCCTGTTCGACAACGGGTTGTGGGTGAGGTGCAGGCCGCGCCTGTCGTGCAGAGAGCTCTCGAATAGCCCGGCAGGCAACTCACTGATGCGGTTGTTCATCAGCAGGAGGGTTTCGAGCTTCGGGTGTTGCAGAGCGCCGGCCGGAATCTCCGTCATGCGGGTGTCGCTCAGGTCCAGGTGCGCCAGCTCGCTCATCGTGTCGATGTGCGGCAGGGTTTCAAACGGATTTCTGTAAAGGTCCAGCATGGCCAGTTTGTTCCGTGACGCCAGCTTCGACCAGGTGGCGGCGTCGACCCGGATGCCGCAATCGCTCAAGACCAAGGCGTGAAGGTCGGGCATTCGGCTGATGGCGTCGGGGAGGGTGGTCAGGGAAAATCGGCGCAACTCCAGGCGGCGCAGTCCGCTGAAGCCCCTTAGAAACGCGGGAATGGCCTGCGCGCTGCGCGTGCCTTCCAAAGACAACCACGACACATGACTGAAGTCGGCACTCAGTGACGGCAAGTCACCGAGTATCGGCTGTTCGAACCTGAGCACATATTGAGTCACCCCCTCCGGGGTGTCGAAATCCCGGTGGGACTGTCGCCGCCAGCTGCGCTGGATTTCCTGGGCCAGCAACCGGCGATTGTTTCGCTCGGCTTGTTGCTCCAGCTCGCTGAGCGGGCGTCCGGTTTCAGGATGAGCCGTGGGCGAGTCACTGACCCAGGCGCGCAGGTCCTGATGCAGTCGGGCCAACTCCCTCCTCACACGTGACAGTTCTACGCGAGCGCCATCGGGATGAAGTTGCAATGCCTGGACAATGGACTGCATTTCTTCCTGAGGAAGGTTGGGGTAAACCTCGCGCACCCGGTCGTTGAGCGTCGGTGTCTCGCGGTCGACTTGACTGTAGCCGTCGACACCACCGGGCAGGCGCATGGTGGTTGGGTCATAGAGCGGTTTGCGATGGGGATTTTTTGCGAACAGCCTGCGTAAGGCCGGTTGGTCCAGTGCGTGTTCGGCGATGCGTTGCTTGAGTGTCCGGGCGTCTGCGATCAAAGGGTTCAGCTTGTTGCGCTGCGCCTGCGGCAACGCCTGGAACAGGGCCTGATAAAAATCCCCCGGCGTCGAGCCAGTGTCCTCGTGAATCTGGTAAGTGCCGTCTTCAGCGCGAATCAGCATTTTTTGAATGGGCGCATCGGGCTGGCCAATGCTGTCGCGCAAGGTCCCCTCGGCCGAGTAGTCCCTCACTTCGATGCGTATTTCGGCCGGCAAATCGGTCAGCGAGTTCAGGCTGTGCAAGGCCAGTCGATGGGTGTCGCTGGTGTCCAGCGCTTCGGAATAAAAGCCTTCGCAGGCTCGGGTCGCGCGAACGGCTTCCATGGCTTTGAGCGCTGCATCCTTGAGTCGCTGAGGGAGGCGGCCGTTGTGCAGTTGTTTCAGCTCGGTGCCGGATGCATTGCTCACCAATTCCTCGGCGATATCGGTGGGTAGCCCCTGCACGTCATCCAGCAGTCGCTGGACTCGCAGGTCATCGGTTTTTTCCAGTGCTCGATAGCGCAGATCGAACAGCGATTTGCGGTAGCTCCGGGCAAGTTCGGCGGTCTGTTGTCTGAAGGTTGACGTTTGGTCTTGGGCTGCCGGGATCGGCGTGTCGACAGGCCAGCCGTCGTAGCCGCTCAACAGTTGATGCTGCAGGGCTAAATCGGCCTTTTGGTAGTGCTCGGCTTGATCACTGCCAATCTGCTCGATAAAGGTGTCAATGTCCCGGTTGATCCTGTAGCGCTTGACCGTGTCGGTCAGCAGCGAGGGCGGGCGGTAGTGTTCGGCATGCATCTCGCGCAGGGCATTGTCGTGAAAACCGCTGACCTGCAGGATCTGCTCGCGCTCGGCGTTGCTGAACGACTCGACATCGTGGCCGATGCGACGCATGACCGTTTCCCGATCCCAATGCAGCGGCTGCTCCAGTTCGGTGTGCCAGGCGCCGTGGTGGTTGTGCAGTAAAGAAGGCTGATAAGCATCGGCGCGGGTCGGATGCTCAATCTGATATGCGCCGTAGGTGCCCTCGGGTTTCACGGCGTAGAGTTTTCCTTCCAGGGGTAGCAGCGTCTTACCCCCGTGGCGATAGAGGCCAAGTTGATCGGGTTTTGCGCCGACGGGCAGGCTCTGGGTGTGTTCGTAAGGGAGTAGATCCTGCTTCCAATAGCGGATTTTTCCTTTTGGTGTTGCGACGGGTTTGAGCGGGTCGACCAGCGCGACCGTTTCGCGCGAAAGCAAACGGCTGAAGGCGCCGGCAGCGATCGCGCCACCCACTGCGAATGTGCCCACTTCAACCACTGTTTCAGCGAACGTTATCAGATGCCTTAGCGCCTCCATTTTCAACCCTTCGGCCAGGTCTACGATGCCTTCGAACGTTTCGTCGAGTAACTGGTAGGCCATGTAACCCAGCATTACTTCGCCGAGAAACGGAACGAATGGCAAGGCAACGAACGACGCGATTTCAAGCAGCGTCGACGCCACTTTGCTGAAGGCATCCCACAGTGCCCAGCGCCCGTTTCGGTCCGCGCAGGCGGTGGCGACGGCCTGCGTGCTGGCATCGTTGATGATCTTGTTCAGTTGGCGCTGATAGAGATGATTCCACAGGTCCGCGCTGAACGGCGTCATTGAAAACCGCAGGTTGGGCCTGTCGATGGGCGTTTCCCGCCAGCTCGGCAATGGGTCACCACGCGTGTGCTGATGCCAGGTGACGCGCTGAAGACGTTGATTGAGATCGGCGAAAAAGTGCCCCCTTTCCTTGTGCTCGACGAAACGGCTGAAGAATGTCTGGTAAGCCGGGGCGCGCAGCTTGCGGGTCAGCTCGTTCATGAACGCCAGGGTGTTCGGGTATTCCTTGAGTGGATGTTCGGGATCGTCGGGAATGTAGGCAATGATCCGCGTTCCTTTGCGTGCGCGCTCCAGGCTCGCTGCGAAAATGACAATGCCGGTCAGGGAGGAGGACATGATGCTCAGGTCATGGCCGTACAGCGGTTGACCATTGAGTCGCGCACCTGAACGCCCCTCCACAAGGCGCAGGATCGAAAGGCAGGCATCCTCCGGAATGTCCTTGCGCAGTTGAGCCATTTGCAACGCCGCTTTGAGTGCCGCTTTGTGCGAGCCGATCACTTTCGATTTCAACACCGCGCCGGCCACCGGGTTAGTCAGCCCCAGGTTGTCTTTGAGGTACGTGTTGTACCGGGCGCCGATGTCCAGATCCCGGCACAACCGCGCAAAGGCGGCGACGGTTATTTTTTGTTTGACCGCTGGCAGCGTTTCGAACTGCCCTTTGGGTGACGGCGCGGTAATGAACGTCGATGCCGATTCGTAAGCATCAGCCGCCATTTCCGACTCCTGGAAGTTATGCAGGGCGGCATCAAGCAGCGACACCGTCCAGGTGCGTGCGGCGCCCGTCCTGACTCCGAACCAGGGCACGGTTTGCGGGATGTACAGACGCAGGAACGTGGTATTGACGTCCAGTTCCAGATTAAACCGGGTTTTCAGCGCCGCGGTCAGAAGAGGTTCGGCGAAGGCGCGTGCGCTTTGTAGTTTGGACAGGGTTGAGTCCAGGCGATTTCGCCGGGTCCAGTGCTCCTGGCCGAGCTTTTTCAGCGACTGGTGTTGCACGGATGTCGCGGTGCCGTGCCACCGCAGCGTGGCAGGCGAGGCGTTTTTGAGGGCGTCGCGTGTGGCGGGCGAGGCTTCCAGTACCCAGGTCGGCAGATTGTTGAACAGGTGATGGTAGTGATCGTCCGGCTGCGTGGCGGATTCATTGGCGGCTGCGTTAGAAGGGCGATCTTGTTCGTGTCGACTCATGCGCTATTCCCTTAGCGTTTGGATGAGTCGCCAGCAAAACAGACGATGACGGGGCTGGTGCGGTACATATTTACCGCACCGCTCGACAAGCCTGCCTATAACCTGTGCCGGCGGTTTAAACTGCGCCTTTGCGACGCTATATGTCGCATTGCCGTAAACCCGGCTGAAACCGGGGTTTGCGCTATAAGAAGTTGTCGCTTGGCGGCAAGGCCGGGCTGAAAACTGTCCTTACAATCCCCCCATCGCTCGCCAGTTTCAGGCGAGTGTTCCTCTTCAGGAGACTCCGATGTCCGTTGAGCACGCTGCGGTACAACGCGCCGATTTCGACCAGGTAATGGTTCCTAACTACGCGCCTGCCGCTTTCATCCCTGTGCGTGGTGCCGGTTCCCGCGTCTGGGACCAGTCTGGCCGCGAGCTGATCGACTTCGCCGGCGGGATTGCCGTTAACGTATTGGGCCACGCACACCCTGCGCTGGTCGGTGCCTTGACCGAGCAGGCGAACAAGCTGTGGCACGTGTCCAACGTGTTCACCAATGAGCCGGCCCTGCGCCTGGCGCATAAGCTGATCGACGCTACGTTTGCCGAGCGCGTGTTCTTCTGCAACTCCGGCGCCGAAGCCAACGAGGCCGCTTTCAAGCTGGCCCGTCGCGTCGCCTTCGATCGTTTTGGTACCGAGAAGTACGAAATCATCGCCGCGCTGAACAGCTTCCACGGCCGCACCCTGTTCACCGTGAACGTCGGTGGCCAGTCGAAGTACTCCGACGGTTTCGGTCCGAAAATCACTGGCATCACCCATGTGCCGTACAACGATCTGGCCGCTCTGAAAGCAGCCATTTCCGACAAGACCTGCGCGGTGGTGCTGGAGCCGATCCAGGGCGAGGGCGGCGTGTTGCCGGCCGAACTGGCTTACCTGCAAGGCGCTCGTGATCTGTGCACCGAGCACAACGCGCTGTTGGTGTTCGACGAAGTGCAAACCGGTATGGGCCGCAGCGGCAAGCTGTTCGCCTACCAGCACTACGGCGTGACCCCGGACATTCTGACCAGCGCGAAGAGCCTGGGCGGCGGTTTCCCGATCGCGGCGATGCTGACCACCGAAGACCTGGCCAAACATCTGGTCGTCGGCACTCACGGCACCACTTACGGCGGCAACCCGCTGGCGTGCGCTGTCGCTGAAGCGGTGATCGACGTGATCAACACCCCTGAAGTGCTGGCCGGCGTCAATGCCAAGCACGACAAGTTCAAGGCGCGCCTTGAGCAGATCGGCGAGAAGTACGGCCTGTTCACTCAGGTTCGTGGCCTGGGTCTGCTGATCGGTTGCGTGCTGAGCGATGCCTGGAAAGGCAAGGCCAAGGACATCTTCAACGCCGCCGAACGTGAAGGCCTGATGATTCTGCAAGCCGGCCCGGACGTGATTCGCTTCGCGCCGAGCCTGGTGGTTGAAGACGCTGATATCGATGCCGGTCTGGACCGCTTCGAACGCGCTGCCGCCAAACTGACACAAGCCTGATAGGGCCTTCGACGCCTGACTTTTCAGGCGTCGAACCAAATTTTTATGCCGGGCCCGCTTTTCTGTAGGAGCGAGCCTGCTCGCGATGGTGTGTCAGTCGACATCAATGTTGCTGAACCACCATCGCGAGCAGGCTCGCTCCTACCCAAGTTTCAAAAGGCCGGGCCCGGTTATTTTCCTCAAAGAGTTTAGAGAAAGGAGTGACACCATGCTGGTGATGCGCCCCGCGCAAATGGCTGATCTGGGCGAGGTACAGCGTCTGGCTGCGGACAGCCCGATTGGTGTCACTTCCTTGCCGGATGACGTTGAACGCCTGAGCGACAAGATCGCTGCAAGCGAAGCCTCGTTTGCTGCCGAAGTCAGCTTCAACGGTGAAGAGAGCTATTTCTTCGTCCTCGAAGACACGACCACCGGCAAGCTGGCCGGTTGCTCGGCGATCGTGGCCTCGGCCGGTTATTCCGAGCCGTTCTACAGCTTCCGTAATGAAACCTTCGTGCACGCCTCCCGCGAGCTGAAGATTCATAACAAGATTCATGTGCTCTCCCAGTGCCACGACCTGACCGGCAACAGCCTGCTGACCAGTTTCTACGTGCAGCGCGAGCTGGTGGGTTCGCCTTGGGCCGAGCTCAATTCCCGTGGTCGCCTGCTGTTCGTCGCCAGCCATCCGGAGCGTTTTGCCGATTCCGTGGTGACCGAGATCGTCGGTTACAGCGATGAAAACGGCGACTCGCCATTCTGGGATGCCATCGGCCGCAACTTCTTCGACCTCAACTACGCTGAAGCCGAGCGTCTGTGCGGTCTGAAGAGCCGCACGTTCCTGGCCGAGCTGATGCCGCATTACCCGATCTATGTGCCGCTGCTGCCGGACTCCGCTCAAGAGGCGATGGGCCAGGTGCATCCACGGGCGCAGATCACCTTCGACATCCTGATGCGCGAAGGCTTCGAGACCGATCACTACATCGATATTTTCGACGGCGGCCCGACCTTGCACGCCCGTGTGACGGGGATTCGTTCGATCGCCCAGAGCCGCGTCGTACCGGTGAAAATCGGCGAGCCGGTCAAAGGTGTCGGACGTCAGTACCTGGTGGCCAATGCCCAGTTGCAGGATTACCGCGCCGTGTTGCTTGAGCTCGATTACGCACCAGGCAAACCCGTGACCCTGGATCTGGAAGCGGCCGAAGCCCTGGGCGTCGGTGAAGGTGCCAGCGTGCGCCTGGTGGCGGTTTAACGCCGGCATTGATTTCCAGCGAGAGATACCTGGAAAGCAGCGAAATTTCACGGGTGGCGCAAGCGGCCCGTTTGAGGAGATAGCATGATCGTTCGTCCCGTACGCAGCAGCGATTTACCCGCTCTGATCGACCTGGCCCGCAGCACCGGCACCGGCCTGACTACCTTGCCGGCCAACGAAGAACGTCTGGCCCATCGGGTCGGCTGGGCCGAGAAGACCTTTCGCGGCGAAGCCGGGCGCGCTGATGCGGACTACCTGTTCGTACTCGAAGATGACGCGGGCCGCGTGGTGGGCATTTCCGCCATCGCCGGTGCGGTCGGCCTGCGTGAGCCTTGGTACAACTTCCGGGTCGGTCTGACGGTCAGCGCTTCGCAAGAGCTGAGCATCTACCGCGAGATTCCGACGCTGTTCCTGGCCAATGACCTGACCGGCAACTCCGAGCTGTGCTCGTTGTTCCTGCACGCCGATTTCCGCACCGGCCTCAATGGCCGCATGCTGGCGAAGGCGCGGATGTTGTTCATTGCCGAGTTCCCGCAACTGTTCGGCAACAAGATCATCGCCGAGATGCGTGGTGTCTCCGATGAAGCCGGACGTTCGCCGTTCTGGGAGAGCCTGGGCCGTCACTTCTTCAAGATGGAATTCAGCCAGGCTGATTACCTGACCGGCGTGGGCAACAAGGCATTCATTGCCGAGCTGATGCCAAAGTTTCCGCTGTACACCTGCTTCCTGTCGCCCGACGCGCGCAACGTCATCGGCAAGGTCCATCCGGACACCGAACCGGCGCTGGCCATGCTCAAGAGCGAAGGTTTCAGCTACCAGGGCTACGTCGACATCTTCGACGCCGGCCCGGCCGTCGAGTGCGAAACCGGCAAGATCCGCGCGGTGCGTGACAGCGAGGCGCTGGTGCTGGCCATCGGCACACCGGGCGACGACGCTACCCCGTTCCTGATTCACAACCGCAAGCGCGAAGACTGCCGGATCACTGCCGCTCCAGCACGCTTCGCCGCCGGCACGCTGGTGGTTGATCCGCTGACCGCCAAACGCCTTCAACTCAACGCCGGCGATCAAGTGCGCGCCGTTCCGTTGTCTGCTGCTCGGGAGTCGAAATAATGAATTCGCTATACATCGCAGGTGAATGGCTGGCCGGTCAGGGTGAAGCCTTCCAGTCGTTGAACCCGGTGACCCAGCAAGTGCTGTGGTCCGGCGAAGGCGCCACGACGGCTCAGGTTGAATCCGCCGTGCAAGCCGCGCGTCAGGCATTCCCGGGCTGGGCCCGTCGGACCCTGGACGAGCGCATTGCCGTGCTTGAGGCCTTTGCCGCCGCACTGAAAAACAAGGCTGACGAACTGGCACGCTGCATCGGTGAAGAAACCGGCAAGCCGCTGTGGGAATCGGCGACTGAAGTGACCAGCATGGTCAACAAGATCGCGATTTCGGTGCAGAGCTACCGTGAACGTACCGGCGAGAAGAGCGGCCCGCTGGGCGACGCCACCGCTGTGTTGCGTCATAAACCGCACGGCGTGGTGGCGGTGTTCGGTCCTTACAATTTCCCTGGCCACTTGCCGAACGGTCACATCGTGCCCGCGCTGCTGGCCGGTAACAGCGTGTTGTTCAAACCCAGCGAGCTGACCCCGAAAGTTGCCGAACTGACGGTTAAATGCTGGATCGAAGCCGGTCTGCCGGCGGGTGTGTTGAACCTGCTGCAAGGCGCTCGTGAAACCGGTATTGCCCTGGCGGCAAACCCGGGCATCGACGGTCTGTTCTTCACCGGCT
Organism: Pseudomonas sp. 3296; assembly: GCF_031456615.1. Classification (NCBI taxonomy): domain Bacteria; kingdom Pseudomonadati; phylum Pseudomonadota; class Gammaproteobacteria; order Pseudomonadales; family Pseudomonadaceae; genus Pseudomonas; species Pseudomonas sp. 3296. Next base: position 21,430 of record NZ_JAVDUY010000008.1, read on the forward strand.
CCAGCCGCACCGGCAATCATCTGCATCAGCAGTTCGCTGGTCGTCCAGACAAGATCCTGGCGCTGGAAATGGGTGGTAACAACCCGCTGGTGGTCGACGAAGTGGCCGACCTCGATGCCGCTGTTTACACCATCATCCAGTCGGCCTTCATTTCTGCCGGTCAGCGTTGCACCTGTGCACGCCGCTTGCTGGTGCCGCAGGGCGCCTGGGGCGACACGCTGCTGGCGCGTCTGGTGGCGGTCAGCGCGACGATTGAAGTAGGTGCGTTTGATCAACAACCGGCACCGTTCATGGGGTCGGTTATTTCCCTTGGCGCCGCGAAAGCGTTGATGGATGCGCAAGAGCACTTGCTGGCCAATGGCGCAGTGGCATTGCTGGAAATGACTCAGCCGCAGGCACAAGCCGCGTTGCTGACCCCGGGCATTCTGGACGTGACGGCCGTGGCTGACCGTCCTGACGAAGAGCTGTTCGGCCCGTTGCTGCAAGTGATCCGCTACGCTGATTTTGAAGCGGCGATCGCCGAAGCCAATGACACCGACTATGGCCTGGCGGCGGGTTTGCTGTCGGATTCCGAAGCGCGTTACCAGCAGTTCTGGCTGGAAAGCCGCGCCGGTATCGTCAACTGGAACAAGCAGCTGACCGGTGCCGCGAGCAGCGCGCCATTCGGCGGTGTGGGGGCCTCCGGCAACCATCGCGCCAGCGCCTACTACGCAGCCGATTACTGCGCGTACCCGGTGGCATCGCTGGAAACCCCGAGCCTGGTGTTGCCTGCGACGCTCACGCCCGGCGTGAAAATGGCGTAATGCCCCATCGCCAGCAGGCTGGCGATGGCCGCGCCGCGGTCTTACTGAATAGTTACTGAAGCCATAACAACAGATTCTCGTGGAGCCTCGCTGATGAAATCCTATGAAGTCAATTTTGACGGTCTAGTGGGGCCGACCCATAACTACGGCGGTTTGTCCTACGGCAACGTCGCGTCCCAGAGCAACAGCCAGCAGTCTTCGAACCCGAAGGAAGCCGCGCTGCAAGGCCTGGCGAAAATGAAAGCGCTGATGGAAATGGGCTTTCAGCAAGGTGTGCTGGCGCCACAAGAACGCCCGGACGTGGCCGCATTGCGCCGGTTGGGTTTCAGCGGCACCGACGCGCAAGTGATCGAGCAAGCCGCTAAAGACGCGATGCCGTTGCTGGTTGCCAGTTGCTCGGCGTCGAGCATGTGGGTCGCCAATGCCGCCACGGTCAGCCCGAGTGCCGACACCGCTGACGGCCGCGTGCATTTCACCGCCGCCAACCTCAACTGCAAGTACCACCGCAGCATCGAACACCCGACCACCAGCCGCGTGCTGGGTGCGATGTTCGCCGATCAGAAGCACTTTGCGCACCACGCCGCGTTACCGGCCGTGGCGCAGTTCGGTGACGAAGGCGCGGCCAACCACACCCGTTTCTGCCGTGAATACGGTGAAGCCGGCGTTGAGTTCTTCGTGTTCGGTCGCAGCGCGTTCGATACCCGCTACCCGGCACCGCAGAAATACCCGGCACGCCAGACGCTGGAAGCGTCACAGGCCGTTGCCCGCCTGCACGGCCTGAGCGAAGACGGCGTCGTCTATGCGCAGCAGAATCCGTCGGTGATCGATCAGGGCGTGTTCCACAACGACGTGATCGCGGTGGGTAACGGCGAAGTGTTGTTCTATCACGAGGACGCATTCCTCGACACCGAGCAGATGCTGGCCGAGCTGCAAAGCAAACTGGCTAAAGTCGGCGGCAAATTCCAGTCGGTCTGCGTGCCGCGTTCCGCCGTCACCGTGGAAGACGCCGTTCGTTCCTACCTGTTCAACAGCCAACTGCTGTCGCGTCCTGACGGTTCGATGCTGTTGATCGTGCCCGAAGAATGCCGTGGCAACGAGCGTGTCTGGCAGTACCTGCAAGGTCTGACCAGCTCCGGCGGCCTGATCCGCGAGGTGAAAGTCTTCGATCTCAAGCAAAGCATGCAGAACGGTGGCGGCCCGGCTTGCCTGCGGCTGCGCGTCGCACTGAATGAAACCGAACTGGCGGCGGTCAACCCAGGGGTTATCATGACGGCACCGTTGTACGGCACGTTGACCGAATGGGTCGACAAGCACTACCGCGACCGCATGACCGAAAATGATCTCGCGGACCCGCAATTGCTGCTTGAATGCCGGACGGCACTGGATGAACTGACGCAAATCCTTAAACTGGGCGCGGTTTATCCATTCCAGATCAATTGAAAGTCTCAAACGAGAGCGTAAAAAACATGAGCGATACCCTGCAGCTGATCCTTGAAGACACCGACGGCACGCAACTGGAAACCTCCTGCACCCGCGTCGCGGTCCTGTGGCAAGGCAAAGAGCTGTGGATCCAGCACGATGGCCGTGGCCAACTGCTGATCGGCGTGGACGTCGAAGAAGGTGACGCTGAATACGCCAACCTGCTGCTGCGTCCATTGGCGACTAATCTGGTAAGTCTGCAACTGGAAATGGAACCGGCTGAAGTCGGCGATGAAGACCACGTGCACGGCCCGGATTGCGCACACGACCACTAAGGAAACCGCTCTATGCTCGCCCTCGGCAAACTGCTTGAACTGACCCTCGCCGGCCGTGAACCGGCGGAGAAGACTCAACTGACTGTCGAAGGCGTGCGGATGCGCTGGTTGAGCGAAGGTGCGCTGGAAGTCCGGCCACCTGAAGCGCGCGACAATGGCCTTGACCTGCTGCTGTCAGCCGGTATTCACGGCAACGAAACAGCGCCGATCGAGTTGCTCGACCGCCTGTTGCATGACATCGCTCGCGGTGATTTGAAGCCGCGCGCACGTATTCTGTTCCTGTTCGGTAACCCGGAAGCGATTCGCAAAGGCGAGCGCTTTGTCGAGCAGGACGTCAATCGGCTGTTCAATGGCCGCCACGAGCAAAGCAGCGGCTCCGAAGCCTTGCGCGCTTGTGAGCTGGAACGGCTGGCGGCGAGTTTCTTCAGCCTGCCAGATCGTCAGCGCCTGCACTACGACCTGCACACCGCGATTCGCGGCTCGAAGATCGAGCAGTTCGCCTTGTACCCCTGGAAGGAAGGTCGCCAGCATTCGCGTCAGGAACTGGCGCGCCTGCGTGCTGCCGGCATGGAAGCGGTGCTGTTACAGAACAAGCCATCCATCGTTTTCAGTTCCTACACCTATGACAAGCTGGGCGCCGAGTCCTTCACCCTGGAACTGGGCAAGGCAAGGCCGTTCGGGCAGAACGCCGGGGTCAACGTTTCGCTGCTGGAAACCCGCCTGAAACAGATCATCGAAGGCGTCGAACCGGAACCGACCGAAGCGGCACTGGACGGTTTGCAGCTGTACAGCGTGGCGCGGGAAATCATCAAGCACAGCGACAGCTTCCGCTTGAACCTTCCGGCGGACATCGAGAACTTTTCCGAACTGGACGTGGGTTACCTGCTGGCGGAAGACATCGCCAATACCCGCTGGATCATCGAAGAAGAGGGCGCCCGGATTATCTTCCCGAACCCCAAGGTGAAGAATGGCTTGCGCGCCGGCATCCTGATCGTACCGACCACCGACGAAAACCTCGCCTGAGCACAACACTAACAAATGTGGGAGCGAGCCTGCTCGCGAAGACGGCATAACAAACAACATCACCGTTGAATGTTAATCCGCTTTCGCGAGCAGGCTCGCTCCCACAATTGGTTTGAGTGAAGTCTGGGACCTCACTCAAGTCATGTGTTTTAGACTGCTACCGCACGCGGCTCACTGCGACGCAACGCACGCATCTTGTGCAGCGTATCCGCACAGGTCTTCGCGGCTTCCTGGCCTTTATGCAGGAAATGCTCGAAGAAGAACTTCTGGTGCTCTTCACCGGCATGGAAGTGGTGCGGGGTCAGGGATACCGAGAACACGGGCACTTCAGTTTCCAGTTGCACCTGCATCAGGCCACTGACCACCGACTGGGCGACGAACTCGTGACGGTAGATCCCGCCATCAACCACCAGGGCTGCCGCGACGATGCCCGAATAACGGCCGGTCTTGGCCAGCAACTTGGCGTGCAGGGGCATTTCAAAGGCGCCGCCGACTTCGAAGAAATCGATGTCCGATTCCTGATAACCCTGGGCAATCATTTCGGTGACAAAGCCTTTACGGCTCTGATCGACGATTTCCTTGTGCCAGCAGGCCTGGATGAACGCAACGCGCTCGCCCTGATGGTTTTTGCTTTTGCTATCGATTGCGGTGGGTTGCATGTTCTGACTCCTGTTTATGGTTAAAACAGGGCATATGAATCGAATGGGATTTCAGGGTACGCACGCTCGCACGAATGCAGCGGACGGCCCTTTGGCGTCAATCCCGTTCTCTCTTCATCCGGACTATGACCGTCGGCCCCGGGATCACACCGGGTCTGCTGACCTTGTCGTCATGCACGGTCATTGCCGTACCTGTCGCCAAGCGCTCGCGGGCTATGCGCGTTGCGCGCAATTACCGCCGGTGGGGAGTTGCACCCCGCCCTGAGAACGTTTTGCCGTCAGATTGTCTGGCGGCGCAGCGTTTTTATCACATATTTGCGAGCCGTGCATCGCTGCGATTTGATGATTGTTATCGGCTTTTTCGCTTACTTGGGGTGTCTTTTCCGGCTCAAGGGTTGATTATTCGTCGTCATGACCGCAGTAATTTCTACTTGAAAGGGATTTCCCCTGCTTACCGAGGCCAGATTCATGAGCGTTATCGATCTTCGCAGCGACACCGTCACCCAACCTTCCGCCGGGATGCTCGACGCAATGGCCTGCGCGGCCACCGGTGACGACGTTTATGGCGAGGATCCGACGGTCAACCGTCTTGAAGCCGAGCTGGCAAAACGTCTGGGTTTCGCCGCAGCGCTGTTTGTGCCGACAGGCACGATGAGTAACCTGCTGGGTTTGATGGCGCATTGCGAGCGCGGCGAGGAATACATCGTTGGTCAACAGGCCCACACCTATAAGTATGAAGGTGGCGGCGCGGCGGTGCTCGGTTCGATTCAGCCGCAGCCGTTGGAACAGCAGGCCAATGGCTCGCTGGACCTGGCCCAGGTGGCCGCCGCAATCAAACCGGACGATTTCCATTTTGCCCGCACGCGTTTGCTGGCGCTGGAAAACACCATGCAAGGCAAGGTGCTGCCGCTGGAGTATCTGGCGCGGGCCCGCAGCTTTACCCGTGAACATGGCTTGCAGCTGCACCTGGACGGCGCGCGGCTCTACAACGCGGCCGTCAAACTGGGGGTTGATGCCCGGGAAATCACTCAGCATTTCGATTCCGTGTCGGTGTGTCTGTCCAAAGGCCTGGGCGCGCCGGTCGGTTCGGTGTTGTGCGGCTCGGTCGAGTTGATCGCCAAGGCGCGCCGATTGCGCAAGATGGTCGGAGGCGGCATGCGTCAGGCCGGGATTCTGGCGGCAGCAGGCTTGTATGCGCTGGATAACAACGTCCAGCGTCTGGCTGACGACCACGCCAATGCGCAATTGTTGGCCGAAGGCCTGCGCGCGGCGGGTTACGACGTCGAGCCAGTGCAGACCAACATGGTGTACGTGCAGATGGGCGACAAGGCCGAAGCCATCAAGACGTTCGCCGCCGAACGCGGGATCAAGTTAAGCGCGGCAGGGCGTCTGCGTATGGTCACGCACATGGACGTCAGTCGTGAGCAAATCGGGCAGGTCGTCGCGGCATTCGTCGACTTTTCGCGCAAGTGATAGCGTTAGCGCCCCAATTGACTGTTTCTATCGTATAAACACGCTGTACCCCGCGCGCAGGGCCGATATAATGCGGCCCTTTGCCGTCGCTTCGTCTGTTGACGTTTCGAACAGGCCTTTGGCCGCAGCCTCCGTGGAAGAACCTAATGAAAAGCGCAGAAATCCGTGAAGCCTTCCTTCGCTTCTTCGAAGAGCAAGGCCACACCCGTGTAGCCTCCAGCTCTTTGATTCCGGGCAACGACCCAACCCTGCTGTTCACTAACGCGGGGATGAACCAGTTCAAGGACTGCTTCCTGGGCCAGGAAAAACGTGCGTACACCCGCGCGGTCAGCAGCCAGAAATGCGTGCGCGCTGGCGGCAAGCACAACGACCTGGAAAACGTCGGTTATACCGCCCGTCACCACACATTCTTCGAAATGCTGGGCAACTTCAGCTTTGGTGATTATTTCAAGCGTGACGCGATCACCTATGCCTGGAACTTCCTGACCTCCGACCAGTGGCTGAATCTGCCGAAGGAAAAACTCTGGGTGACCGTCTACGCCAGCGATGACGAGGCGTATGACATCTGGACCAAGGAAATCGGCGTTCCGGCCGAGCGCATGGTTCGCATCGGCGATAACAAAGGCGCGCCGTACGCGTCCGACAACTTCTGGACCATGGGCGATACCGGTCCGTGCGGTCCTTGCACCGAGATTTTCTACGATCACGGCGCCGACATCTGGGGTGGCCCACCGGGCTCGCCGGAAGAAGACGGCGACCGTTACATCGAGATCTGGAACAACGTGTTCATGCAGTTCAACCGTACCGCCGATGGCGTGTTGCACCCGCTGCCAGCACCGTCGGTCGACACCGGCATGGGCCTGGAGCGGATCAGTGCCGTGCTGCAGCACGTTCACTCGAACTATGAAATCGACTTGTTCCAGAGCCTGTTGAGCGCTTCGGCCAAGGCCATTGGATGCACCAACGACGCTCAGGCTTCCTTGAAAGTCGTGGCTGACCATATTCGTTCTTGCGGCTTCCTGATCGCTGACGGTGTGCTGCCGTCCAACGAAGGTCGCGGCTATGTACTGCGCCGGATCATTCGTCGCGCTTGCCGTCACGGCAACAAGCTGGGCGCCAAGGGCAGTTTCTTCTATCAGATCGTTGCGGCCCTGGTTGCCGAGATGGGCGAAGCCTTCCCTGAGCTGAAATCCCAGCAGGCGCACATCGAACGTGTTCTGAAAGCTGAAGAAGAGCAGTTCGCCAAGACCCTGGAGCAAGGCCTGAAAATCCTCGAGCAGGATCTGGCCGACCTCAAAGGCGACGTGGTACCGGGCGACGTCGTGTTCAAACTCTACGACACCTACGGTTTCCCGATGGACCTGACCGGCGACATCGCTCGCGAGCGCAGCCTGACCATCGACGAAGAAGGCTTTGAGCGCGAAATGGAAGCCCAACGCGTCCGTGCCCGTTCCGCCAGCTCCTTCGGCATGGACTACAACAGCCTGGTCAAGGTTGATGTGGCTACCGAATTTACTGGTTACAAAGCGACCAGCGGTTCGGCGAAAGTCGTGGCTCTCTATAAAGAAGGGCAATCGGTTGACGTGTTGAGCGAAGGCGAAGAAGGCGTGGTCGTTCTAAACCAGACCCCGTTCTACGCGGAGTCCGGTGGCCAGATTGGTGACTGTGGTTATCTGCAAGCCGGCAACAGCCGCTTCGACGTGCGCGATACCACCAAGACCGGCGGCGCCTTCCTGCACCACGGTGTATTGGCATCGGGCAGCCTGATCATCGGCGCGCCGGTTGAAGCTCACGTCGAAGCCGAGGTGCGTCACGCCACTTCGCTGAACCACTCGGCCACTCACTTGCTGCACGCCGCATTGCGTCAGGTGCTGGGCGATCACGTTCAGCAGAAAGGTTCGTTGGTCGACAGTCAGCGCCTGCGCTTTGACTTCAGCCACTTCGAAGCCATCAAGCCTGAGCAATTGAAAGCTCTGGAAGACATCGTCAACGCCGAGATCCGCAAGAACTCCGCGGTTGAAACCGAAGAAACCGACATCGAGACCGCCAAGAAGAAGGGCGCCATGGCGCTGTTCGGCGAGAAGTACGGCGACAATGTGCGCGTGCTGAGCATGGGTGGCGATTTCTCGGTTGAGCTGTGTGGCGGTATCCACGCCAACCGTACCGGCGACATCGGCCTGCTGAAAATCATCAGCGAAGGCGGTGTGGCATCGGGTGTGCGTCGTATCGAGGCCGTCACCGGCGCTGCGGCACTGGCCTACTTGAATGCGGCCGAAGAACAACTCAAGGAAGCGGCCAACCTGGTCAAGGGGAGCCGCGATAACCTGATCGACAAGCTGTCGGCTGTGCTGGAGCGCAACCGTCTGCTGGAAAAGCAACTCGAGCAGTTGCAAGCCAAGGCTGCCAGTGCAGCGGGCGACGATCTGTCGGCCGCAGCCCTGGACGTCAAAGGCGTGAAGGTGCTGGCCGTGCGTCTGGACGGTCAGGATGGCAAGGCGCTGCTGGCGCTGGTCGATCAACTGAAAAACAAACTCGGCCGCGCAGTGATCCTGCTCGGCAGTGTCCATGAGGAAAAGGTCGTTCTGGTTGCAGGCGTAACCAAAGACCTGACTGGCCAACTCAAAGCCGGTGATTTGATGAAGCAAGCCGCTGCGGCAGTGGGCGGGAAGGGTGGTGGTCGTCCAGACATGGCGCAAGGCGGCGGTACAGACGCTGGCGCTCTGGATGCAGCATTGGCCCTGACCGTTCCATTTGTAGAGCAGGGTTTATAAGGCAGTGTGTCTGGCTCGCGGTCTAGTAGCGGGCCAGAACGCTGTTTGAGTGATTATTTGGGCGCCCTTCATGGGCAGAGGCGGCTTTGAAATGGCTTTGATCGTACAGAAATTTGGAGGCACCTCGGTCGGCACTGTCGAGAGAATCGAGCAGGTCGCCGACAAGGTTAAGAAATTCCGCGATGCCGGCGATGACCTGGTGGTTGTGCTGTCTGCAATGAGCGGCGAAACCAACCGTCTGATCGATCTGGCCAAGCAAATCAGTGGCGACGGCCAACCGGTTCCCCGCGAGCTGGATGTGATCGTTTCCACCGGTGAGCAGGTGACGATTGCACTGTTGGCCATGGCGCTGATCAAGCGCGGCGTGCCAGCGGTGTCCTACACCGGTAATCAGGTACGGATTCTGACCGATAGCGCGCACAATAAAGCGCGTATCTTGCAGATTGATGACCAGAAGATTCGTGGTGATTTGAAAGCCGGTCGCGTAGTGGTTGTCGCCGGTTTCCAGGGCGTCGACGAGCACGGCAACATTACCACCCTCGGTCGCGGCGGTTCCGACACCACTGGCGTGGCGCTGGCCGCAGCCCTGAAGGCTGATGAATGCCAGATCTACACCGACGTCGATGGTGTCTACACCACCGACCCGCGTGTGGTGTCCGTGGCTCAACGCCTGGAAAAGATTACCTTCGAAGAGATGCTGGAAATGGCCAGCCTTGGTTCCAAGGTACTGCAGATCCGTGCGGTCGAGTTTGCCGGCAAGTACAACGTTCCGCTGCGCGTACTGCACAGCTTCAAGGAGGGTCCGGGCACCCTCATTACTATTGATGAAGAGGAAACCATGGAACAGCCGATCATTTCCGGTATCGCATTCAACCGCGATGAAGCCAAGCTGACCATCCGTGGCGTGCCAGACATCCCGGGCGTTGCATTCAAGATTCTCGGCCCGATCAGTGCCGCGAACATCGAAGTCGACATGATCGTGCAGAACGTCGCGCACGATAACACCACCGACTTCACCTTCACTGTACACCGCAACGACTACCAGGCGGCGCAAGCCGTGCTGGAAAAAACCGCTGGCGAGCTGGGTGCCCGTGAAGTCGTGGGCGACACCAAAATTGCCAAGGTATCGATCGTCGGCGTCGGCATGCGCTCCCACGCAGGCGTGGCCAGCCGCATGTTCGAATCCCTGGCGAAAGAAAGCATCAACATCCAGATGATCTCGACTTCGGAAATCAAAGTCTCCGTTGTGATCGAAGAGAAGTACCTGGAATTGGCTGTGCGCGCTCTGCACACAGCTTTCGAACTGGACGCACCGGCCCGTCAGGGCGAGTGATGCGTTTACCAAAGGGCGCGGTCTGACCGCGCCCTTTGTCTTTTTTTGAATGGCGCGGCCTAAAACTGTTCTTTTGCTCGCGCTGGTCAATACTCAGGCATGTAGGGCTGCGATCATTCTGGTTGTGGGTCGAGTGCCTTTTTTTTGCAGACTGTTGTCCCTGAAATGAAATGCGTTAGGAGAAAGGTATGCTGATTCTGACCCGTCGGTGCGCAGAAAGCCTGATTATTGGTGATGGCGAAATCACCGTGACCGTGCTCGGCGTCAAAGGAAATCAAGTGCGTATCGGTGTGAACGCCCCGAAAGAGGTTGCTGTGCACCGTGAGGAAATTTACCTGCGTATAAAGAAAGAGAAGGACGAAGAACCAAGCCATTAATTTTTATCGTTTTTTATGTTTGCAAACGGGGAAAAGGTTGGTTAAGATACGCCCCGTGTTGCGGAGAGCTGGCCGAGTGGCCGAAGGCGCTCCCCTGCTAAGGGAGTACACCTCAAAAGGGTGTCGGGGGTTCGAATCCCCCGTTCTCCGCCATTATTTGCGTAGTACGTTGTAATCTGGCTTCTTCGGTAAGTTGTTGAAATTACTAGAAAAAGTGTTTGACATAGAGATTAGACGGCCTATAATGCGCGGCAACAAATGCACTCGTAGCTCAGCTGGATAGAGTACTCGGCTACGAACCGAGCGGTCACAGGTTCGAATCCTGTCGAGTGCACCATTTAAGAGTTGTTTGCAGTGATGTGAGCGACTTTGCTTCAGCCAGTTGTGGTCTGGTTTAAAAACACAAAATGCACTCGTAGCTCAGCTGGATAGAGTACTCGGCTACGAACCGAGCGGTCACAGGTTCGAATCCTGTCGAGTGCACCAAACACCAAAAAGCCCGCGTTTAACGCGGGCTTTTTGCCGTCTGGGATTTGGCTTTTCCTTTCGTGCATCCTTTCTCGTCAAACTCGACCTGTGCGCTACGACCTCGCTTGGCGTCATAGCGGTAGCTCGTTGATGAATTCCTGATACTGATCTTGTCTGGCTTGCCAAGCGCGCTCTCGACGTCCTGCTGACTCATGCCTGCGACGACGCGTTGATTGATGATCGCTTCGCGTCGTTCCCTGGCGCTGATCAGGTTCCCGCATTTGTCTTCTGCCCGACCCACGATGGTCGGCTCTCTCCTTGCGTTTGTCTTACCTGATGTTTCACCGATGTCGGCGCTTGGCATGAACGGCATCGTGCTGCCGGGGGTGAAAGTGCGCACATCCTGTACGAGCAGGCTCTCTGCGGACGAACAGCTCAAGGTGGTGAAGGTCACATGTCCGTTGGCAGCTTCGCAACGGTTTACAGTCTGCGCGTGCAGCAGTAGCGGCAGGCAGGGCAGGGCGGTCAGCAAAAAGCAGTACGCAATCGGTGGCATATGTCGTCCTCCATGACGGTCGATATCAAGGGTAGCTGCTACATTTTTGCAGGGCAGTGTGTTTTCTTTTCAGAATGAGTCGTCGCAATTGGATAGATAGGGTGGCGCTCAGGTTTGGCTTGCAAGCGCTTGTTTCAGCCACGATTTTTAACGTTTAAAACCGTTGGGCGGTGTATCATTGCGCCCGTCAGCCCCGCCGGGGCTTGTGGAATACCTCCATGGACTTACCCAGTAGTTACTCAGTACCCCGTTTCACCAATCATGAATTGACTGATTGATCCTTCCGGCGTGCCCCGCTGCTGGGAGTGGAGTTCGCCTATGTCCGAAGTTGAAGTAAAGAAAACGCAAGAAAGCCTGCAGGACCGCCTCGCTCAAGTTGTTGAGCTGTTGCAGCGTCAGCGGGTCGTCGAAGACCTGACTCATCGCCAGGAAGGTCCGCATCACGACCGGGTCGAGAACCTGGTTCACCGGCAAAACCTCGTCGAGCTGCAACGCAAGCTCGATGATCTGCACTCCGCCGACGTTGCCTACATCCTTGAAGCGCTGCCGCTGGACGATCGTCTGACGCTTTGGCAATTGGTCAAGGCCGATCGCGACGGCGACATCCTGCTCGAAGTATCCGACTCGGTCCGTGAAACCCTGATCGCCGACATGGACGATCACGAACTCCTGGCCGCGGCCAAGGACATGGACGCCGACGAACTCGCTGACCTGGCGTCCGAGCTGCCGCGAGACGTCGTCCACGAGCTGATGGAAACCCTCGATGGTCAACAGCGTGAGCGCGTTCGCTCCGCGTTGTCCTACGACGAGGAGCAAGTCGGTGCATTGATGGACTTCGAGATGGTGACCATCCGTGAGGATGTCAGTCTCGAAGTGGTTCTGCGTTACCTGCGTCGCCTCAAAGAGCTGCCCGGCCACACCGACAAGCTGTTCGTTGTCGACTACGACGGCGTGCTGAAAGGTGTACTGCCGATCAAGCGTCTGCTGGTCAACGATCCGGAAAAACAGGTTTCGGAAGTCATGGCCAGCGACCCGGTGAGTTTTCACCCGGACGAGGATGCCTATGACGCCGCTCAGGCGTTCGAACGTTATGACTTGATCTCGGCCCCCGTGGTCGACAAGAACGGCAAGCTGATCGGCCGTCTGACCATCGATGAAATGGTCGACCTGATTCGTGAAGAGAGCGAAAACGAAGTTCTCAACATGGCGGGTCTGCGCGAAGAAGAAGATATTTTCGCGTCAGTCTGGAAATCCCTGCGCAACCGTTGGGCATGGCTGGCGGTAAACCTGATTACCGCGTTTATTGCATCGCGGGTGATCGGCCTGTTTGAAGGTTCCATCGAAAAACTGGTCGCACTGGCGGCATTGATGCCGATCGTAGCCGGTATCGGTGGCAACTCCGGTAACCAGACCATCACCATGATCGTTCGTGCGATGGCGCTGGATCAGGTCAGTACCGGCAATACCTCGCGGCTGATGCGCAAGGAGTTGGCGGTCGGTCTGATCAATGGCCTGGTGTGGGGCGGGGTGATTGGCGTTGTGGCTTATCTGCTTTACGGCAGTTGGTCCCTTGGCGTGGTCATGACGGCCGCCATGACGCTCAATCTGTTGCTGGCGGCGTTGATGGGGGTTCTGATTCCGATGACCTTGGCGCGGCTTGGGCGCGACCCTGCGATGGGCGCGAGCGTGATGATCACCGCCATGACCGATAGTGGCGGGTTCTTCATCTTCCTTGGGCTGGCGACGATCTTCCTGCTCTGACTTGACCCGCTTTAAGAAACCCGCCAATTGGCGGGTTTTTTATGGCCAAATTTCAGGCAAAAAAAAGCCAGCGATAATGCTGGCTTGAGCTTTCGGGGTGAATCAGGACGCGTCTGCGGCCATTTCAGCGTCGTGGGCGATCAGCGAAACAAGGGCGTTTTGCTGGCGGTGGGACAGTTGACGGAAACGTTGCAGTAATTCGCGTTCGTGCAATGACAGCTCCGGGCTGTCCAGGCGCATGCTCAACTCTTCGCCCAGTGCACCTTCCTGAATAAGACTCTGTTCAAGGCGTGCAATGATTTCGGAGTTCATGCTGCGATGATGATTGCGAGCCACCTCGGCAATGCGTTCACGCATTCCGTCTGGCAGACGTACGACGAACTTGTCAGCCGTACGGCTGGAATAAATTGCCTGTTTCAATGGGCGCATATATTTAACCGGTTAGTTCAGGGGAGCGGTTCTCGGGATTGGCCGCAGGATGTCTGGTAGGACAAGCTTACTGGCCAAATGTTCAACCTGAATTGAAAGAGGCCCGCATCATGCCTCAAAGAAGCCATATCATTGGCGTCAATTCTGTGACAAATATTGAGCCGGGTAAAGGCTTAATGCCAGCACCCCTTGTCAGAAATGTGGACTGGTTGGAAAAGTTGCCCAGAGCCGCATTGCCGACCGCGTCCTTTGCTCCCGCAGATGATGTCTGAAGACGTCTGAAGGTGCATGCTATGCGGATTCGATCCTTGATCCTTGTCTGATACAGGATAGTGGCAATTGGCCGATTTACTAGGGGCTATCTCGCTGTGGGGGATGATTCAGGATGGATGGCAGGCTGATTTATGTGATGGGGCCTTCCGGATCCGGCAAAGACAGCCTCATTGACGCGGCTCGAAAACCTTTGCAGTTGATGAACTGCGAAGTGGTGCGCCGGGTCATAACGCGCTCGGCCGAGTCGGTGGGCGAGGATGCTGTCGGCGTCTCGCGCGAGGAATTCCGGCACCTGAAAGACGCGGGTGACTTCGCGCTGTCGTGGCAGGCCAATGGCCTGGATTATGGGATTCCGATTCAGATCGATCAGTGGCTCAAGGAGGGCCGGCATGTATTGGTCAACGGTTCTCGCGCTCATCTTACCGAGGCGCTACAACGTTACCCCGATCTGATCCCGGTACTGTTGACCGTCAAGGGTGAAGTGTTGCGCGAACGCTTGGTGCGGCGTGGTCGTGAGAGCCTTGCGGACATTGAAGACAGGCTACACCGCAACACACAGTTCGCGGCTGACAACGCGCCAGTCCATCGACTCGATAACTCTGGCGAGCTCGCCGTGACCGTTGCCCATCTCCTCGATCTGCTGAAATTTAACGCAGCACCGGATCGAACTTGATTTTTCGCCCGGCAATTAGCGCCAACACAAACAACCCGGCGAAAATGCCGCAGGCAATCAGCGGCAGGGTGACGACCGCCTCCTGAACCAAAGCCCAATGAAGAATGCCGCTCAGTAAGGCAAGGATCAAAAATCCTGCGGCTGATTTGGACATGCTGTGCTCCTGATTAGGGGGATTCAAAATACAAGGCGTTCGGAGACCTGCGTTACCGATGGGCCTTCCTGGCTCACATCCTGGCGAATAAACCCGCCCTGATCGCTCATGACCGCCAATTGCGGGGCTTTTTGCAGCTGCAGGTAATGCGGCATACGTTGAGCGACCTGCACCGCGCTGTTCTCGGGGGCAAAATGAAAACCCGCCAGGACTGCCAGGGCGATCGCATTCGAGAGTAAAAGGGCGCGGTTCATGAGGCTCACCTCGGTTGTTCTTGAGAACAGTTGAAGCAGCCCGCGTGCCAACAGTTTAACGGCTATTAAATCCTTTAAAAACAAGGAATTAACTTGTCGTTGAGAAGGGGTGGCATTGCAAATTGCAATGATGGCATTTTGAGGGAGTGCAATTTGCACGGTAAACAAAGCCACAGCCCGGTAGGGCGTCTGCCTACACTTAAAAAGCCCTACGGACGACATGACAAATCCGGGCCTGCCCGTTAACATGCACGCCGTCCATCGCACCGCATTTCGTGTGGGCGACGTGTGTCTCAGTAGCTCAATTGGATAGAGCATCCCCCTCCTAAGGGGAAGGTTGGCAGTTCGAACCTGCCCTGGGACACCATCTATTTCATGGCGCCTTGCGCAAGGCGCCGTTTCCGTTAGTGCCCGCATCGCACATTCCCTGCTTGTTCGTTTCCAGAGGCTTTGGCGCTAATGGTTGAAGAAAAGCTGTCCAGGCCGGGCGCAATCAGTCTTCGTGAGGCGTTCTGGTTCTGGTTGAAGCTTGGCTTCATCAGTTTCGGCGGGCCTGCGGGGCAGATCTCGATCATGCACCAAGAGCTGGTCGAACGGCGGCGCTGGATATCCGAGCGCCGATTCCTGCATGCCCTCAACTACTGCATGTTGCTCCCCGGGCCAGAGGCGCAGCAGTTGGCGACCTATATCGGCTGGCTGATGCATCGAACCTGGGGCGGGGTGATTGCCGGCGCACTGTTTGTGCTGCCGTCGTTGTTCATCCTGATCGGGTTGTCGTGGATGTACATCGCCTTCGGTGACGTGCCGGTGGTGGCCGGGCTTTTCTATGGCATCAAGCCTGCCGTGACCGCCATTGTCGTGCAGGCGGCCCATCGGATCGGCTCTCGGGCATTGAAGAACAATTGGCTATGGGCGATAGCGGCCGCTTCATTCACCGCCATCTTCGCGTTCAATGTGCCGTTCCCGCTGATCGTTCTGGGTGCCGCAGTGCTTGGCTATGTCGGCGGACGCCTGGCGCCCGATAAGTTCAGGACCGGTGGTCATGGAGCGGCCAAAAAGTCCTTTGGCCCGGCCGTGATCGATGATGACACCCCGTCCCCGGAGCATGCCCGGTTCAGTTGGTTGAGATTGGCAACGCTGGCCGTGATCGGCGCCGCTTTATGGGCCCTGCCAATGGGGATATTGACCGTGCTCTTTGGCTGGGAAGGCACCCTGACCCAGATGGGCTGGTTCTTTACCAAGGCGGCCCTGCTGACGTTTGGTGGTGCGTATGCCGTGCTTCCCTATGTTTATCAGGGGGCGGTTGGATATTATGGCTGGCTGACACCGACGCAGATGATCGATGGCCTGGCGTTAGGCGAAACCACACCAGGACCGTTGATCATGGTCGTGGCCTTCGTCAGTTTTGTCGGCGCGTATGTTGCTCAAGTATTCGGCAGCGACCACGTTTTTCTCGCGGGAGCCGTCGCCGCCTGCCTGGTGACCTGGTTTACCTTCCTGCCCTCGTTCCTGTTCATCCTCGCGGGCGGGCCATTGGTCGAGTCGACCCACAACGAGCTCAAGTTCACTGCGCCACTGACTGCGATTACGGCTGCCGTCGTGGGTGTGATTCTCAATCTGGCGTGCTTCTTCGGCTATCACGTGCTGTGGCCAAAGGGTTTCAGCGGCCAACTCGATTGGCCCTCGGCACTGATCGCGATCGCCGCGGCCATTGCCTTGTTCCGCTTCAAGCGGGGCGTCATTCAGGTGCTGATGGCCTGTGCACTTGTTGGCTTGGCGGTGCATCTGTTGCGTTAGAAACAATAAAAGCCCTGTCGGATACCTCCATCCGAGAGGGCTTTTTTATGTCCGGCCAACCGACGACCTACATGGCAAACCTGTCATCGCTGTGCCTTACTCCTGAAATGATTTCGGGAGGTGAAACGATGCGACGCAGAGGCGCCCAATTCTGGTTATGGACCAACAGTCGGTTACCGCTGCACACCCATGAAGAAGTGCTCGGCAATGGTTTGCAGGTCGAAGTGCAGGCGCGGATCAGTGTCGAAGGCGTCACCCAGGTGTTTGTGGGTATTTACGATGACAATGGCTGGGCAATCTGCGAGGAGTTTCACGACCGGCGCGCCGGTGAGCACTATTGCACGGCGTTGAAGTGGGGCGCGCAGCGAGCGAGGGAGTGGCTGGCGGACACTCAGGCATTTGTTGCGCCCCATCGGCCGCAATTGACGCTCAGTCCTGTCATCACCGATGAGCCGACACTGGCGCTGCGGCGCATGGAGATGACCGACCGCGAGCGTTTGAAGATCCGTTCCGAGGATGCCTGGTCGGAATACCTGGCGGCCAAAACGGCCATGCTCGAGCTCATGCGCACCAGCAAAGTCGACCCGAGGGTTTGGTCGGACCACAAGGAGCGCCTGCGGCAGGCGATTGACCGGCGCGTCTGCGTGCAACGCGCCTATTTGAACTAGTGGGATGGCCGGTTACAGGACCGAAGAGCGCCGCAGAGCCTCGATGGTTTCGATCAGGTCATCGTAGGACACCGGTTTGCCAAGGTGCTGGTCAAAACCCGATTGCCGGGCCTTTTGAATGTCGCTGCGGGTGCCATAACCCGTCAGTGCAATCGCCGGCACGTCCTTGGCCTGAGGCAGTTTGCGTAATGCGCTCATCAGTTCGTGACCGTTCATGACCGGCATGCCCAGGTCCGAAATGATCAAATCGAAGCGCGTGTGTTTTGCCGCGTCCAGAGCGGCTAACGGCCGGTCGAAAGCGATGACTTCGGCGTCTTCCATTTCCAGCAGCATCTTCAAGGTTTCCAGCACCTCGGCCGAGTCATCGACCAACAGGATCGTCAGCCCGCTTAACCTGCCTGCGGTCTCGTTGACCTTAGCGGGGGATGTCTCTGCGTCAGCGGTGTGGGCCATCGGCAAATAGACGCTGAACGTACAGCCCGCGCCCAACCCCTGGGAGTTCACTTCGACCGAGCCCCGTTGTGCTTCGGTCAACTGGCGGACCAGTGACAACCCGATCCCCAGTCCTTCGCGAGAATGCGTGGCATGTTGCTTTTCAGCCTGGCCAAACAGATCGAACACATGTTCGAGGTTTTCGGCAGCGATACCGGTGCCGTTGTCTTTGACATCCAGCCGGATCTTGTTTCCGGCCTGGCCGGCAATCAGCTGAACCAGCCCGTTGGCCGGGGTAAATTTCAAGGCGTTGTTCACCAGGTTCCAGATGATCTGCTCCAGGCGCGTCGGGTCTGCGTGGACCATCAGCGGCTCTGAAGGTACATGCAGCTCGACCGTGGTTTCGTGTTGCTCGTTCAGGATCACGGTATGGATATCGCGCAGCACACTGACCAGGTCGACGGCGACCGGTTGCAGCTTGAGCTTGCCGGTGCGCACTCGGGCGACGTCCAGCAGATCATCGATGATTCGTGCCTGGCTGGTGACGGCATCGCAAATCGTGTTCACGGCTTTGGCGGCCGGGGGCAGGGACTTGGTCACGGGCAGGCGGCGCAGCAATTCGGCGTTGAGCTGGATCAGGTTCAGCGGGTGCTTGAGTTCGTGGGACATGACCGCAAAGAATTCATCTTTGAGGTAATTGGTATTGCGCGTCTCGGCCAGTTCCTGGCTCTGTTCTTCGTGCTGACGTTTGTGGCCGGTCAGGTCCCGGGCGATTTTCACGTAACCGCGCAGGTTGTCGCCGCTGAGCAAGGTCACTTCGCCGCTGCAAAAGAAGCGGCTGCCATCCTTGCGCAGGTGCCAGCGTTCATCTTCGCTGCGGCCCTGGGTACGGACTGCCAGCAGTTCGTTTTCGGGAACCCCGGCGGCACGGTCTTCGGCGGAGAAAATGAAGTCGTAGAAAGCGCCTTCCGCCTCGGCCTTGCTGTAGCCGAAGATCAGCTCGGCGCCTTTGTTCCAGCTGGTGATGATGCCCTGCTCATCGAGGGTGATGATCGCGTAATCGCGGGTGCTTTCGGCCACCAGCCGCATGCGTTCTTCACCCAGGCGCAGATCTTCTTCCGCCGCGCGGCGTTTGGTGATGTCGATGAACGTCAGCACCGTGCCGTCGATGTGGTCTTCGCTGGAGCGGTACGGCAGCAGGCGGGCGATGTACCAGCGTTTGTCGGTGCTGCTGACTTCCCGTTCGATCATGTTCAACGATTCGAACACCTGCGCCGCGTCACTGGCCAGGCCGTCGTAGTGCAGGCGATGGGTGATGTCGAGCAGCGAGCGGCCGGTATCGACCGGCAGCATGCTGAAAATGTCGGTGGCGCGCGGGGTGAACCATTTGATCCGCATGTTGCGGTCGACGAACACCGTGGCAATGTCGGTGGAAGCGATCAGGTTGGTCAGGTAGTCATTGATCTTGTCGGTTTCTTCAACTTTGGTTTTCAGCTCGTAGTTGACCGTCAGCAACTCTTCGTTGATCGATTGCAGCTCTTCCTTGCTGGTTTCCAGCTCTTCGGTGGCCGAGCGCAACTCTTCGTTGATTGCCTGCATTTCTTCGTTGGAGGCCTTCAGCTCTTCACTGGAGACTTCCGATTGTTCAATGGTGTCCTGCAAGTGCAACTTGGTTCGTTGCAGTTCGCGCTCAAGATTGGACAGCACCTGGCTTTCGGTCTGCAGCAGGGTCGTGACGGTCTGTTCGGACGGGGCGACTTCGACTTCTTCGAAGATCACCAGCACATACTCGCCATCCGATTCTTCGTCCTTATAAGGCTGAGCCACGAGGTCGATCATGTAGCTCTGGTTGCCGCGCTTGAGCGGTACGGCCCTGGACTTGACCACCAGGCCGCTCTGCTGCACCTGAAACAGCGTGGTGCGGATTTCCAGGCGCAACTCCGGCAGGATCAGCGTCAGCAGGTTGCGCGTCAGTTCGCCACCCACATGCCGCAGAAAGCGCCCGGCGCCGTCACTCATGTGCAGGATTTCGGCGTTGGCATCGACAATCATGCTGGGCGGCGCGGCGAGCTCAAGCGCACGCTGGTGAATGTCGGCAAAGGACAGCTTGCGCGGCACCGTGCGGGGCGGCGCCTCGCGGGACGTACTCGCCCGCACGTAACCGCCGCGGGGCATGGTCGGCGTGCGACGGCTGTTGGCGGTACCGGTCTTGGCGCGGAAGATGCGATTGCGTTTATCCACCGGGGCGAACAATTCGTGGCAAGCGTCCGCGCTCTCTGAAGAGCCGAGGAACAGGAAGCCGCCAGGCCGCAGCGCAAAGTGGAACATTTGCAGGATTTCACGCTGCACTTCGCGATCCAGATAGATCAGCAAGTTGCGGCAGACGATCAGGTCGATCTGCGAGAACGGCGGATCCGACAGCAGGCTGTGCTTGGCAAACAGCACCCGTTCGCGAATTTCCTTGCGGATCCGGTAGTGATCGTCCTCCTTGACGAAGTAATGCCGCAGCCGCGTCGGCGGCACATCGGTGATGATCGCTTGCGGATACAACCCGGCGCGGCCAACGCTGATGGCGCGTTCATCAATGTCGGTGGCGAATAACTGCATCGTTGCCTTACTGGCGTCCAGTTGCAGCTGGTCGTTGAGCAAGATCGCCAGGCTGTAGGCTTCTTCGCCGGTGGAACAGCCGGTGGACCAGACGCGAATTTCTTCTTTTTCCGGTTGCGCCGACACGGCGGCGCTGACCAGTTGCGGCAAGACATCCCGTTCCAGCGCTTCGAACGCCTCTCGGTCCCTGAAGAAGTTCGTCACCCCGATCAGCATATCGCCGAGCAGCGCCTTGGTTTCTTCGGGATTGTTTTGCAGGTAGCGGAAGTAGGCGCCCAGGTCGGGCTGGGCGGTGACCTGCATCCGCCGTTCGATCCGCCGCAACACGGTGGCGCGTTTGTAATGCTTGAAGTCGTGGCCGGTGCCGGTGCGCAACTGGATCAGAATGTCGTGGAGCATTTGTTCATTGATGACGGCCTGGCGTTCCGACACTGAGGGGAGGGTTTTCAGTTCGGCGTCACCGGCAATGGGCAAAGTGATGTTCTTGGCGTTTTGCCACAGTTCGAGCAATTTTTGCGGCATTTCCGTGACGGGTAATATCAGGTCGACCATGCCGGTATCGATGGCTGCGCGAGGCATGCCTTCGAATTCAGCGTCTTCCGGCACCTGGGCCATGGTCACGCCGCCGTGTTCCTTGATGCGTGACAAACCGACCGCGCCATCGGAGCCGCTGCCTGACAGGATCAGGCAAAACGCACGCTCGCGATGGACCTCGGCGAGGTCGCGGAAGAACAGGTCGATAGAGGCATGCCGCGTCTCGCGCGCGGCGTTGCTGCTGACCTTTAGAAAACCGTCATCCATGGCCAGGCGCTGGGCCGGCGAGATGACATACACGTGGTTTTTCTCGATGGGCACGGTCTCGGTGACCTGCAGGACCGGCATTTTCGTCGATTCCTGGATGATCTTGTCGGCAATGCTCTGATGGTCGGGCGACAGGTGAAGAATGATGACAAACGCCATGCCGTTGTCTTGAGGCATGTTCTGGAAAAACAGCTTGATGGCTTGGAGTCCCCCCGCAGACGCGCCGATGCCGACCACCGGGAAGTCCAGGTCGCTCGGGCGTGGGGCCTTGCGCTCGGAAGCGCCGGCCGGTTGTTTGGGGTTGCTGGTCATCTGTTCTGCCTTCTACCGGCGACATGGGGGTGTTGATGCAAAACGGGGGGTAACACTCGTGTCGATAAAGCAGAATAATCCCGTTTTTAAATAACACCTTCAAATATTTAGCCATCGCTTGAGCGTCACGTCGTCTCAAGGTATCGGCACTGTTGGCCGATAACCCGAACGGTCATGCTCTTCTTCTTAAAATTGCCTGGAAATCTTCGATGCTGTCGTATCACCAAAAGAGTTTTCTGATCGTCGATGATTTCTCGGATTTCCGCAGTTCCGTCAGGTCCATGCTGCGGGAACTGGGCGTCAAGGACGTGGATACCGCGGATTCTGGCGAGCAGGCGCTGCGCATGTGTTCGCAGAAGGCCTACGATTTCATCCTGCAGGATTTCCACCTCGGCGACGGCAAGAAGAACGGTCAGCAGGTCCTCGAAGACTTGATGATCGAAAAGCTGATCAGCCATGAAAGCGTGTTCGTCATGGTGACCGCCGAAACCAGTCAGGCCATGGTCCTCAGCGCGCTGGAACACGAACCGGATGCCTACCTGACCAAGCCGTTCAACCGCTCTGGCCTGGCCCAGCGCCTGGAGCGTCTGGAGCAGCGCAAGAACCTGCTCAAGCCGATCCTGCAGGCCCTCGACCGTGGCAAGCCGCTGGAAGTGCTCAATGCCTGCATCGAGCTGTGCAAGAAGGACATCCGTTATTCGCCGCTGTGTCTGCGCTACCGCGCGGATGCCTTGCGCGACTTGAATCAGAACGAAGCGCTGGAACGTCTCTACGACAGCATCATTGCCGATAGGCCGTTGCCGTGGGCGTTTGCCGGGTTGGGCCAGTTGCTGTTCAAGCGCGGCCAGGTCAGCCAGGCCAAGGGCATCTATGAAAAAGCCCTGAAAGTGTTTCCGATGATGCCGGCGCTGTATGACGGCATGGCCGACGTGCTGGTAGTCGAAGGCGACACCAAGGGCGCGCAGAAAGTATTGGAAGAAGCCATTCGCCTGTCGCCGCTGGCCGTGCGCCGGCAAGCGTTGCTGGGCAAACTGGCGATGGCCAACGAAGATTTCGACACCGCCTCCAGGGCGTATCGCCAGGCGGTGTCCCAGGGCGCGCAGTCGCGTTTCAAAGACGCGGAAAGCAACCTCGGCCTGGCCCACGCCTTGATCAGCAAAGGCAGCGAGAAAGGCCTGGATACCCGCACCCGTCTGGAAATCAACACGACCCTCAGCCTGGTGGCCAAGGAGAACCCGAGCGACCCTGGCCTGCAGATTCGTGCGCGCCTGATGAAAGCTACCAGTTTGTTGCTCAACGACGCCGAAACCGCCGAGAAACTCACCGAGCAAGCGATGATGCGCCTCGACGGCATGGAGCAATTCATGAGTGCCGAAGCGGCGCTGCTGGTGGCCAAGCAGTTGCAAATGCTCGGTCAGGCAAGCGCCGGTGCGTCGATGTTGAAAAACTGTGCGGAGATCTACGGTGACGATCCGGTAGTAATGCAAGGCATCGCCAAACTGACCGACGACCCGACGATCCTCAGTTCCAGCAACGCCGCTGCCGAGCTCAACCGTCAGGGCGTGCGGGTTTACAAAACCGGCAATCTGGTGGAAGCCCGGGCAGTGTTCCGCAAGGCGCTGGCGATGCAGCCGAAAAACATCAGTATCGCCCTGAACATGGCGCAGTCGCTGCTGCACGGCACTGACACGAGTGTGCCATCGGCGGAAATCGAAGAATGTCGGGTCTGCCTGAAAATGGTCGGCTTGATGCCCGACACCGACGCGCGTTATCCGCGCTATCAGAAACTGAAAATCAAGGCGTTCGGCGGATGAGCCAAGACAACCCTGCATTGGATTTCTCGACGGTGATTGCCTCCACCGTACACGACATGAAGAACTCGCTGGCCATGCTGATGCAGGCGCACAGCCAGTGGCTGGCGCGCTTGCCCGACCCGGAGCAGCACAGCCCGGAGCAGGGCGTCATCGAGTATGAGTTCGCCCACCTCAACGGCATGCTCGTGCAGTTGTTGGGCCTGTACAAACTGGGGGTCAATCAGTTGCCGTTGCAACCGGCCTACCATGACCTGGATGACTTTCTCGAAGCGCAACTGGCCAGCCATCAAGACGTGTTCGCCAGTCGTGGCATTATCGCGACCTATGAAGTCGACCCGTTGAGCCCGCTGGGTTTCTTCGACCGCGAGCTGGTCGCTTCGGTACTGGGCAACATCATCAACAACGCCATTCGCTACGCGCGCGAGTCGCTGCTGATCAGCGTCAGCGACGAGGGCGGTCAACTGGTGCTGAGCATCAATGATGATGGCGCCGGCTATCCGGCAGAGATGATCGAGTTTCAGGCGGATTATGTGCAAGGCATCAACTACAGCAGCAGTAGCACCGGCCTGGGCCTGTACTTTGCCGGGCGCATCGCCGCGATGCATCAGCGCAATGGCGTCGTCGGCAGCACCCGGCTCAGCAATGGCGGCCCGTTGGGCGGCGGTGTATTCAGCCTTTACCTGCCCTGAGCGTTCTTTATTGTGTGGCGCTGCTTGAAATTCTGAACAGGCGAAGCCTATTTTGTACGGGTCGCCGTTCGCGGCTCGCACAACAAAGGATTGAGTCATGACTACCGATGGCCATCGTTCACTCGCACAGCGATTGGCGGGCATTGATGAGATTGAATGTGTCACCCCGGACTTGAATGGAGTTCCCCGGGGCAAAGTCATGACGGCCGAGGGCTTCCTCGAAGGACGTCGGTTGCAGTTGGCGCGGGGTGTGCTGCTGCAATGCATCATGGGCGGGTATCCACCCGCGCGTTTTTACGGCAGCGATGACGGCGACCTTGCGTTGGTGCCGGACCCTGCGCATATCTATCGCTTGCCCTGGAGCCAACAGCCCCGGGCGCTGGCCATTTGCGATGCGGACGAATTGACCGGTGAACCGTCGAGTCTGTCGACCCGCGGTCAACTCAAATCGGTGATCGCGCGTTACGCGGCTCGCGGCCTGGCGCCGGTGGTGGCGACCGAGCTGGAGTTCTTCGTGTTCGCGCCCAACCCCGATCCGACTCAACCGTTCCAGCCGCCGCTGGGCCTGGACGGCCGTCGCGAGGACGGTCAGTCGGCGTTCAGTGTCAGTTCCAACAGCGGCTTGCGGCCGTTCTTCACCGAAGTCTATGAATGCATGGCGGCGCTGGGCCTGCCACGCGATACCTTCATGCACGAAATGGGTGTCAGCCAGTTCGAGATCAACCTGCTGCACGGTGACCCGCTGTTGCTGGCCGACCAGACATTGCTGTTCAAACATCTGCTCAAGGAAGTCGCGCTCAAGCATGGCCTGACCGTGGTCTGCATGGCCAAGCCACTGGCGCACACGCCGGGCAGTTCGATGCATATTCACCAAAGCATCGTCGACATCAACACCGCCCGGAACGTGTTCAGCGACGAGGCGGGTCAGCCGACCGCGACCTTCCGTCACTTCATTGGTGGCCAGCAGGCCGGCATGGCCGATTTCACGGCGTTGTTTGCACCGAACGTGAACTCGTATCAGCGCTTGTGCCATCCGTACGCGTCGCCGAATAATGCCTGCTGGTCCCACGACAACCGCGCCGCCGGGTTGCGCATTCCGGCCAGTTCACCGGTCGCTCGTCGGGTCGAAAACCGTTTGCCGGGAGCGGACGCCAATCCGTACCTGGCGATCGCCGCCAGCCTTGCCGCCGGGTTGCATGGCATTGAAAACGAGCTGGAGCCGACCGAGGCGATCCAGGGCGAATTCGACGTGCCGGATAATCTTTCGTTGCCGTGTACCTTGCATGCGGCTCTTGAGCGTCTGAAACGTAGCCAATTGGCGAAGGAACTGTTTGGCACTGAGTTCATCGAAGGCTACGTCGCTTCGAAGTCCATGGAACTGACCAGCTTCTTTGATGAAATTACTCCCTGGGAACGGCGTGTTTTAGCTGCTCAGGCCTGACGCTTCGTCGTCTTCGGGCTATCGTTTCGGTAGCCTGATCTTCACTGCAAGGAGCCGCTCGGAACGCCGATGCGCCAAATCTGGAAATCCTTTCGAGCGCTGTATTTCGCCTCGCTGATGATGTTGATCGGCTCGGGCCTGTTGAGCACTTACCTGGCCTTGCGCCTGGCGGCCGATCACGTCGACAGCTTGTGGGTCGGTGCGTTGATGGCGGCCAACTATTTTGGCCTGGTGCTGGGCGGCAAGATCGGTCACCGACTGATTGCCCGGGTCGGGCATATTCGTGCGTATGCCGCGTGTGCCGGGATCGTCGGTGCGGCGGTACTCGGTCACGGGTTGATCGACTGGCTGCCGGCCTGGCTGTTCCTGCGGGTGATCGTCGGTCTGGGCATGATGTGCCAGTACATGGTCATCGAGAGCTGGCTCAATGAGCAGGCCGATGCCAAGCAACGCGGCATGGTCTTCAGCGGCTACATGATCGCTTCCTACCTGGGGTTGGTGCTGGGTCAGCTGATTCTGGTCATGCACCCCGGCCTGGGCCTGGAACTGCTGATGCTGGTCGCGTTGTGCTTCGCCCTGTGCCTGGTGCCGGTCGCGCTCACTCGACGGATTCACCCGGCGCCCTTGCACCCTGCGCCGATGGAACCGCGATTCTTCATTAAACGCGTGCCGCAGTCGTTGAGCACGGTGTTGGGTGCCGGGTTGATTGTGGGTTCGTTCTACGGTCTGGCGCCGCTGTACGCCTCCCAGCAGGGGTTGTCCACCGAGCAGGTCGGTCTGTTCATGGGTAGCTGCATTTTTGCCGGCCTGCTGGTGCAGTGGCCGCTGGGTTGGCTGTCGGACCGTTATGACCGGGCACTGCTGATTCGCTGTTTTGCCTTCAGCCTGGCGCTGGCCGCGTTGCCGTTGGCGATCCTGCAGAAGGTACCGCTGGAGGTGTTGTTCATCTCCGGGTTCCTCTGTTCGCTGGTGCAGTTCTGCCTGTATCCGTTGGCGGTGGCGTTCTCCAATGACCACGTCGAAGGTGATCGCCGAGTCTCGCTGACAGCGATGCTGCTGGTGACCTACGGCGTCGGCGCCAGTATCGGGCCGCTGGTCGCCGGGGTACTGATGAAGCTGTTCGGCAGCCACATGCTCTACGCGTTCTTCAGTTTCTTCGCGCTGGTGCTGGTGTGGCGGATCCGCCCGAAAGCGGTCACCAACCTGCATCAGGTCGACGATGCGCCGCTGCATCACGTGGCCATGCCGGACAGCATGTCGAGTTCGCCGCTGGTGGTGTGCCTTGATCCGCGTGTGGATGAACAGATCGTTCAAGAGCAGATGCACAGCCCGCCGCATCCGGAAGCGGAGCCGGAACCAGAGGTGGAACTGGAAGATGACCCGACGCCACCGGAAGACCCGGACGCTGGTCGCGAACAAAGTTTCACTGAAGCCAGACCTTGATTTTTTGATACATAAAAAACGGGCAGTCACCGCAAAGGGCTGCCCGTTTTTTGTTGAAGCGGTGTATCAGAGATCGTCTTTGTCGAAGCGCCGTGCTTCACGCTGCAGCTGATACACGAAGCGTTCGACCTGACGCTGCACCAGCCCGCTCATGTTGTGAAAGCGGATGCCGGCGAAGGTGGTGGAGATCCTTTCTTCGAAGTGCAGGTAACGCAGTTCCACCGGTGTGGTCATGCTGCCGAAGGGCAGGTCAGCGACGAATCGGTCATAGACCTGGCCCAATTGCAGTCGGCTGGTGATGTCACCCTCAAAGCGCAGCTTGCAGCCGGTGGCGGAAATATCCAGCAACTTGCCCTTGACGGGCGACTTGAGCTTTTCACCGCCCAATTCGACATTGACCAATTGCGCCAGTTTCAATGCAGCCCGGAAGGCATTGCGGCGCTGATGGTAGACGACTTCGTCAGGTAGTTTGCCACGATAGCAGCGTGCGTCGCTGAGTTCGTCAATGCTCAGCGGGCCGTTGCTTTCCCAGGCGATGCGCACGCCGTCGTGGAAGCCTTCGACCCGAAACGATTCGCCTGCCAGCAGATAGCGCTCACCATCGCGGGGCACCATTTCATCCAGGGCAATCATGTTGTTGTCACGGTCAACCTCAACCAGATAGCTCTGGAAGCGCTGGTTACGTTCGTGGAACGTAATGATCAGCGGGTCATGGCTTTCTTGCAGTTGCCGCAGGTTACCCGCGATCTCCATGGGCGTGGAGAGCACCTTGGGTGGCTGCGGAGCATCTTCCGCGGTTAAGGCATTGGGCACGGTTCATCGTTCTCCGGACAAAATGTGACTGCGCATGGCCAGCATACTGCCATCATGTGGCGCGTCTTGAAAGTGCGAACTCATCAACAGGTTCACGCCTGACTGAGCGGGCGCGGCTTCGCTAGCTTGGCGGTTGATCCGCGGGCATCGTAAAGCGCGGGTGGTTCGCCGCCGGTGAGGATCTTCAGCTGATTGGCCGTGGCGGCCTGTTGGACCAGGATCGACTGACCATTATTGACGTTGATGGCCTGGCACTGAGCCAGAAGGTCGGTCAGGGCATCGCTTTGCGCAAGTAACTGATCACCGACGCTGGATTCGCTGGCGAGTTGCTCCAGGCCCTTGCGATTGGTGGGCAGATTGAGGCTGGCGAGGACTTCGCTGCGCTTGCGGCCATGCTGTTCGAGCAGAATGATCATTGCCTGTTTGCGCGCCAGAATGTCTTCGAGCAGTGGCATGTCGCGACCATGCAAGGCGAGGGACTCGTTTTGCAGCAACTCCAGCAAGTGTTGCGCTGGAGCAAAGTCGTCGATGATCAGTTGCAGTAAATTAGTGTCGTGCATGGCTGGCCTTGGGGTTTAAGCGTCCAAAAGCCTGGCGCAGACCGAGGGCCTAGCGCTGGGCTTCGAAGTTGAGCAGTTTGCTGGCTACACGGTTGCTGTCGACTTTATAGCTGCCATCGGCAATCGCTGCTTTCAACTCGGCCACGCGGGCATTGTCGACGGCAGGCTGATCGCGCAGCTTGTCAGTGACCTTCTGCAACTGTTGAGCCTCATTGCTGAGGTGTACCGATTCCCCGCTTTTGGCGGTACTGGCCTGTTCGGCCGGGGTATTCAGCGGCGCGGATTTGCCGGCTTCGGCAGTGTCCTTGTTGGCGCTGGTACGCGTACTGCCGGTCAGTGACGAGGAACTGTTCAAACGGCTGAAATCGATGACCATGATAAAAAACCTCTGGGAATTTGGACGCTTGCCATGTTTTCGGCTCTTCCTGCAAAAACTTTAGGCCCATTTATCAACGAGCCTGCATGCGCCAGCGCATTTCCTGCGTGAGGCACAGCTTAGGGAACAGCCACGGCCAGCGCCATGTTTTCGCAAGCGCAGAGTTTCTTACATGGCCACTTCCACCTGGCCCGGCGCTATGACCTGCGCCTTGATGACCCGTTGGGAGTTGAGGTTTTTTACCCGGATCTGTTCACGCAAGCCGCCATTGGACAGGGCCTCGCCCGGCATGCGCACGCTGAGCGTGCCGCTGCGGGCGGTAATCACCACTTGGTCACCTTTGGAAATGACTTCGGCCTGCTCGAGATGGACCAGCGTCAGCACCTGATCGGCGACCGTTGGTCGGGTAAGTTTTTGTCCAATCGTCTGATCGATGGAGGTGAAGTATCCCTGGCCGATCAGGCTGATGTCGCGTTCGCGCAGCATGACGTCGCCCGGCTCGATGTAGCCGGCGCGTTTGAGGGGCCGCGTGGTGGTGACGACGTCGCGAAACAGGCGGACTTGAGCGGGCACGAACACTGTCCAGGGCGAGGTACTGTCGCAACGCACCTTGACCGTGACCCGGCCAATCGGGATCGCCGGGCTCTCCAGAGTGGCTGTCAATTCCTTGTCGCACATGGGCATGCGCAGGCGCGGATCGAGCTGCTTGACCTCGATCTCATAACGGCCTTCGGTTTGACTGCTCGCCAAATAGTCTTCTACGGTGAACTCAAGAAAGCCCTGAGTGACGCCGATAAGCATGTCAGGCAAGGTAACTGCGTCAGCAAGGGCAGGGCTGCCAGCGTTGAACAGGCAGACGGCCGACATCGCGCAAAGCACGTGGCGAGCGTTTGATGTCAGGCGTCGGAAAAATGTCGGTTCTGTGTTCATAAGAGTTAAAAAGCAAGCGCCGTGCCGTTTAGCAATGAACGTGCGTCGCAACACACTTAAGCGTTGGTGTAGGAGTCTGTGCATGGCTGGTGTAATGGATGCGGTAAACCAGCGCACGCAACTGGTAGGGCAGAATCGCCTGGAGCTGCTGTTGTTCCGTCTCGACGGCCAGCAGCTCTATGGGATCAACGTGTTCAAGGTTCGGGAAGTGCTGCAATGCCCCAAACTCACGCTGATGCCAAAATCCAGTCCTGTCGTGTGCGGTGTGGCAAATATCCGGGGGGCGACCATTCCGATTCTTGATCTGGCCATGGCGACCGGCTCCGGCGCGCTGAAAGATCAAAGCAATCCGTTCGTGATCATCACGGAGTACAACACCAAGACCCAGGGTTTCCTGGTGCGCTCGGTGGAACGCATCGTCAACATGAACTGGGAAGAGATTCATCCGCCACCCAAGGGCACGGGACGCGATCACTACCTGACGGCTGTGACTCGGGTCGACAATCAGTTAGTCGAAATCATCGACGTCGAGAAAATCCTCGCGGAAGTGGCGCCGACTCCGGAAGCGATTTCGGTCGGTGTGGTCGATGTCGAAACCCAGCACAAGGCCTTGTCCTTGAAGGTCTTGACCGTCGATGACTCGTCGGTGGCGCGCAAGCAGGTGACTCGTTGTCTGCAAACCGTCGGTGTCGAAGTGGTGGCGTTGAATGACGGCAAGCAAGCGCTGGATTACCTGCGCAAGCTGGTCGACGAAGGGAAAAAGCCGGAAGAAGAGTTCCTGATGATGATTTCCGACATCGAGATGCCGGAAATGGACGGGTACACCCTCACGGCCGAGATCCGCAACGATCCACGCATGCAAAAGCTTCATATCATCCTGCATACTTCGTTGTCCGGGGTATTCAATCAGGCGATGGTCAAGAAAGTCGGTGCCGATGACTTCCTTGCCAAGTTCCGTCCTGATGACCTGGCATCCCGGGTAGTCGACCGGATCAAAGCAGCAGATATCAGCTAGGGGCCTTCTGCCCCTGGTGGTTAACACGATTTAAGAGGCGGCATCTTTGTCTACGGGTAATTTGGATTTCGAACAGTTCCGGGTCTTCCTGGAAAAAGCCTGTGGCATTTTGCTCGGTGAAAACAAGCAGTACCTGGTCTCGAGCCGTCTCAACAAACTGATGGAACAGCAAGGCATCAAATCCCTGGGTGAGCTGGTCCAGCGCATCCAGACCCAGCCGCGCAGCGGTTTGCGCGAGATGGTGGTGGACGCGATGACGACCAACGAAACCCTGTGGTTTCGTGACACCTATCCGTTTGAAGTGTTGAAGAACAAGGTATTGCCTGAAGCGATCAAGGCTGCACCCGGCCAGCGTTTGCGGATCTGGTCCGCGGCATGTTCGTCGGGTCAGGAACCGTACTCGCTGTCGATGTCCATCGATGAGTTCGAACGCGTCAACATGGGCCAGCTGAAGATGGGGGTGCAAATTGTCGCCACCGACCTGTCCGGCACCATGCTGACCAACTGCAAGACCGGCGAGTACGACAGCCTGGCGATCGGCCGTGGCCTGTCGCCCGAGCGTCTTCAGCGTTACTTCGACCCGAAAGGGCCGGGGCGCTGGGCGATCAAGGCGCCGATCAAGAGCCGCGTGGAGTTTCGTTCGTTCAACCTGCTGGACAGTTATGCAGCGCTGGGCAAGTTCGACATCGTGTTCTGCCGCAACGTGCTGATCTACTTCTCCGCCGAGGTGAAGAAAGACATCCTGTTGCGCATTCACAGCACGCTCAAGCCAGGCGGCTATCTGTTCCTCGGTGCGTCCGAAGCGCTGAACGGTTTACCGGATCATTACCAGATGGTTCAGTGCAGCCCGGGGATCATTTACCAGGCGAAGTGATTCGTTGGCGGCACAAAAAAACGGGAGTCCTCAGGGACTCCCGTTTTTTTATGCCTGATGGTTTTTCGCCAACACCACAATCCCCTGTGGGAGCCGGGCTTGTCCGGCTCCCACAGGGTAAGAGTTGTTCTTTCGAAGGCGATAAGCGGCAGAAAAGCGGCAGCCTGCGGAAACCGTTTGCCGCTTTTCTGGCATTGCCGCCCTTGCCACTGCCCGCAAAGCCCCGGTTTCCGGGGTTTTCTGATTTGGCACGCCGCTTGCTATGTCTCTGTTACGAAAAATCAGGTCACCCGAAGGTTTCCCGACATGAGCATCAGCTTCGATAAAGCGCTCGGTATCCACGAACAAGCCCTGGGCTTCCGCGCTCAGCGTGCCGAAGTCCTGGCCAACAACATCTCCAACGCCGACACCCCGAACTACAAGGCTCGGGATCTGGACTTCTCCAAAGTGCTTGCCGCACAGAACGAGAAAACCAAGGGCGGTACTTTTGCCTTGAACATGACCAACAGCCGTCATATCGAAGCTGAAGGCCTGGGCAATGGCGACGAGTCGTTGCTGTATCGCACGCCGATGCAACCGTCGATCGACCAGAACACCGTGGACGCCCAGCTTGAACAATCAGCGTACGCGGAAAACGCCGTCGGCTTCCAGGCCAGCTTCACCCTGCTCAACAGCAAATTCAAAGGGCTGGTGTCAGCCCTTCGCGGAGAGTAAGTCATGTCCCTATCCAGTGTTTTCAACATTGCCGGTAGCGGCATGAGTGCGCAAACCACGCGCTTGAACACCGTCGCCTCGAACATCGCCAACGCCGAAACCGTCTCGTCGAGCATCGACCAGACCTATCGCGCCCGTCACCCGGTGTTCGCCACCATGTTCCAGGGCGGCCAGAACGGCGGCAGCGATTCGCTGTTCCAGAGCCAGGACGCTGCTGGTCAAGGCGTGCAAGTGCTGGGCGTGGTCGAAGACCAGAGCAACCTTGAAGCGCGCTACGAGCCGAACCATCCGGCTGCCGACGCCAAGGGCTACGTCTACTACCCGAACGTCAACGTCGTCGAAGAAATGGCCGACATGATTTCCGCGAGCCGTTCGTTCCAGACCAACGCCGAAATGATGAACACCGCCAAAACCATGATGCAGAAGGTCCTGACCCTCGGTCAGTGATAAGGGGCGACTCAGATGAGTGTTACCGATACCACCAGCGGCTTGAGCCTCAAGGATGTTCTGGCCAACTCTTCGGTCAAGACCAGCAACACCAGCAGCGACGGCTTGGCCGCCGCTACCAGCAGCGCCACCGGCAAGAACGCATTGGGCAAAGACGCGTTCCTGCAGTTGTTGGTAACTCAACTGAAAAACCAGAACCCGCTGGAACCGCAGGACAACGGCGCGTTTGTCGCGCAGTTGGCGCAGTTCAGTAGCCTGGAAGGCATCACCACGCTCAACGATACGGTCAGCGGCATTGCCGGCAACTACAACTCGTCGCAAGCGTTGCAAGCTTCTTCGCTGGTAGGCCGTTCGGTTGTTGCCCAGACCGACACAGCGGTGGTCGACACCTCCAAGAGTTTCAACGGTACGGCTGTCGTACCAGCCTCGACGAACCCGGTCACAATCAAGATCACCGATACCGATGGCAAAGTGGTTCGCACCATCGATCTTGGCAGTCAGCAGGCCGGCAACGCCGGTTTCATCTGGGACGGCAAGAACGATGCGGGCGAGGTGGCCAAGGCCGGCACTTACAAGTTTGCTGCTACCGCGACTTACGACAGCAAGGCGACCTCGCTGGTGACCTACCTGCCGGCAACCGTCAACAGCGTGACCATCAGCCAGACTGGCGGTGAGTTGATGCTGAACCTGGCAGGCCTGGGCAGTGTTGCCCTGTCCAAAGTACAGACCATTGGTATATAGAGCCGACTAACACGGCACAAAGGAGTGGAATATGTCTTTCAATATCGGCCTTAGCGGTCTCTATGCAGCCAACAAACAACTGGACGTGACCGGCAACAACATCGCCAACGTTGCGACCACCGGTTTCAAATCCTCCCGTGCAGAATTCGAAGACGTGTACTCGGCCACGCGCCTGGGTACCGGCAGCAAGACCGTCGGCAACGGCGTGCGTCTGGCCAACGTTTCCCAGCAGTTCGGCCAGGGCGACGTGAACAACACCGGCAACGTGTTGGACATGGGTATCCAGGGCAACGGTTTCTTCGTCATGAGCGACAACGGCTCGCTGAGTTACACCCGTGCCGGTGCGTTCAAGACTGACGCCCAGAACTACGTGGTCGACAACAACGGCCGTCGCTTGCAGGGTTTTGGCGTAGACGCCAACGGCAAGATCATCAACGGCGTGCTGACCGACCTGAAAATCGACACTTCGAGCCTGGCGCCGCATGCGACCACCCGTGTCGACCAGACGATGAACCTGAACTCCTCGGACCCACTGCCAACAGTGACCCCGTTCAACGTCAAAGACACCAACAGCTACAACAAGACCATTTCCACCCCTGTGTACGACACGCAGGGCAACCAGCACACGATGGACCAGTACTACGTTAAAAATGCGGCGTCCAACTCCTGGACTGTCTACACCTACATGGACGGCCGTAGCCCAACCAACCCATTGGCAGAGCCGCCAGTGCCGATCACTGCTGACCTCACCTTCAACCCTGATGGCAGCATCAAGACCCTGGTGGGCGGTGCGGGCTGGACGCAAACCGGTACCACCCTGACCATGACGGGCTGGAAGCCGGGTGTGATGGTTAACGCCAACACCAACCCGCCAACCTGGGCCCTGAATGGTTCGGACGCCGCCGCAGCCGGTATCGCGTTCGACATGACCAAAACCACCTCGTACGCTTCGCCAACCGCACGTACTGCGCAGTACCAGGACGGTTACGCGACAGGCCAGATTTCCAGCCTGACCATCGACGAAAGCGGTGTCATGACCGCCAACTTCACCAACCAGCAAACCAAGGCCATCGGCCAGGTAGCCATTGCCAGCTTCGCCAACGAACAAGGCTTGCAGCCAATCGGTGGTTCTGGCTGGAAAGAAACCTTCGCCTCGGGCGTGCCTGGAATCGATGCACCGAAAACCGGCACCTTGGGTTCGGTTGTGTCCAACTCGCTGGAAGAGTCCAACGTCAACCTGACCAACGAACTGGTTGATTTGATCAAGGCGCAGAGCAACTATCAGGCGAA
This sequence comes from Pseudomonas sp. 3296, assembly GCF_031456615.1. Taxonomy (NCBI): domain Bacteria; kingdom Pseudomonadati; phylum Pseudomonadota; class Gammaproteobacteria; order Pseudomonadales; family Pseudomonadaceae; genus Pseudomonas; species Pseudomonas sp. 3296. The sequence continues at coordinate 55,955 of NZ_JAVDUY010000008.1, forward strand.
CGCCAAGACCATCTCCACCCAGAGCACCATCATGCAGACCATCATTCAGATGACCTGATGCTGGATAACGCTGCATAAAGAACCCCTCGCAAGAGGGGTTTTTTATGGCCGGTGTTTGTCTCAGGCACTGGCTTCAGGTTGTCTGTGCTGGCCTCATCGCGAGTAGCTCGGCCACCACTTTCTTCCAGGCAAAAGAAAACCCCCGACAATCCAGAGGATTGATCGGGGGTTCCAGGTAAGCGCCTTTCAGCGCCTACCAGCTCAGCTTATTGGCAAGCTTCGCAATCCGGCTCGTCGATGGCGCAGGCCTTTGGCACTGGCGCAGGGCCGGCTGGTGCTGCCAGGACCGAGTCGTCACCGTGGTTGCCGCCGCTGGAAACAGCGTTCAGCTTGCCGGTGTTGATGGTCGACTTCTCGGTGCTGGTCGCGGCCAGGGCACGGAGGTAGTAAGTGGTTTTCAGACCACGGTACCAGGCCATGCGGTAGGTCACGTCCAGCTTCTTGCCCGATGCGCCGGCGATGTACAGGTTCAGCGATTGAGCCTGGTCGATCCACTTCTGACGACGGCTTGCCGCGTCAACGATCCACTTGGTGTCCACTTCGAAAGCAGTCGCGTAGAGCTCTTTGAGTTCTTGCGGGATGCGCTCGATCTGCTGCACCGAACCGTCGTAGTACTTCAGGTCGTTGATCATGACCGAGTCCCACAGACCGCGTGCCTTGAGGTCGCGAACCAGGTACGGGTTGATCACGGTGAATTCGCCCGACAGGTTCGATTTCACATAGAGGTTCTGGTAGGTCGGTTCGATCGACTGCGAGACGCCCGTGATGTTGGCGATGGTCGCGGTCGGTGCGATGGCCATGATGTTGGAGTTACGAATGCCTTTCTGCACACGGGCGCGAACCGGTGCCCAGTCCAGGGATTCGTTCAGGTCAACGTCGATGTACTTCTGGCCACGCTGCTCGATCAGGATCTGTTGCGAATCCAGCGGCAGGATGCCTTTGGACCACAGCGAACCCTGGAACGTCTCGTAGGCACCGCGCTCGTCGGCCAGGTCGCAGGAAGCCTGGATCGCGTAGTAGCTGACCGCTTCCATCGACTTGTCGGCGAACTCGACCGCAGCATCCGAACCGTAAGGAATGTGCTGCAGGTACAGCGCGTCCTGGAAGCCCATGATGCCCAGGCCGACCGGACGGTGCTTGAAGTTGGAGTTCTTCGCTTGCGGCACCGAGTAGTAGTTGATGTCGATCACGTTATCGAGCATGCGAACGGCGGTGTTGACGGTGCGTTGCAGCTTGGCGGTGTCCAGCTTGCCGTTGACGATGTGGTTCGGCAGGTTGATCGAGCCCAGGTTGCAAACAGCGATCTCGTCCTTGTTGGTGTTCAAGGTGATCTCGGTGCACAGGTTCGAGCTGTGGACCACGCCGACGTGCTGCTGCGGGCTGCGCAGGTTGCACGGGTCTTTGAAGGTCAGCCATGGGTGGCCGGTTTCAAACAGCATGGACAGCATTTTGCGCCACAGGTCTTTGGCCTGGATGGTCTTGAACAGTTTGACCTTGCCTGGGTATTCGGTCAGGGCTTCGTAGTACTCGTAACGCTCTTCGAAAGCCTTGCCGGTCAGGTCGTGCAGGTCCGGCACTTCGGATGGCGAGAACAGGGTCCACTTGCCGTCATCGAAGACGCGCTTCATGAACAGGTCAGGGATCCAGTTGGCGGTGTTCATGTCGTGGGTACGACGACGGTCATCACCGGTGTTCTTGCGCAGCTCGATGAACTCTTCGATGTCCATGTGCCAGGTTTCCAGGTAGGCACATACAGCGCCTTTGCGCTTGCCACCCTGGTTAACGGCAACGGCGGTGTCGTTCACTACTTTGAGGAACGGCACAACGCCCTGGGATTTGCCGTTGGTGCCCTTGATGTACGAACCGAGCGCGCGAACCGGCGTCCAGTCGTTGCCCAGGCCACCGGCGAATTTCGACAGCATGGCGTTGTCGTGGATCGCGTGGTAGATGCCCGACAGGTCATCAGGCACGGTGGTCAGGTAGCAGCTCGACAGCTGTGGACGCAGGGTGCCGGCGTTGAACAGCGTCGGAGTCGAGGACATGTAGTCGAAGGACGACAACAGGTTGTAGAACTCGATGGCGCGGTCTTCTTTCTGCTTCTCTTCGATCGCCAGGCCCATGGCCACGCGCATGAAGAAGATTTGCGGCAGTTCGAAGCGGATACCGTCCTTGTGGATGAAGTAACGGTCGTACAGGGTTTGCAGGCCCAGGTACGTGAACTGCTGATCGCGCTCGTGGTTGATCGCCTTGCCGAGTTTTTCCAGGTCAAAAGTGGCCAGGACCGGGTTCAGCAATTCGAATTCGATACCCTTGGCGATGTATGCAGGCAGCGCCTTGGCGTACAGGTCGACCATCTCGTGGTGGGTCGCGCTTTCGGCAACATTGAGGAAGCTCAGGCCTTCGGCACGCAGGGTGTCCATCAGCAGGCGAGCGGTCACGAACGAGTAGTTCGGCTCACGTTCAACCAGGGTACGGGCAGTCATCACCAAGGCAGTGTTGACGTCGGTCAGGGCCACGCCGTCGTACAGGTTTTTCAGGGTTTCGCGCTGGATCAGGTCGCCGTCGACTTCTTCCAGGCCTTCGCACGCTTCGGTGACGATGGTGTTCAGGCGACCCATGTCCAGAGGGGCGAAGCTGCCATCGGCGCGGGTGATGCGGATCGACGGGTGAGCGTTGACCGCTTCTTCGGCCGGGGCGTGGGCGGCGCGTTGTTTCGAGCGGCCGTCACGGTAGATCACGTAGTCGCGAGCGACTTTCTGCTCGCCGGCACGCATCAGGGCCAGTTCGACCTGGTCCTGGATTTCTTCGATGTGGATGGTGCCGCCCGAAGGCATGCGACGCTTGAAGGTCGCGGTGACTTGTTCGGTCAAGCGGGCCACGGTGTCATGGATTCGCGACGAGGCGGCAGCGGTGCCGCCCTCAACTGCGAGAAACGCTTTGGTGATGGCGACGGTAATTTTGTCATCGGTGTAAGGAACGACAGTGCCGTTACGCTTGATCACGCGAAGCTGACCAGGCGCGGTGGCGGACAGATCCGAAGTCGAATCAGCGGCCTGCGGCAAGGTGCCCTGCGGGTTCTCGCGAGTTGTGTCGGTTTGCATGGGGGGGTGTCTCCACATTCTCTATGTTTGTTTGGGCACCATAAAGGTGCCCACCGTTCTGTCCAAAAGCACTACAACCGACGGAGGTCGGGCATAACAACTTCGGGACAGTAGGAAAAAGGCTAATGATGCCGCTTCCTTGCCGAAGTCTTTGGCCGCGAGCCTGGGCTCGAAGCCGGATTCCTTTCAGGGGTGCCAGTTATGACTGCAACACCCGTACCGTTTCGGCTGTTCTGGCCTGAAAAAACGGTGCCATCCGCACGTGCGGTTTGGGCTTGTAAAATCGTGCTTGGTTCAACCATAAACAGGCAATAAAGCGCTTGAGTTTCTGGTCTGAAATGTGGTTGGGCTTTTAAGCTAAAACCCTACATGTAGGGTTTTTTTGGCGCCGAGGTACAAGATAATGCGTTTTGGAGGGTGTTGCAACGTACTACCTGTGGATAAACCTGTGCGTAAATTGTGCGTGAAAGGTGGAACGGGCGTGTAGGCCGCGACCTAGCTGGAGCGCACCGTTTTTCATCGAATTTCAACGACTGAAAACGGCCATTTGGATTTTTAAGGGCGCGAACCCTATCACAAAAATCCGGGTTGTCCGAACGCATTTACCGGCTTGTGTTCTCGACGGGCGGCGTTTATACAATCGCCCCATGGTTACGCATTCTTATCCTCCCCAATCATTACAAAAAGACGGGCGGATCTTCCTTATAAGTGTTGTTGGCAAGCAGAGGTCACCGTGGAGCAAGAAGCCTGGCAGGTATTGATTGTGGAGGACGACCAGCGTCTGGCCGAACTGACCCGCGACTACCTGGAAGCCAATGGCCTGCGCGTTTCGATCGAAGGCAACGGTGCGCTGGCGGCGGCACGCATCATTAAGGAGAAACCGGACCTGGTGATCCTCGACCTGATGCTGCCGGGCGAAGACGGCCTGAGCATCTGCCGCAAGGTCCGCGACAAGTATGACGGCCCGATCCTGATGCTCACCGCCCGCACCGACGACACCGACCAGATCCTCGGCCTCGACCTCGGAGCTGACGACTACGTGTGCAAACCCGTTCGCCCACGCCTGTTGCTGGCGCGCATCCAGGCCCTGTTGCGCCGTAGCGAAGCCCCCGAGGCCACCCCGGAAAAACAGCGGCGTCTGCAGTTCGGCCCATTGGTGGTGGACAACGCGTTGCGTGAAGCCTGGCTGCATGACAACGGCATCGAGCTGACCAGCGCCGAGTTCGACCTGCTCTGGCTGCTGGTGGCCAACGCCGGGCGCATCCTGTCCCGGGAAGAGATTTTCACTGCGTTGCGCGGCATCGGTTACGACGGCCAGGACCGTTCCATCGATGTCCGCATCTCGCGCATCCGTCCGAAAATCGGCGATGACCCGGAGCACCCGCGACTGATCAAGACCATCCGCAGCAAGGGCTATCTGTTTGTTCCCGAAGCTTGCGTAGACCCGTCACTGTGAATTCGATCTTCCTGCGTATTTATGGCGGCATGTGTGCGGCGTTGATTTTGGTCGCGGTGCTGGGCGTGCTGGCGTTGCATCTGCTCAACGAGGTGCGCAGCGAGCAATACCGGGAGCGTCTGGCCCACGGTACGTTTTCGTTGATGGCCGACAACCTCAAGCCGATGAACGAAACCGAGCGACATCGCGCGTTGCTGGTCTGGGAACGATTGCTGGGGATCCCATTGGCGCTGACCACGTTTGCCCAGACTGACCTCGACCTCACCCAGCGCACCCGTGTGCTGCGCGGGCAGGCGCTGGTGGAACAGACCGGCCCGCATGCGGCCAAGGTTTATCGACTGGTCAGCGACAAGGAACAGCTTGTGCTGACGGGGGAGGTGCAGCAGATCAGCGAGCAACTGGCACGCGCCACTATTTATCTGCTGGTCGATGAACTGGTGCGCTACCCGGTGGCGGAGCAGCCCGAGCGGCTGGCGTTGTTGAAAGAAGACAAGGGGTTTGGATTCGACTTGCGCCTGGTCAAGGTCGAGCAGGCGGACATGGACGAAGACCAGAGCCGCCGGGTGTCCGAGGGCGATACGGTGATGGCGCTGGGCAAGGGCGGTGACTCGATCCGGGTGTTCGCCGGCATGGTCGGGACGCCGTGGGTGCTGGAGATCGGCCCGCTGTACCAGATGAATCCTTATCCACCGCAATGGCTGGTGTTGATCGCAGCCCTCGGATTGAGCCTGATCGGTTTGATCGTCTACCTGCTGGTGCGGCAACTGGAGCGGCGTTTGCGCGGTCTGGAAGCGGCCGCCACGCGTATCGCCAAGGGCAGCCTGGAAACCCGAGTACCGGCGCGAGGTGCCGACTCGGTGGGGCGACTGGCCGCGGCGTTCAACGGCATGGCCGAGCACTTGCAACAGTTACTGGCGATCCAGCGTGAACTGGTGCGCGCGGTGTCCCACGAGCTGCGCACACCGGTGGCACGCCTGCGTTTTGGCCTGGAGATGATCGGCTCGGCCACCACGCCGCAACAGCTGGAAAAATACCGCGAAGGCATGGACCACGACATCGAAGACCTGGACAAACTGGTCGATGAGATGCTGACCTACGCGCGACTGGAACAGGGCTCGCCTGCGCTGAATTTCCAGCGGATCGACCTTGATGCATTGGTCAATCAAGTGATCGAAGAACTGGCGCCGTTACGCGCCGACGTTACGGTGCAGCGCGGGTTATGCCTGTCGGCGGCAGATTGCGATGACGCCTGGGTCGAGGCTGAACCACGTTACTTGCATCGGGCCATCCAGAACCTCGTCAGCAATGCCATGCGCCACGCCTCGTCGCGGGTGACCGTGAGTTATCAGGTGGGGCAGCAACGCTGCCGGGTGGACGTCGAGGATGACGGGCCGGGTGTGCCGGAGTTGGCCTGGGAGCGGATTTTCACGCCGTTCCTGCGCCTGGACGACAGCCGTACCCGGGCGTCGGGCGGGCATGGGTTGGGGTTGTCCATTGTGCGGCGGATCATCCATTGGCATGACGGGCGGGCGTTGATCAGCAAGAGCAAGAGTCTGGGCGGGGCCTGTTTCAGTCTGAGTTGGCCGCGCAATCAGGAAAAGCGCTGAGATTGTTTGCGCCTGTTCCAGCCCCATCGCGAGCAGGCCCGATTTGGCTCCTCACATCCTCAGGCCTTGATACTGACCAGGCTCAACACCTGCCCATCCATCACCCCAAACTGCGCCTCCAGCTCCGTGCCATTGCGCCACTCGCCAGACAAATCCGTCAGCAACCGCAACCGCACCTCACCGGCCTCGGTCCATTCCAGCACCTCGGCATGTTCAAAATAAAAGCGCTGCTGAACGATCGGGTACAGCGCCTTGAACAGACTTTCCTTCACCGAAAACGTCAGCGTCACCAGCAGCGCCAGATCATCGCGACGACCGGCCGTCATGCGTTGCAACTCCGGCGGCGTGAGGATTTCCCCGGCCAGGCGCTCGGCCCGTTCCGGGTTGAGCAGGTTTTCCAGGTCCATCCCCAACCCGCGCCAATCGGTTTTCCTCGCGACAATGGCCGCTGCCCGGCCGGTGCTGTGGGTGATTGAGCCGGCGATGTGCGCGGGCCACATTGGCGCCCGGTCTTCGCCGATGGCCGGGATAAAACTCAGGCCTTCCAATTGTTGCAGCGCGGCCCTGGCGCACACCCGTCCGGCGAGAAATTCGGCCTGGCGCTTGGCGACCGAGCGCTGAATGCTCGCCGGCGGCTCGATGGCGCTGCGCCGGAAATCATCGCTGGCCAGTTGCGAACTGTCGAAGTGGGTACTCAGCAACACCGTATCGGGCAGCACAAACGGCAGCGGCCAATGGACGTCGAGTGGGGTGCAGCAGACGGGAAGGGCGGGGGCGGGATTCATGGCGGGCATTTTGCCGGGTTGCTCGCGGGCTGGGTAGTGCAAAGGTCTGGATGGCCGCACCGCGGTCCTCCTGACTAACCAAATATCCTTTTGAAAAACGCCTGCATATCCGCCCACGAACGCTCATCCGCCGCCTTGTTGTACCCGATATCCGGCCCACCATGATCGCCATGGCTCAACCGGTCCGCATCCGGATTGCTGAACCCGTGCTTGGCGCCCTCCAGGCTGACGAATGTATAGTCGGCGCCGGCCTTGTCCATTTCAGCCTTGAACGCCGCCACGGCATCCGGCGTGACCATACTGTCCAGCGCTCCATGTTCCACCAGGATTTTCGCCTTCACACTGCCAGGGGGGGCTGGCGTATTGGTTGCCAGCGCGCCGTGGAAACTCACCACTCCCAGCAGCGGGGCACCCTGGCGCGCCGCGTTCAGCACCACACCGCCGCCGAAGCAGTAACCGATCGCAGCGACTTTATTCGCGTCGGTTTGTGGCTGTTGCTTCAACAGCTCAAGCCCGGCCTGAAAGCGCACGGCGGCCGCCGAACTGTCCTTGAGCACTGCCTGCATGAACGCCATCGCGTCCTTTGGATGCTCAGTGTTCTTGCCGCCGCCATACATGTCGATGGCCAGCGCGCTATAGCCCAGGCCGGCGAGGTCACGGGCGCGGCGCTTGGCGTAATCATTCAGGCCCCAGAATTCATGTACCACCACCACGCCGGGGCGCGGCCCCTTGATGGCGTCGTCGTAGGCGTAATAGCCGATCATTTTTGTGCTGTCGGCACTTTGATAGGGAATTTCCTGAGTCTTGATGGCGGCTTGAGTCAGCCCGCTCAACACCAGCAAACAGAGGGCGAGGAATACGCGCATGGTCGGATCTCCTGCAATTGAGTCATCAGAATAGCCGGGTCAATCTGGTTCAGCTCAGGTTCAGTCTGCGTTCAGGGCCAGTTCAGGGGCAGGTCAGTAAGGTAGCTTCGTACCCAAAGCACCTGCGCATGAGGACATTCCCTAATGACTGGCTTTAAAAACCTGATTCTGGCTTTCACCGTTCTGAGCGCCAGCACCGCCGCGCTTGCCTCCGATGACATCATTGCCAGCCTTGCTCTTGGGAAGACCAACGAGAGGGTCAAAAGATCCCTCACACTGAACAGCTTCAGCACGGTCAGCACCGTGGGTCAGGAAAGTGCCTGGAGCACGCATTTGGGCCAACCCGCAACCCCGGCCGATTACCGCGCCGGTTACGCCAATGTGTCGGTCTCGCACAATGGCATTAAACTCAATCAGCAAGACCTGATGGGCCGCTATGATCTGTCCTGACCGTTGTGCCATTGGAGATGTCGTTTTGCCCGGGAGAGCGTTATGAAACTGCTGGTCGTCGAAGATGAAGCGCTGTTGCGCCATCACCTGCAAACTCGCCTGACCGAAAGCGGCCATGTGGTCGAATCCGTGGCCAACGCCGAAGAAGCGCTGTACCAGACCGGACAGTTCAACTTTGACCTGGCGGTGATCGACCTCGGCCTGCCGGGCATGGGCGGGCTCGACCTGATCCGTCAACTGCGCGCGCAGGGCAAGACCTTTCCGATCCTGATCCTCACGGCGCGCGGCAACTGGCAGGACAAGGTCGAAGGCCTGGCCGCCGGCGCCGACGATTACGTGGTCAAGCCGTTCCAGTTCGAAGAACTCGATGCGCGCCTGAATGCCTTGCTGCGCCGTTCCAGCGGTTTCACCCAGTCGACTATCGTCGCCGGGCCGCTGCTGCTGGACCTCAATCGCAAGCAAGCTTCCCTTGATGACCAGCCACTCGCGCTGACCGCCTATGAGTACCGGATTCTCGAATACCTCATGCGTCATCATCAGCAAGTGGTGGCCAAGGACCGCTTGATGGAACAGCTCTATCCCGATGACGACGAGCGGGATCCGAACGTCATCGAAGTGCTGGTCGGTCGTCTGCGCCGCAAACTCGAAGGCCCGGCCGGGTTTAAACCGATCGACACCGTGCGCGGCCTCGGCTATCTGTTCAATGAGCGCTGCACTTGATTCGTTCCCTTCGCGTTCGCTTGATGCTCGCCGCCACGCTGTTGGCGGTGTTGTTCATGTTGGCGTTGCTGCCGGCGATGCAGGGCGCGTTCAGCCTGGCATTGCAGGACTCGATCGAGCAACGCCTGGCCTCGGACGTCACCACGCTGATTTCCGCCGCACGGGTTGAAAACAACTCCCTGCAAATGCCGGCTCAATTGCCCGATGAGCGCTTCAACCTGACCGACAGCCGTTTGCTCGGCTACATCTTCGACCGCGAAGGTCATCTGGTCTGGCGGTCGAAGGCCACCGGGCAAGAGCCGATCAACTACAAGCCGCGTTACGACGGCCGCGGCAATGAGTTCGCGCGGATTCGCGAGGCCAATGGGCAGGAATTTTTCGTCTATGACGTCGAAGTCAAACTGCTCGGGGGCAAAAGCGCGGCGTTCAGCATCGTCACGCTGCAACCGGTGCGCGAGTACGAAAACACCCTTGAAGGCCTGCGCGAAAACCTTTACCTCGGTTTCGGCGCGGCCTTACTGGTGCTGCTGTCGCTGCTGTGGATCGGCCTGACCTGGGGCTTGCAGGCGTTGCGCCGGCTTAGCCAGGAACTCGACGAAATCGAAAGCGGCACCCTCGAAAGCCTCAGCGAACAGCACCCGCGCGAACTGCTACGCCTGACCGGCTCTCTCAACCGCTTGCTGCACAGCGAACGTGAACAGCGCAGCCGTTATCGCGACTCCCTCGACGACCTCGCCCACAGCCTCAAAACCCCGCTGACCGTGTTGCAAGGCGTCAGCGAAGACATGGCCCAGCGCCCGGAGAACCGCGAGCAGGCCTGGGTGTTGCAAACCCAGATCGAACGCATGAGCCAACAAATCAGCTATCAACTGCAACGCGCCAGCCTGCGCAAAAGCGGTCTGGTACGCCACCAGGTGCGGCTGCAACCGGTGTTGCAAAGCCTGTGCGACACGCTGGACAAGGTCTACCGCGACAAACGCGTGCGTGTGGCCTTCGATCTGCCGCAGCCGTGTTATGTGCCGATCGAGCAGGGTGCGTTGCTGGAAATGATGGGTAACCTGCTGGAAAACGCCTATCGATTGTGCCTTGGCGAAGTACGTATCAGCGTGCGTGAAACGTTGAGCGGGATTGAATTGTGTGTCGAGGATGATGGGCCGGGTGTGCCGGCAGATCAGCGCGCGCGGATCCTGCAACGGGGCGAGCGGCTGGATCGCCAGCACCCGGGACAGGGGATCGGGTTGGCTGTGGTGAAGGACATTATCGAGAGCTACGGCGCCAAGCTGACGCTGGGGGATTCGCCGATGGGCGGGGCGGCGTTCCGGATTCATTTTCCGGTGGTTTAGGGGGTGGCCTTGCTCGCGATGAGGCCCGCACACAAAATATCTGACAGTCCCCCTTAGCAGTTATTGAGTCAGGTAGACCGTGTCATCGTTCCTCGCGAGCCTGCTCGCGAAGAGGCCAGTCAATTCAACGCAAAAAATCAGTTCTCTTGCGCGCGATAAGCCCCAGGCGTCAACCCGGTCCACTTCTTGAATGCCCGATGAAACGCCGAAGGCTCGGAAAACCCTAGTTGCTCGGCAATCTGCTGTAACGACAGATCCGCCCGGCTCAGGTGATAAATCGCAATGTCCCGCCGCAGCTGATCCTTCAACTCCTGAAAACTCGAGCCTTCCTCACGCAAATGCCGACGCAAGGTCTGCGGGCTGATGTGCATATGTGCGGCTACGGCTTCAAGGTCCGGCCAGCGTGCACTGTCGCGGCTGAGCAAACGGCGCAGCTGGCTGCTCAGGCTGTCGCCGTCATCCGGGCGCGACAGCAGGTCGGCGGGGGAGTGTTCGAGGAAGTGTTTGAGGGTGCGTTCGTCCTGCAACAGCGGCATGTTCAGGTAACGGCTGTGAAACAGCAGGCTGCTCTGCTCGGCGCAAAACACCATCGGGCAGGGGAACAGCAAGTCGTATTCGGCGCCGTGTTCGGGTCTTGGATAACTGAACGTTGCCTGCTCCAGGCGCATGCGCTGGCCGATCAGCCAGCTGCCGAGGCGGTGCCACACCATCAATTGGCTTTCAGTGAGGAAATGGTCCGGGTCCTGGAACTTCGAATCATCGAGGCTCAGGCGGATCATTTCGCCTTCGTGGGCCAGGGTCAGGCGCGGACCATCGGGGAATAAGCTATAAAACAATAAGCCGCGATGCAGTGCCTTTTCCAGATTGCGGCAGTGGATCACGGCGTGGCACATCATGGCGAAGCTCCCGGTTTTACTCGGGACCGGCCCGAAGCCGAGGTATTCGTCGTCCAGTGCCAGCCACAGACCCTGGATCAAACGGGTGAACTGCTCCGGCGCGATACGCGCCCGCGGCTCGTCCAGCAGCTCGGGGCTGATGCCCAGTTGCTGCAACAGGTCTGAATAGTCATAACCCAGCCGGCGCGCGCCACCAAGGGCGGCACGGGCGAAATGACTGGCGATGGTGCGTTCGCGCATAGAAGGCAGGTCCGTCCATTGAACGACGGATGGTAGCCGCGCGGACTGTTAACGAACAAGGCGGATATCCGCCAATTTGCAGGACGAGGTTGGGTGGATGGGCGGAAATCCGCCACATCCGTGTCGCCGGTCGGTGACGAAGAAAAACCTGCAGCCCTTTATGTCAAAAGGCTTGCCGGGATTTCGGCGAAGGTGGCACGCGCCTTGCGATACAACGAGCAGATGCCTGCCGTCGCGCAGCTCGAAAAACAAATCCCTCCAGAAGCAGGAGGGTTCGCAATTCAGGTGTCATGGAACAACAGGTGGATGTTGTCACCAGGCACTCTTGAGGAACTTTGCAATGACGACTCGTCAGCCACTGTATAAATCCCTGTATTTCCAGGTGATCGTTGCCATCATCATCGGCATTTTGATCGGTCACTTCTATCCGCAGGCCGGCGTGGCCCTCAAGCCGCTGGGTGACGGGTTCATCAAACTGATCAAAATGATCATCGCCCCGATCATCTTCTGCACCGTGGTCAGCGGTATCGCCGGCATGCAGGACATGAAATCGGTCGGCAAGACCGGCGGTTACGCGCTGCTGTACTTTGAAATCGTGTCGACCATCGCTTTGCTGGTCGGTCTGGTGGTGGTCAACATCGTCCAGCCGGGCAACGGCATGCACATCGACGTGACCACACTGGACGCTTCCAAAGTGGCTCAGTATGTGGCCGCTGGCGCTGATCAAAGCGTGGTTGGCTTCCTGCTGAACGTAATCCCGAACACCATCTTCGGTGCGTTCGCCACCGGCGATATCCTGCAAGTGCTGATGTTCTCGGTGATCTTCGGTTTCGCTCTGCATCGCCTGGGCTCCTACGGCCGCCCGCTGCTGGACTTCATCGATCGTTTCGCTCACGTGATGTTCAACATCATCAACATGATCATGAAGCTCGCGCCACTGGGTGCCTTCGGCGCCATGGCGTTCACCATCGGCGCCTACGGTGTCGGCTCGCTGGTGCAGCTGGGGCAGTTGATGGCGTGCTTCTACATCACGTGCCTCGTGTTCGTACTGGTCGTGCTGGGCGGTATTGCTCGCGCTCATGGCTTCAGCATTCTCAAAGTCATTCGCTACATCCGTGAAGAACTGCTGATCGTGCTGGGTACTTCTTCTTCGGAATCGGTACTGCCACGCATGCTGATCAAAATGGAACGCCTGGGCGCGCAGAAATCCGTTGTGGGTCTGGTGATCCCGACCGGTTACTCGTTCAACCTCGATGGCACCGCGATCTACCTGACCATGGCGGCTGTGTTCATCGCTCAGGCGACCGACACCCACATGGACATCACTCACCAGATCACTCTGTTGGTGGTGTTGCTGCTGTCCTCCAAAGGCGCTGCTGGCGTGACCGGTAGTGGTTTCATCGTGTTGGCCGCTACCTTGTCCGCCGTCGGGCACTTGCCGGTTGCCGGCCTGGCGCTGATCCTCGGTATCGACCGCTTCATGTCCGAAGCCCGCGCCCTGACCAACCTGGTGGGTAACGCCGTTGCCACCCTGGTCGTGGCCAAGTGGGTCAAGGAACTGGACGTTGACGTGATGCACGCTGAATTGGCTTCGGGCGGTCGCGGTATCTCCGACGAGCGCGTAGAAGACGACTTGGGCGTGGCTGAAGGCCCGACCCCAAGCAACGTCAAGTAACACGCGTTGCAATGAAAAACCCGCTTCGGCGGGTTTTTTCTTGCCCGGGATTTGAGCGTAACGGTCACCTTTGCTGACACTTCGGGTGATTGCTGCAATGCGATCGGCTGCCTAGGCTGGAGACATCGTTCACGGAGATCGCTCATGCTCGGGCCATTGGCATCACTCAAGGTTCTGGATTTTTCGACACTGTTGCCGGGGCCGTTTGCCTCGTTGTTGCTGGCGGACATGGGCGCCGAGGTGTTGCGCATCGAATCGCCGACCCGCATGGATCTGCTGCGGGTGCTACCGCCGCATGATCAGGGTGTTTCCGCGAGTCACGCCTACCTCAATCGGAACAAGCGCAGCCTCGCGTTGGACCTCAAACAACCCGAGGCGCTGGAGGTGATCAAGCAGTTGCTGGCCGACTACGACATCGTGCTGGAGCAGTTCCGTCCCGGCGTTATGGAGCGGTTGGGACTGGGTTATGAAGCCTTGAAGGCGATCAATCCAAAGCTGATCTATGTATCGATCACCGGTTATGGCCAGACCGGCCCTTACAAAGACCGCGCCGGTCACGACATCAACTATTTGGCGTTGGCGGGGCTGGCGAGCTACACCGGTCGCGCCGACAGCGGGCCGCTGCCCTTGGGCATGCAGGTGGCGGATGTCGCCGGAGGCTCGCTGCATGGGGTCATCGGACTGCTCGCGGCGGTCATCGCCCGCCAGCAGACCGGGCAGGGCCAGCACCTGGACGTGAGCATGACTGACTGCGCGTTCAGCCTGAACGCCATGGCCGGCGCCGGGTATCTGGCCTGCGGCGTTGAGCCGGGCAGGGAAGACCAGATGCTCAATGGCGGCAGCTTCTATGACTATTACCGTTCACGGGATGGGCGCTGGTTATCGGTGGGCAGCCTGGAGCCAGCGTTCATGAAGCAACTGTGTACGGCGCTGGGGCTGGAGGAGTTGTCGCCCTTGGGCTTGTCGCCAAAGCCTGCGGACCAGAAAAAGCTCAAGGACGCGTTGAAGACTGAGTTCGAGAAACATGACTTTGATGAGTTGTGTGGGCTGTTTGCTGGACTGGATGCGTGTGTCGAGCCGGTGTTGAGTCTGGGCGAGGCGATTGCGCATCCACAGCTGAAGGCGAGGGAAGTGGTGACTGAGGTTCCGCGAGGGGATGGTTCTACGCAGGCGCAGATGGCGTGTCCGTTGAAGTTTTCGGATGGCTTGCCTGAGCCACGGCATATCGGCGCGGCGCTGGGGCAGCATACGGATCAGGTGTTGGGGGAGTTGGGGTTTAGTGCGCAGCGGATCGAAGATTTGCGGCGTGCCAAGGTGGTTATCTAGCGGCTGACAGGGCCTCAAAGGTTACTCGACCCGCATCTCCCCGCTGAACACCAACGTGCTCCGGCAACGCCGGCACAAATATCGCCGTCCCTGTCTTACCAAACCATGGCGCTGCGCCGAAAACGGAAAATCGCTGTCCGCACATGGGCATTTGTAGATATAGCGCGTCACACTGCGGCGTTTGACGTCATAGGTATGGCAGCGATTAGGTGGCAGTTCGTACACGCCGCGCATGATCAGTTGCCACTCTTCGCCATGCGGCTGGATGCGGTCGCCAAACAGTTGATGAGCGATCAAGTGCGCGACCTCGTGGGCCACGGTCTGCTTGAGGAAGTCTTCGGTGTTTTCCCGGTACAGCTGCGGGTTGAAGCGCAGCAGGTTCTCGTGCAAATGCGCGACACCGGCTTTTTGACCGCGCAGCTTGAGGCTCACCACGGGGCGTTTGAAAGTTCGTTTGAAAAAGGATTCGGCCAGTTGGTAACAGTCTTCGACGCGGGTATTGAGTTGCTCGGGCATGCTTGATGGATCTCCAGAGACGTCGAGTATGCCGCAACCCTGGAGTCTTGCGAATCGCCGAGGCGCCGAATGGTCGTCGCCCCCGACATTAGAAGGCCGCCTTGCGGCGGCCTGTATTGGCAGATCTTGTTTTTGGGTGGAAAGAACCATTAATTCGTATAGACCGGCCCCACGCCGAGTCCCCAGACAATGACTGTGAACGCCATGATGGCCACCAGCACCACCAGGCCTACCGCAAGCACCGAACTTGAAAACAGGAACCCCTCGTCTGATGGAATGTTCATGAAAGTGGGTAGCCCCACGTACAGCAGGTACACCGTGTAGCAGATGGCCGCCGTCCCGACGATCATCCCCAGCCACATGTGTGGGTACAGCGCCGCCAGACCCCCGATGAACAGCGGGGTTGCGGTGTAGGTCGCAAACGCAACGCAACGGGCCAGGCTCGGGTTGGCGTCATAAGTGCGAGCCATCCAGTGGATGAACGCCCCCATGACTGCAACACCGCAGAGCATCGCCACGTAAGACATGATCGTCATCCATAGCGCACTTTCATGCGTCAGCATCACGGGGGCGCGGCTGCCGATTACCCAGCCGACCTGCGTGGTGCCGATAAACGCGGACACGGCGGGGATCGCCGCCAGAATCAGCGTGTGAGTCAGGTACATGTGGCTGATGCTTTCCTCTTGGTCGCCACGGATTTCTTTCCATTCCTGGTCGGGGTGGGTGAAAAGCCCCACTACGTGATGGATCATGCCAGTCACTCCTCTTGTTTTTACCGTCGCCCCCCGGTGGAGCGCCTACAGGCCAAAGTGGCCACGTAAGTAAAGGTCTGGATTTAAATGCGACCTTATGTCGCAGTATAGAAAGGACTTACCCGTACAGGTGATAGGGGCTTAGAGCAAATCGCGCTGTAAAGATCACTGTTAATCGCCGACGGGTCTGTCGACATAAGTCCCTGTGGGGCGCTCGCCACAAGAGCGAAGTTTTTGCGTAAAATGCCGGCCTTTCGTCACACCTCACGGATTCGCGTCATGGGCACTCTCACGGTTAACCAGAACAAACTGCAAAAGCGCCTTCGCCGTCAGGCTGGTGAGGCTGTTGCCGATTTCAACATGATTGAAGACGGCGACAAGGTCATGGTCTGCCTGTCCGGTGGCAAGGACAGCTACACCATGCTCGACGTGCTGATGCACTTGCAGAAGGTCGCCCCGATCAAGTTCGAGATCGTGGCCGTGAACATGGACCAGAAGCAGCCAGGCTTCCCGGAGCACGTGCTGCCGGCCTACCTCAAGGAACTGGGCATCGAGTACCACATCGTCGAGAAAGACACCTACTCGGTGGTCAAGGAACTGATCCCGGAGGGCAAGACCACCTGCTCGCTGTGCTCGCGGCTGCGTCGCGGCACGCTGTACACCTTTGCCGACGAAATCGGCGCGACCAAAATGGCCCTCGGTCATCACCGTGACGACATCGTCGAGACGTTCTTCCTCAACATGTTCTTCAACGGTTCGCTCAAGGCCATGCCGCCTAAGTTGCGCGCCGACGACGGGCGCAACGTGGTGATCCGTCCGCTGGCCTACTGCAACGAAAAAGACATCCAGGCCTATTCGGACTTCAAGCAATTCCCGATCATCCCGTGCAACCTCTGTGGTTCTCAGGAAAACCTGCAGCGTCAGGTGGTCAAGGACATGCTGCAAGACTGGGAACGCAAGACCCCGGGCCGTACCGAAAGCATTTTCCGCAGCCTGCAAAATGTGCAGCCGTCTCAACTGGCGGATCGCAACCTGTTTGATTTCACCAGCCTCAAGATCGACGAAACCGCCGCTTCGCGGTTCGTCAATGTGGTCAACCTCTAATCAGAAACTGTAGGAGCGAGCCTGCTCGCGATAGCGTCGTGTCAGTCGATATCAACGTTGAATGACACACCGCTATCGCGAGCAGGCTCACTCCTGCAATTGTCTTTTGCTTCAACCTCCAGGAGAGGGCATGCGCGATTACAAGTGGCTGCACGAATACTGTCTGAACCGCTTCGGTTCAGCAGCTGAACTGGAAGCCCATCTGCCCGTTCCGAAAACCCCGGCACAATTGCGCAAGATCAGCGACGACCGCTACCTCTCGATCATGGCGCTTCGGGTCTTCCGCGCCGGCCTCAAGCACAGCCTGGTGGACGCCAAGTGGCCGGCCTTCGAAGAAGTGTTCTTCAAGTTCGACCCGGAAAAAGTGGTGCTGATGAGTGCCGAGCACCTCGAACGCTTGATGCAGGATGCGCGAATCATCCGCCACTTGGGCAAGCTCAAGAGCGTGCCGCGCAATGCGCAGTTCATTCTTGACGTCGCGCACGAGAAGGGCAGCTTCGGTGCATTGATTGCCGATTGGCCGGTGACGGATATTGTCGGGCTGTGGACCTACCTGAAAAAGCGCGGCCATCAATTGGGCGGGTTGTCGGCGCCGCGTTTCTTGCGCATGGTCGGCAAGGACACGTTTGTGCCGAGCTACGACGTGGTCGCGGCGTTGAATGCGCAGAAGATCGTCGACAAGGTGCCGACCAGTTTGCGCGATCTGGCCTTGGTGCAGGATGTGTTCAACCAGTGGCATGAACAGAGTGGCGGGCGGGCGATGAGCCAGATTTCGATGATGCTGGCTTACACCGTCAATCATTAAGACCGAGTCGCGGCATTCGCGAGCAGGCTCGCTCCCACAGGGTTCCCGCGGTCCTGGTGGGAGCGAGCCTGCTCGCGACGGCGTCAGATCAGGCGACGGAAATTTCACCTTCACCGGCAAGCTTGCGATTGAGCTGAAACCGCCACCGCACATACAACAATGCCGAGCAAAAGACTGCAAGGCTCGCCCCCATCTCCAGCAACCCAAACAGCTGCCGGTTCGGGTCATACGCCGCCAACGCGCCCTTGATGAAATACAGGTTCACCACAAAACACATCCACGAATGCCCGCGGGCACTGCCGATGATCATCCCTGGCGCCAGCAACAGCAGCGGCACCAGCTCAATCAGCAGAATCACCCATGGCCGCGCGCCATGCAGGTCGGCGAACACCAGGTAGTAGGCGCACAACAGCCCCACCAGACCGAAAAAGCACAGCAGGCTGATGACGCGCATCGCTTGGACCCGCGGTTCGAGCCATTCAATGGACGGCAGAATCTTCGGCTTCTTGGCCACGTCAGTTCCCCAGCTTTTGCGCAGTCTTCGCCAACCGCAGGCCCAAGGCCCGGCACAGCGCCACTTCATGTTCATTCAAACCGCTTTTGCCATCGGCCCCGGCGTGATGACTGGCGCCGTATGGCGTGCCGCCGCCACGGGTTTCCAGCAGCGCCGACTCGCTGTAAGGCAAGCCGGTGATCAGCATGCCGTGGTGCAGCAGCGGCAACATCATCGACAGCAATGTGGTTTCCTGGCCGCCGTGCAGACTCGCCGTGGAGGTGAACACGCCAGCCGGCTTGCCCACCAGCGCGCCGGTCAGCCACAGGTTGCTGGTGCCATCGAGGAAATACTTGAGTGGCGCGGCCATGTTGCCGAAACGGGTCGGGCTGCCCAGGGCCAGGCCCGCGCAGTTCTTCAGGTCGTCGAGGCTGGCGTAAAGCGCGCCTTCGTCCGGAATGTCCGGCGACACCGCTTCGCATTCAGTGGAGATCGCCGGCACGGTGCGCAGGCGCGCTTCCATCCCGGACTGCTCGACGCCACGGGCAATTTGCCGGGCCATTTCATTGGTCGAGCCGCTGCGGCTGTAATACAGAACCAGAATGTACGGCGCGCTCACGGCAGCAACTCCAGGATTTGCTCTGGCGGGCGGCCGATGACGGCTTTGTCGCCGACTTCAAGAATCGGCCGTTCCATGAGTTTCGGGTGCGCCGCGATGGCGGCGATCAATTGCGCTTCGCTCAGGCTGCTGTCCGCCAGGTTGAGGGTTTTGTACTCGTCCTCACCGGTGCGCAGCAGTTGCCGGGCGCTGAGACCGAGCTTGGCCAGCAGGCCCTGGATTTGCGCGGCGTCCAGCGGGGTTTCCAGGTAGCGGACCACGGTCGGGGTCAGGCCACGGGCTTCGAGCAGTTCAAGCGCACCGCGGGATTTCGAGCAGCGCGGGTTGTGATAAAGCGTCAGATCGGTCATGTGCGGGTCGCTTCTTGCGTAAAGTGGCGGCTATTCTAACTGTGCAGCGCGCAATCCAGAACCTCGCGAGGCGATGGGTCGCAGGCGCATTCAATTTTGAACAAGGATCACGACATGACAAGGCGACTGGCAGCGGCATTGGCGATTATCGGGACGTTGATGCTGGGGGGCTGCGGCAATGACTATGGCGTCGATCAGAACGGCCAGAAAGTTGCCTCCGAACGTCTGGATAAACAATGGGTGGTGCTTAATTACTGGGCTGAATGGTGTGGCCCCTGCCGGACCGAGATTACGCAGTTGAACGCGTTGGCCGATCAATTGAAGGACAAGAAGATCGGCGTGTTCGGTGTCAACTTCGACAACGTGCAGGGTGAAGAGCTGAAGAGCGCCAGCGAGAAACTGGGGATCAAGTTCACGGTCCTGGCTTCGGATCCGGCCGATCTTTTTGAATTGCCACGCAGCGAGGCGTTGCCGGTGACGTACATCATCGATAACAAGGGCAAGGTTCGCGAACAACTGATGGGCGAGCAGACGGCGGCGGGGGTGATGGCAAAGCTTGAGGCGTTGCAGGCGGTCAAGTGAGATGACCGCTAAGCCGTAACACGGCTTGTAGCAGCCGGACGCAGGCTGCGCCAGCTGCTACATAGGTTGCTGTGCGTCGATCAACCCTCTTCAAGCCACCAACGCAACGGCTTGCCTTCGGCCGGCCAGAAGCGCATCTGCTCGAGCGGGGAAATGTCCCAGCGCTGCACGCCTTCCAGCGCCTGCAAGAAGCGTTTTTCCTGCTCCATGACCGCTGGCGCGCACAGCTTTCGGGTGCTGCCGATCTGGCCGAAGCTCAGCTTGTCGCCTTCCAGGGTGTATGGCGCGAACCAATGGTTGCAGCCGCCGTTGCCGTAGGCACGGCCGTCGTCACCGAGGGTGATGGTCAGGTGGCTGTAGTCCATCAACGGACGTTCACCGATCCATTCCAGAATGTAGCTACGGTTTTGTTGCAGTTGCACCGGCTCGGCGGCGCAGCCCAGCAGGCTGGCACCGACCAGGGAGGTCAGGGCGAGGCGTTTCATCACGCAGACTCCTGGCATGTCGGGCACAGGTGTTTTTCGCCCACGGTGGTCCAGCCCAATTCGGCAATCCGCGCGTTAGCAGCCGGTTTTTCGGCCTTGTTGCCCAGTTTGGCGTCGACCGCGAATTCAAAGCTCAAGGCTTTGGCGCAGCTGTTGCAATTGACTTCCCAGGTGTGGATCCTCAACTCGCCGAACACCGGGCCACTGCTCACCGCGACCCATTGGCCGGGCGGGTTGATCAAGTGGCGAACCGTTTCAACGGTCAGGCGCATGGACAAGTCCTTGCTGCCTTTGAGGGTCACTACCAGCACGTCGCCAATCCGGATCGAGCCGCCGTTGCCGGTGACTTGATAACGCCCCGGCACGAGGGCCCGGCATTCGGTAAGGGTGTGTTGCGGGCTCATCAGGGTGTAGCGGAAATCGTGTTCGACCATGGGTCCTCCAAATATGCGCGGTATGCTATCACGGGCCTGCACGCAGCATGGGGCGGGGAGATGACCTTCGATCAGGTTCAAAAAAACTGTCGACTCATGGCACACTGCCGCTTTTACACCTTTAGGGAACGGACATGGCGTTAATCGAATGTTATGAGTGCAAGCAAAGCATCAGTTCTACGGCGCCTGCTTGTATTCATTGCGGTGCACCGGCGGCAACGGTGCAAGCGGCCACTTCGACAGTAGCGCCCGTGCAGGCACCGATTTCTTTCGGGCGTTTGCCGGAGGATGAGAAAGTGGCCCGGGTGACTCCAGCCGCGTTCGGACGCAAACGAAAAACCCAGGTGGAAGCCGACGTTTCAGCACCGGCTCCGACACCCACGCTGAACGGGACGCGACCGGTAGAACTCTGGCTGAAGCTGATGATTTTCTTCCTCCCGCCGTTTTTTGTCTGGTTCCTGCTGCGTCGCGGGCATTCAATGGGGCAGCGCTTGCTCGGTTTCGGCTGGCTGGGCCTGATGATCCTCTTGTCCAAAGCCTGAGAAAAATCAGCCCTCGACCCGGTTCTGCGGCGTTCCGGCGCCCCAGGCGACGATGTTCTGCAAGGTCGTCGCGGCAATCGCGCCCAGGGCTTCGCGGGTCAGGAAGGCCTGGTGCGCGGTGATGATCACATTCGGAAAGGTCAGCAGCCGCGCCAGCACATCGTCCTGTAGCGGCAGGTCCGAGCGGTCCTCGAAAAACAGCTGAGCCTCTTCTTCATACACATCCAGCCCCAGATAACCCAATTGGCCGTCCTTCAAGGCGTCGATCAGCGCCGGTGTGTCCACCAGACCGCCACGCCCGGTGTTGATCAGCATCGCGCCCGGTTGCATGTGCGCCAGTGATTCGCGGTTGATCAGGTGTTTGCTCTGCTCGTTGAGCGGGCAATGCAGGCTGATGATCTGCGACTGCGCCAGCAGTTCCGGCAAACTCAGGTAGCGGGCGCCAAGGGCTTCGACTTGCGGATTGGGGAACGGATCGTAGGCGAGCAACTGGCAGCCGAAACCGTTCATGATCTTGGCGAACGTTGCGCCGATCTGCCCTGTGCCGACCACGCCGACGGTCTTGCCCACCAGGTCGAAGCCGGTCAGCCCGTGCAGGCTGAAATCGCCTTCGCGGGTGCGGTTGTAGGCCCGGTGCAAGCGGCGGTTGAGCGCCAGGATCAACGCAACCGCGTGTTCAGCCACAGCGTGCGGGGAATAAGCCGGGACGCGCACGATTGCAAGGCCCAGACGTTTCGCCGCCGCCAGGTCGACATGGTTGTAACCGGCCGAGCGCAGGGCAATCAAGCGTGTACCGCCCGCGGCAAGACGTTCCAGCACCGGGGCGCTGAGGTCGTCATTGATGAAGGCGCAGACCACATCGTGTTGTTCTGCCAGCGCCACGGTATCGAGGCTCAGCCGCGCCGATTGAAAGTGCAGTTCGATGCCGGCGGGCAGCTCGGCGCCCAGGAAACTGTCACGGTCGTAGGTCTGGCTGCTGAAAAGAATCGTGCGCATGAGTCCTCCTGGATAACTCGGTCAACGCTTTATGTAGCAACCTTCGGCAACTGCTACCTAAGGCAGCTTAGCGTTGATGGTGATCATCGCCGTTGCGCTGCATCAAGCGTTGATGCGGGCATGCGCGGCCAGGCGATTGATCGCTCGGTCGAGGTCTTCCAGCGCACCGGGGGCTTTCGGGTCCTGTTGCTTGAGCAGGGTTTCACTGCGTTGACAGGCCGCACGCAGTTGCGGGACACCGCAATAACGGGTCGCCCCGTGCAAGCGGTGGACGCGTTCGATCAACGCATTCTGGTCGTTGCTTTCCCGGGCGATGCGAATGGCTTCGCGGTCGGCTTCAAGCGAGGCCAGCAACATCGCCAGCATGTCTGCCGCCAGATCCGCCTTCCCCGCGGCCAGGCGTAAACCTTCTTCGGGGTCGAGCACCAGCAAATCATGCCCGCCACCGTGGCTTTCGTTGGCACGGTCCGGCCCATGGTTGCGCAACGCCAGACCTGTCCACTTCAGCACCACCTGCGCCAGTTGCCGCTCGCTGATGGGTTTGGTCAGGTAATCGTCCATGCCGCTTTGTAGCAGTGCGCGTTTTTCATTGGCCATGGCGTGAGCGGTGAGGGCGACGATCGGCAGCGGAGTGCAATGCCGCTCGCTTTCCCACTGGCGAATCGCTTCGGTGCTTTGACGCCCGTCCATGCCGGGCATTTGCACGTCCATCAATACCAGGTCGAAGGTTTCGTTCTGCACCGCTTTGACCGCCGCGTAACCGCTTTCAACTGCAAGCACCTTGGCACCCATGTCTTCGAGCAGGGTTTGCACCAGCAACAGGTTGGCAGGGTTGTCGTCGACGCACAGTACTTTCGGCGCACGACTCGAGACCGGTTCGCCGGGTTCGCTGCGCTGCTGGCGCGGGTTGACCAGGTCGGACAAGGCCCGACGCAGTTTTCGGGTGCAGGCCGGTTTGGCCTGAAGCTGACTGTGCGGGTTCGGCACCGAGAGATGGAACAGCGTCTGTTCGGTGGTCGGGCACAGCACCAGGACTTTGCAGCCCAGGTGTTCGAGGTCCCAGATGTGCTGGTTGAGCCGCTCCGGCGGCATGTCGTTGCTGGTGATGCCGAGCACCGCCAGGTCGATGGCCTGATCGGTCTGATGCGCGCCGGTCACGCCATTGGCCAGGCTTTCCAGGGTATTGAACGGCGTGACGCTCAGGCCGCAATCTTCCAGTTGATGCTGCAATGCCTGCCGCGCCAGTTCATGGTTTTCCAGCACCGCCACGCGGCGCCCGAGCAGGGGAGCGCCGGGCAGGTCTTCGGCGTCGTCGCGGGTCTTGGGCAGGCTCAGGCTGATCCAGAACTCCGAACCTTCGCCCGGCGTACTGTCGACGCCAATCTCGCCCCCCATCTGTTCAATCAGTCGCTTGGAAATCACCAGCCCCAGCCCCGTGCCGCCGGGTTGCCGAGACAACGAATTGTCGGCCTGGCTGAAAGCCTGGAACAGCGCGCGTACGTCCTGACTCGACAGGCCGATGCCGGTGTCCTGGATGCTGATGCGCAGTTGCACGCTGTCTTCGTGTTCTTCTTCGAGCATGGCGCGGGCGACGATGGTGCCTTCGCGGGTGAACTTGATCGCGTTGCTGACCAGATTGGTGAGGATCTGCTTGAGTCGCAGCGGATCGCCCACCAACGACAACGGCGTGTCGCGATAGACCAGACTCACCAGTTCCAGCTGTTTTGCGTGGGCGGCGGGGGCGAGGATGGTCAGGGTGTCCTGCAGCAAGTCGCGCAGGTTGAACGGAATGTTGTCGAGCACCAGTTTGCCGGCCTCTATCTTCGAGAAATCGAGGATCTCGTTGATGATCCCCAGCAAGCTGTCGGCAGACTTTTCGATGGTGCCCAGGTAGTCGAGCTGACGCGGCGTCAGTTCGCTTTTTTGCAGCAGGTGGGTGAAGCCGAGAATGCCGTTGAGCGGCGTGCGGATTTCATGGCTCATGTTGGCCAGGAACTCGGATTTGATCCGGCTCGCTTCCAGGGCTTCCTTGCGCGCCAGGTCCAGCTCGATGTTCTGGATCTCGATGGTTTCCAGATTCTGACGCACGTCTTCAGTGGCCTGATCGACACTGTGCTGCAATTCTTCCTGGGCGTTTTGCAGGGTGCCGGCCATGCGGTTGATGCCGGATGCCAGTTCATCCAGTTCCTGGCTGCCGAGCGGCGGCAGGCGGGTTTCCAGATGACCGTCCTTGAGTTGCGCCACCGCCAGTTTGATCTGGCTGATCGGCCGATTGATGGTCCGGCCCATGCGCAGGGCCAGTAGCGCCGCACCGGCCAGACCGGCAGCAATCATCATCAGGCTGGCAAACAGGCTGCGGTAACCGCGCAGCAACATGCCGCTGTGCGACAGCTCGAGTTCGACCCAGCCCAGCAGACGGTCGGCTTCATCGGGAATCAAGTCGCCGGCCAGGTTGCGGTGTTTGCCGAACACCGGCAGCAGGTAACGCGTCGCATCGTTGCCGCTGCGGCGCAACATCTTCGAACCGTCGCCCAGCGGCGGCGCCTGATTGAGCATGGTCGGGCCGGCGTGGGCTACCGGTGTGCGGTCGGGGGCGAGGAAGGTCACTGCGCGCACGTCGGCTGTTTCCAGCGACTGGGTGGCGATGCGCTCCAGCAGCTCATTGTCCTTGTGCGCCATGGCCGGGGCCACCAGCGGTGCCAGCTGCTCGGCGATCATCTCGCCGCGCTGCATCAGTTGGGATTGCAGGTCGGATTGCTGCATCCAGGTGAAATAGCCGCCCAGGACCAGGGCCATCAGAGTGGTCGGCAACAGGGTCAGCAACAGCACGCGGCCTTTAATTCCCAGTTTCTTGAGCACGCATCTCTCCTGCATCCAGCGATTGATTGACCTGCGGGTACATCCGGTACGCGCCATCAGGGCAGTGTAGCGATTTGCAGGCAGGCAATCTTCGTAAAATTAATGTCGTCATTCGTCGGTCTGCGAGCTGCTTTTGTGTCTTGGGCAAACCTTGGGTTGCCCATCGGCAGGCAATCTTGAATAATCGCTCAACTGAGAATTATTTGCAGATACTGATGACTCCCATCCCGATTGGCCATCCCCGAATCCTTTCCATCGAAGACGACCTTGTGCTCGGTGCCTATGTGCACGAGCATTTGGGTCGTTGCGGTTTTCAGGTGACCTGGTGCCAGAACGGTCAGGAAGGCCTGGCCATCGCGCGCCAGCAAGCGTTCGATGTGGTGTTGATGGATATCCTGCTGCCGGGCCTGGACGGGCTCAATGTGTTGACGCAGTTACGTCAGAGCCATGCCACGCCCGTGGTGCTGATGTCGGCATTGGGTGCCGAGGAGGATCGCATCAGCGGCTTTCGTCTGGGCGCCGATGACTACCTGCCAAAACCCTTCAGCATGGCCGAGTTGCGCGTGCGCATCGAAGCGATCCTGCGTCGGGTGGCGCTCGACCGTCGACCGGCGCCGCAGCCGTTGGCCTGCGAGGCGCACAGCCTGCGTTTTGACGATGAGTTGTGTGAGGTTTTCCATGGCGAGCACGCCGCCGGCCTGACTCGCAGCGAATATCGGTTGCTGGAAACGCTCAACCGCAATGGCGATGAAGTGTTGAGCAAAGCCTTCCTGTATCAGCATGTGCTGCAACGGGGTTACGCCGCCCATGACCGCAGCCTCGACATGCACATCAGTCAGATCCGCCGCAAGCTCAAGGGCATCGGCTACACCGAACGAGAAGTGCGTACGGTCTGGGGCAAGGGTTACGTCCTGAGTGCTGCCGATGAAATGGTCTGACCTGCCGGGACGTCACTCGCTGTTCTGGAAACTTGCCTGTTTGTTGGTAGCGTTTTGTCTGCTGATGATCTGGCTGAGCTGGTCGTGGGGGCGGTACATGGAACAGAAAAACCTGTTCTTGTCCGAAGAGGCCCGGATCACGCTGACCCGCTACGCCGCCGAAGCCGAGCAAGCCTGGAATCAGCACCAGAGTGCAGGCGTCGATGTCTGGCTGCAGGGTATCGGCAAGCGCGAGAGATCCTGGGTCGGTGTCATCGGCGCTGACTTGCAGTCGTTGAGCAGCTATCCGCTGACGGATAAAGAAATTCAGCGCCTGACTTTTTTGCGTGGGCTGGATTGGCCAACGAGTCGCCACACCAGGGGCTTGCCATGGTTGAGAATCCCTTTTCCCAACGACCCGGCGGCCGGCAGCCTGGTGATCGAGTTGCCCCAACGTTTTGTACCGGGGCAATACCGGTTGATCTGGCGCGTGATCACCAACGGCATCATTCCGGGAATGTTCACACTGTTGTTGTGTGTCGGTCTGTATCGACTGCTGGTCGTGCCCTTGAACAGTCTTCGTGAACAGGCCAACGCCTGGCGCGCGGACCAATTGAACGTGCGCCTGTCGAGCAGCACCACCAATCGTTCGGATGAACTCGGCGAGCTGGGCAGGGCCTTCGATCACATGTCCGAGCGCCTGCAAAGCACCGTGGCCTTGCAGCAACAATTGCTGCGCGACCTGTCCCACGAACTGCGCACACCGTTGAGCCGCTTGCGGGTGGCCAGCGAAAGCGAGCAGGGGTTGACGGCGTTGCGCGAGCGTATCGGGCGGGAGGTCGATGGCATGCAGCGTCTGGTTGAGGACACGCTGCAGTTGGCCTGGCTCGATACCGAGCGTGCGCCGTTGCCTGACGAAGCGATTCAGGTCCAGGCCTTGTGGGAAATGCTCACGGAAAATGCCTGCTATGAAAGCGGCTGGCCGGGCAGTCAATTGCGCTGCACGGTGGACTCGTCGTGCTGGGTGCGCGGCAACCTCAACACCCTGGCGCAGGCGCTGGAAAACATCCTGCGCAACGCCATTCGTCATTCGCCTGAGGGTGGTGTGGTGAGTCTGGGCGGGCAACGTGATGGCGATTTCTGGCATGTGTGGCTGGAAGATAAAGGTGGCGGGGTGGCAGAGGCTGATCTTGAGCGGATCTTCTGCCCCTTCATTCGGCTCGACGGTTCGCGACCGGGGGATGGCGGGTTCGGGTTGGGGTTGAGCATTGCGAGGAATGCGGTGCGGCGTCAGGGTGGACAGTTGTGGGCTGAGAACACTGGGGTTGGGTTGCGGCTGAATATGCGGTTGGTGGCTGAAGTTGAGGGTGTGAGTGATGACGCCATCGCGGGCAAGCCCGCTCCCACACTGGATGTGTGTCACCCGCATAAGGCGTGATCGTCCTCTAACCCTGTGGGAGCGGGCTTGCCCGCGATGAGGCCATCCCAGCCACCCGTCACAAATTAACCAGTCGGCATAAAGGAGTGACCAGAATTTCACTGCTTATTCCCATAAGCCATAAGCACCGCACTTTGCGTGATATGGCCTGCGAACGTTTGCCGGTATGATAGGCGCCCCCGCAGTCTGGATTGCGAATAC
Source organism: Pseudomonas sp. 3296 (assembly GCF_031456615.1). NCBI lineage: Bacteria > Pseudomonadati > Pseudomonadota > Gammaproteobacteria > Pseudomonadales > Pseudomonadaceae > Pseudomonas > Pseudomonas sp. 3296. The sequence goes on from NZ_JAVDUY010000008.1 coordinate 83,573, forward strand.
GCCATGACCTTGCAGTACCCAACCATCGCCGATTGCGTCGGCAACACTCCGCTGGTCCGTTTGCAGCGCCTGCCCGGTGCCACCAGCAACACCCTTTTGCTCAAGCTCGAAGGGAATAACCCGGCGGGTTCGGTCAAGGACCGACCGGCGCTGTCGATGATCACTCGCGCCGAGTTGCGCGGGCAGATCCACGTCGGCGATACGTTGATCGAAGCGACCTCGGGTAACACCGGTATTGCGTTGGCGATGGCCGCCGCGATCAAGGGTTACAAGATGATCCTGATCATGCCGGACAACTCCAGCGCCGAACGTAAAGCCGCGATGACGGCTTATGGTGCCGAGCTGATCCTGGTCACCCAGGAAGAAGGTATGGAAGGCGCCCGCGACCTCGCTCAGCGGATGGAAGCCGAAGGCCGTGGCAAGGTGCTGGACCAGTTCGCCAACGGGGATAACCCGCAAGCGCACTACACCACCACCGGCCCGGAAATCTGGCGTCAGACCGAGGGCTCCATCACCCATTTCGTCAGTTCGATGGGCACCACCGGTACCATCATGGGGGTCTCTCGCTATTTGAAAGAACAGAACGAAGGCGTGCAGATCATCGGCCTGCAACCGATGGAAGGCTCGGCGATTCCGGGCATCCGTCGCTGGCCGCAGGAATACCTGCCGAAGATTTATCAGGCGGATCGTGTCGACCGTATTGTCGACATGGCGCAAAGTGAAGCCGAGGACGTGACCCGTCGTCTGGCCCGCGAAGAAGGCATCTTCTGTGGCGTGTCTTCGGGCGGCGCCGTGGCGGCGATGCTGCGCCTGTCCAAAGAAGTTGAAAACGCGGTGATCGTCGCGATCATTTGCGACCGTGGCGACCGTTATTTGTCGACCGGCATTTTCGACGCGCCTAACTGATGGCCAAGCACGAGAGAGGCCTGCGCTTCCAACCCACGGGCGGCAGCAAGGCCCCACAAATCCCGACCGGCAAAAAGCAGCGCTTGAGCATCGAGCGCCTGGCCAATGACGGTCGCGGTATCGCTTTTTTCGAAGGTCGCACCTGGTTCGTCATCGGCGCCTTGGCCGGTGAAGACGTCGAGGCACGAGTATTGGGCGCCCACGGCAAAGTGGTCGAGGCGCGCACCGAGCGCGTATTCCAGGCCAGCGAACTGCGTCGCCCGGCACCGTGCCCGCATGCCGGTCGCTGTGGCGGCTGCAGCGTGCAACATTTGCCTCATTCTGAACAACTCGCCCTGAAACAACGCATGCTTGCCGAGCAACTGTCCAAGGTCGCCGGTGTCGAACCGCAAGAGTGGGCAGCGCCGTTGAGCGGTCCGGAATTCGGTTACCGTCGTCGCGCCCGTGTGGCGGTGCGTTGGGACATGAAAGCGAAAAAACTCGAGGTCGGTTTCCGCGCAGCGGGCAGTCAGGACATCGTCGCGATCAACGAATGCACGGTGCTGGTACAGCCCTTGCAACCGATCATGACCGGCTTGCCGGAGATGCTCCGTCGCTTGAGCAAACCTCAAGCGCTGGGGCATGTGGAATTGTTCAGCGGTTCGTCATTGGCCGTGTTGCTGCGGCACATGGCGCCGTTGTCTGACGCCGACATGGCCATCCTCAAGGATTTCTGCGCCGTCCATGAAGCCCAATTGTGGCTGCATGGGGACGGTGAACCGCAACCGGTCGAGGCCGATGCGTCGCTGGGTTATCGCCTGGAGCAGTGGGACCTGGAATTGGCCTACCGGCCGGGGGATTTCATTCAGGTCAATGCCGGGGTCAACGAAGCGATGATTGCCCAGGCGCTGGACTGGCTGAAACCGCAAGCGGATGAGCGGGTTCTGGATTTGTTTTGTGGCTTGGGTAACTTTGCCTTGCCGCTGGCCAAGGCCGTTCGCGAAGTGGTCGCGGTGGAAGGTGTACAGGCCATGGTCGAGCGCGCCGCTGCGAACGCGGCTAGTAATAATCTGCATAACGCGAAGTTTTTTCAGGCCGATTTATCCCAGCCTTTGACCGACGCCGAATGGGCGCGCGAAGGCTTTTGTGCGGTACTCTTGGACCCACCGCGTGATGGTGCTTTCGAGGCCGTGCGCAAGCTGGCGTCCTTGGGCGCCAAGCGGTTGGTGTACGTGTCGTGCAACCCGGCAACGCTGGCGCGCGACACGGTTGAATTGATCAAGCAGGGCTACCGGTTAAAACGTGCCGGGATTCTCGATATGTTTCCTCAAACGGCACATGTCGAGGCCATGGCGTTATTTGAAGCGAGCTAGGACGGCTCGTCTGGTCCGACTGTCCCGCCCGTGCAGCGCTCGCATGAGCCCCGCGAGCGCAAGCGGGCAACGAAGGTCAGCGATTTGACGCATTGAATCTGCGTCGTAGGGAAGGTAAGCAAGATGGTACAGGTGAGAGCACACCAGCCGATCAATACAGACGGCAGTATCAATCTCGAGGCTTGGCTCGATCATGCGGTCAGTGTCGATCCGGCACTGGATCGCGAAGCCTTGAAGGAAGCGTGCGAGTTCGCTCGTACGTCTGAACAGCAGGCCAATGCGGCGAAGAATCTCTGGTCCGAAGGGACGTCGAGTTTCCGCACGGGCCTTGAGATCGCCGAGATTCTCGCCGACCTCAAACTCGATCAGGATTCACTGGTCGCCGCGATCTTGTACCGTGGCGTGCGCGAAGGGCAGATCCTGTTGCCTGCGATCAGCCAGCGCTTCGGCCCGGTGGTGGCCAAGCTTATCGACGGCGTGCAGCGCATGGCGGCGATCAGCGACAGCCTGAGCCCGCGTAAATCCCTGGTGCTGGGCACTCAGGGCCAGGTCGAAAACCTGCGCAAAATGCTGGTCGCCATGGTCGACGACGTTCGCGTCGCGCTGATCAAACTGGCTGAACGCACCTGCGCGATTCGAGCGGTGAAAACCGCTGACGACGAAAAACGCAATCGCGTCGCCCGTGAAGTCTTCGACATCTATGCGCCTCTCGCGCACCGTCTCGGTATCGGTCACATCAAGTGGGAACTGGAGGATTTGTCCTTCCGTTACCTTGAGCCTGACCAGTACAAACAGATCGCCAAGTTGCTGCATGAACGGCGTCTGGATCGCGAACGTTTCATCGCTGACGTGATGAGCCAGCTGAAGAATGAATTGCAGGCCACCGGCGTCGATGCCGACATCAGTGGCCGGGCCAAACACATCTATTCGATCTGGCGCAAAATGCAGCGCAAGGGTCTGGAATTCAGCCAGATCTACGACGTTCGCGCCGTTCGCGTGCTGGTGCCGGAAATGCGCGATTGCTACACCGCGCTCGGCATTGTCCACACCCTGTGGCGGCACATTCCCAAAGAATTCGACGACTACATCGCCAACCCGAAAGAGAACGGCTACCGCTCGCTGCACACCGCGGTGATCGGCCCCGAGGGCAAGGTGCTGGAAGTGCAGATCCGCACCCACGCCATGCACGAGGAAGCCGAGCTGGGCGTTTGCGCGCACTGGCGCTACAAGGGCACCGACGTCAAATCCGGCTCCAACCACTACGAAGAGAAAATTTCCTGGCTGCGTCAGGTCCTCGAGTGGCACGAAGAACTGGGTGATATCGGCGGCCTGGCGGAACAGTTGCGGGTCGATATCGAGCCGGACCGGGTCTACATCTTCACCCCGGACGGTCACGCCATCGACCTGCCCAAAGGCGCGACGCCGCTGGACTTTGCGTACCGCGTGCACACCGAAATCGGCCATAACTGCCGTGGCGCGAAGATCAACGGCCGGATCGTGCCGCTCAACTACAGCCTGCAAACCGGTGAACAGGTCGAGATCATCACCAGCAAGCACGGCACCCCGAGCCGCGACTGGCTGAACCCGAACCTGGGTTACATCACCACCTCGCGGGCACGGGCGAAGATTGTCCACTGGTTCAAGTTGCAGGCGCGTGACCAGAACGTCGCGGCCGGTAAAACCCTGCTTGAGCGCGAACTCAATCGTCTGGGCCTGCCGGCGGTGGACTTCGACAAGCTGGCCGACAAGGCCAACATGAAGACCGCCGAGGACATGTTCGCCGCCCTGGGCGCCGGAGATCTGCGCCTGGCGCAACTGGTGAACCTGGCGCAGCAACTGGTCGAGCCGGAGCGCGGCAACGAGCAGCTGGAGCTGATCCCGCGCAAAGCCACCGGCTACAAACCGGGCAAGCGTGGCGACATTCAGATCCAGGGCGTCGGCAACCTGATGACGCAAATGGCCGGCTGCTGCCAGCCGTTGCCGGGGGATGCCATCGTCGGTTACATCACCCAGGGCCGCGGCGTGAGCATTCACCGCCAGGACTGCGCCTCGGTGCTGCAACTGGGCGGGCGCGAGCCAGAGCGGATCATCCAGGTCAGCTGGGGGCCGGTGCCGGTGCTCACTTATCCGGTGGACATCGTCATCCGCGCCTACGACCGCTCCGGCTTGCTGCGTGACGTGTCGCAGGTGCTGCTCAACGAGCGGATCAACGTGCTGGCGGTCAACACCCGCTCGAACAAAGAGGACAACACCGCGTTGATGTCCCTGACCATCGAGATTCCGGGGCTGGATGCGTTGGGGCGGTTGTTGGGGCGGATTTCCCAGTTGCCGAACATCATCGAAACCCGCCGTAACCGGACGCCTTGAGATGATCAATGCAGGAGAGAACCTGATCGCGATAGCGGTGTATCTGTCACGATTAATGTCGACTGACACGCCCCCATCGCGAGCAGGCTCACTCCTGCAAGGGTTTGTGTAGAGACTGATTGATGTATTCACTCGAAGATTTATTGCACTTGATGAACCGACTGCGCGACCCGCAGTTCGGTTGCCCGTGGGACATCAAGCAAACCTACGCCACCATCGTCCCGCACACCCTTGAGGAAGCCTACGAAGTCGCTGACGCCATCGAACGCGGCGACTTCGATCACTTGCAGGGTGAGTTGGGGGATTTGCTGTTCCAGGTGGTTTATTACAGCCAGCTGGCCCGGGAAGAAGGGCGCTTCGAGTTTTCCGGTGTGATCGACAGCATCACCCGCAAGCTGATCCGTCGCCATCCTCACGTGTTCCCCACCGGTGATCTGTACGCGCCCATGGACATCCCGCGCCTGAGCGAAGAACAGGTCAAGCAGCGCTGGGAAGAGATCAAGGCCGAGGAGCGCGCCGAGAAATCTGCCGCGCCGCAACAACTGTCCTTGCTTGACGATGTGCCTGCTGCGCTGCCGGCGTTGTCTCGTTCGGCCAAGTTGCAGAAGCGCGCCGGGCAGGTCGGTTTCGACTGGCCGGACGCCTTGCCGGTGCTGGACAAGGTTCGTGAAGAGCTTGATGAAGTGCTCGAAGCGATGGCCGACAATGACTCGGCAGCGATTGCCGATGAAGTCGGTGACCTGCTGTTTTCCGTGGTCAATCTGGCGCGTCATCTCAAGGTTGATCCGGAAACCGCGCTGCGTGGCGCCAACAGCAAATTCGAAAGACGCTTCCGTTTTATCGAACAGGCATTGCGCGACACCCACCGTCCCATAGAAGATTGCACCCTCGAAGAGTTGGACGCCTTGTGGGGCGAAGCCAAACGTCAGGAAAAGAATTTGACCAGCTGCGGTTGAGCAGTTGCCTAAGTGAGAAACAAGCACCATGAGCATTTCCCTTCGCGACCAGTTGCTCAAAGCAGGGCTGGTCAACCAGAAGCAGGCCAAACAGGTCGGCAAAGAGAAGCAGAAACAACAGCGCCTGGCCCACAAAGGCCATATCGAGCTGGATGACTCGCAGCAGCGTGCGGCGCAGGAAGCGAAGGCCGAGAAGGTCAAGCGCGACCAGGAGCTGAACCGTCAGCAGCAGGAAAAAGTCGAGGCCAAGGCCCGCGCCGCGCAGATCAAGCAATTGATCGAAGTCTCGCGTCTGCCGAAGCTGACCACCGAGGACTACTACAACTTCGTTGATGACAAAAAGGTCAAGCGCCTCTGCGTCAACACGCTGATGCGTAATCAGCTCAGCAATGGCTTCCTGGCCATCGTGCACCACGCCGGCGGTTATGAAGTGATCCCGCGTGAAGCGGCGCTGAAGATCCAGGAGCGTGATCCACAACGCATCGTGCAGATGAACGTGAAGACTGAAGAAGTGGCCGCCGAGGACGATCCGTACGCCGCCTACCAGATTCCGGATGATCTGATGTGGTAAGCCGTTAGAGGTTGCAACAACGACAAACCCCGCTCATGGCGGGGTTTGTCGTTTTCAATGCTGTAGTTGTTCAAGCGGAGCGCAACGCCCTTTGTTGCTCCAGTGTTTCCAGTTCGGTTTTGTAGTTGTGCGCGTCAGTCTCGGAGTGAAACATCCCCACCAGCAGGTCCTGTTGGTGGACATCCCAAATGCGGATACCAGCGGCTACACCCTCATGGGATTTATGTGAATCGTCGCGTTCAGTTACTTTTACAGTCATCTGCTAGCTCCAATCTCAATTATCTGCACCAAGGCGTGTGCAGGTCTTTGTTATACGTTTTGTTAGCTTGCTAAGTAAACGCTCGGGATTGGTAACGGACAATTGCCGATTCTGCAAAAGTCCTGCAGCCCGCGTAACGCGCGACATTCGGTCGCAGGGCGTTGAGTTTTATGACAAAAGCTTCATGTTCATGAATAACCAAGCTGCTACAGGAACTGCGGTGCATTCACTTTATTAGGGCACAAAAAAAAACGCCCCGAACCAGTCGGGGCGTTTTTGTGTGCAGCGAAACGGCGAGGTATTACTTACCTGCCCAACGCTTCAGTACCAGCGTGGCGTTGGTGCCGCCGAAACCGAAGCTGTTGCTCATCACGGTGTTGATGGTGGCATTTTCGCGCGTCTTGGTCAGGATTGGCATGTCTGCCACTTCCGGGTCCAGTTCTTCGATGTTGGCGGAACCGGCCATGAAGTTGCCTTCCATCATCAGCATGCAGTAGATCGCTTCGTGAACGCCGGCGGCGCCCAGGGAGTGACCCGACAGGCTCTTGGTGGAGCTGATGGCCGGAGCCTTGTCGCCGAACACTTCACGCACACCTTTCATTTCCGCGACGTCGCCGACCGGAGTCGAGGTGCCGTGGGTGTTCAGGTAGTCGATCGGAGCGTCAACGGTGGACATGGCCATCTGCATGCAGCGGATGGCGCCTTCGCCGCTTGGGGCGACCATGTCGTAGCCGTCGGAAGTCGCGCCGTAGCCAACGATTTCCGCGTAGATCTTCGCGCCGCGGGCCAGAGCGTGTTCCAGCTCTTCGACCACGACCATGCCGCCACCGCCGGCGATGACGAAACCGTCACGCTTGGCGTCGTAGGCACGGGAAGCTTTTTCCGGGGTTTCGTTGTACTGGCTGGACAGTGCGCCCATGGCGTCGAACAGGAACGACTGGCTCCAATGCTCTTCTTCACCGCCGCCAGCGAACACGACGTCCTGCTTGCCCATCTGGATCTGTTCCATGGCGTTGCCGATGCAGTGAGCACTGGTGGCGCAGGCAGAAGCGATGGAGTAGTTCAAGCCCTTGATCTTGAACGGGGTGGCCAGGCAAGCGGAAACGGTGCTGCTCATGGTCCGCGTTACACGGTATGGGCCAACGCGCTTCACGCCTTTCTCGCGCAGGATGTCCAGCGCTTCCATCTGGTTCAGCGTGGAGGCGCCACCGGAGCCGGCGATCAGGCCAGTACGCGGGTTGGACACTTGCTCTTCGGTCAGGCCGGAGTCAGCAATGGCGTCTTTCATGGCCAGGTAGGCGTAAGCCGCCGCGTGGCCGACGAAGCGATAGATCTTGCGATCGATCAGTTCTTCGAGGGGAAGGTCGATGGAGCCGGAAACCTGGCTACGCAGACCCATTTCGGCATATTCCGGGTTGAACCGGATGCCAGGGCGACTTGCACGCAGGTTAGCGGAGACGGTCTCTTTGTCATTGCCCAGGCACGAAACGATGCCCAGACCAGTGATAACGACGCGGCGCATGCGGATAACCCTTAGAAGTTGTCAGTGGAGGTGAAAACGCCGACCCGAAGGCCTTCGGCGGTGTAGATCTCGCGGCCGTCGACGCTGACCGAACCGTCGGCAATGGCCAGGTTCAGTTTGCCTTTCAACACGCGCTTGATCTGAATGTTATAGGTGACTTTCTTGGCGGTCGGCAGGACCTGGCCGAAGAATTTCACTTCGCCCGAACCCAGCGCACGGCCACGGCCCGGCAGGCCTTGCCAGCCGAGGAAGAAGCCGACCAGTTGCCACATGGCGTCAAGGCCCAGGCAGCCCGGCATCACCGGATCACCTTCGAAGTGGCAGGCGAAAAACCACAGGTCCGGAGTGATATCCAGCTCGGCGACCAATTCACCTTTGCCGTACTTGCCACCCTCGGCACTGATATGGGTGATGCGATCCACCATCAGCATGTTCGGGGCGGGCAGTTGTGCGTTACCTGGGCCGAACAGCTCACCGCGACTGCAGCGCAGCAGGTCTTCCCGAGTAAAGGCGTTTTGTTGGGTCATGCGAGCTCCTCAATAGTCCCATGCGGCAGGGTGGGGCAAATCTCCCGGCCGATCGAGGCGTTCATGCCTCGAGTCAGCAGCCTACTCATAGACTATTGCGTTGTGGTGAAAGTCACAGCACCAAGGACATGAATGTACACTTGTGCACTGAAATTATTATTCAAGCCCCTTTTCGGGCCTGTTCGGGTGCCTAAGACTGCCGCACTTTCGCCTTTCACGCCAGTCGCAGATGGTCGAAAGGCCTGTACTACTGCACCCAGCGCTGCAGAATTTGCTGCAAATCCGTTCGTTTGAACGGCTTGGCCAAGTAATCGTTCATGCCCGCCGACAGACAGGCTTCCCGATCGCCCTGCAACGCATTGGCGGTCAAGGCGATGATCGGCAAGTGCGCACAGCCGGGCAATTGGCGAATCTGTCGGGTCGCTTCATAGCCGTCGATGATCGGCAGTCGGCAGTCCATCAGGATCGCTTCAAAAATCAGGCTTTCGGCGCTGCGCACGGCCTGCGCGCCGTCGGTGGCGACGCTGACAGTAAAGCCCAGGCTGCGCAACATTGCTTCAATCACGGTCTGATTGACCGGGTTGTCTTCGACCAGTAACACGTTATGCCCGGCGCCATCCTCATTGCCGGTCTGCGCCCTCGGGGTCAGTATCGGCAGCGTCTGTTTATAGAGTGCCAGCGGGATTTCCAGGGTAAACACCGAGCCCAGGCCTTCTTCGCTCTGCGCCCGCAAGGTGCCGCCCATGCGTTCAGCCAACGTGCGGGCAATCGGCAGCCCCAGGCCGGTGCCTCCGTAGCGTCGTGAAATGGAACTGTCGGCCTGCTGGAAGGCATTGAACATCAGTTCCAGGCTTTCAGAGGAAATGCCGATGCCGCTGTCGCGCACGGTGCAGGTGAACCACAGCAGTTCGTGGTCCAGCGATTGCCACTGCGGTTCGATGCTGACGCGGCCATGCTCGGTGAACTTCAAGGCATTGCCGACCAGGTTGACCAGAATCTGCCGGATGCGTGTCGGATCGCCTTGAACCTGGAGGGCGCGCATGTCTTCGGGAATCAGTAACTGCAGATCGAGGCCGCGTTGCGCCGCGCTGTGCTGGAACGATTGAGCGCAGCTGACGATCAGGTCCGCGAGATTGAACGGGATGTGCTCGAGCTCCAGTTCCGAACGCTCGATGCGCGAGAAGTCGAGAATGTCGTTGATGACCTTGAGCAGGTGTTCGGTGGACTCCGAGGCCAGTGCCGCGTATTCGACCTGCTCTTCAGTCATGTCGGTGGTTTCCAGCAATTGCAGCATGCCGAGTACGCCATTCATCGGCGTACGCAGTTCATGGCTCATCATCGCCAGGAAATCAGACTTGGCATTGTTGGCCTTTTCCGCTTCCTCACGTGTCTGGATCAACTGCGCCATCGCCTGATGCTGTTCGCGACTGGCTTGTTCGAGGCCGCTGGCGAGGTTGTTGATGTGTTGCGACAGCGCGCCCAGCTCGGTGTCGTCGACAATCGGCAAGGGGCGCGTGTAATCGCCTTCCTGGATGGCCTTCACCGCGTTGCCAATGTCGCGAATCGGTTGCGACAGGCTGCCCGCCAGGCGCCGTGCCACCAGAAAGGTAAACAGCAGGGCGAACAGGGCGAGGATCGCGGCTTTCAACAGGATTTCCTGCTGACGCTGGTTGAAGGCGTCATTCGACAGGCCGACGATCACCCGACCCAGGTAGTCCTCGGAGGGGCCGATGCTCGCGGCTTTGGAAACCTGGAAAAAATCATTGTTGAGCGCGATCCGCTGCAACCGCACCGGTGCCTGGAACACCTCAACCTGTTGCGAGCGTCGGTGGGTTTCCGAGGGTTGCTCGACGTACACCAGAATCCGGTTGGCGTTGTCCTGGACCTCCAGGAAGCGCACGTTCGGCGTGGCGAGTGTCGCCTTGAGCAAGCTTTCGAGCACCTCGTTGTTACCCGAAATCACCCCGTATTCGGTGGCGGGAGCCAATTGGTTGGCGATCAACTGCCCGGTGTGGTTGAGCTCCTGACGCAGGTCCTGAATCCGTACGAACGTAAAAAAACTGATCAGCACCAGTGTCAGCAACAGGGCCGGGCCAAGGCTGATCATTTGGGTGCGGGTATTGATGTCCCAAGGGCGTCGGAAGGTCATGGGCGGCTTTCTCCTTCAGCCAGCTGGAGGGCGGCAGATGCGTCATCAATCTGCTCAATACCTAATGAACGAGCCACTTGCGGGTTACTTGAGACTTTGAAGTGTTGCGGGTAAAGCGCGCGCGGCCAGCTCGCCGGTGGCAGGTCGAGCAATTCGTCGAGCACCTGCAGCCAGTCGCTCTGATCGCTGTAAGTGCTGGCAAGGCTGCCGGCCTTGACGAACGCGGCATTCGGGCCGACCAAGGCCAGTTGCCGGGAATAGCTGCTCAACAGCAGGTTTTTTGCGGTTTTCGGGTTGTACAAGTCGGGATCGTCGAGGCCCAGTAGCACGTCGCAGTTTTTCAGCAAATCCTGCAAGGGGCGACTGTCATTGGTGTTATCCCAGCGCTCGGCGACCACATCAAGCGTTTCCCCCAAGGCGGCCAGACGCATTTCTTTCAACAGGAATTCGCTGTGACTGTCGTACAGCACGCCGACGCGCCGCGCCTGGGGCAGGATCAGTCGGGTCAGGCGCAATTGCCGATCCAGTGGCGGATCACTCCAGAGCAGGCTGAGGTGCGGTGGAAAATTCACGCCGAAACGTTGTTGGGCTTGCAGGCGGCTGATGCGCAGTACGAGCGTCGCCGGGCCCTGGGCCTCTTGCTGGCGCCAGTCGAGGCTCGACAGATCCAGCAGGATCAGGCGCGTGGCGGCGGGCAGTTTGCCTGGCAAGGGGAGACTCGCCAGTGGTTGGAAACGCACGCTGTCGGCCGGACGCATTTCGCTCAGCGCGCGGACGAAGGATTGCACGCCAGGACTGTCTTCGGTGCCAGTCAACAGAATGTCCGCAGCCTGTATCGGCTGGGCGCCGAGCAGGCAGCCAATCGCCAGGCACAACCCGGCCAGCAAGCGGCCCAGTGGCGGCGATTTCCATGACAGGCAACGGCGCATTTAAAACGTCAGCTCCGCGCTGAAATAAACCACTCGGCGTTCGTCGTAGTTGTTGTCGACGAAGGTGGTGGGTTGGTTGTCCAGGCGTTGTTGAAGGATGCCCGCCAGTTCCAGATTGGCCTTGCCCAAACCGATGCGTTTGGCGATGCGTGTGTCGACCCGCTCGAAGCGATAGCCGTTGAGCGCATCGTCGCCATAGTAGAAGAGGGCGCTGTTCCAGCCCTGTCCCCAGTTGCGCAGCCAACCGGCGGAGCCGCTGTTGCGCGCGGTCTGTTGCTCATCCAGCGGATTACTGGCGTCGGTGTCCACGTAGGCATAGGTCAGGCGCAGACGGTCAGCGCTGCCGAGGCGCCAGTCCACTTGCGTTTCCGCCCCGGTGAAGCGTGAGCTGTTGGAGTTGCTGGCGATGTACTGATTGTTGCGCAGCGGTTCGCTGATCATGCCGCTGATTTCGTCGTAGAACAGCTTCACATCGACGCTCAGCCCCAGTTCGACGAAGTAGCCGTTGTAGCCCAGCTCTCGCGAGCGCATGCGTTCCTTGTCGAGATCGCCGGGACCACGGGTCTTGACGAAATAGCGGGCACTGGTCTGACCGTAAGCGGTGGGCCGCAGATTGGTCACCTGGTAACTCCAGTTGACGTTGTTCTCGAACATGTCCGGTGAGCGAATCGCTTCCGAATACACGGCACGCAAGCCATGACGCGGGTTGATCAGGTAATTGACCGCCACACGCGGGGTCAACGAGCTGCCGGTCAATTGCGTGTCTTCGAACATTGCCCCGCCCTGCAACAACCAATGCTCGGTGGCACGCCATTCCAGTTGGCCGAATGTGCGCCAGGTGGTGTCGTCGAGCGTGCCATTGAAGTAGGTCTCGGAATCGGCCCGGTCGTAACGATAGTTCATGCCGCTGACCAGTCGCAGGCTGTCGGACAGGCTGAGGGTGTCCTGCACTTCGAGGTCGTAGCGCGATTCCCGGGCGCTCTGGTCGATGTCGCCACAGAGCGTTTGCCGGGCGCCGCTTTTCCATTGCCCCAGCACCTGATTGGCCAGCGCTTGTTCCATTGGCGTGCCCGGAGGTGCGCCAGGACCGGTGAAGCGATCCATGTTGCGCGCCAGGCGTTCGGTGTAATTCGGGTTGAGCTGCCAGAGTTGGGTCAGCTGCGGGCTGAACGACGCTTCGGCATCACAGGCGCGCCAGGTTTGCTGGCGATCCCAGTGTTGGGCCGAGCCCTGGACATACAGGCTGTGATCGGGATTGAGGTCCAGGTTCCAGCGCAGCGAGCCGGCGTAATCTTTGGCGGCGACGTCGGAATTGTCCCCGGCGGCGGTAATCCCCGGGAACACCGGGCGGTAGGTATACGGTCGCTGGTTGGTGCCTTCCTTTGCATTCAATTGCCAGTCGATGCTTTGGTTTTCCGCGAGCGTCTGGCTGACCGCAAGGTTGAAGCGATTCAGGCGACGGCGGTCCCGATAATCGGCACCGTTGCGGTCCGAATCGAAGCCGTCGTCTTGCTGCCCCGACAGTGACAGACGCAAGTCGCCGCCGTCCCAGCCGGTGCCCTGGCTGGCGTAATAGTCGTTGATGCCGCGTTGACCACGGGTGATTTTCACGCGGGTGCCATGGCTGTTGGCCGGGTTGCGCGTGATGATGTTGACCACGGCCATCAGCGCGTTGGCGCCGTAGCTGACGGTGTTCGGGCCGCGAAAGACTTCGATGCGCTCGATGTCTTCCATGGCCACCGGAATGTCACTCCAGTCCACCGTGGCCAGGCCGGCGCGGTACACCGAGCGACCGTCGATCAACACTTGCATGCGTCGGGCCGCGGTGGCGTTGGTGCCGTGGTAGTTCACGGCGGCCTGGTTGCCGCTGATGTTACCGACCATCATGCCCGGCACCAGTCGCAGCAATTCGCTGATGTCCCGAGCGCCGCTGGCGTTGATCAATTCGCTGTCAATCACCGTCATGCTGCCCGGAACTGCGGCCGGCGATTGCTTCAGGCGTGTCGCCGTGAGCACTTGCGGGAGCGGTTCGTTGTCGAGGAACAAGTCGTCGGCCAGCAAGGACGGGCTGAACATCAGCGCCAGGACCAGCGGCGAGCGGGGTGATGGAGAACCAAGCGACACGTCATACCCTTGATCGTGAGGAGTTGGCGCGCATGTTAACCGAGCGCGTTGAGTTTTCCATTCACGATGCCGGCATTTTCCTAGTATTTATTGGTCTTCTTCCTACAAGTGTTGGTAATTCATGCTGGGGCTGGCCGCCACGGGGGCGCTCCGTATAATGCCGACATCGCCACTGGTATGGATTAACGGATTGCATATGACTGAACAGCGCCCAATTGCGGTCCTGGGAGGCGGAAGTTTTGGTACCGCCGTGGCTAATCTGCTGGCCGAAAACGGGCATCAGGTCCGGCAGTGGATGCGTGACCCCGAACAGGCCGAGGCCATCCGGGTCAATCGCGAGAACCCGCGTTACCTCAAAGGCATCAAGATTCTCCCGGCGGTAGAACCGGTGACTGACCTGCGAGCCACGCTGGACGCCTGCGACCTGTGTTTCGTCGCGTTGCCTTCCAGTGCGCTGCGCTCGGTATTGGTCCCGCACGCCGCACAGCTGAGCGGCAAGCTGCTGGTCAGCCTGACCAAAGGCATCGAAGCCCACACTTTCAAGCTGATGAGCGAAATCCTCGAGGAAATCGCCCCGCAAGCGCGCATCGGCGTGCTGTCCGGACCGAACCTGGCCCGTGAAATTGCCGAACACGCGCTGACCGCGACGGTGGTCGCCAGTGAAGACGAAGAGCTGTGCCAACGGGTTCAGGAAGCACTGCATGGCCGGACCTTTCGCGTGTACGCCAGCGCCGACCGCTTTGGCGTCGAGTTGGGAGGGGCGCTGAAAAACGTCTACGCGATCATTGCCGGCATGGCCGTGGCGCTGGGCATGGGCGAAAACACCAAGAGCATGCTGATCACTCGAGCACTGGCGGAAATGACCCGTTTTGCAGTGAATCAGGGCGCCAACCCGATGACCTTCCTCGGCCTTGCCGGGGTGGGCGATTTGATCGTCACTTGCTCGTCGCCGAAAAGCCGTAACTACCAGGTCGGGTTTGCCCTCGGCCAGGGCCTGAGCCTGGAGGACGCAGTGACGCGTCTGGGGGAAGTCGCCGAAGGCGTGAACACGCTCAAAGTGCTCAAGGCCAAGGCTCAGGAGGTGGGCGTCTATATGCCGCTGGTCGCCGGGCTGCACGCGATCCTGTTCGAAGGGCGCACGCTCAATCAAGTGATTGAACTGTTGATGCGCGGCGAACCGAAAACCGACGTCGACTTCATCTCAACCAGCGGTTTCAACTAAGCACGCTTTGTAAATAAGCAGGGGAGCACGACATGAACGATCCGAAAATGGAAACCAGGTACGAGTCCATCCTGCTGCGGGTGCTGTGGATGATCGTCTTCGTGCTGGTCTGGCAAGTGGCGCAGTTCATCCTGGGCGCGGTGGTGCTGGTGCAACTGATCTATCGTTTGTTCTATGGCGCCCCGAGCGCCAGCCTGATGAACTTCGGCGACAGCCTGAGCCAGTTCCTGGCGCAGATCGGTCGTTTCGGCAGCTTCCACAGCGACCAGAAACCCTGGCCGTTCGCTGACTGGCCGACGCCGCGTACACCGGAAGGTGAAGCGCCGCATGTTGTGGCGCCCGCGCCGCATCCGGCCCGAGATGAGGAACCCAAACTATGAAACTCTGGGTATTGCGTCATGGTGAAGCTGAACCGTATGGCTCGCGTCCTGATTCCGAGCGAGCGCTGACTCTTCATGGTCGCGAAGAAGTGCTGCGCAGTGCGGCGGAGTTGATCGGTCAGACGATTACCGCGATCTACGCCAGCCCTTACCTGCGTGCGCAGGAGACGGCGCAACTGGTGCGTGAAGCTCTGGGTTTCGAGCCGGAGATCCGCACTGTCGAGTGGCTGACGCCCGACACCGATCCGGACAAGGTGGCCGAACAACTTGTGTCAGTGAGTGATGTCCTGTTGGTCAGTCACAACCCGCTGGTGGGACACTTGCTGAGCTACCTGCAGCATGGCGCCGGGCATCCGCCGGAAAAAGTCTCCACCGCCGGGCTGGCTGAGCTCAAAGGTGATGAGTTGCGGATCGGGTCGATGAAACTCAAGAGCATCAAACACCCTTAGCAATGTCGTCACCGGGCTTTATGTGGGAGCGAGGCTTGCCCGCGATTGCATCGACGCTGTCTGATCCATAAGCCGCAGCGCCTGCATCGCGGGAAAGCCCGGCTCCTGCAGGGGCTGCGGTGTTGCTGATCTTTGTAATGAAATAGTCAACCAAGCAACCGCTTGGTTGACTACGCTTGCTCCAGACCAAAAATACAGGAGCGAGTCGCATGTCTGCTGCTTTTCGTTTGCCGCTGGATGTTTTCTACGAGCGTGAGGCCCGTCATCCACGCCAGCGTTTTCTGGTCCAGCCCACGGGGGGTGGGCAAGTTGAAACACTGACCTGGGCCGACGTCGGCCATCAGGCTCGCTGCGCCGCGCACTGGCTGCGCGCTCGCGAATTGCCGCAAGGCAGCCACATCGCACTGATCTCGAAAAACTGTGCCCACTGGATCATCGCCGACCTGGCGATCTGGATGGCCGGGCATGTCTCGGTGCCGTTGTACCCCAACCTGACCGCTGAATCGGTGGCTCAGGTACTCGATCATTCCGAAGCAGCGCTGGTGTTTATCGGCAAGCTCGATGACTGGCCGAGCATGTCACTCGGCGTCAGACCTGAGCTGCCGACGATCAGTCTGCCGTTGCACCCACCGGGCACCTTCGATTTCAGCTGGGCCGACCTGCAACGCAGCTCACCCATCCAGGATAACCCCACGCCGCCAGCCGATCAGTTGGCCACTATCATTTACACCTCTGGCACCACCGGCCTGCCCAAAGGCGTGATGCACAGTTTCGGCAATCTGGGGTTTGCCACCACCCGCGGCACGCAGCTGTTTGGCCTCAACGAGTCGGACCGATTGCTGTCCTACTTGCCGCTGTGCCACGTGGCCGAGCGGATGTTCGTCGAACTGGCCTCGATTTACACCGGGCAGACGGTGTTTTTTGCCGAGAGCCTCGACACCTTCCTGACGGATTTAAAGCGCGCCCGGCCTACTGCCTTGTTCGGTGTACCGCGGATCTGGACCAAATTCCAGATGGGCGTGTACAGCAAGATCCCGGCAAAACGCCTGGACTTTCTTCTCGGGCTGCCCTTCATCGGCAAGCGGGTCGGGCATAAAGTCCTCGCCGGGCTGGGGCTGGACGCGTTGCGCGTTGCCTTGTCCGGCGCTGCGCCCGTGCCACAAACCTTGCTGCTGTGGTACCGCAAACTGGGGCTGGACGTGCTGGAGGTCTACGGCATGACCGAGAGCTGCGGTTATTCGCACATTTGCCGGCCCGGCGAGAACAAGCCCGGCTGGATCGGCAAGCCGTGCCCTGAGGTAGAAGTGCGGATTGACGAATCGGGCGAGGTCATGGTGCGCAGCGGCGCGACCATGCTCGGCTATTTCAAGGAACCACAGAAAACCGCTGAAACCATCACCGGGGACGGCTTCCTGCGCACCGGCGACAAGGGGGAGGAAGACGCCGAAGGCAACCTGCGCCTGACCGGACGCCTGAAAGAAATCTTCAAGACCAGCAAGGGCAAGTACGTCGCGCCGGCACCGATTGAAAATCGCCTGGCGGTGCATTCGCGGATTGAACAAGTGTGCGTGGTCGGTGACGGTTTGAGTGCACCGCTGGGACTGTGCGTGCTATCGGCGGTCGGGCAGCAGGACGCCAGCGGCACGGCGAGGGCGGGGTTGCACTCAAGCCTGGAAAAGCTCCTGGATGAGGTCAATGGCGTCCTCGACAAACACGAGCGTTTGCGGCGTCTGGTGGTGGTCAAGGATAGCTGGGCCGTGGAAAACGGCTTCCTGACGCCAACGCTGAAGATCAAGCGCAACGTGATCGAAGCGGCTTATGGCGACCGTTTCGAAGAATGGAGCGAGCGCAGCGAGGCGGTGCTGTGGCAGGATTGAGCCACGAACAAAACCAACAAAGGAAAGCAGCGATGAGTCTGTGGCGTACCACTCCCAACATCGAGCAGTTGAACGCGATCCAGAAAAACACCATCGGCGAAGTGCTGGATATCCGCTTCGAAGCGTTTGACGAAGGCTCCCTGACCGCGAGCATGGTCATTGACCACCGCACTCACCAGCCTTACGGCCTGCTGCATGGCGGCGCGTCGGTGGTGCTGGCCGAAACGGTCGGCTCAATGGCCAGCTACCTGTGCATCGACGCCGGCAAGTTTTACTGCGTGGGCCTGGAAATCAACGCCAACCATCTGCGCGGCCTGCGCAGTGGGCGGGTGACGGCTGTGGCCACGCCCATCCACATTGGCCGCACGACACACGTCTGGGACATCCGCTTGACCAGCGATGAAGGCAAGTCCAGTTGCGTGTCGCGCCTGACCATGGCGGTCGTGCCGCTGGGGGAGAACCCGCCGGCCCGCTAAACGAAGCCTGCATCCGCCTCGTGTAGCAGCTGTCGAGCAGCGCGAAGCTGCGTCCGGCTGCGAAGCCGTCGTGGAATCTGCCCACGCGGTGTTTCAGGTTGACCGCGAACGCAGCCTCGCCAAGGCTCGACAGCTGCTACAGGTCTTTGCATCAGCGTTTCGGTATTGCCCTGACCGGACTGTCATCATTCCTGTCACTTACAGTCATTGCTGTCGGCCGTCGTCTTGCGGACAATCAACGCCTGTTCTCGCTCATGGATTTGCCGGTATGTCGCAACAGATATTTTTCGCCCACGCCAATGGTTTTCCTTCCGGAACCTACGGCAAGTTGTTCGCGGCGCTGGCGCCCGAGTATCAGGTGACGCATCTGGAGCAGCACGCTCATGACCCGCGTTTTCCGGCGGACGACAATTGGTACAACCTGGTGGACGAACTGATCCATCACCTCAAGCAGCAAGCGGAACCGGTGTGGGGCGTCGGCCATTCCTTTGGGGGCGTGCTGCACTTGCACGCGGCGCTGCGTTGCCCGGAGTTGTATCGCGGCGTGGTGATGCTCGATTCACCGGTGCTGACCCGCACCGATCAATGGGTCATCCGCGCCGCCAAGCGATTCGGCTTCATCGACCGCTTGACCCCGGCCGGCCGTACCCTGGGCCGTCGAGAAGAGTTCGCCGACCTCGAAAGTGCGCGTAGCTACTTCTCAGGCAAGACCTTGTTCCGCAGTTTTGACCCGGAGTGCTTTGACGCCTACCTGCAACACGGTTTGCACAAGGTTGGTGACACACTGCGCCTGCGCTTCGATCCTGCCACGGAAATCAGCATCTACCGTGGCGTGCCCCACACCAGCCCCGGTCGCACGCGTCAGCTGAAAGTGCCGCTGGCGGTGGTGCGCGGGCACAAGAGCCGCGTGGTGATGCGTCATCACGCCAGCGCTGTCGGACGCATGCCGCAGGGTGAATCCCTGACGCTGCCCGGCGGTCACATGTTTCCTCTCGAGCGTCCACATGACACGGCCACGCTGCTGAAAAGCCTGTTCAGCCGATGGGACGGTCGCCGCCAAAAGGATTGCGCATGAGCAATGCCGTCGAAGAAGTCCGTCTGAGCCTGCCGCACATCGAGTTGGCGGCGCACTTGTTCGGTCCTGAAGACGGCTTGCCGGTGATTGCGCTGCATGGCTGGCTGGACAATGCCAACAGCTTTGCCCGTCTGGCGCCCAAGCTCAAAGGCCTGCGCATCATCGCGCTGGACATGGCCGGTCACGGTCATTCCGGGCATCGCCCGCCTGGCGCCGGTTACGCGATGTGGGATTACGCCCATGACGTGTTGCAAGTCGCCGAACAACTGGGCCTCAAGCGGTTTGCGCTGATGGGGCACTCCATGGGGGCCATCGCCTCGCTGATCATTGCCGGGTCGATGCCGGAGCGGGTCACGCACCTGGCGTTGATCGACGGCCTCATTCCTCCTACAGACAAAGGCGAAAATGCCGCCGAGCGCATGGGCATGGCCCTGCAAGCGCAGCTGGATTTGCGGGAGAAGCAAAAACCGGTCTACAACACCCTCGATCGCGCCATCGAAGCGCGCATGAAGGGGTTGGTGGCGGTCAGTCGCGAAGCCGCTGAGCTGCTGGCCCAGCGCGGCTTGATGCCCGTGCCGGGCGGTTACACCTGGCGCACCGACAACCGCCTGACGCTGCCATCGCCGCTGCGTCTGACCACCGAACAGGCCATGGCTTTTGTCCTGCGGGTCAGTTGTCCGGCCAAACTGGTGGTCGCGGCCGACGGCATGCTCGCCAAACATTCCGAGTTGCTGGAGCGTCTACCCTTTAGCCGTGAACAGCTGCCAGGCGGTCATCATTTGCACCTGAATGACGAAACCGGCGCGGACCTTGTCGCAGACTGTTTCAATCGGTTCTTCGCCGTTCCTTGACTTGCGCCGGGCAACTGTCGAGGCTGGTCGGGTTGAAATGGGAGACAACCATGATAGATCGCTATACCGCTGCGACCCCGAACGGCCACAAGGTCTCTATCGTGATCGAGGAACCCGGCCTGCCCTGCACGGTGCATGCCCCGGGTTTCGATAAAAAGGAAAAGAAGTTAAAAGGGGCCCAGGCCATGCTGATCCGATGAGCCTGCCCATGCGTTCACTCAGTCTGCTGGCGCTGTGTTGTTTCAGTCCTTTATCGTTTGCCGCGGATATCCCCGGCAGTCAGGACTTGCCGATCCTGCCGCGCATGGAAGATGCGCAGATCGTTGATTATCGTCCGGCCGTCGAGCTCGAACGGATCTACCCTCTGGGTTCGATCCGCAAGATCAGTGGCCAGTTGCGCTTTGACGGTCAGGTCACGGCACGCGGGCAAACCACCTCGGTCACCTATGAGTTGCCGCCGGAGCATTCCTCCACCGAAGCCTTTACCGCCGCGCGGGAAGCCTTGCAAAAACAGGGCGCCGAGTTGCTGTTCTGGTGCCAGGCCCGCGATTGTGGCGAAAGCAGCCTGTGGGCCAACGAAGTCTTCGGAAATGCCAAGCTCTACGGTGCCGACGATCAACAGGCGTATTTGCTGCTGAGATTGGCGGCGCCACAGGACAATGCGCTCGTGGCGCTTTACAGCATCACTCGCGGTAATCGCAAAGCCTACCTGCATGTCGAGCAATTCGACGCGGCGGCGCCGTTGGGCGACTTGTTGCCGACGTCCGCCACCCTGTTGCGTCAGCTCAAAAGCACCGGTGAACTCGATTTCCCGAAACTGAACGCTGATCCCGACGACACGTGGCTGCGGCTGATTTCACGCGGACTGAACCTGGACACCACCCTGCGAGTCAGTGTTTCCGGTGCCAAGGCTGAGGCCTGGCGTCAGGCATTGATTGCTCAGGGCGTGCGTGCGGCGCGACTGGAAGGCGGCACCGTCGAAGGCTCTGGCCTGCACATCGAGCTGTTGCGATAAGCTGCACAGGCGAATGCGCACGGCGCATTCGTCTACCCTTTGTTGACTGATTTTTTCGAGACTTTACATGCCCAATAATGATCGGCTGTTGGTGCAGATTCTGCTCCTGGTGCTGTTTGGTGCGAGCTTCTGGGTGATGGCGCCGTTCTGGTCGGCGCTGTTCTGGGGCGCGGTGCTGGCGTTTGCCAGTTGGCCGCTGATGCGTTTGTTGACCCGTTGGCTCAATGGCCGCGAATCCCTGGCGGCAGCGCTGCTGACCCTCGGCTGGATGTTGCTGGTGGCCGTGCCGCTGGTATGGCTGGGGTTCAACCTGGCCGACCATGTGCGTGACGCCACGGTGTTTATCAAGGATGTACAGGTCGAGGGCCTGCCGCAGGCGCCTGACTGGCTAGGCAGTGTTCCCTTTGTGGGCGCACGGCTGGTGGTGGTCTGGAACAGTATCGATGAACAGGGCGCGGCGATGATGGTCGCGCTCAAGCCTTATCTGGGTCAGGTCGGTAACTGGTTGCTGGCGCGCAGTGCGCAGATCGGCGGCGGGATTCTCGAGCTGACGCTGAGCATCGTATTTGTGTTCTTTTTCTACCGCGACGGCCCGCGTCTGGCGATCTTTGTTCATGGTTTGCTGGAGCGCCTGATCGGTGAGCGCGCCGGGTATTACATTGATCTGGTGGCGGGCACGGTGCAGCGGGTGGTGAACGGCGTGATCGGTACGGCAGCGGCGCAGGCCGTGCTGGCACTGATCGGGTTCCTGATCGCCGGGGTGCCGGGAGCCTTGGTGCTGGGCATCGTGACCTTCCTGCTCAGTCTGATTCCGATGGGTCCACCGCTGGTGTGGATTCCGGCCACGGCGTGGCTGGCCTGGAAAGGTGAGTACGGGATGGCGGTGTTCCTGGGGGTCTGGGGCATGTTCATCATCAGTGGCGTCGACAACGTGCTCAAGCCCTACTTGATCAGCCGGGGCGGCAATCTGCCGTTGGTGATTGTGCTGCTGGGGGTGTTCGGCGGGTTGATTGCGTTTGGTTTTATCGGGCTGTTTATCGGGCCGACGTTGTTGGCGGTGGCGTACAGCTTGCTGACTGACTGGAGCAAGAGTCAGGCGCGGGTAGAAGATCGCCGGCCCTGAGTCTTGTGTCGAGGCTGATGGCCTCATCGTCGGATCGCCGCCCGGAGCAAGCTCGCTTCGGGCGGCGCTCCGACGATGCTTTTGATTTTCAGGTAGCGACGTTCAGGTACTTGCCCACCGTCGCCACGTTATCGAGCGAATACTGTTTACTCAGATTGGCGACCATCTTTTGCAGCGCATCATTGACGTTGAACTGATCGGTCGAGCTGTCACTGGTTTTCTCACGGCCTGCTTGCAAGGCTGCTTTCAATTCATCGCTGCTGACACCGCCGCTGCTGTCACTGTCCAATGCCTTGAGCAGTGCGGCGCTGGTGTCAGTGCTGGTCGATGACGGGCTGTTGTTCGCCTGCAGCGCGCTGCTCAGTTCGGTGGCGGTCACGCTGCCATCACCGTCGGTGTCCAGGGCGCTGATCATTGCATCGGCGAGTTCAGTGCTTGGTGGTTGATCGTGTTGCGGTGGCGGCGGCGGGACCATCGCGGCCATTTCTTCACTGCTCAGGTTGCCGCTGTTATCGCTATCGAGGTCGGCGAAGTTTTTGCTCAGGTTGACCAACAGGCCGTCGTCGGATTTTTGCGACAAGGCACTTTTGAGCTCGTCCTGATCAACCACGCCGTCGCTGTTCGTATCGAGCTTGGCCAGCAGTTCTTTCTGGAACTGCTGGCTGCGGGCGGTGTTGGTCGTGGTGCTGCTGGTGCTGGTATAGCTCGTATAGTTGCTGACGCTACCGATCATTGTGCTCACTCCCTGGAATGGAAAACCGGTGGGGACACCGGCTTATGCAGCCTCAAGGGGCAAGGTGTCGTGGGTATGTGAGGTTTGTACCGGTCAGTACACACAAGTTCAGGTGCGGGGTAGGTGAATGACGGCGGTCAATCCACCGCCAGGGGTTTCTTCCAGGCTCAATTGCCCGCCCAGTCGTTCCGAAGCCTCGCGGGCGATGGTCATGCCCAGGCCGACACCGCCGGAGTTGCGGTTGCGTGAGCCTTCCAGGCGAAAGAACGGCTCAAACACTGCCTCACGTTTATCTGCCGCAATACCCGGGCCATGGTCAATCACCCGGATTACCAGGGTTTCGCGACTGTCTTGGAGTGTGATCAGCGCTTGTCCCGCGTAGCGCAGCGCGTTATCCAGCAGATTATTGATACACGAACGCAACGCCATCGGCTGGACTTGCAGCGGGGCGCAGTGACCGCTGGCCTGCACATCGGCGCCCTGATCCTGGGCGTTTTCACACAACGATTCCACCAACGCCTGCACGTCCATCCATTGCCGGGCCTCGCTGGTGCGCTGTTCGTGCAGATACGTCAGGGTGGTGTCGAGCATGCTGATCATGTCGTCCAGATCCTGACGCATCTGACCTTGCAGCTTTTCGTCGTCGATCTGCTCCAGGCGCAATTTGAGTCGCGACAGCGGCGTGCGCAGGTCATGGGACACCGCGCCAAGCATCCGCGAGCGCTGCTGCACCTGTTCGATGATGCGTTTCTGCATCAAGTTGAAGGTGTAGGCCGCTTGCCGCGCTTCCCGTGGCCCCGACTCATCCAGCGGCGTGCTGTCGAGGTTTTCGCTCAAGCGCTCGGCGGCATTACTCAGGCGCTGGATCGGTCGGCTCAGCAGTTTGGCGCCATACCAGGCCGCAATGACCAGCGAGATCAATTGAAAGGTCAGCGGCACCAGCGGCCCGCCGAACCATGGTCGAGGCGGGCGGTTTTCAACGCGTGGGTCCATCGGTGGGCGCTGCCCGTTGACGCCTTGGGAAAGTTCCGGCGGCGGTGGAGGAGGGGGCGGGCCGTAATGGTGAAACCAGGCAAAGGCCAACAGGTGCGCAAGGAAGATCGCCAGCAACAGCACGCCGAACAGGCGGCCGAACAGCGTATCGAAGCGCGCACGCATCAACCGATGTCTCTGGCGTCGAACAGATAACCCTCACCGCGAACGGTCTTGATCAACTGCGGGGCTTTGGGGTCATCACCGAGTTTCTGGCGCAGGCGCGAGACCAGCAGGTCGATGCTGCGATCAAAGGCCTCGATCGAACGGCCACGGGCGGCGTCCAGCAATTGCTCGCGGCTGAGCACTCGGCGCGGACGTTCGATAAACACCCAGAGCAGGCGGAACTCGGCGTTGGACAGGGGCACCACCAGGCCGTCGGCGGCAATCAACTGGCGCAACACGCTGTTCAGGCGCCAATTGTCGAAACGAATGTTCGCCCGTTGTTCGGTGCGATCATCGCGCACCCGTCGCAGAATGGTCTGAATCCTCGCCACCAGTTCACGGGGTTCGAACGGTTTGGCCATGTAGTCATCGGCGCCCAGTTCCAGGCCGATGATCCGGTCGGTCGGTTCGCAGCGGGCCGTGAGCATCAGGATCGGAATGTCCGACTCGGCGCGCAGCCAGCGGCACAACGACAAACCGTCTTCGCCCGGCAGCATCAGGTCCAGCACCACCACGTCGAAATGTTCGGCTTGCAGCGCCAGGCGCATTGCCGCGCCGTCGGTGACACCGCTGGCGTGGATGTTGAACCGGGCGAGGTAATCGATCATCAATTCGCGAATCGGGACGTCATCGTCGACGATCAGGGCGCGAATGCTCCAGCGTTTGTCACCGCCGGGCGCTTTTTGATCGTCGTTCAAAGGGGCTTGGGTGTTGTGCATGCGTGCGTTCATCTGCCAGAGAGGCTGCCAACCACAAAGATGGGCTGCGAGGTTGTGGTTTCAGCATAGGCGTCCAGCCCGGAGGCAGGAAGTGCTGTAAGGACGTGTTGCGGCTGCCGACGGTAGCGATGAAGGATGTTGTGAGCGTGTCATGAGTGTATCGGCCTCGACACAATTGGCCAAAGGACTAGTCTTGCCTGAGCGCCGATGACGAATTACCGATCATCGGGTCCCGCAGCGCCGCTGGTTCCGCTACAATGCGCGCCGATTTCGTCCTGCCTGAGAGCCCTCACATGTCCGTCTGCCAGACTCCTATCATCGTCGCCCTGGATTTCCCCACCCGTGACGCCGCACTGAAGCTGGCCGACCAGTTGGACCCGAAGCTGTGCCGGGTAAAAGTCGGCAAGGAACTGTTCACCAGCTGCGCGTCGGAAATCGTCGGCACCCTGCGTGACAAGGGTTTTGAAGTGTTCCTGGACCTGAAATTCCACGACATCCCGAACACCACCGCCATGGCCGTCAAAGCTGCGGCGGAAATGGGCGTGTGGATGGTCAATGTTCACTGCTCCGGCGGCCTGCGCATGATGGCGGCCTGCCGTGAAGTGCTGGACCAGCGTACCGGGCCCAAGCCGCTGCTGATCGGCGTGACCGTGCTGACCAGCATGGAACGTGAAGACCTGGCCGGTATCGGTCTGGACATCGAGCCACAGGAGCAAGTGTTGCGCTTGGCCGCGCTGGCGGAAAAAGCCGGGATGGACGGTCTGGTGTGCTCGGCGCTGGAAGCCCAGGCACTGAAGTCGGCTCACCCGTCGTTGCAACTGGTGACCCCGGGTATTCGTCCGGCGGGCAGTGCACAAGACGATCAACGCCGCATCCTGACCCCGCGCCAGGCCCTGGACGCCGGTTCCGATTATCTGGTGATTGGCCGTCCGATCAGCCAGGCAGCTGATCCAGCAAAAGCGCTTGCCGCCGTAGTCGCCGAACTCGCCTAACCCACACTGAAGATTAAAATGCAGGAGTGAGCCTGCTCGCGATTGCGGTGTATCAGTCAATGATGATGTCGACTGATAGACCGCTATCGCGAGCAGACTCACTCCTATCGTTGTTTTGGGGTGTCTGAAATAATGGGTTAAACCTTCAACACCAACTTCCCGAAATTCTCGCCGCTGAACAATTTCATCAGCGTCTCCGGGAACGTTTCCAGTCCGTCAACAATGTCTTCCTTGCTCTTGAGTTGCCCCTTGGCCATCCAGCCGGCCATTTCCTGCCCGGCGGCCGCGAACCGGGCGGCATAGTCCATCACCACAAAACCTTCCATGCGCGCGCGATTGACCAACAGCGCCAGGTAGTTGGCCGGGCCCTTGACCGCTTCCTTGTTGTTGTACTGGCTGATCGCGCCGCAAATCACCACGCGTGCCTTCATGTTCAGTCGGCTCAGCACGGCGTCGAGAATGTCGCCGCCGACGTTATCGAAATACACGTCCACCCCTTTCGGGCATTCGCGTTTAAGACCGGCGACGACGTCCTCGTTCTTGTAGTCAATGGCACCGTCAAAACCCAATTCGTCGATCAGGAACTGACACTTGTCCGCGCCGCCAGCAATCCCGACCACGCGGCAGCCTTTGATCTTGGCGATCTGCCCGGCAATGCTGCCCACTGCGCCGGCTGCGCCCGACAACACCACCGTGTCACCGGCCTTCGGCGCGCCGACATCGAGCAGGGCGAAGTAGGCCGTCATCCCGGTCATGCCCAGGGCGGACAAGTAGCGCGGCAACGGCGCCAGTTTTGGATCAACCTTGTAGAAACCGCGCGGTTCGCCGAGGAAGTAATCCTGCACGCCCAGGGCGCCATTGACGTAGTCCCCGACCGCAAACCCCGGGTTGTTCGACGCAACGACTTTGCCTACGCCCAGGGCGCGCATCACTTCACCCAGACCGACCGGTGGAATGTAGGACTTGCCCTCGTTCATCCAGCCGCGCATGGCCGGGTCCAGTGACAGGTATTCGTTTTTCACCAGAATCTGACCTGCCGCCGGCTCTCCGACCGGTACTTCCTGATAGGTAAAAGTCTCGCGGGTTGCTGGACCCACTGGACGTTTGGCGAGCAGGAACTGGCGATTGGTCTGGGTAGTCATGACAGGCACTCAAGATGAATGAAGCCTTGTTGATAGCCCTTCAGGCCCAATGCCGCAAGTTTGGCTGATACGGCGAATGCACATCGATCCAGTGCAGTGATAGTTGGCACGGTCGTTCTATCACTGCCACGCATGGACACCCAACCGGCCACCTGATAGTGCTGCCGTGACATGACCCTCTGTGGCTAGACTGAAAGTACGTAATCCCCCGCACTTGAGGACATAACAATGAGCATGACGTTTTCCGGCCAGGTCGCCGTGGTGACCGGCGCTGCCAACGGTATTGGCCGTGCGACGGCCCAGGCCTTTGCGGCCGAAGGGTTGAAAGTGGTGGTGGCCGACATGGACACCGCTGGCGGCGAAGGCACCGTGGCGCTGATTCGTACGGCCGGCGGCGAAGCAACCTTCGTGCGTTGCAACGTCACGCTGGAAAGCGATGTAAAAAATCTGATGGACCAGGTGGTCAACACCTACGGCCGTCTCGACTATGCCTTCAACAACGCCGGCATCGAGATCGAGAAAGGCAAACTCGCCGACGGCACACTGGATGAGTTCGAGGCGATCATGGGCGTCAACGTCAAGGGTGTCTGGCTGTGCATGAAGTATCAGTTGCCTTTGTTGTTGGCCCAGGGCGGCGGTGCGATCGTCAACACCGCTTCGGTGGCAGGCCTGGGGGCTGCGCCGAAGATGAGCATTTACGCGGCGTCCAAACATGCGGTCATCGGCCTGACCAAGTCGGCGGCCATCGAATATGCGAAGAAAAAGATTCGCGTGAATGCGGTCTGCCCGGCGGTGATCGACACTGACATGTTCCGTCGTGCCTATGAAGCAGACCCGAAGAAAGGCGAGTTTGCCAACGCCATGCACCCGGTGGGTCGCATCGGCAAGGTGGAGGAGATCGCCAGCGCGGTGTTGTACTTGTGCAGCGACGGCGCGGCGTTCACCACCGGTCATTCGCTGGCGGTGGATGGTGGCGTTACCGCGTTTTGAGATCAGGCGCTGCAATGTAGGAAAAAGCCCGCACCTCTGCGGGCTTTTTTACAGTTCCGTGACGGGGCTGATCAATGTGTTTCAAAGGGTTAGAACCGAGGGTTTTGGCGGCGTTGTCGCACATCTCCTCCAGCGCTCCTGTGATTAACTGTTTCCCGCAAAACGGACAGGAGTTTGCTTGCTCATGGAATTGAGAATCGATCGACGGGCATTGGTGCCAGTCGTGCAGCAAATCGTCGACGGGTTGGCCGACTGGCTCCGTCAGGACGGGGTGCTGCCGGGGACGCGTCTGCCTTCAGCGCGGCAAATTGCACGGGTCAATCTGCTTAGTCAATCCAGCGTCGTCGAAGCCTGTGAGCGTCTGGTCGCACAAGGCATGCTGGCGCCGCGTCAGGGCTCCGGTTTCATAGTTGCCCATCCTGCGCAGGGACCGGGTTGTCCCTGGTTGGAAGGGGTGGACGTAGCGCAGGATTGCGTGACGGGCAAACTTCAACTGGGCTGTGGCAGCCTGCCCGAAAGCTGGCGTGAAACCGACGATTTGAGCTACGCCATTCGCCAGGTGAGCCGCACCGACATGGCTGCTTTGTTCAGCTACAGCACGCCACTGGGGTTGCCAGCCTTGCGAGAGCAGATCCTCAAGCGTCTGCAGCCACTCGACATCGAAGTGGATGAACGACGGATACTGACCACCACCGGGGCGACCCACGGGCTGGATCTGATCGTGCGTACGTTGCTTAAACCGGGGGATTGCGTGGTGGTGGAAAGCCCGGGGTATTCGCTGTTGTTCGATTTGCTCAGGCTGAACGACGTGACGATGATCGAGGTGCCACGTACCCCCCGCGGGCCTGATACGCAGGCGCTTGAAGCGTTGTTGCTGAAGTACCGGCCCCGTGCGCTGTTCATCAATAGCTTCTACCACAACCCGACCGGCAGCAGCCTGGCACCCGCCGTGGCGCAGCAGGTGCTGCAACTGACCCGAGACCATGGTGTGCTGGTCATCGAAGATGACGTCTTTGCCGATTTGCACCGCGGCCCCGGCACTCGGCTCGCGGCGCTGGGGATCGACGACAACGTCATCTACGTCGGTAGCTATTCTAAAACCCTCAGCAGTTCATTGCGCGTCGGCTTTGTCGTCGCCAGTGTCGCGGTTGTTTCGCGACTGGCCGAGGTCAAGATGACCAGCAGCATGGGCGCTTCAAGATTCTGCGAATCGGTGCTGGCTTGCCTCTTGGCCAGCGGCGCGTATCGCAAATTGGTCCAGCGTCAGCGCCAGCGATTGAACACCGACAGAGAGGCTGCCTTGCAGATACTCGAAGATGCCGATTGGGAGGTTTTCGGCAAGCCGGTGGGCGGACTGTTCATCTGGGCACGATCACGAATGTCCGACTACGCTCAGGTGCGCACGCAGGCCCGACGCTTCGGTGTGATGTTGTCTTCCGCCACTGCATTCAATCCCGGTGGTGAGGCCACGGACTGGCAGCGCATCAACGTGGCTTGCGCCTGTGATCCTCGTGCCCGGGCATTTTTTCAGGCCACCACTCTGAATCGACCTCAAGCGTTCTGAAAACGACGCGGGCGTAGCTTTTTGCCATTATTCCGACGCCAGAGACTTGTGCTGGCACAGGCCCGTTGCGAATCTGCGTCAACAGACTATGTCAGGGGACTAAGTGCAATGATTTCGGCCGTGCAAGGACGTTTTGCCAACCTCGGTATGGCAAAAAAAATGGGTGTCGGGTTTGTCCTGGTGCTGCTGCTGACCGCGCTGGTGGCAGCCATCGGCGTATGGTCCCTGCAAACCATCAGTCATCGCTTCGATGGGCTCAAGCAGATGTCGTCACTCAATAGCGGGTTGCTCAAGGTGCGTCTGCTTGAGCAGGAGTACGCCTTGCACGGCAACCCGAAAACCGCCGATGCCCTGCACGAGGGCGTTGATGGACTGATCGCTCTGGCGACCCAGCTCAAGGCAGCGTCCGCGGCTAACGTGCCGGTGATGAATGACGTCGAGCAGTCGCTGGGGGCTTATCGCAAGGCATTCGATGAGTTTGTCTCGCTGAGTCAGGCCAAGGACCTGGCGCTGGAAATGGCCAGTTGGTCGGTGTCCAGCGTGGCCAATAACCTTGATGTGCTGCAAGCCGGCCTGGCCGATGATGGCGCCTATACCTTGAAGCAATCCGAGGGTAAGGATGGTGGGCAATTCCTTGAGCAGGCCAGTCAGGTCAGCCAGGTCTCGCGGTTGATGTTGCAGGCCATGAACGAGGCGCGCGTGCGTCTGGACCAGAGCCGCAAGGGTGACGACAGCGCAGGCCAGGGCAAGATCGAGCAGGCGGACCAGGCGTTGACCCAGGCCGAACAGCTGAAAACCACGGTCAAGGATGAGGGCTATCAGACGGTCCTCAATGAAGTGAGCGGTCACATCGGCAGTTTCAGCGAAAAACTGACGGAATACACCGGCCTGCTGGCCCAGGAGAAAACCGTCTACGAACAGTTGCATCAGCGCGCCGCGCAAGTGGTGGAGCGGGTGGATCAAGCCTATGTCGCCGAAGACCAGTCGATGCAGGCCGAGCTGAAAAAGAACTCGTTGCTGATCATCGGCTCCTCAGGCCTGGCGTTGCTGGTCGGGCTGGTGGCGGCGTGGGTGATCACCCGGTTGATCGTGGCACCGCTGCGCAGTGTGATTCTGGTGGCCCAGCAAATTGCCGCGGGTGATTTGAGTGCGACGGTTGAGGTGACCCGTCGTGACGAGATCGGCCAGTTGATGCAGGCGATGCAGCAGATGGGCGCCGGACTCAGCAGCATCGTCAGTGGCTTGCAGGCCGGTATCGAGCAATTGGCCAGTTCAGCGCATTCACTGTCGGCGGTGACCGAGCAGACCAACCTGGAAGTCAGCAGTCAGAAAGAAGAAACCGAGCAGGTCGCCACGGCGATGAATCAGATGACCGCGACGGTGCACGACGTGGCGCGCAATGCCGAAGAGGCGGCCCAGGCCGCACAGACCGCGGATGGCAAAGTCGAAAGCGGTCAGCAAGTGGTGCGCCAGAGCATGGCACGCATCGAGCAACTGGCGGATTCGGCGACGTCGGCCAGTTCCAGCATCGAAAGCCTGAGCGCAGAGATCCAGAACATTGGCACAGTGCTCAGCGTGATCAAAAGTGTTGCCGAACAGACTAACCTGTTGGCGCTCAACGCAGCGATCGAAGCTGCGCGGGCAGGCGAGCAGGGCAGGGGGTTTGCCGTGGTGGCCGACGAGGTTCGGGCGCTCGCCAAGCGTACCCAGCAATCGACCGAGGAGATCGAGCGACTGGTCAGTGCCTTGCGCTCGGCCGCTCAATCGTCGGTGCAGCAGATTCAGAACAGCGGCGAACTGGTGAAACTCGCCGTCAGCGATGCGTTGCAGACCGAGAGTGCGCTGGGGAGTATTGCGGCAGCGGTGTCGTTGATCCAGCAGATGAACCAGCAGATTGCCGCGGCAGCCGAGGAGCAGAGTTCGGTGGCCGAGGAAATCAATCGCAGCGTCACGAGCATTCGCGCGAGCGCGGATCAGTCGTCACTGGCGATGCAGGGCAACGCGGCGTCCAGCATTGAGCTGGCTCAGCTCGGGCTTGAACTGAAAGGGATGGTGGGGCACTTCCGGCTCTGAAGAGCCCTGTGATCACTGTGGGAGCCTTGTGGGAACGAGCCTGCTCGCGATGACGGCCTGACAGCCAACCCATCTTTCCCGACTGTACTCCCCATCCAATCCAACCCAAAAAAAAGCCACCTTCGCAGGTGGCTTTTCTATTCTCGCAAATCAGTCGTAGATCACTTTCTTTTTCCAGTCGGCATCGGCGTCGACTTGTTTGAGGCCTACGTTCAACTGGTTGGCCTCACCCTCAACGGCAGCGATGTTGTCCATCACCATGGCGTTGGCGCGAGCCAGGAGTTTCTCCAGGTATTCCAATTGCTCGGCATAGACCTGCGGCTCTTGCTGTTTACGCAGGTACTGCACGCCACGTTCGAACGCCAGGCGCGCCTGACCCGGCTGGTTCTGTTGCAAGCAATGCTGGCCAAGGTTGTTGAAGAACTCGATGTGCAGCAGCACCAGAATATGGCGGACTTCGCGGATCCAGCGCTTGGCTTCGTTGGGCGGCAGGAAACCGTCCTGTGCGGCACGGGTGATCTGGCCATGCAGGGCCTCCAGCAGGAAGCGTACGTCCTTGGCCTTGGCTTCGGTCTGGATCGGTGCTGGCGGGTTGTTGACCGGGATCGACTCGCCCTGGGCGGCAAGGGCCTCCAGTTCGGTGATCCGCGCCCTGAGGTTGGCGCTGGTCTTTTCCAGGTTGAGCAGGCGCTGGCAGACGTTGAGCTCCAGGCGGGTCAACAGCAGCTTGAGCGCCGGTGTCATCAACTGGCCGGGAAAGGTTTCGGTGATCTCGCCGCAGCGACGCAGGCGGTCGTTGAGCTCAACCTTGGTACGGGCCTTTTCCAGCTTGTTGTTTTCCACCACATGGTTCATGTAGCCAATGGCGATCAATAGTGCGATCCCGGCTACAACTAGCAGGGTGATCATGAGTGGTGTCACCGGTAAGACCTCTTTATAGGGTTTGCGCTCGAGTGTAGTGGCTTGCCATTGGGGCGCATAGGCCGCTCGACGACTTGAATCAGCTATGGCTATCAATGTATCGGCCGTTGCTCTGCTTATATAAATGGTGGCGAAGATGCTCCATATCGCCATCATCTTGATGGCATGGACTATAGCGTCTTGAAGGGGGCCAGAATATAGGCGTTGGGGGTCAGTCTGCGGAAAAGCCCCAAACGGGTCTGAAAGCAGGGCGAAGTCATTGATTTAAATAAATTTATATCTGGGGGTTGACGACCCCTCAATCCATCCATAGAATGCGCGCCACTTACAGCGTAAAGCACACAGCGAAACGCGGTAGGGAGTGAATGTTGTACGTGTGTCCCCTTCGTCTAGTGGCCTAGGACACCGCCCTTTCACGGCGGTAACAGGGGTTCGAGTCCCCTAGGGGACGCCAATGCGGGAATAGCTCAGTTGGTAGAGCACGACCTTGCCAAGGTCGGGGTCGCGAGTTCGAGTCTCGTTTCCCGCTCCATTTTTAAGCAGCGTTGCTTTCGGGCGGCGTTGAGTGAAACCAGAACCGATATCTTCGGATACGGATTTGGGCACTGAAATACACACCATGTGTTTCAGTTAGCGTGTCCCCTTCGTCTAGTGGCCTAGGACACCGCCCTTTCACGGCGGTAACAGGGGTTCGAGTCCCCTAGGGGACGCCATTTGCGGGAATAGCTCAGTTGGTAGAGCACGACCTTGCCAAGGTCGGGGTCGCGAGTTCGAGTCTCGTTTCCCGCTCCATATTTAACAAAAACGCCGCTCAGCAATGAGCGGCGTTTTTGTTTGTGCGTTTTTTATGGCGCAACAGAAACAACCTTCTTCAGGAAATGCCGATTAGTTCAGTAATCGACCTGCCCTGAGAAAAATGTGGCGAGGTTTGGACCCGCCTGCAGGGCGGGTCCAAGAGGCGATCAGAGCTTCGGCAACTGCCCGATGCGCCCCATCATTTCGGTCACGATCTGCAGGTCCAGCAGGAACTGGTCGACCGTCTTGAACTCGTTATCCGTGTGACCGGTGTATTTCACTTCTGGCCGTGCCAGACCGAATTGCACACCATTGGGCAGTTCATGCACCGACGTGGCGCCGGCAGAAGTGCCGTACTTGTGTTCCATGCTCAGGTTTTCGCTGGCCACGGCCAGCAAGGCCTTGACCCACTCACCCTCAGGATTGCGGTACATCGGCTCGGCGACGGAATAGTCGAACGTTGCCGCTACATGGCTCTTCTTGCTCCAGGTGCCAATTTTTTCGGCGATTTCGGCCTTGAGGGCTTCCGGGGACTTGCCCTTCGGCACGCGCAGGTTGACCGCCAGCTTGAAGGTTGTG
Organism: Pseudomonas sp. 3296; assembly: GCF_031456615.1. Lineage (NCBI taxonomy): Bacteria > Pseudomonadati > Pseudomonadota > Gammaproteobacteria > Pseudomonadales > Pseudomonadaceae > Pseudomonas > Pseudomonas sp. 3296. The sequence continues at coordinate 117,408 of NZ_JAVDUY010000008.1, forward strand.
TCATCCATCCCGACAAAGGTCAGAGACGTCGTCAGCGGCCCCATGAAGTCATCGGCAAAACCGACACCCAATTTCCCGCCCAAGTAATCCAGCCCCCAGTTGTCGGCAGCGTAGCGGGCGGCGTCGGTGATGTGGTTGTGCTTGAGCGCGACTTTTCCGTCGAGGCTGTTGATGAAGTCCAGCATCCTGGCGACCGGGTTGACGCCAGACTCTGGCTCGGAGGAGTGGGCGGAAACGCCGGTCACCGTGAGCTTGACGTCCTTGTCGACGACGTTGGCGCTTACCTCGAAGTTTCCACCATTGCGCTTGGCGTACTCGCTACCAGCCTTTTGCAGGCTGGCGGCCAGTTCGGCAGGCCTGTCAGTCACTAATGTGGCGACCGAAGCCGACGGAATCTGATTGGTGGCCAGGCCGCCGGTCATCGAGGTGATTTCTGCGCCCTGGCCTTCGCCGTTGCGCCGGGCAAAGTTGGCCATCACGGTGCCGTAGCCTTTTTCGGCGATGACCACCGGGTAGCCGCCGTCCAGCGCCAGGTTGTAGTTGGGCGTCGGGTTGTGTTCGAAGTAATAGGGGATGGCGTCCCCGGTGGTTTCTTCGGTGGTGTCGATCAGCAGCTTGAAGTTCCTCGCCAGCGGCAGCTTCTCTTCCTTGATCACCTTCATGGCGTACAGGGCCACGACGATACCGTTCTTGTCGTCCTCGGTGCCCCGGCCATACATGCGGTCGCCAATCAGGGTGACCTTGAACGGATCCAGTCGGGTGCCGTCTTTCAGGACCCAATTCTCTGGCGTCACCGGCACCACGTCGGCATGCGCGTGAATACCCACTACTTCATCGCCGCTGCCCTCGAGGGAAATTTCATAGACGCGGTTATCGATGTTGCGAAAATTCAGATTGAAGGACTGGGCAAGGCTTTTGATTTTATCGGCGATCTTGATGAATTCAGGGTTGTCGTGCTGAGCAACGCCCTCTACCTGGAAGGTCGGGATTGCCACCAATTCACGCAAGGTCTCGGTGGCCGCGGCGCCGTATTTCACCCGTGCATAGAGTCCCAGCAGACGATGGATCTCATTCTGCTGTTCAGGGGTAAGCGTCTTGTTGTCCTGGAAAGCGCTGATGGCCGGGCCGAGGTCGGCGGTTTTGGCCAGGTCGCTTTTGGCCACGCCTGCCAGGAACTGCCTGAAATCCGTGGCGGAGGCGTCGCTGAAGTTCTTGAGAATGGTCGCGCTCTGTTGCGCGCTGATGTTGGTTTGCGCGGCTACGGTAAACGACGAAAGGCTGGCCAGAATCAAGGTCGACGCGGCCAGATGCTTAAGTGAGAAGTCCATTGTGAAAGGCATTCCTTTGCAGGCAGTTTGTGGGAAGTGTCTGATCGATTGGTCAGAAACATTTCCAACCTAACATCACGTAGGCGTGAAAGGGGAGACTCTAAGTGGGATCTGTCGCACAGAAATGCAAAAGCGACGCAGATATGAAAAAGGCCCGCGAGTCAGACTCGGCGGGCCTTTTGCGTGGGCGCAGGTTTTACATCGACAGAATCAGGCGCCCGGCGAACAGGATCAGAATCACCCCCATCGTCCGTTCAAACCAATGCCCCATGCGCATGAACAGCACGCGCACCCGGGTGCTGGAAAAGAACAGCGCGACGATCACAAACCACACCGCATTCACAAAACACATCCATACCCCATACAGCGCCTGGATGTTCAGCGGTGTTGTGGCGCTGATGATGGTGGTGAAAATCGCCAGGAAAAACAGCGTCGCCTTGGGGTTGGTCGCGTTGGTCAGAAACCCGGTGGTGAAGGCCTTCAGCAGCGTTTGTTCGACGACGGGCTCGTCTGGGGCTTTATCGCCCTCAAGCGTGGATTTTGGTTTGCTGCGTAGCAAGCTGATCCCGAGGTAAAAAATGTAGGCGCCGCCCACGACTTTGGCCACGGTCAACAGCCACGGCGTTGTATGCATCAGGGCGCCGACCCCGAGCAGGGTGTATAGCACGTGCACGGAAATTCCCGCGCCGATACCCAGTGCCGTGCAGATGCCTACCAACCGGCCGAAACGCACGCTCTGGCGGATGGTCACGGCAAAGTCCGGCCCGGGTGCGACCACGGCCAGGAAGTGAATGGTTGCCAGCGCCAGGAACTCGCCCAAGTAATTCGAAAGCATTTCAACTCCAGAAGGTGAGGGGGGAAGCATTGCCGCGGTAGCCGACAAAGAATGAAAGGCTCAATCGCGGATCCGCCACGCCCGGTGTCACCGAGTGCATGCACCGCGAATTGAACATGATGAAATCACCCGGCTCGGGGCGTATCTCCAAGGTCGGAGGGCCAAGCAAGGCCGGGTCGATGCCGTAGCTGTCGCCGCGCATTTCGTCGAACTGATCCGGCGAAATGTCGTCGTCCCACATTTGCAGCGCGCCGCCCTCGGTCGGCATGTTCAGGTACACGTTGCAGGCGAACTGTGCTTCCAGGCTTCTGGCCTGGTAACTGTCCGGGGCGTCCTTGGCGAAAATGTCGTGGTGGGCGAGGAAGCACACCCCCGGTTTCACCACCCGCGACAGGCCGACATACATCTTGCGACCGTAGAGGTTCTCCAGGTGCGCGCCTGCCGGCCAGGATTCGTCGAGCATGCAGCGCAGGGTGTCGACCGGGGACGAATAGGGCGCGCACCGGTTACGCAATTCCGCAATGTTGCGGGTGGCGCGTTCGAAGTAGTCCTCGATCAGCAGCGGCTGGTTTTCCGCTTCATAAAACGCCATGCCAATGCGGCCGATGCTTGGCGCATTGATATAGCCTTCAAAACCGGGGGCGAGGATCTTGTCGCCAATCTGAATCGCCAGCGGCCGGGGCAGCAAGCCTTTGACACGGATGGCGAGGACTTCTTCATTGGCCAGTTTTTTTATGCACGTCTCATCGAGACGCTCGACGTCAAGCATCATGTCTTAGGTCCATCTATCAGATAGTCAACAGAACCCGCGAGCGCAGGCTCCCCCCGGCGTCAGGTGATGACGGTGCCGTCATCGCCCAAATGCTCAGTCCACGGTGTAGTGGACTGACAGCGTTCCCTTCTTCAATGAAAGGGAGGCGATCGTGACCGTGCCCAATTCCTTCAGGCTACGTACATGGGTGCCGCCGCAGCCGTAGGCGGGCAGTGCACCGAAACCGATTTCCCGGGCGCCTTCGCGCAATGACGTCAGGCGCGGAAAATCCTCGGCAATCCACTGTTCAATACCGAGTTGAACGGTTTGGGTGTCGACGTCCTGTGCACTTTCCAGCGCTTTGAACTGCACCCGCCCTTCGCCCGGCCAGTGATGCGCCTTGATCGGCATCCAGCCCTTGGCCTGGACGAAGTGACCGATCAGGTGCCCGGCAGTGTGCATGCGTGTATTGAATTGGCGACGCTCACTGTCAACGCGGATTTGGGTCATGCCCGGTTTTACCGGTTTGTCGACGAAATGAATGATTCGGACAGGATCCTGGGCGACGCGCAGTACTTGGCTTTCGCCAATCCAGCCGGTATCAAACGGCTGTCCGCCGCCTTGGGGGTGGAAGAGCGTGGCGCGCAGCACCACGGCAAATTCGTGTTCGTGGGGCACGCAATCCAGGACTTCCACACTGGCCTTGAGGTCATCACTATGGAAAAAGAGGCGAAGCGTCATGTCCCATACTCGTCATCAAATTTCTATTTTTTATTATATTGAGCGTCGAATAGCGTGATAATCCGCTAAAACATCAAAGGACTGTTGCGTTGTGAGCATAAATCTTCCATTGCCATTACTTGGTGAAATGGCCATTTTCGTCAAGGTTGTCGAGACGGGCAGTTTCTCCGAAGCAGCTCGCCAATTGGGCTCATCGCCTTCGGCGGTCAGTCGCAGTATTTCACGTCTGGAAAAGGCTCTCGCGACCCGCCTGCTGGAGCGAACCACGCGCAAGTTGCGCTTGAGCGACGGCGGCGAAGAAGTGTTCAAGCGTTGCCAGGACATGGTCAGCGCTGCAAAGTCGGTGATGGAAATCAGCGGTCAGTTCACTGACGAAGCCGAAGGGTTGGTGCGTCTGAGCGTGCCAAAAGCGGTGGGAAGAATTGTGATTCACCCGCACATGCCGGAGTTTTTACGCCGCTATCCCAAAGTGGATGTCGAACTGATGCTTGAAGATCGACAGGTAGATTTGATCGATGATCACGTCGACCTGGCGATTCGCATCACCGATCGGCCACCTTCGGGGCTGGTGGGGCGGCAGTTGCTGACGATTGACCATTTGCTCTGTGCGACACCGCAATATTTGGCCGAACACGGAACGCCGACACACCCCCATGACTTGCTCAATCACAGTTGTATCTACCTGGGTGAAACCCCAAGCGATGCGCGCTGGAAATTCAAGAAAGGCAACAAATCGGTGACTGTCGGTGTGCGCGGGCGATATGCCGCCAATCATACTGGCGTGCGGTTTGGAGCGGTATTGCAGCACATCGGCATTGGCAGCCTGCCGTATTTCACGGCGCGGCGGGCCTTGGAGAAGGGGTTGATGGTGCAAGTGCTGCCCGACTGGACCTTTCTGGCCTCATACCACGGCGGGGCCTGGTTGCTGCATTCGCCCACTCGGTACCTGCCTCCCAAAATACGGGTATTGATTGATTACTTGGTGGAGTGTCTGGAGAAGGAGCCGACGTTGGGCAAGCCCGGTAAGTCGAGCAGTCTGGTGATGGGCGTATCGGAGTATGAGCTGCCCGAGAGTGACGGCTTGTTTTGATCGCACAAAAAAAGGCCCGCATGTTCAACCATGCGGGCCTTTTGCATTACCAATCGCAAATCAGTGCTTGCTGTCGTCCTTCGACAAAGCCAGCAGCTGCTTTTCCTGGTTCCAGTCAAACGGTTCGTCGTTCTGTTCCGCTTCGAAGCGACGTTCTTCCAGCGCCTGATACAGATCGATTTCATCATCGGGCATGTAATGCAGGCAGTCACCGGCGAAGTACCACAGCAGGTCGCGCGGAACCAGGTGAGCAATTTGCGGGTAGCGGGTGATTACCTGACAGAGAATGTCCTGGCCCAGGTATTGGCTTTCGATCGGGTCGACCGGCAGCAACGCACGCAATTCATCGAAGCGCTCCAGGAACAAGGCATGGCTTTCTTCGGGAACCTGTTCGGCCTCACCCACGGCGACCAGGATGCTGCGCAAGTGGTCAAGCAAGACGAGATGGTCGGCAACGACGTTGGACACGAGATAAGTCCTCAAGAGCAAAACGGGCGCGGGAGTATAAAGCCCCTGCGACCGTTTTGCATGGGGGCACTGGATCAGCGGACCTTTCCTTGGGCCAACGCCAGTTCCTCTTTGTCGAAATCATCGACGTCGATCACCTTGCGTCGTGCTGTTTCGGCGGCCCGCAGGGTTTGCGCTTCCGCTGCCTGCAAGACACCGGCCTCCAGTGCAGCATCGATGACGTGTTCCCCGGCGGTCGGTTTGACCTGGCCACTCTTGAGCGCAACGTGCAGTTTTTTCTGCAGCGGCTGCGCAGCGTTCAACAGATTGCAGGCGTGTTGCAAAGCACCGACAGCGTCCTCGGCCGATTGCGGACGGTAGCAACCGCCCAGCAACTCTTCGAGCGTCGGGTCGCCCTTGGCGCGACCAATCACGGCAGCCACTTCGGCGCCGAGTTTGTCCGATGGCCCTTTGTGCCGACGGCCGAACGGGAACACGATCACGCGTAACAGACAACCGAGCACCTTGTTCGGGAAGTTGGTCAGCAACTCATCCAGCGCACGTTCTGACTGGCCAAGACTTTCCTCCATGGCCCAGGTAAACAGCGGCGCCATGTGTTCCGGTGAATCGAGATCGTGGTAACGCTTGAGGGCGGCAGAGGCGAGGTACAGGTTGCTGAGCACATCCCCCAGGCGTGCCGACAGGCGTTCACGGCGTTTCAGTTCACCACCCAGCAACATCATGCTCAGGTCCGCCAGCATTGCGAACGCCGCGGCCTGACGGTTGAGCGCGCGGAAATAGCCCTGGCTGAGCGTGTTGCCCGGCGTGTGTTCGAAGTGCCCGAAGCCCAGGTTCAGCACCAGCGTGCTGGCGGCATTGCTTACGGCAAAACCAATGTGTTTGAGCAGCAGGCCATCGAACTCGGCGAGGGCCTGGTCCTTGTCTTCACGACCGGCGAGGGCCATTTCCTTGAGTACGAACGGATGGCAGCGAATGGCACCCTGGCCGAAGATCATCAGGTTGCGCGAGAGAATGTTCGCGCCTTCCACGGTGATGAAAATCGGCGCGCCATTCCAGCTGCGACCGAGGTAGTTGTTCGGTCCCATGATGATGGCTTTACCGCCGTGAACGTCCATCGCGTGGCTGATGCACTCGCGGCCACGTTCGGTAAGGTGATACTTGAGAATCGCCGAGAGCACCGACGGTTTCTCACCCAGGTCCACCGCGTTGGCGGTCAGCATGCGCGCCGCGTCCATCATCCAGGCGTTGCCGCCGATGCGCGCCATGGCTTCCTGAATCCCTTCGAACGCTGACAATGGAACGTTGAATTGCTCGCGGACCTGAGCGTACTGCCCCGTCACCAGACTGGTGAACTTGGCCGCACCTGTGCCGACTGCCGGCAACGAGATCGAACGCCCGACCGACAGGCAATTCATCAGCATCATCCAGCCTTTGCCGAGCATTTCCTGGCCACCGATGAGGAAGTCGAGGGGCACGAATACGTCCTTGCCGGAGTTCGGGCCGTTCATGAACGCGGCACCCAGGGGCAGGTGACGGCGGCCGATTTCAACTCCGGCCGTGTCGGTCGGAATCAGCGCCAGGCTGATGCCCAGGTCCTCCTTGTCACCCAGCAAGTGGTCCGGGTCATAGGCCTTGAAGGCGAGGCCGAGCAGGGTCGCCACCGGGCCGAGGGTGATGTAACGCTTTTCCCAGTTCAGGCGCAGGCCGAGGGTTTCCTTGCCTTCCCATTCACCTTTGCAGATTACCCCGGTGTCGGGCATTGCGCCGGCATCGGAACCGGCCAGAGGGCCAGTCAACGCGAAGCAAGGTATGTCGTCACCACGTGCCAGCCTTGGCAGGTAATGATTGCGTTGTTCATCGGTGCCGTAATGCAGCAGCAATTCGGCCGGACCGAGGGAGTTGGGGACCATCACGGTGGACGCAAGGTCGCCGCTGCGGGTCGCCAGTTTCATCGCGACCTGGGAGTGGGCGTAGGCGGAGAAGCCCTTGCCGCCAAATTCCTTGGGAATGATCAGCGCGAAGAAACCGTTTTCCTTGATGTGCGTCCAGGCTTCAGCGGGCAGGTCCATGTCCTGCCCGATCTGCCAGTCGGTGACCATGGCGCAGAGTTCGTCGGTCGGGCCGTCGATGAAGGCTTGTTCCTCTTCAGTCAGTTGGGCTTTTGGATAGGACAGTAATTTGTCCCAGTTCGGACGGCCGCTGAACAGTTCGCCGTCCCACCACACGGTGCCGGCGTCGATGGCGTCGCGTTCGGTTTGCGACATCGGCGGCAGGGTTTTCTGGAACCAGCTGAACAGCGGCGCACTGAAGAACTTGCGACGCAGGTCGGGCAGCAGCAAGGGTGCCGCAATGGCTGCAATCAACACCCAGAACACCAGCAGCAGCCAACCGGGCGCGCGGCTGAAAGCGCCCATCGCGACGATGTAGACGGCAACAATGCACAGGGCGGGCAGGGGGGCGGTGCGACGATGGGCTAACCAGGCTATCCCGACAATCAGAACCAGTATCCACAACAGCAGCATATTTAATCCTCCGTGAACCAGGGTAAAACCAACCTTCAGAGCTTAGACGGCATCCGCCAAACAGGGTGGTCAGAGCAAAGTGATTGAAATCATGGGAAACCTTGGATGAGATTTGTAGGCTCGGTTGGCAACACGCATGGGAATTCGTTCGTTTCCTACGCGACAATGCGCCCAAGTTTGGCCGAAACGTCGTTATCTCTGTGCTGAACCTGTCGCTAGACTCGGGGCTTCCCCAGGAGATTGATCTCATGCACGAGTACTTGAGTCCCGGCCGCTTCATCGATAGTGACCACCCCTCGGTGGTGGAGTTCGCCGAAATACATCGCGGCAGTAGTCGCGATCCGCTTGAGCAGGCGATCAACCTCTATTACGCAGTGCGCGAGGCCGTGCGTTACAACCCCTACACGTTCAGTCGCGACCCGCAGACCTTGCGCGGCAGTTATGCGCTGGCCACCGGGGAAAGCTATTGCGTGCCCAAAGCCACGTTGCTGGCCGGTGCTGCGCGACATTGCGGAATTCCCGCGCGCATTGGCCTGGCGGATGTGCGCAATCACCTGTCGACCCCACGCTTGCTCGAGCTGCTGAAAAGCGATGTATTTGCCATGCACGGCTACACCGAGCTGTATCTGAACGACCGCTGGGTCAAGGCCACGCCGGCCTTCAACCAGCAACTCTGTGAATTGTTCAATGTTGCGCCGCTGGAATTCGACGGGATCAACGACAGTGTCTTTCATCCGTTCAATCGCGATGGCGCGCAGTTGATGGAGTACCTGGTCGATCACGGCCAGTTCACCGACGTGCCGGAAGCGTTCTTTTTCGAGCACCTGGAAAAGTGCTATCCACACTTGTTCAGCGACACACTGCCGGCCCTGCTGGGGGATATGCAGAGCGATTTGAGTCGAGCCTGATCCGGCGTATGCTGCCTGCCCACTTGTCAAAAAAGAGGCGGTCATGCTGAAGATCTGGGGTCGTAAAAACTCATCGAATGTCAGAAAACCTTTGTGGGCCGCCGAAGAGCTGGGGCTGGCCTACGAGGCCATCGATGCGGGCGGCGCCTTTGGTGTCGTCGATACACCGGAGTACCGGGCGATGAACCCCAACGGTCGCATTCCGGTGATCGAGGACGACGGTTTTGTGTTGTGGGAATCCAACGCCATTGTGCGTTACCTGATGGCCCTGCATGCCGACGGCAGCGCTTGGTATCCGGCGGATGTAAAAGCTCGCGCCACGGCCGACAAGTGGATGGACTGGACGACTTCAAGTCTCGCCGGCCCGTTCCGCACCGTATTCTGGGGCGTGATGCGCACTTCGGCAGACAAGCAGGACTGGTCGGCCATCAACGCCGCGATCAAAGAATGCACTGAGCTGCTGTCGATGGCCGATCAAGCGTTGTCGACCAAGCCTTACCTGTCCGGTGATGAAATCGGCATGGGCGACATTCCGCTCGGCAGTTTTATTTATGCCTGGTTCGAGATGCCGATCGAGCGCGCGCCGCAGCCGCACCTCGAAGCCTGGTACGCCCGGTTGAAACAGCGTCCGGCGTATCAAAAAGCCGTTATGACCGCGTTGACTTAATACTCACTATCGACACGCTTGACTGTACTTGTGTGGCGGCGACAAGCACCATTGCGCTCATGTGCCGTGGTTGCTCCAGTCGCCGCAGGCCGTCTTTTATCCCTTTCTTCCTTCTTGGTGCGTAATCCGATATGAGTTCCGCTCTGTCCATCCGGCAGCTAACCAAAACCTACGGCAACGGTTTCCAGGCCCTGAGTGGTATCGATCTGGACGTTGCCGAAGGTGACTTCTTCGCCTTGCTCGGCCCTAATGGCGCGGGCAAATCCACGACCATCGGCATTCTCTCGACCCTGGTGAACAAGACCAGCGGAACGGTGAATATCTTCGGTCACGACCTGGACAAGAATCCTGCGCAGCTCAAGCGCTCCATCGGCGTGGTGCCCCAGGAATTCAACTTCAACCAATTTGAAAAGACCTTCGACATCGTCGTCACCCAGGCTGGTTACTACGGCATCCCGCCGAAAATCGCCAAGGAACGCGCCGAGCAATACCTGACCCAACTGGGGCTGTGGGACAAACGCGATGTGCCGTCGCGTTCACTGTCAGGCGGTATGAAGCGTCGATTGATGATCGCCCGTGCGCTGGTTCACGAACCGCGACTGCTGATCCTCGATGAACCGACGGCGGGCGTGGACATTGAACTGCGTCGCTCGATGTGGACCTTTCTCACCGAGCTGAACCAGAAAGGCATCACCATCATCCTCACCACGCATTATCTGGAAGAGGCTGAGCAGTTGTGCCGCAACATCGGCATCATCGACCACGGCACCATTGTCGAAAACACCAGCATGAAACAGTTGCTCAGCCAACTGCATGTGGAAACCTTCCTGCTCGACACCAAGAACACCCTGACCAGCGCGCCGCAGTTGCTCGGCTATCCGACCCGTCTGATCGATGGTCACACGCTGGAAGTCCAGGTCGACAAGGCCATGGGCATCACCGCGCTGTTTACTCAACTGGCGCAGCAAAACATCGAAGTGCTGAGCCTGCGCAACAAAACCAATCGCCTCGAGGAGTTGTTCGTGTCCCTGGTGGAGAAAAATCTGTCGAAGGTGGCGGTATGAGTTCCGAGCTGCAGCCCAACCTCGTTGCCCTCAATACCATCGTTTACCGTGAGGTCCGGCGCTTTACCCGGATCTGGCCGCAGACGCTGCTGCCGCCAGCCATCACCATGGTTTTGTACTTCGTGATCTTCGGCAATCTGATCGGCAAGCAGATTGGTGGCATGGGTGGCTTCACCTACATGGAGTACATCGTGCCGGGGCTGATCATGATGTCGGTGATCACCAACTCCTACGGCAACGTGGTCTCAAGTTTCTTCGGCAGCAAGTTCCAGCGTTCCATCGAGGAACTGATGGTGTCGCCAGTGTCGCCACATACGATTCTGATCGGCTATACCCTGGGCGGCGTGTTGCGCGGGCTGATGGTCGGGATCATCGTGACGATACTGTCGCTGTTCTTCACCGATTTGCAGGTGCATCACCTGGGCGTGACCATTCTGGTGGTGGTACTGACGGCGACGATCTTTTCGCTGCTGGGCTTCATCAACGCCGTATTTGCACGCAACTTCGATGACATCTCGATCATCCCGACCTTCGTGCTGACACCGCTGACTTACCTGGGCGGGGTGTTTTACTCGATCTCCCTGTTGCCACCGTTCTGGCAGACCGTGTCTCTGGCGAACCCGGTGTTGCACATGGTCAACGCGTTCCGATATGGCATTCTTGGGGTTTCGGACATCAAGATCAGCATCGCAATCACCTTTATGCTGGTGGCGACGATTGTGTTGTACGTCGGTTGTGCACGGTTGCTGGTCAGTGGGCGCGGGATGCGTACCTGATTCAAGACCGCCAGCACAAACAGCGCATAAAAAAACGGCCTCCACTCTGGAGGCCGTTTTGCATTGTTACATCCGGCTTTTCTTGCGCCGCTTCCACTGCCGCGCCACCCACCACCGCCAGTACGTCATGGTCAGGAAATAGGCGAGAGCCCCCAACACCAACCCTGTCACCACCGAACCCAGCAAAAACGGTTGCCATAACGTCGACAATTCGCCGCTGACCCATTCCCAGGACAATGAGTCGGGCAACTGACGAGTGGGCACATCCAACAGCCACGCCCCGGTCTGGTACGTGCAAAAGAACACCGCCGGCATGGTAATCGGGTTGGTCAGCCAGACAAGGCTGACCGCAATCGGCATGTTGCCCCGAACCATGATCGCCAGCACCGCGGCCAGGAGCATCTGCAACGGGATCGGCAGAAACGCCGCGAACAGGCCGACTGCCATCGCCCGCGCGACGGAGTGACGGTTGAGGTGCCAGAGGTTGGGGTCATGCAGCAGGGAGCCGAGAAAGCGTAAGGATTTGTGTTCCCTGATGCTGGTCGGGTCTGGCATGTAGCGTTTGAACAAGCGCCGGGGCATAAGGCTTCTCGGTCGGTTAAGGCGGCAAGTATGTCTGGATTCTACGAACCGCCCATTCAGACTTTGTGACAATTGATAACGGCGCCGGTGCGGTTGGCCGGCTATGCCTAGGTGGGGACTCTCAAGGATGAGTGTATGCGCACAGGGATGTTGGCGCTCGCGCTGGGGTTGTTGGCCCTGCGTTTTTTGCCGGTTTTACCGCCGGTCTGGTTTTGGATATTGCTGCCACTGTCGGGTTTGATGCTGCTGCCGTTTCGGACGTATCCGTTGGCGTTTTTCCTGTTCGGCTTCAGTTGGGCGTGCGCGAATGCGCAGTGGGCGCTGGATGATCGGCTGACACAAAAACTCGATGGCGAAACCCGTTGGGTTGACGGGCGAGTGACGGGGCTGCCGCAAAGTGCCGACGGCGTGGTGCGATTCGAGCTGACGGACAGTCAATCAAGGCGAACGAAGCTGCCCAGGCGTTTGCGCCTGGCCTGGTATGGCGGGCCGCCGGTCAGCAGCGGCGAACGCTGGCGACTGGCGGTCAAATTGAAGCGTCCTGCCGGGCTGCTCAATCCGCATGCCTTCGATTACGACGCCTGGCTGCTGGCTCAACGCATCGGTGCGACCGGCACGGTCAAAGACGGTGAGCGACTCGCCGAAGCCCGATGGGCCTGGCGTGACGGTATCCGTCAGCGTTTACTCGCAGTCGATGCCCAAGGCCGAACCGGCGCGTTGACCGCGCTGGTACTGGGCGATGGCGCCGGGCTGAGCCGTGAGGAGTGGCAGGTGCTGCAAGACACCGGCACGGTGCATCTGCTGGTGATTTCCGGGCAGCACATCGGCATGTTGGCGGGGCTGGTCTACCTGCTGATCGCCGGGTTGGCGCGGTTTGGCCTCTGGCCAGGACGTTTACCTTGGCTGCCATGGGCCTGCGGACTGGCGTTCTCGGCGGCGCTGGCTTACGGGCTGCTGGCCGGCTTCGACGTTCCGGTGCAACGCGCCTGCGTGATGATCGGTCTGGTGCTGCTATGGCGGCTGCGCTTTCGTCACCTCGGCGCCTGGTGGCCGCTGTTGCTGGCGCTCAATGGTGTTTTGCTGCTGGATCCGTTGGCCAGCCTGCAGCCGGGTTTCTGGTTGTCCTTCGCCGCCGTGGCGGTGTTGATCTTCACCTTTGGCGGGCGGTTGGGCCCCTGGCGATGGTGGCAAACCTGGACGCGGGCTCAATGGTTGATCGCAATCGGCCTGTGCCCGTTGCTGTTGGTGCTCGGCTTGCCGATCAGCCTCAGCGGGCCGGTGGTCAATCTACTGGCAGTGCCCTGGATCAGCCTGGTGGTGTTGCCGCCCGCCTTGCTCGGGACATTGTTGTTGCTCGTCCCTTATGTGGGCGAAGGCTTGCTATGGCTGGCAGGCGGTTTGATCGGCGGGATGTTCTGGGCGCTGACAATGATGGCCGGGCATTTGCCTGCGTGGGTGCCGGTGGCTATTCCATGGTGGTGTTGGGTACTGGGTACATTGGGCGCCGTCCTGCTGTTGTTGCCACGAGGCGTGCCTCTACGCCCATTAGGATGGCCGCTGCTGTTGTTGCTGGTGTTCCCGCTTCGGCCGCTGTTGCCGGAAGGCAGGGCCAATGTCTGGCAACTGGACGTCGGTCAAGGCTTGGCCATCCTGGTGCGGACCCGACATCACACGCTGTTGTATGACGCAGGGCCGCGTTTCGGCGATATGGACATGGGGGAGCGGGTGGTGCTGCCGTCGTTGCGCAAACTCGGGGTATCGGGCCTCGACATGATGCTGATCAGTCACGCCGATGCCGATCACGCAGGCGGAGCGCGAGCCGTGAGCAATGGCCTGCCGGTCAAGCAGATACTCAGTGGCGATCCCGAGGGTTTAGCGGCCGCACTGCAAGCCCAAGGCTGTGAAAGTGGCCGGCAATGGACCTGGGACGGTGTGAATTTCCAATTGTGGCAATGGACGTCAGCCCAGGACAGCAATCAAAAATCCTGCGTCTTGCAAATAGAAGCCAGTGGCGAGCGACTGTTGCTGACCGGTGATATCGACACCGCTGCCGAACGGGCCTTGTTGGAGAGTCCGCTGGCGGTGGCCACCGATTGGTTGCAGTCACCGCATCACGGCAGCCGCAGTTCCTCGTCAATGGTTCTTTTGAGCGTGTTGCAACCCAAGGCCGTATTGATCTCCCGTGGCCAGGGCAATTCCTTTGGCCATCCGCACCCCACGGTCGTGGCGCGTTATCAAAAACGCGGCATGGCGATTTACGACAGCGCCGAGCACGGTGCCATTCATCTGCAACTGGGGCGTTTCCAGCCTCCGTGGACGATGCGTCTGGACCGGCGATTCTGGCGCGATCCACCGCCGGTCAATAAATAGCCGAGAGTTATTAAAGCCCGACCGGATGCGACATCACGGTCTTCGGTGCGCCGACCCCCTATGTTAGAGTGGCACACTTTTTCGAGGGGACTGTCACTGTGTGGGAATTGGTCAAATCCGGCGGCTGGATGATGCTGCCGATCATTTTGAGTTCCATCGCGGCCATGGCAATCGTCGCCGAGCGTCTGTGGACCCTGCGCGCCAGCCGCGTGACCCCGGAGCATCTGCTCGGGCAGGTCTGGGTCTGGATCAAAGACAAACAACTCAATAAAGAAAAACTCAAGGAACTGCGCGCCAACTCGCCGTTGGGCGAGATCCTCGCGGCGGGCCTGGCCAACTCCAAGCATGGTCGCGAGATCATGAAAGAGTGCATTGAAGAAGCCGCCGCCCGGGTCATCCATGAACTGGAGCGTTACATCAACGCCCTGGGCACCATCGCCGCCATGGCCCCGTTGCTGGGGTTGTTGGGGACGGTGCTGGGCATGATCGATATTTTCAGCGCGTTCATGGGCACAGGCATGGGCACCAACGCTGCGGTGCTCGCCGGCGGTATTTCCAAAGCCTTGATCACCACGGCTGCGGGCTTGATGGTTGGTATCCCGTCGGTGTTCTTCCATCGTTTCCTGCAACGCCGGATCGATGAACTGGTAGTGGGCATGGAGCAGGAAGCGATCAAACTGGTCGAGGTGGTGCAGGGTGACCGTGATGTGGACCTGACCGAGGGCCGAGCGTGAAATTCCGCCGCAAGCCGCGGGAAACGGTAGACATCAACCTCGCGTCGCTGATCGACGTGGTGTTCATCCTGCTGCTGTTTTTCGTTGTCACGACCACGTTTACCCGTGAAACCCAGTTGCGCGTCGACTTGCCGGAAGCGGTCAGTGGTTCGCCAGCTGAAGATCAGCAGGTCAAGCAACTGGACATCGGTATCAATGCCGAAGGCGTGTTCTCGGTGAACAATCGAGTCCTGCCCAAGAGCGACCTGGCGACTGTGATGGAAGCGCTGCAAAAAGAGTCCAACGGCGACACCAATCTGCCGCTGTCCATCAGCGCTGACGGCAAGACGCAGCATCAGTCTGTGATTATCGCCATGGACGCCGCCGGCAAGCTCGGTTTCAGCCACTTGCGCATGACCACTGTCGAGGCGGCGCCGCCCGCGCATTGATGGCCATGTCTGATCGCTTGCTCGCCGCGTGGTACGAAGGTCATCCGGCCCTGAAGCTGCTGCAGCCACTGGAGTGGCTGTATCGGCGGGTGATCATGAACAAGCGCAAGCGTTTCCTCGCGGGTGAGGGCGAGATCTATCAACCGCCCGTGCCGCTGATCGTGGTCGGCAATATCA
Source organism: Pseudomonas sp. 3296 (assembly GCF_031456615.1). Classification (NCBI taxonomy): domain Bacteria; kingdom Pseudomonadati; phylum Pseudomonadota; class Gammaproteobacteria; order Pseudomonadales; family Pseudomonadaceae; genus Pseudomonas; species Pseudomonas sp. 3296. The sequence goes on from NZ_JAVDUY010000008.1 coordinate 132,849, forward strand.
CCGTGGGCGGTACCGGGAAGACGCCGCTGATCCTGTGGATGATCGAGCATTGCCAGCGCAGTGGCTTGCGGGTGGGCGTGGTCAGTCGTGGTTACGGCGCGAAGCCGCCGCAGCTACCCTGGCGGGTCGAAGCCGACCAACGTGCCGAAGTGGCGGGCGATGAACCGTTGTTGATCGTCCAGCGTACCGGCGTGCCGTTGATGATCGACCCGGACCGCGGCCGCGCGGTAAAAGCACTGCTGGCGAGCGAGCCGCTGGACCTGATCCTCTCCGATGACGGCATGCAGCATTATCGCCTGGCCCGCGACCTCGAGTTGGTGTTGATCGACGCCGCCCGAGGCCTGGGCAATCAGCGTTGCCTGCCTGCCGGGCCATTGCGCGAACCGGTGGAACGCCTGCAAAGCGTCGACGCGGTGCTCTATAACGGCGCCGCGGAGGATCGCGACGGCGGGTTTGCCTTCCAGCTGCAACCGACCGCCCTTATCAATTTGCGCAGCGGTGAACGACGTCCCCTCGATCACTTCCCCGCAGGTCAGGCGGTGCACGCCGTGGCCGGTATCGGCAATCCGCAGCGTTTCTTCAACACCCTCGAAACGCTACACTGCAAACCTGTGCCGCATGCGTTTGCCGACCACGCCGAATACAGCGTGCAGGCCTTGAATTTCACACCGTCATTGCCGTTGGTGATGACTGAAAAAGACGCGGTGAAGTGCCGTGCCTTCGCCGCCGCCGATTGGTGGTACCTGGCGGTCGATGCTGCGCCATCGCCGGCCTTCGTGGCCTGGTTCGATACGCAGCTGATGCGCCTGTTGCCGGATCGTCTTTTGCCTTAACTCCGTTTTAATCCAGGGAATGCTCATGGACACCAAATTGCTCGACATCCTCGCTTGCCCGGTCTGCAAAGGCCCACTCAAGCTCAGCGCCGACAAGACCGAGCTGATCAGCAAGGGCGCCGGCCTCGCGTACCCGATCCGCGACGGCATCCCGGTAATGCTCGAAACCGAAGCCCGTACCCTGACCACCGACGAGCGTCTGGATAAATGACCACAGCCTTTACCGTTGTCATTCCATCGCGTTATGCCTCGACCCGCTTGCCGGGCAAACCGCTGCTGCTGATCGCCGGCAAGCCGATGATCCAGCACGTCTGGGAACAGGCGAGCAAAAGCAGCGCCCAGCGCGTGGTGGTTGCAACCGACGATGCGCGCATCGTCGAGGCGTGCAACGGTTTCGGCGCTGAAGTGGTGCTGACCCGCGAAGACCACAATTCCGGCACCGACCGTCTGGCCGAAGTCGCCGCGAAGCTGGGCCTGGCGCCTGACGCCATTGTGGTCAACGTCCAGGGTGACGAGCCGCTGATTCCGCCGAGCGTGATCGATCAGGTCGCGGCTAACCTCGCTGCCCACACCGAAGCGCGCATGGCCACCCTCGCCGAGCCGATCGAAGACGTGGAAACCCTGTTCAACCCCAACGTGGTCAAGGTCGTCAGTGACCTTAATGGTCTGGCGCTGACTTTCAGTCGCGCGACCTTGCCGTGGGCGCGGGACGCGTTTTCCAACAGCCGCGAGCAATTGCCGGAAGGCGTGCCGTATCGTCGCCACATCGGCATTTATGCCTACCGCGCCGGTTTCCTGCATGACTTCGTCAGCTGGGGCCCGTGCTGGCTGGAAAACACCGAATCCCTGGAACAGCTGCGTGCCCTGTGGCACGGCGTGCGGATTCACGTCGCCGACGCGTCGATCGCACCGCCCACCGGGGTCGACACCGTTGAAGACCTTGAGCGCGTTCGTCGCCTGCTGGAGGCCTGATGCGCGTTCTGTTCGTGTGCCTGGGAAACATCTGCCGTTCTCCGACGGCCGAAGGCGTGCTGCGACACAAACTGCGTGAAGCAGGGCTGGCCGATCAGATTGAGGTCGCCTCCGCCGGCACCGGTGACTGGCATGTCGGCAAGGCACCGGACAAACGCAGCCAGGCCGCGGCCAAACTGCGCGGTTATGACCTGTCCGCCCAGCGCGCCCAGCAAGTCACCCGCGCCGATTTCGCCACTTACGACCTGATCCTGGCAATGGACAACAGCAACCTGCGGCACCTCAAGGCCTTGCAACCGGCCAAGGGCAAGGCCGAGTTGGACCTGTTCCTGCGTCGCTACCAGTCGGAGCTCGATGAAGTGCCGGATCCGTATTACGACGGCGACCAGGGCTTCGAACAGGTGCTGGACCTGATCGAGCGCGCCAGTGACTTGCTGGTGATCGAATTGAAGGGACGGTTATGAGTTTGCAGGTTCAATCACAGGTTTCGCTCAAGCCGTTCAACAGCTTTGGCGTCGACGTTCAGGCTCGCCTGTTCGCCGAGGCCCATAGTGATTCTGACGTGCGTGAGGCCCTGGCTTACGCCGCGCAGCATGACGTTCCATTGTTGGTGATTGGCGGCGGCAGCAATCTGCTGCTGACCGCCGATATCCAGTCGCTGGTGCTACGCATGGCCACGCGCGGAATTCGCATCCTCAGTGATGACGGCAGCAAAGTCGTGATCGAAGCCGAGGCCGGCGAGCCGTGGCATCCGTTCGTGCAACACACCCTGGCGCAGGGGTTGTCGGGCCTGGAAAACCTCAGCCTGATCCCCGGCACCGTCGGTGCGGCGCCGATGCAGAACATCGGTGCGTACGGGGTCGAGATCAAGGACGTGTTCGCCGGCCTGACCGCGCTGGATCGCCAGACCGGCGAGCTGCGGGATTTCACCCTGGCTGAATGCAACTTTGCTTACCGTGACAGCCTGTTCAAGCAGGAACCGGGACGCTGGTTGATCCTGCGCGTTCGTTTCACCCTCGACCGAGCCGCGCACCTGCACCTGGAATACGGTCCGGTGCGTCAACGCCTGATCGAGCAAGGCATCGAGCAACCTACTGCCACGGATGTCAGCCAGGCAATTTGCGCCATCCGCAACGAAAAGCTGCCGGACCCGGCGGTGCTGGGCAATGCCGGCAGCTTCTTCAAAAACCCGCTGGTGCCGGCGGCACTGGTCGCGCAGCTCAAGGGTGAATACCCGGATCTGGTGGCCTATGCGCAACCCGACGGGCAAATGAAACTGGCGGCAGGCTGGTTGATCGAGCGGGCAGGGTGGAAAGGTTTCCGTGACGCGGATGCTGGCGTGCATAAGTTACAGGCGCTGGTGCTGGTCAATTATGGCGGTGCCACGGGCCTGCAATTGCTCAACCTGGCGCGGCGGATCCAGAAAGACATTTCGGACCGTTTCCATGTCGACCTGGAAATGGAGCCCAATCAGTATTGAAGCTAAGCTTTCAGGACTGATCTCAAAGCCCTGCACACTTCCACTGTGCAGGGCTTTTTTGTTAATGCTGGGTTAACTTAGCCACCTAACGATGCAAGTATTTGCTCCATCAAAGGCCCGGTGCAGACATTTCCGTCGCATAAGAGAGCCTCTTTAGCCTGAGTTGATCTGCGTGTCACGAACCAAGATCCCACGGCAGATTGCTCGACCCCATAACCCAAGATCTATGCGGGCGTGCCCATGATTACCCTGAAACTCAACGGTCAAGACCATCCACTCGACGTCACCGAGGACATGCCGCTGCTCTGGGCGATCCGCGACGTGGCCGGTTACAACGGCACCAAATTCGGCTGCGGCATGGGCCTGTGCGGTGCCTGCACGATTCACATCGACGGATCACCGGCGCGCAGTTGCATCACGCCGATTGGTTCGGTGGTCGGGCAAAACGTCACCACCATCGACAACCTGCACGCCGACCCGGTCGGGCAAGTGGTCCAGCAAGCCTGGCTCGACACCGCCGTGGCCCAGTGCGGTTTTTGCCAGGGCGGGCAGATCATGTCGGCGACGGCGCTGCTCAAGACCAACCCCAATCCGACGGATGCGCAGATCGAAGAGGCGATGGTCGGCAACATTTGCCGCTGCGGGACCTATAACCGCATCAAGACGGCTATCCGCCAGGCTTCCACTCACTTGAAGGAGGCCAAGGCATGAGCCCGTTACTGAATGATTTTGCCCTGAGTAACTTCAGCCGCCGCGGTTTCCTCAAAGGGGTCGGTGCCACCAGTGCCTTGGTGCTGGCGGCCAGCTGGGGCTGGCAGGACGTTTTCGCTGAAGAGGCCTCGAAGAAGTTCGGCGCCGACGGCATGCCCCACGGCGCGATTGATGATCCCAAGGTCTACGTCAGCATCGCCGCCGATGGCACGGTGACCGTGGTCTGCAACCGTTCGGAAATGGGCCAGGGCGTACGCACCAGCCTGACGATGGTGGTGGCCGATGAACTGGACGCTGACTGGGCGATGGTGAAGGTGCAACAGGCGCCGGGCGATGAAGTGCGTTTTGGCAACCAGGACACCGACGGTTCACGCAGTATGCGTCACTGGTACGAGCCTATGCGTCGCTGCGGTGCCGCAGCGCGCACTATGCTCGAACAGGCCGCTGCCGAGCAGTGGAAGGTGCCGGTCGCCGAGTGCCATGCGCAATTGCACAAAGTCATCCATAAACCGACCGGTCGTGAATTGGGCTACGGCGCATTGGCCGTGACGGCCGGTGCGCTGGCGGTGCCCGCGCGCGACAGCGTGCGGCTCAAGGATCCGTCGCAGTTTCGCTACATCGGCAAGGAAGGCACCAAAGCCATCGACGGTGCCGACATCGTCAACGGCCGCGCCATTTACGGCGCCGACGTGCATTTCGACGGCATGCTCTACGCCACCATTGCGCGCCCGGCGGTGTACGGCGGCAAGGTCAAATCCGTCGACTCCAGCGCCGCGCTGAAAGTCCCCGGCGTAATGAAGGTCCTGCAGATCGAAGGCAGCCCACTGCCGTCCGAATTCCAACCGTTGGGTGGCGTGGCCGTGGTGGCCAGCAACACCTGGGCTGCGATCAAAGGCCGCGAGGCGCTGAAGATCGAGTGGGATGACGGCCCGAACGCCAGTTATGACTCGATTGCCTATCGCAAGGAACTCGAAGCTGCGTCCCTCAAGCCCGGGAAAGTGGTGCGCAATACCGGCAGCATCGACGACGCGATGAAGAGCGCCGACAGCACTCTCGAAGCGTCTTATTACCTGCCGCACCTGGCGCAGGCACCGATGGAACCGATGGTCGCCATTGCCCGCTTCAAGGACGGTGTCTGCGAAGCCTGGGGGCCGAGTCAGGCACCGCAGGTCACCCGTACACGGATTGGCGAACGCCTTGGCGTTCCGTTCGATAACGTTACGTTTAATGTCACCTTGCTCGGCGGCGGTTTTGGTCGAAAGTCCAAGCCTGACTTCATCATTGAAGCGGCAATCCTCGCCAAAGAGTTCCCCGGCAAGGCCGTGCGGGTGCAATGGACCCGTGAAGACGACATCCACTGTTCCTATTTCCACACCGTGTCGGCCGAGTACCTCAAAGCCAGCCTGAACAAGGACGGCCTGCCCTCCGGCTGGCTGCACCGTACCGTGGCCCCGAGTATCACCGCGCTGTTTGCACCGGGCATGAACCACGAGGCAGCGTTTGAACTGGGCATGGGGTTCACCAACATGGCCTACGCGATTCCCAACGTGCGCCTGGAAAACCCGGAGGCGACGGTGCATACCCGCGTCGGCTGGTACCGCTCGGTGTCGAACATCCCCCATGGTTTTGCGATTCAGAGCTTCGTCGATGAACTGGCACACAAGGCCGGTCAGGATCCGCTCAAGTACCAGATCAAGTTGCTTGGCCCAGACCGTCAGATCGATCCACGCACGCTGAGTGAAGAGTGGAACTACGGCGAATCTCCCGAGCGCTATCCGATCGATACAGGCCGCCTGCGCACGGTGCTGGAAACCGCCGCGAAAGCCGCGGGTTGGGGACGTGAATTGCCCAAGGGCCGAGGCTTGGGGCTGGCGGTGCATTACAGCTTCGTCACCTATGTGGCGGCGGTGATCGAGGTCGAAGTCAAAGATGACGGCACGTTGATCGTGCACAAGGCAGATATTGCCGTGGATTGCGGGCCGCAGATCAACCCCGAACGCATCCGCTCTCAGTTCGAGGGCGCCTGCGTCATGGGCCTGGGCAATGCGGTGCTGGGGGAAATCAGCTTCAAGGACGGCAAGGTCCAGCAGGACAACTTCCACATGTACGAAGTGGCGCGCATGTCCCTGGCGCCCAAGGAAGTCGCGGTGCATCTGGTCACCCCGCCAGGTGTTGTTCCCTTGGGCGGTGTCGGTGAGCCGGGCGTGCCGCCGATTGCGCCGGCGTTGTGCAACGCGATCTTCGCCGCCACCGGCAAGCGCATCCGTAACCTGCCGGTTCGCTATCAGCTGCAAGGTTGGCAGAAGGCGCAAGCCTGATGGACAGCGTCGATCTGAATGTCCTGCGCAGCGTGCTCGAATGGCGCCTGGCGGGTCAGCGGGTGGTGCTGTACAGCGTGGTTCAGACCTGGGGCACCGCGCCCCGGGCACCTGGCGCCATGCTGGCCTTGCGTGAAGATGGCGTGGTGATTGGTTCGGTCTCGGGCGGTTGTGTCGAGGATGACCTGATTGCCCGGCTGCACGACGGGCGTATCCCGCCCGACGGGCCGTCGGTGCAGTTGGTCACCTACGGCGTCACTCGCGAGGAGGCCGCACGGTTTGGTTTGCCGTGCGGCGGCACGTTGCGTCTGACTGAGGAGCGGGTCGGCGATCCGGCTTGGGTCGCTGAGTTGCTGGTGCGCTGCGAGGCCCATGAAATTGTTGCTCGCTCGCTTGATGTCGCGACCGGTGAAGTGGTGTTGCAGTCAGCGAACAAGGCGGATGTGCTGAGTTTTGATGGCAATACTCTGCGCGCGATTTATGGTCCTCGTTGGCGCCTGTTGTTGATCGGCGCGGGGCAATTGTCCCGTTACGTCGCCGAGATGGCGCGGTTACTTGATTTCGAAGTGTTGATCTGCGATCCGCGCACCGAGTTTGTTTATGGGTGGGAAGAGCAGCACGGTCGTTTTGTCTCGGGCATGCCGGATGAGGCAGTGCTGAATATTCAGACCGACGAACGCACAGCCATTGTCGCCCTGACTCATGATCCTCGCCTGGATGACATGGCGCTGCTCACGGCGCTGGATTCCAAGGCTTTTTATGTCGGCGCGCTGGGTTCGCGGGTCAACAGCCTGAAACGCCGGGAAAACCTCGCCGAACTGGGCTTGTCGCCAGACGCTATCGCGCGTCTGCATGGCCCGGTCGGGTTGCACATTGGCAGCCACAGTCCGGCGGAAATCGCCTTGTCACTGATGGCCGAAATCGTGGCGATCAAGAACGGTGTTGAACTCAAGCAAAAGAAGCCGTTGCAGGAGGCTGTATGAGTGAATCCATCGGCGTCATCGTGCTGGCGGCGGGGCAGGGCAGTCGTTTTCGCCAGGTGGCGGGGGCTGAGAAAGACAAGTTGTTGGCCGACTGCTCGGGGCGCGACGGTGCGGTTCGTTCGGTGATCGAGCAGGTGTTAGTGAGTCTGCCCGCGACGATAGAAAGGCGCGTGCTGGTGACGACAGCGGATCGTCCGCAGGTGACTCGCATGGCTAAAGCGTATGGCTGCGAGATTGTGTTGATCGATTCGACGGGCATGGGCGACAGCATTGCGGCGGGGGTGTCGGCGTGTCCGCAGCTGGATGGCTGGTTGATTGTGCTGGGGGATATGCCGTTTGTCCTGTCTTCGACGGTAGAGAACGTGCTGGCGGGTGTGGCTGATGATGCGATCAGCGTGCCGGTGCTGGAGGGAGAGTTTGGGCATCCGGTGGGGTTTGGTCGCAGCTTTGGACCGGGGTTGATGGGGTTGTCGGGTGATCGAGGGGCTAAGCCGCTGTTTGCGCAGGGCAGGGTGGTTGAGGTGGTGGTGGATGATCCCGGAATACTGTGGGACGTCGATGTGCCTGAATCACTGACCTTCAGACCTGCATAAATCCCTGTAGGAGTGCGGTGATGTTCGGCGGCATAAAAAAGCCCCGCCTGGGTGACCAGGCGGGGCTTTTTATGGCCTAGGCGTTAGACGAGAGGTTTAGGCTCGTGCTCTTTTTCCTGGGCTTGTTCGTGTTGCTCTACGGCTTCCTGAACGGAGCGCGGTGCTTCTTCGATGACCGACTCGGCAACAGGTGCCGCTTCGACCACTTCAGCAACAACCGGAGCCGGTTCGGCAGCGACAGGCGCTTCAACCGGTGCAGCAGCGGCGGCCAGTTCGGCTTCCTTTTGCAGACGCTCGGCTTCACGCTTGCGACGACGCACTTCACGCGGGTCGTTCGGCGCACGGCCGCTTGGCGTCAGGGCACTGACCGGGGCTGCTTCTACGGCTGGTTCAGCCACTTCGGCAACAACCGGAGCCGGTGCTTCAACGACTGGAGCCGGTTCGGCAGCCACAACCACTGGCTCGGAAACCTTCGCTTCAACCACTTCAGCTTCAACCACTGGTGCAGGTGCTTCAACAGCAACCGGCTCGGCAACCCAGTTGAACGCGGTTTGTTCTTCACGAACTTCGCGGACAGCTTCGGTCACGGTTTCAGTGACAGTTTCGGCAGCAGGCTCGGCAGCCACCACTGGCTCGGCGACAACAGTCGCTTCAACCACCGGTTGGGCTTCTTCACGAACAAACGCTTCACGAACCGGAGCCACTTCGATTTCCGGCGCGGCGGTTGCTTCGACCGGAGTCGTTGCTTCAACCACTGGCGCTTCAACCTGAGCCGTTTCCTGAACGGATGCCGTGGCGCGTTCAGCTTGCTCGTGAGCCTGTGCTTCAGCCGGTGCGCTGATCACGGTGCTGGCAACGGCTGCGGTAACAGCCAGGCCGGCGGCCAGATCAGCAGTGCTTGGCGCTTCGTTGCTTTCGCCAGCTTCGTTACCTTCGGATTCCTCCGAACCTTCGATCACGTTGCCGTTGGCATCGCGTTGACGCTCGCGACGGTTGCTGCGACGACGCTGGCCACGGGAGCGGCGGCGTGGACGATCGCCTTCGGCGCCTTCCTGGCCGTCTTCCTGCAGTTGCTCTTCGTTGCCGGTCAACTCTTCTTCAGCAACGGCGGCAACCGCTTGTTCAGCACGAGGTTGACGCTCTTCACGCGGTGGGCGTGGAGCACGTTCTTCACGTGGCTGGCGAGCCGGACGCTCTTCAGCGGTAGCCGTTGCAGCAGCGGCCGGAGCAGCATCCAGAGGCTCGCGCAGTTCACGAACCGGACGCTCTTCACGATCGCCACGTGGCTTGCGGTCTTCGCGTGGGGCGCGCGGTGCACGTTCTTCACGAGGGGCACGTGGTGCGCGCTCTTCACGTGGAGCACGTTCTTCGCGGGCTACGGCCGGGGTTTCTTCGCGGGCTTCGCGTGGCTCACGGGGGGCGCGCTCTTCACGCGGTGCACGTTCCTCACGAGGCTTGCGTTCTTCATCGCGGCGACCATTACGGTTACGGCTCTGTTGACGACCGTTGCGACGCTCTTCGTTACGCGGCGGACGCTCGGTGGTCGCTGGTTTTTCAACCACAACCGGAGCAGCAGGCTCTTCCTTGGTCGCGAACAGGCTGACCAGCGACTTCACCAGGCCTTTGAACAGGCTTGGCTCAGGCGCGGCAACCGGGGCGGCCATTGGCGCAGCAGTGACGACTTCGGTCGGAACCGGAGCGTTGGCACGAGCCGGAGCAGTCTTGACCGCGGCTTCCTGGCGAACCAGGGTGCGGGTCGCAGCGGCTGGCTGGACTTCTTCGACTTCGGCAGCGGCAGCAGCGATTTCATAGCTGGACTGGCCGACAGCGGCTTCCGGGCTGTCATCGCGCAGACGCTGAACTTCGAAGTGCGGCGTTTCGAGGTGATCGTTTGGCAGAATGACGATGCGGGCTCGGGTGCGCAGTTCGATCTTGGTGATCGAGTTGCGTTTTTCGTTGAGCAGGAACGCGGCCACCGGGATCGGCACTTGAGCGCGAACTTCGGCGGTGCGGTCTTTCAGGGCTTCTTCTTCGATCAGACGCAGGATCGCCAGCGACAGCGATTCAACATCACGGATGATGCCGGTGCCGTTGCAACGCGGGCAAACGATGCCGCTGCTTTCGCCCAGGGATGGACGCAGGCGCTGACGGGACATTTCCAGCAGGCCGAAGCGCGAGATGCGACCGACTTGCACGCGAGCGCGGTCGGCTTCCAGGCATTCGCGGACTTTCTCTTCCACGGCGCGCTGGTTCTTGGCAGGGGTCATGTCGATGAAGTCAATGACGATCAGGCCGCCGATGTCGCGCAAGCGCAACTGACGGGCGATTTCTTCGGCGGCTTCAAGGTTGGTCTGCAGGGCGGTTTCTTCGATGTCGCTGCCTTTGGTGGCGCGTGCCGAGTTGATGTCGATGGACACCAGGGCTTCGGTCGGATCGATAACGATGGAGCCGCCGGAAGGCAGTTCAACGACGCGCTGGAAAGCGGTCTCGATCTGGCTTTCGATCTGGAAACGGTTGAACAGCGGAACGCTGTCTTCGTAGAGCTTGATCTTGCTGGCGTACTGCGGCATCACCTGGCGGATGAAGGTCAGGGCTTCGTCCTGGGCTTCAACGCTGTCGATCAGCACTTCGCCGATGTCCTGGCGCAGGTAATCGCGGATGGCGCGGATGATCACGTTGCTTTCCTGGTAGATCAGGAATGGCGCGGAACGATCCAGCGAAGCTTCTTTGATGGCGGTCCAGAGTTGCAGCAGGTAATCGAGGTCCCACTGCATTTCTTCGCTGCTGCGGCCAAGGCCGGCAGTGCGCACGATCAGACCCATGTCGGCCGGGGCAACCAGACCGTTCAGGGCTTCACGCAGTTCGTTGCGCTCTTCACCTTCGATGCGACGGGAGATACCGCCGGCACGCGGGTTGTTCGGCATCAGAACGAGGTAACGACCGGCCAGGCTGATGAAGGTGGTCAGGGCTGCGCCCTTGTTGCCACGTTCTTCTTTTTCGACCTGAACGATGACTTCCTGGCCTTCGCTCAGGACGTCCTTGATGTTGACGCGGCCTTCGGGGGCTTTCTTGAAGTATTCGCGGGAGATTTCTTTGAGGGGCAGGAAGCCGTGGCGCTCGGAGCCGAAATCGACAAAGGCAGCCTCAAGGCTTGGTTCGATGCGAGTAATCCGGCCTTTATAGATGTTGGCCTTCTTCTGCTCGCGTGCACCGGATTCGATGTCCAGGTCGTAGAGGCGTTGGCCATCTACCAGTGCAACACGCAACTCTTCGGGTTGAGTTGCGTTAATCAGCATTCTTTTCATGTAGTACCGTCGGTTTCCGGGCTGCCGGAAACGGCGTTCGGCACACACGACTTCTCACGGTCGGTGTCAGGTGCGTCAGGAGTGGTTGGCCACTCCAGTGTCTAGCGAACCCCGACCAATTGGGCCGGTGTCGCGACGTACGCGTCCTGCTTGCTGTGGCTACTTAAGCACTCAGTCAGGAGGAGGAATCAACCAGCGGCTGTGGACGAGATGAAGCGTCTTGATAAAGCCTATTGCTACACAGTCCAGCGGTTGTGCATCTCCACCCTACACGTATCCCTGATAATTCGGGTGCTGCCGCGCGCAGAATCCGCAGCGGGTTGGCATTTACCGTGAGCTCCGAAGGGGGAGGTCACGCATCATGGCTAATTTAGGCGTTGTTTCCGAAGCGTTCGCTCAGGGTCGTTCGTGGCTGACTGCACTTTGTGAACTGGCCGTGAATATTTGCTCGCAAGGCGAGTTAAAACTCTGCTTTGCGGCTTGATTCAGGCCTCATGTCACCTGCGCTCGTTACAGCTGCAAACTCCACCGTTACGTAGCGAAAGCCCCGTAGGACGGCCTCGCGTCCTGGTGAATTGCGTTGGTCAGGGCCGGTTTTTGACCGTTGGTCCGCTGTCCAGGCCGCTTTTGGCGGCGTTCGCGACTATAGCAGCAATGATTAAGTGCTTCAATTCCATAAAAAATTGTTATCATCCGCGCCATGACGACTACAACCCCTTCGACCCCAGCCGTACAACTGCTGGAGGTCTCGCCGGAATATGCCGGCCAACGTATTGATAACTTCCTTCTCGCTCGGCTCAAAGGCGTGCCCAAGACCTTGATTTACCGCATTTTGCGCAAAGGCGAAGTGCGTGTGAACAAAGGTCGGATCAAGCCCGAATACAAGCTGCAGGCGGGCGATATCGTGCGCGTGCCGCCGGTTCGCGTGCCTGAGCGCGACGAGCCGGTGCCGCTGGCCCAAGGCCTGCTGCAACGCCTCGAAGCCTCGATTGTCTTCGAAGACAAAGCGCTGATCGTGATCAACAAGCCTTGCGGCATTGCGGTTCATGGCGGCAGCGGCCTGACTTACGGGGTGATCGAAGCCTTTCGTCAGTTGCGTCCTGATTGCAAGGAGCTGGAACTGGTTCACCGTCTCGACCGTGATACCTCCGGCCTGCTGATGATCGCCAAGAAGCGCAGCATGTTGCGCCATTTGCACACGGCATTGCGCGGCGATGGCGTCGACAAGCGCTACATGGCGCTGGTCCGTGGTAACTGGGCTGCTTCGATCAAGCAGGTTCGTGCGTCGCTGGGCAAGAGCAATCTGCGCTCCGGCGAGCGCATGGTCGAAGTCGACGAGGAGGAGGGGAAGGAATCGGTGACCGTGTTCAAGGTCCTGCGCCGCTTCGGCGACTTTGCCACCCTGATCGAAGCCAAGCCGATCACCGGCCGGACTCACCAGATCCGCGTCCATACCCTGCACGCCGGACATAGCATTGCCGGCGATACCAAGTATGGCGACGAAGGTTTCAGCAAGGAAATCCGCGATCTGGGCGGCAAGCGCCTGTTCTTGCACGCCTATATGCTGACCGTGCCGCTGCCGGATGGTAGCGAGCTGAAATTGCAGGCGCCTGTGGATGAGATGTGGTCCAAGACCGTGGAGCGACTGAGTGCGCCACTCTGATTACAAGCTGCTGATTTTCGATTGGGATGGCACGTTGGCCGACTCCATTGGTCGGATTGTGGAGGCGATGCATGTCGCCTCCGAGCGCTCCGGATTTCAGTTGCGTGATGATTTTGCCGTCAAGGGCATCATCGGCCTGGGTTTGCCTGAGGCGATTCGCACCTTGTATCCGGAGATTGGCGATACCGAGCTTGTAGCGTTCCGTCAGCACTATGCCGATCACTACATCGCCGCCGAGGCTGTGCCTTCGCCGTTGTTCGAAGGTGTCGTCGAGTCGATGGAGGCGTTTCGTGCCGAGGGTTATCATCTGGCTGTGGCGACCGGCAAGGCCCGTCGCGGACTGGATCGGGTGCTGAAATCCCACGGCTGGGAGGATTATTTCGATATCACTCGTGCCGCTGACGAAACCGCCAGCAAGCCGCATCCGCTGATGCTTGAGCAGATTCTCGCGCATTGCGAGGTCCGCCCCGAGCAGGCGCTGATGGTCGGCGATTCGTCCTTCGACTTGCAGATGGCGCGCAACGCCGGCATGGACTCGGTGGCGGTCAGCTACGGCGCGCAATCGATCGAGGCGTTGAAGTTGTTCGGGCCTGCGCTGGCTATTGATCGTTTTTCAGAATTGCATGCCTGGCTGAATCAGCGGGCTTAACCGGTTTTTGCTGGGGTAGATGTTATGACCGACGAATGGAAAGCGCCCGCCAAGGCGAGCGTAGAGAGCGGTGACGAAAAAAGCTGGAAGCTGCTGGAAAAGACCTTGCTGGCCGGCGTGCAGGAACAGCGCCGCTCCCGTCGCTGGGGGATTTTCTTCAAGTTGCTGACGTTCGTGTACCTGTTTGTGGCGCTGATCCTGTTCACGCCGCTGATGGACATGGAAAAGAGTGCGACCCGCAGCTCCAGCTACACCGCATTGATCGACGTGGTTGGCATGATTGCCGACAAAGAGTCGGCCAGTGCTGACAACATCGTCGGCAGCCTGCGTGCGGCCTTCGAGGACGACAAGGTCAAGGGCATCATTCTGCGCATCAACAGCCCGGGCGGCAGTCCGGTTCAGTCGGGTTATGTGTATGACGAAATCGTTCGTCTGCGTGCCCTGCATCCGCAGATCAAGGTGTACGCGGTGATCTCGGATCTGGGCGCGTCCGGTGCCTACTACATCGCCAGTGCGGCGGATCAGATCTACGCCGACAAGGCGAGCCTGGTGGGGTCCATTGGTGTAACGGCGGCCGGCTATGGCTTTGTCGGCACCATGGAGAAGCTGGGTGTGGAGCGCCGGACGTATACGTCTGGCGAGCACAAGTCGTTCCTTGATCCGTTCCAGCCGCAGAAGCCTGAGGAAACCCAGTTCTGGCAGGGTGTGCTGGACACCACGCACCAGCAGTTCATCAACAGCGTGAAGAAGGGGCGTGGCGATCGCCTCAAGGATAAAGAGCATCCGGAGCTGTTCTCCGGATTGATCTGGAGCGGTGAGCAGGCGCTGCCGCTCGGTCTGATCGATGGCCTGGGCAATGCCAGTTCGGTGGCCCGTGACGTGATTGGCGAGAAGGAGCTGGTGGACTTCACCGTTCAGGAATCGCCGTTCGATCGTTTCTCGAAAAAGCTTGGTGCCAGCGTTGCCGAGCAATTGGCGATGTGGATGGGCTTTCACGGTCCATCGATGCGCTGATACTGAGGCAGCATAAAAACCGGCCCAAGTGGCCGGTTTTTTATGCCTGCGCGGTCCTTGTAGCAGTTAGGGGATTTGCACGCCTTCGGCCAGCAGCATGTCGATCAGGCGAATCAGCGGCAGGCCGATCAGGCTGGTGGCATCAGGGCCTTCGGTGCTTTGAAACAGGCTCACCCCCAAACCTTCGGCCTTGAAGCTGCCAGCGCAGTCGTAGGGCTGCTCGGCGCGCAGGTAGCGTTCGATGCATGCCTGATCCAGCGTTCGCATGTGGACGGTGAACGGTACGCAATCGACCTGGCATTCACCGGTCTGGCTGTTGAGCAGCGCCAGGCCGGTGAGGAAGGTCACGCTGGCGCCGCTCGCGGCCAGCAGTTGTTCGCGGGCGTTTTCGAAAGTGTGAGGTTTGCCGATAATGCGGTCGCCGAGTACCGCGACCTGATCGGAGCCGATGATCAGATGAGCGGTATGGCTGCCCGAAAGCGCCTGGGCTTTTTCTTTGGCCAGGCGTTTGACCAACTCGATGGCCGGCTCGCCCGGTCGGTGGCTTTCGTCGATATCCGGCGAGCTGCAGGTGAATGGCAGCTGCAAGCGAGCCAGCAATTCCCGGCGATACATCGAGCTTGAAGCGAGTAATAAAGGCAGCATGCGCAACTCCAAAAGTCAGGTGCGAATTCTAGCGGAGGCTTGCAAGTGACGGACAGGGCTGAATTTCCTTTGACATGGCTGGGTGCATCCCTATAATGCTGCGCCTATGTTGAATGACCCGATTCCACCTCACGTTGACCCGCGCAAATTGGCTGACCGTGGCACCACCCTTCAAGGTGAACTGCTGCTGGCCGATTTGGAGAGACTCTGCGACCCGCTTTCCGACACTGTCGGTACGGTGCAGGCTAAATTCGTTTTTGAACGAGATGAACGTAAATCTGTGGTCATCCACAGCTTTATCGACACCGAGGTCAAAATGGTTTGCCAGCGTTGTCTTGAGCTGGTCACCCTGCCGATCCATAGCGAATGCAGTTATGCTGTGGTGAAGGAGGGTGCGAATACCCAGTCGTTGCCGAAAGGTTATGACGTGCTGGAACTGGGCGAAGATCCATTGGATCTGCAGTCACTGATCGAGGAGGAGCTTCTGCTCGCCTTGCCCATTGTGCCTGCTCATCATCCGGAAGAATGCCAGCAGCCGGCGGGTCTCGATGAGCCCGAACCGAGCGAGGACGAGGTAACGCGGTCCAACCCGTTCAGTGTATTGGCGCAGTTAAAGCGTGACCCAAACGTTTAGGAGTTAATCAATTATGGCTGTTCAGCAGAACAAAAAATCCCGCTCCGCCCGTGACATGCGTCGTTCGCACGACGCTCTCGAGGCTAGCACCCTGTCTGTAGAAAAAACCACCGGTGAAGTTCACCTGCGTCACCACGTATCGCCAGAAGGCGTATACCGTGGCCGTAAAGTGATCGACAAGGGCGCTGACGAGTAATCACTTGTCCGCTCAAGTCATCGCGATTGACGCAATGGGCGGGGACTTCGGTCCCCGCAGCATTGTTCAGGCCAGCCTTGCTTGCCTGTCTGCTACACCCTCGCTGCACCTGACCCTCGTCGGTCAACCTTCCCTACTTGAAGAATTGCTCTCTGGCCAATCGGTTGTGGATCGTTCGCGCCTGTCGATCGTGCCGGCGTCCGAAGTCATTACCATGGACGAAAAGCCTGCGCAGGCCCTGCGTGGCAAGCCTGATTCGTCGATGCGCGTGGCGCTGGAGTTGCTGCGTGATGGCAAGGTCCAGGCCTGTGTCAGTGCCGGCAATACCGGTGCGCTGATGGCGTTGTCGCGGTTTGTGCTCAAGACCTTGCCGGGCATTGATCGTCCGGCGATGGTGGCGGCGATTCCGACACAGAAGGGCTATTGCCAGTTACTCGACCTGGGCGCCAACGTCGATTGCAGTGCCGAGCACTTGTTGCAGTTCGCCGTTATGGGTTCGGTGGCGGCGGAGACGCTTGGCATTGTTCGTCCGCGTGTTGCGCTGCTGAACATTGGCACCGAAGACATCAAGGGCAATCAGCAGGTCAAGCTGGCGGCCACGTTGTTGCAGGCAGCCCGGGGCATCAATTACATCGGTTTTGTCGAAGGTGACGGTTTGTACCGTGGCGAGGCGGATGTGGTGGTGTGTGACGGTTTTGTCGGCAATATCCTGCTCAAGTCCAGCGAGGGTCTGGCGACCATGATTGCCGGGCGCATCGAAGCCCTGTTCAGGAAAAACCTCGCCTCGAAAATGGTCGGCGCCCTGGCGCTGCCGTTGATGAAGCGTCTGCAAGCCGATCTCGCGCCTGCGCGGCACAACGGTGCCAGCTTCCTCGGTTTGCAGGGGATTGTGGTGAAGAGCCATGGTTCGGCGGGTGTGCAGGGCTTTCAGAGCGCCATTTCCCGTGCGCTGATCGAGATTCAGGAAAACTTGCCGGAGCGGATACACGGTCGTCTGGAGGATTTGTTGCTTTAGGCGTTTTCGTCGGACAATGCTTAAATGTGACCGCTCAGTTTAATTGGCCATCCAACTGTCAGTTTCTTGCGTCCCCCAAGCGGGACGTCATTTCTCCGACGACAAGATCATTAGGGGCTCGTTACATGTCTGCTTCCCTCGCATTCGTCTTTCCAGGACAGGGTTCGCAGTCCCTCGGCATGCTGGCCGAGTTGGGCGCGCAACATCCGGTTGTCCTCGAAACATTCAAAGAAGCTTCCGATGCTCTGGGTTACGACCTGTGGGCGCTGACCCAGCAAGGGCCGGAAGAACAACTCAATCAAACCGATAAAACCCAGCCGGCCATTCTGACTGCCTCGATCGCCTTGTGGCGTCTGTGGCTGGCTGAAGGTGGCGCGCGCCCGGCTTATGTTGCCGGTCACAGCCTGGGCGAATACAGCGCCCTGGTCGCTGCAGGCAGCTTGAGTCTGGGTGATGCCGTGAAGCTGGTTGAGCGTCGCGGTCAGTTGATGCAGGAAGCCGTTCCGGCCGGGCAGGGCGGTATGGCTGCGATCCTCGGCCTGGAAGATGCCGATGTGCTGGCAGCCTGCGCTGAAGCGGCGCAGGGCGAAGTGGTCAGCGCGGTAAACTTCAACTCCCCGGGCCAAGTGGTCATCGCCGGTGCCAGGGCGGCGGTCGAGCGCGCCATCGAAGGTTGCAAGACCCGTGGTGCCAAGCGCGCCATGCCATTGCCGGTCAGTGTACCGTCGCACTGTGAGCTGATGCGTCCGGCGGCCGAGCGTTTCGCCGAGTCCATTGCCGCCATCGATTGGCAGGCGCCGCAGATCCCTGTGGTACAGAACGTCAGCGCCAATGTGCCGGCCGATCTGGAAACCCTCAAGCGTGATCTGCTTGAGCAGCTCTACAAGCCCGTGCGCTGGGTTGAATCGGTCCAGGCCCTGGCTGCCAAGGGCGCGACCCAATTGGTCGAATGCGGTCCTGGCAAAGTGCTGGCCGGTCTGAACAAGCGTTGCGCCGAAGGCGTGTCGACATCCAACCTCAATACCCCAGACGCTTTCGCTGCCGCTCGTGCAGCGCTGGCCTGAATCAGGAGAAGCTTGCATGAGCCTGCAAGGTAAAGTTGCACTGGTCACCGGCGCGAGCCGTGGCATTGGCCAGGCCATCGCCCTGGAACTGGGTCGTCAGGGCGCCATCGTGATTGGCACCGCGACCTCCGCTTCCGGTGCCGAGCGAATCGCCGCGACCCTGAAAGAAAATGGTATTCAAGGCACGGGTCTTGAGCTGAACGTCACCAGCGATGAATCCGTTGCTGCGGTACTGGCGAGCATCACTGCACAGTTCGGTGCGCCGGCGATCCTGGTCAACAATGCCGGTATCACCCGCGATAACCTGATGATGCGCATGAAAGACGACGAGTGGCATGACGTTGTCGATACCAACCTGAACAGTCTGTTCCGCCTCTCCAAGGGCGTTTTGCGTGGCATGACCAAAGCCCGTTGGGGACGAATTATCAGTATTGGCTCTGTTGTGGGTGCCATGGGCAACGCAGGCCAAGTAAACTACGCAGCCGCCAAGGCCGGTCTGGAAGGTTTCAGCCGTGCACTGGCGCGTGAAGTCGGTTCGCGTTCGATTACGGTAAACTCGGTGGCCCCTGGGTTCATCGATACCGATATGACTCGCGAACTGCCCGAGGCACAGCGTGAAGCCTTGCAGACGCAGATTCCGCTGGGCCGTCTGGGACAAGCACAAGAGATCGCGTCTGTGGTCGCTTTTCTTGCGTCGGACGGTGCGGCTTACGTTACTGGGGCTACAATCCCGGTGAACGGCGGGATGTACATGAGTTAAATGTGACGGATCGCTTCAAAAAAATGTCATACGAGCTGTCTAAAATCCGTTATAAAGCTGCAATCTATTTATAGGCAGAGGGCTGTCGGGTTTGAGGAGTGAAGCTTTCAGTTGAAAAGCTGAAAAGTCTTTCTATACACTTACCCACTGGCCAGCTGCCTGAATTTGTCCATTAGGAGTGAAAACAAGGTATGAGCACCATCGAAGAGCGCGTCAAGAAAATCGTTGCTGAGCAACTGGGCGTTAAAGAAGAAGAAGTGGTCAACACTGCTTCCTTCGTTGAAGACCTGGGTGCCGACTCCCTTGACACCGTTGAGCTGGTGATGGCTCTGGAAGAGGAATTCGAGACCGAAATCCCTGACGAAGAAGCTGAGAAGATCACTACTGTACAAGCCGCAATCGATTACGTTACTAACCACCAGGCTTAATAGCTTGTAATCGTTGCTTGCTGTCATGGAAAAACCGCACTGCCATCACGGCGTGCGGTTTTTTCTTTAGGCCTGATGCAAAGTCGTCATTTGAAAAAAGGAGAGTGCTGTGTCGCGTAGACGCGTCGTAGTCACCGGTATGGGTATGTTGTCGCCACTGGGCACGGATGTGCCGAGCAGTTGGCAGGGCATTCTGGCTGGCCGCAGTGGCATTGGTCTGATCGAACACACCGACCTTTCTGCCTATTCCACCCGTTTTGGCGGCTCGGTAAAGGGCTTCAATGTCGAGGAATATCTGTCGGTCAAGGAAGCGCGCAAGCTCGACCTGTTCATTCAATACGGTCTGGCCGCAGGTTTTCAGGCGGTGCGTAACTCGGGGCTTGAAGTCACTGACGCCAACCGCGAGCGTATCGGCGTGGCCATGGGTTCGGGTATTGGCGGTCTGACCAATATCGAAGAAACCAGCCGCACCCTGCATGATTCCGGCCCACGGCGGATCTCTCCGTTTTTCGTGCCAGGCTCGATCATCAATATGATTTCCGGTTTCCTGTCCATCCACCTGGGTGCACAGGGACCTAACTACGCCATCGCCACGGCGTGTACCACCGGTACGCACTGCATCGGCATGGCAGCCCGCAACATCATGTACGACGAAGCCGACGTGATGATTGCCGGTGGCGCCGAAATGGCCGCGTGCGGACTGGGCATGGGGGGCTTCGGTGCTTCCCGAGCGCTGTCGACCCGCAACGATGAGCCGACCCGTGCCAGCCGCCCGTGGGACAAGGGCCGTGATGGCTTCGTCCTTTCCGACGGTGCCGGTGCCCTGGTGCTTGAAGAGCTGGAGCACGCCAAGGCGCGCGGCGCGACCATCTATGCCGAGCTGATCGGTTTCGGCACCAGTGGCGATGCTTACCACATGACTTCGCCACCGGCGGACGGTGCAGGTGCCGCACGTTGCATCACCAATGCCCTGCGCGATGCCAAGGTCAACGTTGATCAGGTTCAATACATCAACGCCCACGGCACCTCGACCTCGGCCGGTGACCTTGCCGAAGCCTGTGCGATCAAGTCGGTGTTCGGCGATCATGCCTACAAGCTGGCCGTCAGTTCGACCAAGTCCATGACCGGTCACCTGTTGGGGGCGGCGGGCGCCGTTGAAGCCATCTTCAGCGTACTGGCGATCAACAGCCAGGTTGCGCCGCCGACCATCAACCTTGATGAGCCGGACGAAGGCTGCGACCTCGACTTCGTACCGCACACGGCGCGCAACATGGACATCGATGTAGTGCTGTCGAACTCCTTCGGGTTTGGCGGGACCAACGGCTCGCTGGTTTTCCGCCGGTTCGCTGACTGATGGACAGCTGGGTCGACGGTCAGCCGGCTGACGCTTTGTCGCTGAAGGATCGCGGCCTGGCCTACGGTGATGGTCTGTTTGAGACCATTGCCGTGCGCGGCGGGCAGCCGCTGTTGCTGGAGCGGCATCTGTCGCGTCTGGCGCAAGGCTGTTCGCGCCTGGCGATCACGACGGATCACGACCTGGTTCGCGACGAATTGCTGGCCTATGCCGCAGCGCTCGGTGAGGGCGTGCTCAAGCTCATCCTTACGCGCGGCGACAGTCTGCGCGGTTATGCGCCTGATCCTTCGGCGCAAGCCCGACGCATTCTGCAAGGCAATCCTGCGGCGGTATATCCCGCTGCGCATGCCGAGCAGGGCGTTCGATTGTTTCCCTGTGCCACACGACTTTCAGAACAACCCTTGTTAGCCGGGCTCAAACACCTGAACCGTCTAGAGCAAGTGATTGCCCGCTCCGAATGGCAAGACACCGAACATGCCGAAGGCTTGATGCTGGATCAGGCCGGTCGCGTGATCGAGGGCGTGTTCAGTAATCTGTTCCTGGTGCGTGATGGCGTGCTGATCACCGCCGATTTGAAACGCTGCGGCGTGGCCGGTGTGATGCGTGACGAATTATTGTTTCAAGCCGAGTCATCGGGAATTCCCGCGCAAGTGAGCGATATCACGCTCGAACAGCTGCAATGGGCCGATGAAGTCTTTGTCTGCAACAGCGTGTATGGCGTTTGGCCGGTGCGCGCCTATGCTGCGCTGAGCTGGCCGGTTGGGCCGCTCACCCGTAAACTGCAAATCATTGCCCGCGCGCTACTGGATGCTTGATACGTGAGACGTAAATTCTTGCTGCTGCTGGAAACCGGATTGGTACTGGCGGGGCTGTGTCTGGGCGCTTCTGCCTGGAAAATCCATTCGGCGCTGGAACAACCGCTGAACATCACCCAGGAAGAGCTGCTGGATGTGCCCAAAGGCACGACACCCACCCGCACCTTCTATCGACTCGAAGCCGACGGCGTCATCAAGGACGCATTCTGGCTGCGCGTTTACTGGCGCTTCAATCTGCCCAAGCAACCGTTGCACAGTGGCGAATACCGCATGCTTCCGGGCATGACGGTTGAAGGGCTGATAGACCTGTGGAAACGCGGCGAAATGGTTCAGTACAGTGTGACGCTGGTCGAAGGCTGGAATTTCCGCCAGGTCCGCGCCGCCCTGGCCAAAGATGAAAAACTCGAGCAGACAATCGCAGGTTTGAGCGACAGCCAGGTCATGGAAAAACTCGGTCACCGCGGGATTTTCCCGGAAGGTCGTTTCTTCCCCGACACCTATCGGTTTGTGCGTGGCATGAGCGACGTCGACCTGCTGAAAAAAGCCTATGACCGCCTCGACGAAGTCCTCGCCAAAGAGTGGGATCAACGTTCTGCGGATGCGCCGTACACCGAACCCTATCAGGCGCTGATCATGGCCTCGCTGGTGGAGAAGGAAACCGGCGTGCCGCAAGAGCGCGGGCAGATTGCCGGGGTCTTTGTTCGACGCATGGCGATCGGCATGTTGCTGCAGACCGACCCGACGGTGATCTACGGTCTGGGTGATCGCTACAGCGGCAAACTGACCCGCGCCCACCTCAAGGAAGCGACCCCGTACAACACCTATATGATCTCGGGGCTGCCACCGACGCCGATTGCCATGGTCGGCCGCGAAGCCATCCATGCCGCGTTGAACCCGGTGGCCGGCAACAGCCTGTACTTCGTTGCGCGTGGCGATGGCAGCCATGTGTTCTCCGATGATCTGGATGCCCATAACAACGCAGTGCGCGAGTTCCAGCTCAAGCGTCGTGCCGATTATCGTTCCAGCCCGGCGCCGATCCCTGGGCCAGAGGCGGCGAATGGCGAAGCACCGGAGGCCGAGGCGCCTATTCCGGCGGCTTCGCCTGATCCCGATCCCGAAGCGTTGCCCTCCGTCGTGCCGCAAGAACCGGCTCCGGCTCCGGCTCCGGTTCCGACGCCGACGCCTGCACCAGCAGCTGAGCCCGCGCCGGAAGCTGTCGCTCCGCAAAGCGCGCAATAATTTCTGATAAGGACTGCCCGTGACTGGCTTGTTTATTACCCTGGAAGGCCCGGAAGGCGCCGGCAAAAGCACTAATCGCGAATACCTGGCCGAGCGCCTGCGCGCTGCCGGTATCGAAGTGGTGCTGACCCGCGAGCCGGGTGGTACGCCGTTGGCCGAGCGGATTCGCGAAGTGCTGCTGGCCCCGGTTGATGAAGTCATGAACCCCGACACGGAACTGCTGCTGGTGTTTGCCGCGCGCGCCCAGCATCTGGCCGAAGTGATTCGCCCGGCGCTGGCTCGTGGTGCGGTGGTGTTGTGTGATCGTTTCACGGATTCCACTTACGCCTATCAGGGCGGCGGTCGCGGTTTGTCGCTGGAGCGTATCGCTACGCTCGAAACCTTTGTCCAGGGCGATCTGCGCCCGGACCTGACGCTGATCTTCGATCTGCCGGTGGAAGTGGGCCTGGCCCGTGCCAGCGCTCGTGGTCGTCTAGACCGCTTCGAACTCGAAGGCCGAACCTTTTTTGATGCCGTGCGCAGTGCGTTCCTCCAGCGCGCCGAGGCGGATCCGGCGCGCTATGTGCTGGTTGATGCCGCCCAGCCGCTGGTGCAGGTTCAGCAATCGCTGGACGCCTTGATGCCGCGTCTGCTGGAGTTGACCCGTGGCTGAAGCCTATCCGTGGCAGGACAGCCTCTGGCAACAGTTGGCCGGTCGTAAGCAACACGCTCACGCCTATCTGCTGCATGGCCCGGCCGGAATCGGCAAACGAGCGCTGGCGGAACGCTTGATGGCCAGTCTGCTGTGTCAACGGCCAACCGCGCAGGACGCGTGCGGTGAATGCAAATCCTGCCTGCTGCTGAAGGCTGGCAGTCATCCCGACAATTACATCCTCGAGCCGGAAGAAGCCGACAAGGCAATCAAGGTCGATCAGGTCCGTGATCTGGTCAGCTTCGTGGTGCAGACCTCGCAAATGGGCGGGCGCAAAGTGGTGTTGATCGAGCCGGTCGAGTCGATGAACATCAACGCCGCCAACGCCTTGCTCAAAAGCCTGGAAGAGCCATCGGGCGATACCGTTTTGCTGTTGGTCAGTCACCAGACCAGTCGCCTGTTGCCGACCATCAAGAGCCGTTGCGTACAGCAGGCCTGCCCACTGCCGAGCGAAGCGATGAGCCTTGCTTGGTTGGCGAAGGCGTTGCCGGACAGCTCGGAAGAAGAGCGCGTCGAACTGCTGACGCTGGCCGCCGGTTCTCCGCTGGGTGCGGTCAAGTTGCAGGCCCAGGGTGTGCGCGAACAGCGCGCGCTGGTAGTGGAGGGCGTGAAGAAGTTGCTCAAGCAACAGCAATCGCCGACGCAATTGGCCGAAGAATGGAAAACCATTCCGCAGTTGCTGCTGTTCGACTGGTTCTGCGACTGGTCGAGCCTGATCCTGCGCTATCAGCTGACCCAGGATGAAGACGGTCTGGGATTGACGGACATGCGTAAGGTGATTCAGTACCTGGCGCAGAAAGCCGCTCAGGATAAAGTCCTGAATATCCAGGACTGGATCCTCGCCCAGCGTCAGAAGGTGATGAGCAAAGCCAACCTCAATCCTGCGCTGCTGCTGGAAGCGCTGCTGGTGCAATGGGCCTCGCTGCCTGCCCAGAAGTGATCGTCTGCGCCTAGACTCTATGCATCAGCAGCGGAGGTCAGCATGAATGAACTCGTCAACCCGGGGCCGCGTAACGGCATTTTGTCCCTGACCATCAAGGACAAATCCGTGCTGTACGCGGCCTACATGCCCTTCATCAAAAACGGCGGCCTGTTTATCCCGACCAACAAAAGCTACAAGTTGGGCGATGAGGTCTTCATGTTGCTGAGCCTGATGGATGAAGCCGAAAAGATTCCGGTCGCGGGCAAAGTCACCTGGGTCACGCCCAAAGGCGCTCAAGGTAACCGCGCCGCTGGCGTCGGCGTGCAGTTCAACGACGGCGACAACACGGCGCGCAGTCGAATCGAAAACCACCTGGCCGGAGCCCTCAAGTCCGACCGTCCCACTCATACGATGTAAGTTGCAGCCCTTTTATGCTTGTAGATTCCCATTGTCACCTTGATCGTCTCGACCTCGCCGCCCATGGCGGCTCTCTGGATGCGGCGCTCGACGCGGCCCGTCAGCGAGGGGTAGGGCACTTCCTGTGCATCGGCGTGAGTGTCGACAACGCGGCCGACGTCAAAGCCCTGGCCGAACGTTATGACGACGTCGATTGTTCGGTCGGCGTGCATCCGCTGGATGTGCAGCCGGGCGCTGCGCCCGCACTGGACTGGTTGTTGCGTGAACTCAATCACCCGCGCGTCATCGCGATTGGCGAAACCGGTCTGGATTATCACTACGAACCGGAAGCGGCCGAGTTGCAGCAGGAGTCATTCCGCCTGCACCTGCAAGCGGCCCGGCAGACGGGCAAGCCGGTGATCATCCACACCCGCGGCGCCCGTGCCGATACTTTAAGCTTGCTGCGTGAGGCGGCACTGTCACAGGCCGGCGTACTGCATTGCTTCACCGAAGACTGGGACATGGCCAAGGCCGCGCTGGACATGGGTTATTACATTTCCCTGTCCGGTATTGTCACTTTCCGCAATGCCGATGCGCTGCGCGATGTGGCCAGCAAAGTGCCTGCCGACCGCTTGCTGGTGGAAACCGACTCGCCATACCTCGCGCCGATCCCGTATCGCGGTAAGCCGAACCTGCCGCAGTATGTAAGGGAAGTCGCGGAATTTATGGCCATGTTGCGGGGTGAGCCTTACGAGCGATTTGCCGAGCAGACCACCGAGAATTTCAAGCGGCTGTTCCCTTTGGCGCATGTGAAGCCGGTTTAGGGCTATCGCGAGCAGGCTCGCTGCGCAGGGTCAAATCGCAGGCAAAAAAAACCCGGGTTCTGGGGGGTGAATCCGGGTTAAGACCATTAGGAGTAAAACAATGGTACGCGGTCCGTTGGTACCAATATCGGCGCAACACTTGGGGGAGATGTCTCGCCGACAGTTCAAGTATTGATCACTATTGCGCCTAGTCCAGTTTACGGGCCCCGGTTTTTAAACAATTTTGGAATACGCCCGCTTCGGAAGAGTTCTCATCAATGAGCGAGCCTGCGGGAAATCATCAAGAAACACAGATATGGTCGGATGATCCGTGCATTTTTGCGTAAGTTAGGCATAATACGCGGCTTCGAATTTTGACCCCCAACAGACCTTTTCTTATGCATAAAGAACCTCGTAAGGTCCGTGAGTTTCGTCGCCGCGAGCAAGAAATTCTCGATACCGCGCTCAAGCTGTTCCTCGACCAAGGTGAAGACAGTGTCACCGTCGAGATGATTGCTGATGCCGTCGGTATCGGCAAAGGCACGATCTACAAGCACTTCAAATCCAAGGCGGAGATCTATCTGCGCCTGATGCTTGATTACGAGCGTGATTTGAACGAGCTGTTGCATTCGGCCGATGTCGACAAGGACAAGGAAGCGCTGTCCCGGGCCTACTTCGAATTTCGCATGCGTGATCCGCAACGCTATCGGTTGTTCGACCGCCTGGAAGAGAAGGTGGTCAAGGGCAATCAAGTGCCGGAGATGGTCGAGGAACTGCACAAGATCCGCGCCTCGAACTTCGAACGCCTGACCCTGCTGATCAAAGGCCGGATCAGCGAAGGCAAGCTCGAAGACGTGCCGCCGTACTTCCATTACTGCGCATCGTGGGCGCTGGTGCATGGCGCTGTGGCGCTCTATCACTCGCCGTTCTGGAGCAACGTGCTGGAAGATCAGGAAGGCTTCTTCCAGTTTCTGATGGACATCGGCGTGCGCATGGGCAACAAGCGCAAGCGCGATACCGACACTCCTAGCAGCTGAACCATTCAGCTGCCTGATTGCGTCATGATTTCGCTATATGGCGCAGTACCGCAGGAATATACTCAGGCTTGGGACTTGCCAAAACTTGAATTCTGAGTCAAGTTTTGTGCGTTCCACTTGTCCATCGCCGGAGTGATCCATGATCGTTGACCGTCAAGGCAGGCGTTTTCGCAATTTGCGGATCAGCCTGACCTCAGCCTGCAATTACGCGTGCACCTACTGTGTGCCCAACGGCAAGCGGCTGGTGGCTGCGCAGGATGAGTTGTCGGCCGAGGCCATGGCGCGCGGCGTGGCGTATTTGATCGAGGCGGCGGGCATCGAGCGTTTGCGTATCACTGGCGGCGAGCCGCTGGTCAGCCCCAAACTCGAAGCCTTCATGACCGCCGTCGGCCAGATGGGCCTGGAAGACATCAGCCTGACCACCAATGGTCAGCTGCTGGCGAAAAAGCTGCCGTTGCTGGTGGACGCCGGCATTCGTCGTATCAACGTTTCCCTCGACACCCTGGACGCCAGCGCCTTTCGCAGCATTGCCCGCGGCGGCGATCTGGCGACCGTGCTCGACGGCATGGATCAGGCCAGCGCAGCAGGCATGAAGATCAAGGTCAACATGGTGCCGCTGCGCGGACAGAACCTTGATCAGGTAATGCCGCTGCTCGATTACTGCCTGGAGCGCGGTTACGAATTGCGCTTCATCGAGCTGATGCGCATGGGCCACCTGGCCACCGACTCCAATGCGTTCCTGCAACAGTTCGTCAGCCTCCAGCAGTTGCTGAGCCTGATTGGCGAGCGTTATGAGTATCTGCAGGCCGATGCACCGGTCGATGCCACTGCGGTGCGCTACGAGATTCCGGGGCAGGGGCATTTTGGTGTGATCGCCAATGAAAGCGTTCCATTCTGCCGTACGTGCTCGCGCTTGCGTCTTTCGTCCACGGGTTGGCTGCATGGCTGCCTGTCGTCGAGTAATCGCCATTATGTCGGCGACTTGCTCGACAAACCTCGCCATCAAGCGCTGCCGGCGTTGCAGCGGTTACTGGTGAAGGCCTTGGGTGACAAGCAGGAAGTGGCGTTCTCCGGCGGCGCGACAGTCATGAAGATTATTGGCGGCTGAGTACGCTCCCCTGTAGCCGCTGCCGAAGGCTGCGTCCGGCTGCGTAGCGGCCGTAAATCCTGTAATCAAAAATATATCTGGAACACCGCATCGCCTGATCTCGCGACCGCTGCGCAGTCGGACGCAGGCTTCGCCAGCTGCTACAAAGGCGTACTTCTCCCGAGCTGGCGCGGAAGCTGCATCCCATGGCCATTCGCCGGTTTTCCGTCACCGGCCTCTGGAGGGTAGGATGCGTAGCCTGGTTTTGCTGCTGGCCGTTTTGGCGCTTGGTGGCTGCATGAATGTCAGCGACATGGCTGAAGGGACTCGCTACCAGATGAGCGACGCAGGGCTGCTGGATCACAGCGACAGTCGTCGGGTGAACAACCTGCGGATTCAGCCGGACTCATTCATCTACATCGCCCAAGGTGCCTTTTCGCCACCGGGCAGTCCTTATCCGCGTCCAAATGTGGTGGCCGAAGAAGCCTTTAACGGCTTTATCGAATACTTCCCGATGGTCCGCCGCGCCCGTGCACCCGAAGGCCTCGACCAGGCCATGGCTGAAGCCCGTGCCGCCGGTGCCCATTACCTGCTTTACACACGGTTCGCCAAGGCTGACGACCGCATCGGCAACTCCGATGAGTGGCTCGATCAGGAATACGTGGACCGCCTCGGCATCGACAGCGGCGTGATTCAGATCATGTTGATCGAGACCAGCACCCAGTATTTGATTGATACTGCACGCATCAAGAGTCGTGGCGGTTTACTGACGTTCCACGACAACAAGCCAGAAGACCTGATCGGCCCACCCCTGCAGCAATACGCGCGCAGCCTGATCGGGATCAGCGACCAGTAACTTAAAGGAGAACGCCATGAGTGGCCCGCAAAAAGCCAACGACTTGTTGGGGCAAATCCCCAAGACCAAAGGCTTGCCGCCGGTCCACCTGTGGAACCCCGACTTCTGTGGCGACATCGACATGCGCATCGCCCGCGACGGCACCTGGTATTACCTGGGCACACCAATCGGGCGCAAGCCGATGGTCAAATTGTTCTCGACCATCATTCGTCGCGATGGCGATGATTACTTCCTGATCACTCCGGTCGAGAAGGTCGGGATCAAGGTCGATGATGCGCCGTTCGTGGCGATTGCCGTCGATGTGGAAGGCGAGGGTGAGGCGCAGCTCCTGAGGTTCACCACCAATGTGGATGAAATGGCCGAGGCAGGCGCGGAGCACCCGATTCGGGTGGTCATCGATCCGGTCACTCAAGAGCCCGCGCCCTATGTGCATGTGCGAACCAATCTTGAAGCGCTGATCCACCGCAATGTGTTCTATCAACTGGTGGAACTGGCCGTGACCCGTGAAATCGACGGGCAACGCTGGCTTGGCGTGTGGAGTGGCGGCGAGTTTTTCCCCATCGGTCTCGAGCCTTGATACATCCCCCTGTGTGAGCAAGCTCGTGTCCACAGGGTTCTCGGTGTTCTTTCAATAATCCAATTGACACCCAATCGTATGATGATTAGCGTGTTGCTCCTTCGTGCGCGGTCTTGAGGTTTCCATGTCCAGCAGTTTTCACGCCTCAACGGTCGATTGGCTGGGTTGCTGGATTGCCGCTGGCGGGGTCAAACCCGGCGAAACCCTCAAGGTCGAAGCCGACCTGGGCGAGCAGCTCGGTGTCAGCCGCACGGTCATCCGTGAAGCCATCAAGACCCTGGTCGCCAAAGGCATGCTTGAGGTCGGGCCGAAAGTCGGTACGCGGGTGCTGCCGGTGCGGCGCTGGAACCTCTTCGATCCGCAAGTCGTCGGTTGGCTGTCACGCAGTGGTTTGCCGGAAAACTTCGTCGACGATTTGCTCGACCTGCGCCGCACCATCGAGCCGATGGCCGTGCGCTGGGCCTGTGAACGGGCGACGGTCGAGCAAGTGCAGGCCATCCTCCTGGCCTACAACGCGCTGGAGCGGGCCGTGGACAGTGGCGTCGACTACAACCGCGCCGACCGGGTATTCCACGAGTGCATCCTCGCCGCCAGCCACAATCAATTCATCGAACAAATGGTCCCGGCGCTCGGCGCGCTGCTGGCGGTGTCGTTCGAAGTTTCCGCTGCCGACCCCGACGAACTGCGGCGTACGCTGCCCATCCACAAAGACATGGCCGACGCCATCGCCGCCCGCGACGCCGCGCGCGGGGTGTGGGCATGCATGACCCTGATCGATAACGCAGACCTGGCGATCAAACGCTTCTACCCCCAAGTCGTGGCCGACAAAAGAACCGGCTGACCACACACATTCCCCTAAAAACAAGAACAAGGCAGGAGGCTTCATGACGTTGAATGCGCTGACCCAGCACCGGGCCCGGCTTGGCGAAGGCCCGTTCTGGGATGCCCCGACACAGGCGCTGTACTGGGTCGACATCGCTGGCAAACAAGCGCTGAGGCTCATCGGCGCCAACGTCCAGATCTGGGAAATGCCGGAACACATCTCCGCCTTCATCCCGTGTGAAAGCGGCGGTGCGCTGGTCGCGTTGAGCAGCGGCGTCTATCGTCTGGACCTCGACTCCCCGGGCCTTGAACCACGCCTGACCTTGTTCTGCATGGCCGACCCACAACCCGGCAACCGCCCCAACGAAGCCCGTTGCGATGCGCAGGGGCGGCTCTGGCTCGGCACCATGCAGAACAACATCGGCGAAAACGGCGAAGACTTGCCGGTCACTCGTCGTTCCGGTGGCTTGTTTCGCATCGACCGCGATGCCCGGGTCACGCCGTTGCTTCGCGGTCTGGGAATTCCCAACACGCTGCTGTGGAGCGAAGACGCCACCACGCTGTTTTTCGCCGACAGCCTCGACGCCACGCTGTACCGCTACTTCATCCATGCCGATGGCAATCTGGACACTGCTTATGTCTGGTTCGGTCCCGATAAGCGTGGGGTCCCCGACGGCTCGGCCATGGACGCCGAAGGTTACATCTGGAACGCCCGCTGGGATGGCAGTTGCCTGATAAGACTGACCCCGGACGGACACGTCGATCGAATCATCGAACTGCCTGTCAGCCGTCCCACCAGTTGCGTATTCGGTGGCGAAGACCTGAAAACCCTGTACATCACCAGCGCGGCGAGCCCGCTCAACCATCCGCTGGACGGCGCGGTGTTGTCGCTTCGGGTAGACGTGGCCGGAAAACCATGCACTCGCTTCGCTGGATAAATCCCAAAATATGGGATGTAAAATTATATATTGAGATTATTTGCCGGGCAGGTTTATAGTCGACCATCAGTTACACGCACTCACACTTAAAAAAACAAAACAGGTGAAGCGATGCAGC
Source organism: Pseudomonas sp. 3296 (assembly GCF_031456615.1). Taxonomy (NCBI): domain Bacteria; kingdom Pseudomonadati; phylum Pseudomonadota; class Gammaproteobacteria; order Pseudomonadales; family Pseudomonadaceae; genus Pseudomonas; species Pseudomonas sp. 3296. The sequence goes on from NZ_JAVDUY010000008.1 coordinate 163,767, forward strand.
GATTTTCCAGACAGTCTTTTGACCGGACATCGACAGATGCCCGGTTTTTGTCGTGCCTGCAAAAGGAGTCTTGATTCATGGCTGAACCTCTTTCCTTGCCAGCGGTGCCGGAGCCGCCCAAAGGCGAGCGCCTGAAGAACAAGGTGGTGTTGCTCACCGGCGCTGCCCAAGGCATCGGCGAGGCCATCGTCGCGACGTTCGCGGCCCAGCAGGCCAAGTTGATCATCAGCGATATCCAGGCTGAGAAAGTCGAGAAAGTCGCGGCGCATTGGCGTGAACAGGGGGCGGACGTGGTCGCGATCAAGGCTGACGTTTCGCATCAGCAAGACCTGCACACCATGGCCAGGCTGGCGCTCGATCTGCACGACCGCATCGACGTCCTGGTCAACTGCGCCGGGGTCAACGTGTTTCGCGACCCGCTGGAAATGACCGAGGAAGATTGGCGTCGCTGCTTCGCCATCGACCTCGACGGCGCCTGGTACGGCTGCAAGGCTGTGCTGCCGCAAATGATCGAGCAGGGCATCGGCAGCATCATCAACATTGCGTCGACCCACTCCAGCCACATCATTCCGGGCTGCTTCCCGTACCCGGTGGCCAAGCACGGTTTGCTCGGCCTGACCCGTGCACTGGGCATCGAATACGCGGCCAACGGCATTCGCGTCAACGCCATCGCGCCGGGCTACATCGAAACCCAATTGAACGTGGATTACTGGAACGGGTTTGCCGACCCGCATGCCGAGCGTCAACGCGCCCTGGACTTGCATCCGCCGCGTCGCATCGGTCAACCGATGGAAGTGGCCATGACTGCCGTGTTCCTGGCCAGCGATGAAGCGCCGTTCATCAATGCCTCGTGCATCACCATCGATGGTGGGCGCTCGGTGATGTACCACGACTGAATAGAACCGCTTTCAGGCGCGGAACTCCGTCTGAAAGCCAATCATCATACGATATGACTATTAGCTTCAAAGTGTTTACCGGCTTTCAAATAACGCTCAAAAAAAATAACAAGGAGTCAGCTTATGAATCGTCGTCGCGGGATCCGTTCCCTGTGCTGTGCCGCTCTGGCGGTCACCGCGGTTAGCCTGAGCAGTACGCTGCTGGCAGCCGAAGAAGTAAAGATTGGTTTTCTGGTCAAGCAAGCGGAGGAGCCCTGGTTCCAGACCGAGTGGGCCTTCGCTGAAAAGGCCGGTAAAGACAAAGGCTTCACCGTTATCAAGATCGCTGTGCCGGACGGCGAGAAAACCCTGTCTGCCATCGACAGTCTTGCGGCCAACGGCGCCAAGGGTTTTGTGATCTGCCCGCCGGACGTCGGCCTCGGCCCGGCCATCGTGGCCAAGGCCAAGGCCAATGGTTTGAAAGTGATGGCGGTCGATGACCGTTTTGTCGATGCCAGCGGCAAGTTCATGGAAGACGTGCCTTACCTCGGCATGGCCGCCTTTGAAGTCGGCCAGAAACAGGGCGCGGCGATGGCCACCGAAGCGAAGAAACGCGGTTGGGACTGGAAAGACACCTACGCGGTGATCAACACGTTCAACGAACTCGACACTGGCAAGAAGCGCACCGACGGTTCGGTCAAGGCGCTGGAAGACGCGGGCTTCCCGAAAGACCACATTCTCTTCACGGCGCAGAAAACCCTCGACGTCCCGGGCAGCATGGACGCCACCAACTCTGCATTGGTGAAACTGCCGAGTGGCGCGAAAAACCTGATCATCGGCGGCATGAACGACAACACGGTGCTGGGCGGCGTGCGCGCTACCGAAACCGCCGGTTTTGCAGCGGCCAACGTCATCGGCATCGGCATTAACGGTACGGATGCTATCGGCGAACTGAAAAAGCCCAATAGCGGCTTCTTTGGTTCGATGCTGCCAAGCCCGCACATCGAAGGCTACAACACCGCCAGCATGATGTTTGAGTGGGTCACCACCGGCAAAGAACCACCGAAATACACCGCCATGGACGACGTGACGCTGATCACGCGCGAGAACTTCAAGCAGGAACTGGAAAAGATCGGCCTCTGGAACTGAGGCACGGTTGCTTTCAACGGTGGCCCTGGCGAAGGGGCTGCCTGATCTGTGAAGAGGTGGTTTATGCACGCGCAAGTACAGACACATGAGCACAGCGTCGGCGGCAGCCTGCGCTTCAACGGGATCGGCAAGACCTTTCCCGGCGTGAAGGCGCTGGATGGCATCAGCTTCGTCGCGCACCCGGGGCAGGTTCACGCCTTGATGGGCGAGAACGGCGCCGGCAAATCGACCCTGCTGAAGATCCTCGGCGGCGCCTACACGCCGAGCAGCGGCGACCTGCGGATCGGCGAACAGACGATGGCGTTCAAATCCACCGCCGACAGCATCGCCAGCCGCGTCGCGGTGATCCATCAGGAATTGCACCTGGTGCCGGAAATGACCGTGGCGGAGAACCTGTTCCTCGGGCACCTGCCGGCCAGTTTCGGCCTGATCAATCGTGGCGCCTTGCGTCAACAGGCACTGGCTTGCCTCAAAGGCCTCGCGGATGAAATCGACCCGCAAGAGAAAGTCGGGCGCCTTTCCCTCGGGCAGCGGCAACTGGTGGAAATCGCCAAGGCGTTGTCCCGTGGCGCGCACGTCATTGCGTTCGACGAACCGACCAGCAGCCTGTCGGCACGCGAGATCGATCGCTTGATGGCGATCATCGGGCGCCTGCGCGACGAAGGCAAAGTGGTGCTCTACGTCTCCCATCGCATGGAAGAAGTGTTCCGCATCTGCAACGCGGTAACGGTGTTCAAGGACGGTCGCTACGTGCGCACCTTCGAGGACATGAGCGAGCTGACTCACGATCAATTGGTGACGTGCATGGTCGGTCGCGACATTCAGGACATCTACGATTACCGCGCTCGGCAACGTGGCGCAGTGGCGCTCAAGGTCGATGGCCTGCTCGGCCCCGGCTTGCGCGAGCCGGTGAGTTTCGAGGCGCACAAAGGCGAGATTCTCGGATTGTTCGGGCTGGTCGGTGCCGGGCGCACCGAGCTGTTCCGCTTGCTCAGCGGGTTGGAGCGCAACACGGCTGGACGGCTCGAATTACGCGGCCATGAACTGAAACTGCGCTCACCGCGCGATGCGATTGCGGCCGGGATTCTGCTGTGCCCCGAGGACCGCAAGAAGGAGGGCATCATCCCGCTCGCGAGTGTCGCCGAGAACATCAACATCAGCGCTCGCGGCGCGCATTCCACCTTCGGTTGCCTGTTGCGTGGCCTGTGGGAAAAGGGCAATGCCGACAAACATATCAAGGCGCTGAAGGTGAAGACGCCCAGCGCCGAACAAAAAATCATGTACCTGTCCGGCGGCAATCAGCAGAAGGCCATTCTCGGTCGCTGGCTGTCGATGCCGATGAAAGTCCTGTTGCTCGATGAGCCGACTCGGGGCATCGACATCGGCGCCAAAGCCGAGATTTACCAGATCATCCATAACCTGGCCGAAAGCGGCATCGCGGTGATCGTGGTGTCCAGCGACCTGATGGAGGTGATGGGTATTTCCGACCGCATTCTGGTGCTCTGCGAAGGCGCGATGCGCGGCGAGTTGTCTCGCGCCGAGGCCAATGAATCCAACCTGCTGCAACTGGCTTTGCCGCGCCAACGCGCTGACGGCGTGGCGAACTGAGAGGTGACTATGATGACAACCCAAAACAACGCCCTGCCTACCGAGCGCAAACCTCTGGACCTGCGGCGCTTTCTCGATGACTGGGTGATGCTGCTGGCAGCCGTCGGGATCTTCGTGCTCTGCACGTTGCTGATCGACAACTTCCTCTCGCCACTGAACATGCGCGGCCTGGGCCTGGCGATTTCCACCACCGGCATCGCCGCGTGCACCATGTTGTATTGCCTGGCGTCCGGGCATTTTGACTTGTCCGTGGGCTCGGTGATTGCCTGTGCCGGTGTGGTTGCGGCGGTGGTGATGCGCGACACCGACAGCGTCTTTCTCGGGGTGACGGCAGCACTGTTCATGGGCCTGATTGTCGGGCTGATCAACGGGATCGTGATTGCCAAGCTGCGGGTCAACGCGTTGATCACCACGCTGGCGACCATGCAGATCGTTCGCGGTCTGGCTTACATCTTCGCCAATGGCAAAGCGGTTGGCGTCTCGCAAGAGCAATTCTTCGTCTTCGGCAACGGCCAGTTGTTTGGCGTGCCGGTGCCGATCCTGATCACCATCGTCTGCTTCCTGTTTTTCGGCTGGCTGCTGAACTACACCACCTACGGGCGCAACACCATGGCCATCGGCGGCAACCAGGAAGCGGCGTTGCTGGCCGGGGTCAACGTTGACCGGACCAAGATCCTCATCTTCGCCGTGCATGGCGTGATCGGCGCGTTGGCCGGGGTGATCCTGGCGTCGCGCATGACCTCCGGGCAGCCGATGATTGGCCAGGGTTTTGAGCTGACGGTGATCTCGGCTTGCGTGCTGGGCGGGGTGTCGTTGAGCGGCGGGATCGGCATGATCCGGCACGTGATTGCCGGGGTGTTGATTCTGGCGATTATTGAAAATGCGATGAACCTGAAGAACATCGATACGTTTTACCAGTATGTGATTCGTGGTTCGATCCTGTTGTTGGCGGTCGTCATCGACCGCTTGAAACAGCGCTGAGAGTTGATCGTTCCCACGCGGCGCGTGGGAACGATCATTGGCCGCGAAGCAGTCCTCCTTCCGTCACTTCCCCTAAATATTCCTTGCTCGTCACGACCCGTTTCGGTTATCAGTTTGTACATGATTAGACAGGTACGATTCGACAAGAAACAACGGGTGGTCGACGAGCTCATCCGGCGCATTGAAAGCGGCCTCATGGAGGACGGTCTTCTGCTGCCGGGCGAGCATCAGTTGGCTCAAGAATTCAAAGTCAGCCGAGGGACGCTGCGTGAAGCACTCGCCGAGTTGAAACGGCGCAACTACATTGCGACGCAAAGTGGTGTCGGTTCCATCGTCACCTTCGACGGTGTGGTGCTCGATCAGCGCAGCGGCTGGGCCCAGGCGTTGGCCGACAGCGGAGCACTGGTCAACACCGAAGTGCTGCGGCTGGAAGCAGTGACGCGAGCGGACCTGATGCCGCGTTTCGGCACTGACCAATTCATCACCCTCGACCGGCGTCGCCGCTCCAACGACGGCACGCTGGTCTCCCTCGAACGCTCGTTGATGCCCGCGACCGGCGGCCTGGAAAGCCTGCCGCGCGTTGGCCTGATCGACAATTCCCTGACCATCACCCTGGCCGCCTACGGCTACATCGGTGAGCGCGGCGATCAATGGATCGGCGCCGAACCCCTGAATGCCGAAGACGCCGAGTTGCTGGGGCGTCCGGTGGGCACCGTATTCCTCAAGGCGCTGCGGACTACCTACGACCGGCAAAACCGCTTCATGGAGCAAGTCGAAAGCCTGCTCGATCCCGTACATTTTCGCCTGCACCTGCAATTTGGAACCCCGAAATGACTGCGCTCAACCGTGCCCTGGGCGCGTTTTACGGACTGGCCCTGGGCGATGCGCTGGGCATGCCGACCCAATCCCTGAGCCGCGCCGAGATCAAGGCGCGCTTCGGCGAAATCACCGATCTGGAAGACGCCGGCCCCGATCAACCGATCGCCGCCAACATGCCCAAGGGCTCGATCACCGACGACACCGAACAGGCGATTCTGGTCGCTCGGTTGCTGATTGAAGGTGAGGGACGGATCGAGCCGGCGGTACTCGCGCAGCGGCTGATCGAATGGGAAGTCGAGATGCAGGCCAAAGGCTCGCAGGACTTGCTCGGGCCTTCGACCAAGCGGGCGATCGAGATGATCCTCGCCGGTCATTCGCCGGAAGAAGCGGGGCGTTACGGCACCACCAATGGCGCGGCAATGCGCATCACGCCGGTCGGCATTGCGGCGGATGTCGTCGACCCGGAGCGTTTCATCACAGCGGTGGTGCAGGCGTGTCAGGTCACCCACAACACCACGCTGGGCATCTCCAGCGCGGCGGCGGTGGCGGCGGTGATTTCCGCCGGGATCAATGGCATGGATTTGGGCGAAGCGCTGAACCTCGGCCAGCAGATCGCGCAGCAAGCCGAAGGTCATGGTCACTGGGTGGCGGGCGGACGGATTGCCTCGCGCATCAGTTGGGCACGCAGCATTAGTGTCGACAGCGACAAGGCGCTGCTGGCCGACGTGATGTACGACGTGATTGGCACCTCGGTGGCCTCGCAGGAATCGGTGGTGGTTTCGTTTGCCCTGGCGCAGCAAGTGGCCATTGGTGAGATGAGTGCCTTTGAAGCGTTGTGCATGGCTGCGGGACTGGGCGGTGACACCGATACGATGGCGGCGATTCTCGGCGCGATGCTGGGGGCTTGCCTGGGTCTTGAGAGTTGGCCGGTGGCGATGATCGACAAGGTCAAAGCGGTTAATGGCCTCGAATTGGAACCGTTGGTGCAAGGGCTTCTGGCTTTGCGTTGACTGGACTGACCTCTTCGCGAGCAGGCTCGCTCCCACAGGATTTGCGACTGGCATAAATCCCGTGCGGGAGCGAGCCTGCTCGCGAAAGCCGCGCCGCCGACCTGAAATATTCACCCGCAATGGAAAGCACGAAAACGGCCAGGACAGCCGGGATGTTGTCTCGACTTCCGCAATTGCCCACAACCACAAAAATGGCAACAGGAGTATTTTCATGAGTTCATCAACCGCCGGGCAAAGTGCCGGGCAACTGGAAACGCGCGGCATCGAACCGGTGCCGGAAGCGGAGTGCAACGGTCATCCGCTGCAACTGTTCTGGGTCTGGTTCGCCGCCAACATTTCCATCCTCGGCCTGCCGCTGGGCGCCACGCTGGTGGCGTTTCGTGGCTTGGCAATCTGGCAGGCAATCATCGTTGCGATCCTCGGCGCTGCCGGTTCCTTCGCGGTGGTCGGGATCATCTCCATCGCCGGTCGTCGTGGCCGTGCACCGAGCCTGACGCTGTCGCGAGCAATCTTCGGTGTACGCGGCAACATCGGCCCAACCCTGGTTTCACTGATGTCGCGCCTGGGCTGGGAAACCGTCAACACCACCACCGCCGCGTTCGTGTTGCTGTCGCTGTGCTCGATCCTGTTCGGATCGCCCGTAGAAGCCAAAAGCGCGCCGGTTCTGACGTTGCTGTTTATCGCGATTTTCGTGTTGCTGACGTTGTCGGTGTCCGGCCTCGGTCACGCCACGCTGCTGGTGATTCAGAAGTGGGCGACCTACGTGTTCGGCGCGCTGAACATTGTGGTCGGCGGTTTCCTCTGCGCCACCATCGACTGGAGCGCCGTGTTCAACGCCACGCCTGCACCGTTGAGCGCCATGATCATCGGCGTCGGCACCATGGCCGCCGGCACCGGGATCGGTTGGGCCAACGCCGGTGCCGACATGTCGCGCTACCAGCATCGCAGTGTCAAAGCCGCGCGCCTGGTGGCGTCGGCAGCGTTCGGTGCGGGGATTCCACTGGTGTTGCTGATCACCCTCGGCGGCCTGTTGTCGGTGGGTAACAATGACCTGGCTTCCGCCACTGACCCGATCATCGCGATCCGCGACATGCTGCCGACCTGGATGGCCGTGCCTTACCTGATCACCGCGTTTGGCGGCTTGCTGCTGTCGAATAACCTGTCGGTGTATTCGGCTGGCCTGACCACGTTGACCCTCGGTTTGAAGGTCAAGCGTGTGTACGCGGTGGTAGTGGATATCGTCGCGATCTTCGCCGGTTCGATCTACTTCATGCTGATCGCCGACAGCTTCTACGGTCCGTTCATCACCTTCATTTCCTTGCTGGCAGTGCCGATCACCGCGTGGGTCGGGATCTTCGTCGTCGACCTGATTCACCGTCATTACTACAGCCCCAAAGACCTGCTGGACGTCAGCCCGAGCAGCGCTTACTGGTACAGCGGCGGTATCGAATGGCGCGCCTTCGGTGCATGGGCCGTGGCGATCGTGTTGGGCTTCAGCTTTACCACCATCGGCACCACCGAACAGACGGTGTGGTTCCGTGGTTTCCTGTCCGACTCGTGGCTGGGCCATAACGGCCTGGGCTGGATCGTCACGTTCCTGGTGGCCGGCGGGATTTATTGTGTACTCGGTGGCGCCAAGGATCGCCGCGCCGCCATGACTGAGAATGCTCATGCCTAATTTGCTGCACACCGGCCAGGTCATCATCGACCTGGTCATGGCCGTGGATAAATTGCCTCAAACCGGCGGCGACGTGCTGGCGAAGTCCGCCAGTTTCGAAGCCGGCGGCGGCTTCAATGTGATGGCTGCGGCCCAGCGTAATGGCTTGCCTGTGGTCTACCTCGGGCGCCATGGCACCGGGCGTTTCGGCGATCTGGCGCGTGAGGCGATGCAGGCGGAAGGCATCCGGATCGGCATCGCCCAACCCGCACACCGGGACACGGGGTTGTGCGTGGCGGTGACGGATGCCTCGGCCGAACGCAGTTTCATTTCCTACATCGGTGCCGAAGGCGAACTGACCGCAGAAGACCTGGCCAGCGTACCGGTCGAGGCGGGCGACTATGTCTACGTCAGTGGTTACAGCCTGCTGCAGGTCGGCAAGGCGCAGGCGCTGGTGGATTGGGTGCTGGAGTTGCCCAAAGGCATCAACGTGATGTTCGATCCGGGCCCGCTGGTGGATTCGCCGGATGAGCCCTTGATGCAAGCCTTGCTGGCGCGCATCGATATCTGGACCAGCAACAGTGTCGAGGTGCTGCGATTTACCGGCGCATCGGACATTGCCGAGGCGCTGGATCGCCTGGTCGATCACCTGCCGGCCGACGTTTTGATGGTGGTACGCGATGGCCCGCAAGGGTGCTGGATCAGCCAGCATGGCGAGCGTCAGCATGTGCCGGGTTTCAAAGTGGCGGCGGTGGACAGCAACGGGGCGGGCGATGCGCATGCCGGAGTGTTTGTGGCTGGGCTGGCGCACGGGTTTCCGGCGGTTGATGCGGCGCGGCGGGCGAATGCCGCGGCGGCGTTGGCCGTCACTCGGTGGGGGCCGGCGACTTCGCCGGGGAGTGCGGAGGTGGATGCTTTAATCCGAGAGACGTTCGGCGCCTGATCTACCGCCTTCGCGAGCAAGCCCGCTCCCACATTTAACCGAGTCAGGTCAGACAACTCGTTCAAATGAGGGAGCGGGCTTGCTCGCGAAGGGGTCAGTACAATCAGCGACAATCCTGACGGCTACTCAGCTATCCAGCCTGCGCGCCGCCTCGACACCCGCAGCACTCAGTTTGATCGGTAAGTTCAATGAGTGCTCACCCACTTCATTGCACGTCACATGGCCGTGTTGAATCAGCCCTCGGTCCTGCAGGGCGGCGAGGGCGCTGGCCACGACTTTCTCGCCCCGATAATTATCCAGGACCTCCTTGCCCAAGCCACTTGGGTGGGCGTGCAACAGGCGGGTCAGGACTTCTTTTTCCAGGTTGCTATCGTCGTTCATGCTTACCTCTTGATGGTTGTTGAGAGGTTGCTCGCGTCAGCGAGCTATTGATTGGCACCGCCCTCGGAACCCGAGCCACCGGTGGTGGTTTTCGAGCCGATGCCGCTGCCGGCGTTATCGGGTGTGCGGGTGTCGGGAAGGTTCAGTCCACCTTGACGGCCGGCGTCGTTGCCCTGAGTCCGTGGGTCAGTGCCCGTGGAGGGCGGCAGGCTGTTGTCGATGCCGGAGCCGTTGGTGTTCATGCCGGGTGCGCTTTGGATGGCGGGCGCTTTCGGGCCCTCGACCGGGTTGGTCGGGCCGGTTCCTTCAGCGAGTGTCGCGGCGAATGCGGCAGAGGACAGCAGCGTGGTGAGGGCGAGGGCGGTCAACCTGGACATGAACATGGCATCGTCTCCGTTTAATAGAGTCCTTACCTGATGTTGGTCCGCCCGGGATTTGCATTGGTGCCTGAGGAACGACGAACGGTCTAGGCTGGCTGCACGGCTTTAGCCGGCGTGAGCCGACGCCAGATCAACCGGCCCACGGTGATCAGCCAGTTCAGGACAGCCACGGCCAACACGGTCAGCAGTAGCGTCGGCATCCCGTGTTCAACGATGAGTTTCCCCGCCAGCAAAGGAAATCCAAACACGCCGATGAAGTAGGCGAGGCTGAACAACAGCAAGGCTTGTGAGGTCGTGCCGTGCGGCGCTTCGTTGGCCGCCAGGCCATTGATCACCGAATAGGTCAGCCCGTATCCGACACCGAGCATCACCGCCGCCAGTACATAGCTGACCCCGCTGTCGACCACGAAACCAAACAACACAATCGAGCCCATCATCAGGCCCGACAACAGGCAGGAGGCGCGGAACGGGTCACGCTTGACCACGATGCCGGCGATCAGCATGCGGCTGCTGATTGCTGCGCCCATGAAGCCGAAAAAGAACAGCGAGTAGTCCAGCGAACGGGATGCGGCGTAACTGGTCTGGAAGCTCGACAGACCGCCGAACACGCAACCGCCGAGACCCACCATGATGATCGGGAACATAGCCCGGGACGACAGCACTTGAGCCGTTGCGCGCCAGGAAATCCGCGCGACCGAGGTGGTGGGCGTTTTCTTGAGGTGTGCATCCAGTCGCCAGAACAGTAAAACGCCGATCAGGCTGGCCAGCGCGGCGAGGTAAAACGCCGCGGTCACCGGATAGCCGAGGGCACTGGCAGCACGGCCCAGCAAGGGACCGCTGCCAATTCCAGTCATCATGCTGCCCGACAGCAACGCAAAGTATCTGGCGCGCTGGGCCGGCGTCACCAGGCTGGCCACGATGATCGGCCCGAGGGTGTAGAACACGCCCCAACCCAGCCCCAGCAACAGTCCGAAAAACAGCAGCAGGTTGCCGAAGCCCGGGGTCAGGGCGAAGCCGAGACTGGCCGCCACCAGCAACACGCCAAACACGGCAATCGACCGCGCGGCACCGAGCAAGTCGGACAAATGCCCCGAAACGATCACCGCCGCGAAGGTGCTGAGCATGGCCGCCGAAATCACACTGCCGGCATCGTGTTCATTGCCGCCGCGTGAGCCGATCAGCAACGACAGTAAAAAGGTCGCGCCATAGGACAGCGACAGCAAATAGCTGGCGAGGCAAAACAGGCCGAACAACCGGCTGGAGACTGGGGGTGTTGCGCTGGACATGACGCGGTTCCTTGACCGATAGACGTGAGCGTTATCTATCTATCACGAAGGGCGCCGATGTTAGGTCTGTGGTTACCGATTTCAGGATCAGTACTGACCGGAGTATCGCCTTCAGCAGACGCCGATCTCTTCCTTGAACTGCTCCATGAAACCCTTCAGGCGCTCGTGCCTGATCTGCGCCAGGTCTCGACCGGTTGCGGTCTGGAAGCCGTCCGCCAGGTGCAGCAGCTTGGTCTGGAAATGGTCGAGGCAAAAGCGTTTGTCGTCGTAGTCGCGGTGCTGTGCTTCCGGGTCCAGCGGGTCGTACAACGCGCTGCCCATGCGCCCGGCAACGTAGAACGTGCGCGCGACGCCGAGCAGGCCGAGGGAATCGAGGCGGTCGGCGTCCTGCATGATCTTCGCTTCGAGTGATGTCGCGGGAATGTTCGCGGAAAAGCTGTGAGCTTCGATGGCGTGGGCCACTGCGCTGATGTTGGCGCGTGACCATTTCAGGTCGGCCAATACGGCAGATGCTTTTTCGGCGGCCAGGCCTGATGCTCGCGAACGCAGCGGAGAGTTCTTCTCCACCGCCACGCAATCGTGCAAAAGCACGGCCGCGAGCAACACCTCAAGATCGCCGCCTTCCTGCGCGTGAATCGTGCGCGCGTTGTGCCAGACCCGCTGCAAGTGCGACAGATCATGGGCGCCGTCTTCTGAAGGCTCCAGCGCGTGGGGCAGCAAGTCAGCGGCGAGGGTTTGCAGCGGCGCGAAAGCATCAGTGGTCATACACATCCTGTTAAGTGAAAAATTTTCAGCCACAACACCGGGTCCATGATTCAGGATCAATTTCCCATGTGACGGACGCAGCGTGGCAACTTAGTATGGCGTTTTCAACCTTTGACGAAGGCACGTCCCCATGACGATCGAGATCCGCCCGGCGACCCCCAGCGATGCACCGCAAATCCTCGGGTTCATCACTGAACTGGCCGACTACGAACGTGCCCGCCACGAAGTCATCGCCAGCGTCGCCGACATCGAGCGCAGTCTGTTCAGCGAGGGCGCCACTGCCCACGGCCTGATCTGCCTGCGTGACGGCTTGCCAATCGGCTTCGCGGTGTTCTTCTTCAGCTACTCCACCTGGCTTGGCAGCAACTGCCTGTACCTCGAAGACCTTTACATCACCCCTGAACAACGCGGCGGCGGGGCGGGCAAAACCTTGCTGCGCCACCTGGCGAAAATCGCCTGCGCCAATGATTGCGGACGCTTTGAGTGGAGCGTGCTGGACTGGAACAAACCGGCGATCGAGTTCTACAAATCGTTGGGTGCGCAGCCGCAGGAAGAGTGGGTTCGGTACCGGATGGATGGGAAGGTGTTGCGCGAGTTTGCCGAGGGTAATTGATCGTCAGTCATGTCTTTTAAAAGATCGCAGCCATGAGCTGCGATTTTTTTGCACTAATCCCAATATATGGGAGTGATATTTATATATTGAGATTATCCCGCTTCCGGGTTTATAGTCCGGCTCACTCACTGCCAATAAACAAAACAGGTGAAGCGATGCTGGCGCAATTGATCGCGCTCGACTGGGGGACAACCTCATTACGTGCTTACAAACTCGCCGCAGGTGGCCAGGTGCTCGAACAGCGTTCGCTGTCGTCGGGGATCATGCAGCTGCCGCGGACACCGCGAATCATTAACGGTCAGGAATGCGCCGACGGTTTTGAACTGGCCTTCGATGAGGCGTGCGGTGACTGGCTCGACGCACAGCCGGATTTGCCGGTGATCGCCTGCGGCATGGTCGGCAGCGCCCAGGGTTGGCGTGAAGCGGCCTACCGCGACACACCGGCGAACGTCGCCACTCTCGGCACTTCCCTACAAACGGTACGCAGTCTTCGCGGTGTCGATGTGCACATCGTGCCGGGTGTGATTCAGCGGTCGCGTTTGCCAAATGTCATGCGCGGCGAAGAAACCCAGGTCCTTGGTGTTCTGCAAACCCTGTCGAGCGAGGCAGGCAGCGATCTGTTGATCGGTTTGCCGGGCAGTCATTCGAAATGGGTGGAAGTGGCCGACGGCTGCATCGTGCATTTCGACACCTTCATGACCGGCGAAATTTTCGCCGTGCTCAGCGAACACAGCATTCTGGGGCGCACCCAGCAGCAGGGCGCGTCCTTCGATGGCCAGGCCTTTGATCGTGGTGTGCAAGTGGCGTTGTCGGCAGACGGCGAAATCGGTCCGCTGTCGACCCTGTTCAGTGCCCGCAGCCTTGGGCTGACCGGCGAACTGAGCGCCACGGCCCAGGCGGATTACCTGTCGGGGTTGTTGATCGGTCATGAGCTGTCGGCGCTGGCGACGGCCCAGCGGCGTCGGCGCAACAGCGTGCACCTGCCTTCGATCATCCTCATCGGTAATGCCCACCTCTGTGCCCGCTACAACCGGGCCCTCGCCGCCTGCGGATTTGCCCGGGTGACGCTGGCCGAACAAGCCACCGAACGCGGGTTGTGGCAGTTGGCGCTCGCCGCCGGACTGATCACTTCCAACCCATCCCGTTAAACCTGACTGGAGGTCTGACATGCTCAAACACGCCTTGGCGCAAAACGGCCTGATCGCGATCCTGCGTGGCCTGCGCCCGGAAGAAGCGGCGGCCATCGGCGAAGTCCTGTACGCCGCCGGATTTCGCGTCATCGAAGTGCCGCTCAATTCCCCTGAACCGTACGAAAGTATCCGCATCCTGCGCAGCACCTTGCCCGCCGATTGCCTGATCGGCGCCGGCACGGTGCTGACACCGGAGCAGGTCGAGCAGGTGAAAGCCGCTGGCGGCCAAGTGATCGTCATGCCGCACAGCGATCCGAAAGTGTTGCGCGCAGCGAAAGCGGCGGGGTTGTTCCTGTCGCCGGGTGTGGCGACACCGACTGAAGCCTTCGCCGCATTGGCCGAAGGGGCGGACGTGCTGAAGATGTTTCCCGCCGAGCAGATGGGGCCGGCAGTCGTCAAAGCCTGGCTCGCGGTATTGCCCGCCGGGACTATTCTGGCGCCGGTTGGCGGGATCACGCCGGACAACATGCAGGTGTTTATCGACGCGGGCGTCAAAGGTTTTGGTCTCGGTTCCGGCTTGTTCAAACCGGGTATGACGCCAGAGGACGTGGCCGTCAATGCCAAGGCGTACGTGGCTGCCTGGAAAGCCCTTCGCTAAGACTTTTATTGGCGCTGCGAGCGCTGCCTCTAATAAGAGAGACAAGACAATGAAAATTACCAAACTGACCACCTTCATCGTTCCGCCGCGCTGGTGCTTCCTCAAGGTCGAAACCGACGAGGGCGTAACCGGTTGGGGCGAGCCTGTGGTTGAAGGTCGTGCCCACACCGTGGCCGCGGCCGTTGAAGAATTGTCCGACTACCTGATCGGCAAAGATCCACGCAACATCGAAGACATCTGGACCGTGCTCTATCGCGGCGGCTTCTACCGGGGCGGTGCGATCCACATGAGCGCGCTGGCCGGTATCGATCAGGCGCTGTGGGACATTAAGGGCAAGGCCCTGGGCGTGTCGGTCAGCGATCTGCTCGGTGGTCAGGTGCGCGACAAGATTCGTGTGTATTCGTGGATCGGCGGTGATCGCCCGGCAGACACCGCGCGTGCGGCGAAAGAAGCGGTTTCCCGTGGGTTCACGGCGGTAAAAATGAACGGCACCGAAGAACTGCAATTCCTCGACTCCTTCGAGAAAGTCGACCTGGCCCTGGCCAACGTCGCCGCTGTGCGTGATGCGGTCGGCCCGAATGTCGGCATCGGTGTCGACTTCCATGGCCGGGTGCACAAGCCTATGGCCAAAGTGCTGATGAAGGAACTTGATCCGTACAAACTGATGTTCATCGAAGAGCCGGTGCTCAGCGAAAACTACGAGGCGCTGAAGGAACTGGCGCCGCTGACCAGCACCCCGATTGCCCTCGGCGAGCGGCTGTTCTCGCGCTGGGATTTCAAGCGTGTGCTGAGCGAAGGTTACGTCGACATCATCCAGCCGGATGCGTCGCACGCCGGCGGCATCACCGAGACCCGCAAGATTGCCAACATGGCCGAAGCCTACGACGTGGCGCTGGCGCTGCATTGCCCGCTGGGGCCGATTGCGCTGGCGGCGTGCCTGCAACTGGACGCTGTTTGCTACAACGCGTTCATCCAGGAACAGAGCCTGGGCATCCACTACAACGAGAGCAACGACCTGCTCGATTACGTGAAAGATCCGCGGGTGTTCGATTACGACAAGGGCTTCGTGAAAATTCCGAATGGCCCGGGGCTGGGGATCGAGATCAACGAGGAATACGTGATCGAACGCGCGGCGGTCGGCCACCGCTGGCGCAACCCGATCTGGCGCCATGCCGATGGCAGTTTTGCTGAGTGGTGAGTGCTTCCTGACTCACCACCATCCCCTGTAGGAGTGAGCCTGCTCGCGATGGTGTGTCAGTCATCAATGCTGAATGACACAGCGCTATCGCGAGCAGGCGCACTCCTAAAACGGGCCTGCGCCAGTCTCTAGAACGACCTCAATAAACATAAGAAGAGGCACTCCTCATGCAACCGCAAACCCTCGCCGGGCACGCGTCGTTGGTGACGCCCAGTCGCAAGCGATTTTTCATCATGGTCCTGCTGTTCATCACCGTGGTGATCAACTACCTCGACCGCAGCAACCTCTCCATCGCCGCCCCGGCGCTGACCAGCGAACTGGGCATCGATCCGATCCACGTCGGGCTGATCTTCTCGGCGTTCGGCTGGACCTACGCCGCCATGCAGATCCCTGGTGGCTGGCTGGTGGACCGAGTGCCGCCGCGCATCCTCTACAGCGTCGCCTTGCTGCTGTGGTCGATCGCCACCGTGATGCTCGGTTTCGCCGCCAGCTTCATCGCGCTGTTCGTCCTGCGCATGGCGGTCGGGGCCCTGGAAGCGCCGGCGTACCCGATCAACAGCCGCGTGGTCACCACCTGGTTCCCCGAGCGCGAACGCGCCACGGCCATCGGTTTCTACACCTCCGGGCAGTTTGTCGGCCTGGCCTTCCTGACGCCGGTTCTCGCTTGGCTTCAGCACGAATTCGGCTGGCACATGGTGTTTGTCAGCACTGGCGCGGTGGGCATTCTGTGGGCGGTGATCTGGTACGCGGTGTACCGCGAGCCTCGTGATTTCAAAGGCGCCAACGACGCCGAAATCGACCTGATCCGCGAGGGCGGCGGGTTGGTGGATATCCAGGCCGAGCAAGCCAAGGTCAAAGCGAAATTCAGCTGGACCGACCTCGGAATTGTCCTGACCAAACGCAAACTGTGGGGCATCTACCTCGGCCAGTTCTGCCTTAATTCGACACTGTGGTTTTTCCTGACGTGGTTCCCGACCTACCTGGTGAAATATCGCGGCATGGACTTCATCAAGTCCGGCCTGTTGGCGTCGCTGCCGTTTCTCGCCGCCTTCGTCGGCGTGCTGTGTTCGGGGTTCTTCTCCGACTTCCTGATCCGTCGCGGTTACACGGTAGGTTTCGCTCGAAAATTGCCGATCATTGGCGGCCTGCTGATCTCTACTTCGATCATCGGCGCGAACTTCGTGGAGTCGACGCCGCTGGTGATTGCATTCCTGGCACTGGCGTTCTTCGGCAACGGGTTGGCGTCGATCACCTGGTCGCTGGTTTCAACGTTGGCACCGGCGCGTTTGCTGGGACTGACCGGCGGGGTGTTCAATTTCATCGGCAACCTGTCGGCGATTACCACGCCGATTGTCATCGGATTCCTGGCGACCGGTGACTCGTTTGCCCCGGCGATTACCTACATCTCGGTGCTGGCATTGATTGGCGCGCTTTCCTACATCTTGCTGGTGGGCAAAGTCGAGCGTATCAAGTTGTAGTGGCAGGCATCGGGCGACCATAATGCCGCCCGTTCACTCGCTCAACGGTAAAGGCTGGATATGCAGGAAGACGCCCCAAAAATCGCCAAGGACGCCGCCCCGACCGGCACCCAGACACTGCTTCGTGGTCTGGGTGTGGTTCAGGCCGTGGCCAGTGGCGCCCGCGATCTCAAGGAAATCGCCCGGCTGATCGGCACGACGCGCAGCACCACCCATCGTCTGGCCAGTTGCCTGGTGGACGAGCGTTACCTGCGTGTGGTGCCGCAAGTCGGTTATCTGTTGGGGCCGAAACTGATCGAGTTGGGTTTCCAGGCGCGCGAAGAGTTGCCGCTGGTGACCTTGGCCGGGCCGTATCTGGATGAGTTGTCGGCGTTGACCGGCGACACCATTCACCTGGCGATCCGCGAAGGCGACGAGGTGCTGTACCTGCACAAGAACCCGGGGCGCAATGGCCCGGAAATGCGTTCGCGGGTCGGCCATCGCATGCCGTTGGCTCGCACCGGGATCGGCAAGGCCTTGATGCTGGATGACTCGCAGGAAGAATGGCAACGGCTGTACGAAGTCAGCTTGCCGGCGGGTGGGAAAAATCTGTTTTGGCCGCAGCACCCGGAGCAATCCTGGGAGCAGTTTCAGCAGCGCATGGTCGAGTATGTGGCTGGCGGCTACGCCTTTGATCTGGAAGACAACGAACCGTCGATCCGTTGTGTGGCGGCGCCGATCCGTGATGCCAGCAAACGCATCGTCGCCGGCATCAGTATCGCCAGCACCGTGCCGTACATGCCGCTGGAAAAAATGGCCGAGCTGATCCCCTTGATCAAAGGGGTCACAGCCCGGCTGTCGGCAGAGCTTGGCTTGAAGGTTTAGACCTTCAAGGTCGCCATGTCGATCACGAAGCGGTACTTCACGTCACCGGCGATCATGCGGGCGTAAGCCTCGTTGATCTGGCGGATGTCGAGCATTTCGATGTCGCAGGTGATGTTGTGCTCGGCGCAGAAATCCAGCACTTCCTGGGTTTCGGCAATACCACCGATCAGCGAACCGGCGAGCACACGACGGCCTAGTACCAGTTTGGCGGCGTGGATCGGTGGATCGATTGGTTCGATCAGACCCACCAGAATGTGCACGCCATCGAAACGCAGGGTGTCGAGGTACGGGTTGAGATCGTGCTGCACCGGAATGGTGTCGAGCAGGAAGTCGAAGTAGCCGGCAGCGGCTTTCATCTGGTCGGCATCGGTGGACACGATCACGTGGTCCGCACCCTGGCGACGACCTTCTTCGGCCTTGCTCGCCGAGCGGGTGAACAGCGTCACTTCGGCGCCCATCGCCTTGGCGAACTTGATGCCCATATGGCCGAGGCCGCCCATGCCGAGGATCCCGACCTTGTCGCCGGCCTTGACCCCGTAATGCTTGAGCGGCGAATAGGTGGTAATGCCGGCACACAGGATCGGTGCGGCGCTGGCCAGCGCGAGTTTTTCCGGGATGCGCACGACAAAGTGCTCGCTGACCACGATGCTGTCGGAATAGCCGCCCATGGTGTTGCTGCCATCGAGCCGGTCTGGGGTGGCGTAGGTCATGGTCGGCCCCTCGAGGCAATATTGCTCGAGGTTGGACTGGCAGGCTTCGCAGCTGCGGCAGGAATCGACCATGCAGCCGACACCGACCAGATCGCCGATTTTGTGCCGGGTCACGTTCGCACCGATGGCGGTGACTTTGCCGACGATCTCGTGGCCGGGCATCAGCGGGTAAACGGCAATGCCCCATTCGTTGCGGGCCTGGTGGATGTCTGAATGGCAGACGCCGCAGTAGAGGATCTCGATTGCCACGTCATCGGCCCGAGGGCTGCGGCGTTCGAATTTCACGGGGGCGAGGGGAGTGGTGGCCGACTGGGCGGCGTATCCGATGGCGGTGTACATGAGGAACCTCGCAAAAGCAGTGACAGGTGAGGCGGTGCATTCTGGGCGCCGCACCTTGCACCGGCCATGGCGATTCCTCCGGGTGTCATGCCTATTCCTCCGGCATCCACGTTGGATTGATCAAATGCGCGATCAGACCTGCGAAGATGCTTTCATCCCTTTTTCCGCGACATTTTTGTGAAGAGCTCCCATGTTGTTGACCCGTCATCTCGATGCCAATGCCACGATGGTTTCGTTGATTCAGCCACTGACCACCCGCGACGGTTTTGCGCCCACCGCATTGCCGGGTGTGCAGGTGTTACGCGCCAGTTGCGATGTGGCGCGTGGGCCGCAGATCTATGAGCCGAGCCTGGTCATCATCGTCCAGGGCAGCAAACTGGCGTACCTGGGGCCGCGTACGCTGGAGTACGGCGCCGGGCATTATCTGATTCAGGCGTTGCCGGTACCGTTCGAGTGCGAAACCTTTGCCGCGCCGGAGGGGCCGATGCTGGGGATTTCCATCGCCATCGACCGGACGTTGCTCGGCGAATTGGTATTGGCCATGGGGCTGGTGGCGGGGCGCAGTGTTGCGGCGCAGACGCTGGAGTCGATGACCTCGACGGTGCTCGACGACGCGATGCGCGGGTGTGTGGAACGGTTGCTGCGTTGCCTGCACGATCCGCTGGAATGCCAGGTGATGGGGCAGGCGCGTTTGCGTGAGTTGCTGTTCGTCGCGTTGCGCGGGCCGCAAGCTGATGTGCTGCGCGCACTGGTGGAGCAGCAGGGGCAATTCGCCCGGGTCGCGGCGTCGCTCAGTCATCTGCATGCGCACTACACCGAACCGCTGAACGTCGAGACGCTGGCCAGTTGCGCGAACATGAGTGCGTCGACGTTTCATGAGCATTTCAAACGCAGCACGTTGTTGTCGCCGGTGCAGTATCTGAAGCGCTTGCGCTTGCTCAAGGCGCAGCAGTTGTTGCTGTCTGAAGGCTTGGGCGTGGCGCAGGTGGCGCATCGGGTGGGGTATCAGAGTACGTCGCAGTTCAGTCGGGAGTACAAACGCTACTTTGAGCGTAATCCTGGAGATGAGCGCGCTGCCTGAGTGGGCAATTATTCTGGATGACCCACCGCAATCGCGAGCAGGCTCACTCCTACAGGGGGATTGTGGTGTGGCTTGAATCGCGGGCAACAAAAAGGCCCCCATTTCGGGAGCCTTGATGTTCAGGCGTTCGACTTACATGTTCGGGTAAGTCGGGCCGCCCGCACCTTCCGGTGTCACCCAGGTGATGTTCTGTGCAGGGTCCTTGATGTCGCAGGTCTTGCAGTGAACACAGTTTTGGGCGTTGATCTGGAAGCGCTTCTCGCCGTCTTCCTTGGTGATCACTTCGTACACGCCGGCCGGGCAGTAACGCTGGGCGGGTTCATCGTACAGCGGCAGGTTTTTGCTGATCGGGATGCTTGGGTCGGTCAGCTTCAGGTGGCAAGGCTGTTCTTCTTCGTGGTTGGTACCGGAGATGAACACCGAGCTGAGTTTGTCGAAGCTGATTTTGCCGTCCGGTTTCGGGTAGTCGATCTTCTTGCAGTCGGCCGCCAGCTTGAGGCAAGCGTAATCCGGCTTGGTGTCGTGCAAGGTGAACGGCAGTTTGCCGCCGAAGATGTTCTGGTCCAGCCAGTTGAAACCACCGCCGACGATGGCGCCGAACTTGTGGATCGCCGGGCCGAAGTTGCGGCTGGCGAACAGTTCGTCGTAGAGCCAGCTCTTCTTAAAGGCGTCGACGTAAGTGGTCAACTCTTCGGTGCCGTCTTTTTCAGCGAACAGCGCCTCGGCCACGGACTCAGCGGCGAGCATGCCGGATTTCATGGCGGTGTGGCTGCCTTTGATCTTGGCGAAGTTCAGGGTGCCCAGGTCGCAACCGATCAGTGCGCCGCCCTTGAATACCATCTTCGGCAACGAGTTCAGGCCACCTTTGCAGATGGCACGGGCGCCGTAGCTGACGCGTTTGCCGCCTTCCAGGTACTGCTTGAGCACCGGGTGATGCTTGAGGCGCTGGAACTCGTCGAACGGCGACAGGTAGGTGTTGCTGTAGGACAGATCGACGATCAGGCCGACGACCACCTGGTTGTTTTCCAGGTGATAGAGGAACGAGCCGCCGGTGTTCTCGGTGCCCATGATGTCCAGCGGCCAGCCCGCGGTGTGAACCACCAGGCCTGGCTGGTGCTTGGCCGGGTCGATTTCCCAGATTTCTTTCAGGCCGATGCCGTAGTGCTGGGCGTCGGCTTCGCTGTCGAGGTTGTAACGCTTGATCAGTTGCTTGCCGATGTGGCCTCGGCAGCCTTCGGCGAACAGCGTGTATTTGCCACGCAGTTCCATGCCCGGGGTGTACAGGCCTTCTTTCGGATGGCCTTCGCGGTCAACGCCCAGGTCACCGGTGATGATCCCGCGAACCACGCCATTCTCGTCGATCAGCGCTTCCTGGGCCGCGAAGCCCGGGTAGATTTCTACGCCCAGGTTCTCGGCCTGCTGAGCCAGCCAGCGGCACAGGTTGCCCAGGGAGATGATGTAGTTTCCTTCGTTGTGCATGGTCTTGGGCACAAAGAGGTCAGGAATCTTCTGCGCGCTGTCAGCGTTCTTGAGAACGAAGATGTCATCGCGGGTGACTGGCGTATTCAGCGGGGCGCCGAGTGCTTTCCAGTCCGGGAACAGTTCGTTCAGGGCGCGTGGTTCGAACACGGCACCGGACAGGATGTGAGCACCGACTTCGGAGCCTTTTTCGACCACGCAGACGCTGATTTCCTTACCGGCTTCAGCAGCCTTCTGCTTCAAGCGGCAGGCAGCGGAAAGACCAGCGGGGCCGGCACCGACGATGACGACGTCGAATTCCATGTATTCGCGTTCCACAGGTTATCTCCTACTCAAGGCTCAACAGTTTTTTTTCTAATTGGAGGTTTGGTGTCGCATCCATGAATCCCTGCACTGATGCTGGGAGGGGACAATCGATTAGTCACCTTTCTCTCTGGGTGGCGCATTATATCTACACCACTCCTAGCGTCCAATACAAACGTTTGTTTGAATTGGCTCAAAGCCAGAGAAATCAAAGTCACGCGGCTTACGAACGGCCATTTTGCCGTATTGACCGGAATAGGCGTTCCGGTCAAGATACGGTCGGTTTTGCGCTCGCCGTAGGCTGACTGTTGGTTTCAAGAGCACCTCTAAAGACAGGGCGATGGCAGTGGCAAGTGATGCGCAGCGCAGGTTTGGCTCGCAGTTTACACGTCGCGATATTGAATGACTCGTTGGTCACCACTGACGAACGGTCATGCACTTCATGAGCGATAGTCACTTGACACGTTTGCCGGCGTTTTTAGAGGTGCCCTTGCGCCCGATGAGCATCAACCGCCAGGTTCGCCTAGGCGACTTTCTTTTCACCGGAGAGTAACGAGGAATCCATGAAGGTTCTTGTAGCTGTCAAACGCGTTGTGGATTACAACGTCAAGGTCCGCGTCAAGGCGGACAATTCCGGCGTCGATCTTGCCAACGTCAAGATGTCGATGAACCCGTTCTGCGAGATCGCCGTGGAAGAAGCCGTACGCCTGAAAGAGAAAGGCGTTGCGACTGAAATCGTCGTCGTCTCCGTCGGCCCGTCCACCGCTCAAGAGCAACTGCGCACCGCGCTGGCTCTGGGTGCCGACCGCGCCATCCTCGTCGAATCCGCCGAAGACCTGACTTCTCTGGCCGTTGCCAAACTGCTGAAGGCCGTTGTCGACAAGGAACAGCCGCAGCTGGTGATCCTTGGCAAACAAGCCATCGACAGCGACAACAACCAGACTGGCCAGATGCTCGCTGCATTGAGCGGCTACGGTCAGGGCACGTTCGCGTCCAAAGTCGAAATCAGCGGCGACAGCGTTGCCGTGACTCGCGAAGTCGACGGCGGCGCGCAGACAGTTTCCCTGAAACTGCCGGCCATCGTCACCACCGACCTGCGTTTGAACGAGCCGCGCTACGCGTCCCTGCCAAACATCATGAAAGCCAAGAAGAAGCCTCTCGAAGTGCTGACTCCGGACGCTTTGGGCGTTTCCACCGCCTCCACCAACAAGACCGTGAAAGTCGAAGCGCCTGCTGCACGCAGCGCGGGTATCAAGGTCAAGTCGGTGGCTGAACTGGTCGAGAAACTGAAAAACGAAGCGAAGGTAATCTAAATGACTATCTTGGTTATTGCTGAACACGACAACAAAGTAGTGGCCCCGGCCACACTGAACACCGTGGCTGCCGCTGCCAAAATCGGTGGTGACATCCACGTTCTGGTTGCAGGCCAGGGCGTAGGCGCCGTGGCTGAAGCCGCTGCGAAAATCGCTGGCGTGAGCAAAGTATTGGTAGCTGACAACGCTGCCTATGCTCACCAGCTGCCGGAAAACGTAGCGCCTCTGGTTGCAGAGTTGGGCAAGGGTTACAGCCACATCCTGGCTGCCGCGACTTCCAACGGCAAAAACATCCTGCCGCGCGTTGCCGCTGCGCTGGACGTTGACCAGATCTCCGAGATCATCTCGGTCGAAAGCGCTGACACCTTCAAGCGCCCGATCTACGCCGGTAACGCCATCGCGACCGTTCAGTCCAACGCGTCGGTCAAAGTCATCACCGTGCGTGCCACCGGTTTCGACCCGGTTGCTGCTGAAGGCGGTTCGGCTGCGGTTGAATCCGTTGCTGCTGCTCACGATGCTGCGATCTCCAGCTTCGTTGGCGAAGAACTGGCCAAGTCCGATCGCCCGGAACTGACCGCTGCCAAAATCGTCGTTTCCGGCGGTCGTGGCATGCAGAACGGCGACAACTTCAAACACCTGTACGCCCTGGCTGACAAGCTGGGCGCTGCTGTCGGTGCTTCCCGCGCCGCGGTCGACGCAGGTTTCGTACCCAACGACATGCAGGTCGGTCAGACCGGCAAGATCGTTGCTCCACAGCTGTACATCGCCGTCGGTATCTCCGGCGCGATCCAGCACCTGGCCGGCATGAAAGACTCCAAAGTGATCGTTGCGATCAACAAGGACGAAGAAGCGCCGATCTTCCAGGTGGCCGATTACGGCCTGGTGGCAGACCTGTTCGAAGCAATCCCCGAGTTCGAGAAGCTGGTCTAATCCAGCGGCCTGACTTATAAAGAGCCCGACCTTTTGGTCGGGCTTTTTTTTGTTCCGGATTTGAGTGGGAGAGTGTTGCCATGGATCTGCGCCGCGTGTGTGGCTGGTCGTTACTGCTGGGCCTGACGATGTTGCCGACCTTGTCCAATGCCGCGGGCAAGTGCGATCGACTGATTGTGACCGGCAGCCCGGACGCACCACCGTACTTGTGGCAAGACCCGCAAAACCCTAAAAAGCTGATCGGTGCCAGTGCTGACCTGTTGCAGCAAGTGGCGGGGGAGTTGGGCATCAAGGTCGAGTTGCTGTATGCCGGCAAACGCGTCCAGGCGCTGGACGAAGTACGCAGCGGGCGCATGGACATGTTGGTCGATGCAACGTTGACCGTGAGCGAACTGCAAACCCTGGATTACATTCATCCGCCGTTGCTGGAAAACGATTACCTCGTCTGGACTCGCAAAGACTCGGCATTGATCTACAACCAGGCCCAGGACCTCCACGGCCATCCCGGCGCATTGTCGGAAAAGTCTCGAATGACCCCGGAATTCGGCACGTTTGCCGATCAGCAATTGACCCTCACCCGTACGCCCAACCTGACACAAGCCTTTCAAAAATTACTCTTGGGCGAGGTGGAATTTGCACTCGCCGGACGCTACTCCGGCATGGCGGCCGCGCAGGCGCTGAGCATGGCCAATGACCTGGTCCCCCGTGCCGAGCCGATCGACAAACCCGGTCTGTACCTCGCGGTTTCCCATAACTCCGCCTGCAACGATCCGTGGTTGCGCGGACAGCTGGCCAAAAAGATGACAGAATTGCCCGCCTCAGGACTGACGGACGCCGCGCTGCAACGCAATATCGAGCGTTGGAAAGCGCAGCAACAGCAGCAGCAACAACCTGTCAGTGCCCCAAAACAGTAGGGATTCTTAGTGAGTATTCGACCTCTTTTCGCTGCCGTGGCCGTTCTGGCTCTGGCGGGTTGTGCAGCCGATCCGGCGCCGAATGAACAGATTCGCCTGACCGAACAGGCACTCGTCCAGGCCAAAGCCGTGGGCGCTACCGCCGACGACATGCCGGAAATGAAACTGGCCGAAGAAAAATTCGCCCGCGCCCAAAGCAATATGACCGAGCAGTCCTACAAACATGCGCGCATGCGGGCCGAGCAGGCCGAACTGGACGCGCGCCTGGCGGAAGCCAAGGTGTTGACCCTCAAGAGCGAGGAGCAATTGAACGTGCTCAATACCCGCATCACTCGTCTGCGCAAGCAACTGGGAGATGCCCAATGAGCCTTAAGTCGAAAGCGCTCGCCAGTTTGATCCTCGTCGGCTGCACCAGCCTGTATGGCTGTGCCGGCCAGCACAGTGAAGCCGCTCTGCAAGAAGCGAGCGCCGACTTCCAGAAGGTCAAGGAAGACTCCAATGTGCTGCGCATCGCGCCCAAGGACGTGATCCGCGCCGGTGAGTCACTGGCTCGCGCCGATCGTCTGTCCAGCTATTGGGGCAGCGGTTCGGACGTGGTGCATTACGCCTACCTGAGCCAGCGCTACAGCGAAATTGCCCGGGAGCACACCAATCTGGTGCTCAACGAAGAGCGCGCGGCGAAGCTCGAACTGGAGCGTCAGCGTCTGCAACTGGCATTGCGCGAATCCAAATTGCTCAGCGTTCAGCAGCAGGGCAAGTGGCTCGAAGAGCAGATTGTCGCGCTGGCGACCACCCAGACGGATCGTGGTCTGGTGATGACCTTGGGCGATGTGCTGTTCGATACCGGTGAAGCCGAGCTGAAAAACTCGGCGAATCGTGTGGTGCTGAAGATTGTTCAGTTCCTGCAGCTCAATCCGAAACGCGTGGTGCGTATCGAAGGCTATACCGACAGCACTGGCGGCAAGCAGGACAACCTCAAGCTGTCCCGTGACCGTGCGCAATCGGTGGCTGACGTCCTGATGGATTTGGGCATCGATGACAAACGCATCCAGGTCGAAGGCTACGGCGATGAATACCCGGTGGACGTGAACGCTTCCGAGCGTGGCCGTGCGCAGAACCGTCGGGTGGAAATTGTGTTCTCCGACGAAAAAGGCCAGCTCGGCGCCGCCCGCTAAGGGTTGCGTTACTGGAAAACCCGGCCTGCCAGACAGCGCCGGGTTTTTTTTCGTCTGCTATTTGCTGGGTTCATCGCAAAAAGCAGTACAGATTTTGCTGACACTGCACTGTACGGTCGACTATTGTGGCAACTGTCCCAGTACACTTCTAAACTGTTCCGGTATTGTTTCACACAAGAATAAAATGCCCGTGAAATCGAGTGCTGCGTCATGACCAATCTCTTGCTCTACCAACGTATTGCTCAACAACTGGCCGAAGACATCCGCCGTGGTGTCTATCAACCGGGGGAGCGCGTGCCTTCGGTGCGCAAGATGAGCTCGCAGCTCAATGTCAGCCATGCGACGGTGTTGCAGGCGTATGCCAATCTTGAAGATCAGGGGCTGATCCGCGCCCGGCCGCAGTCGGGCTACTACGTTCACCAGACGCCGGCCCTGACTGCGCCGACGCCGGACATTGCCCGGGTCGAGCGTCCTGGCCTGGTCACGCGCAGCAGCATCATTCAACAAGTGTTGGTCGAATCCCGTCGGGAAGGTGTTTTCCCGTTGGGCGCTGCGGTGCCCAGTGTCGATTACCTGCCGGTACGGGCGCTGCATCAGCAATTGGCCAAAGTCACCCGTTTCCATAGCCCGCGAGCCTTCAGCTACATGTTCAGCCCCGGTTTTGAACCGTTGCGCCGACAAGTGGCGATCCGCATGCGCGATGCCGGTGTGGTGGTTGACCCGTCCGAAGTGGTCATCACTCACGGCTGCGTCGACGCGTTGCAGATGTCACTGCGCGTGTTGACCCGGCCGGGCGACCTGATCGCCGCCGAATCGCCGACGTATTACGGTCTGTTGCAACTGGCCGACTTGCTCGGCCTCAAAGTGATCGAAATCCCGAGTGATCCTGCCACCGGTATGAGCCTGGAAGCGCTGCAACTGGCGGCCAACCAGTGGTCGATCAAGGCACTGGTGCTGACCACGCGACTGAGCAATCCCTTGGGTGGGACCATGCCCGAGGAGCGGCAGAAACAATTGCTGCGCCTGGCGTCCGATTTCGACATCCAGATTGTCGAAGACGATATCTATGGCGAGCTGATGTTCGAGCAGGGACGCACCAAATCACTCAAGGCCTATGACCGGCTGGATCGGGTCATCTATTGTTCAAGCTTCTCCAAAACCCTGTCGCCGGGGGTGCGAATCGGGTGGATGATTGCCGGCAAATACCAGCAGGAAATCCAGCGCCTGCAGACGTTCAGTACCCATTCGGCATGCAGTGTTACGCAAATGGGCATTGCGGCGTATCTGGAAAACGGCGGCTACGACCGACATTTGCGCTACATCCGCCAGGAATACCGCAAGAACCTCAGCGCCTTCCAGCTCGCCGTTCAGCAATACTTCCCTGAAGGCACGCAGATGACCCGGCCGACCGGCGGCTTCATCTTGTGGGTCAGTTTGCCGGGGCGGGTCAACACCCAGGAATTGCACGTACGGGCGTTGCAGCAGGGCATCAGTATTGCGCCGGGGCTTATCTTCAGTAACACCGAGCAGTTCAATCACTGCATCCGGCTGAACTGCGGCATACCCTGGAACCGTGAAGCCGAACGGGCCTTGATGACGTTGGGAATGCTGGCGACGCAACTTTGCCAGGAGATGGCCGGCGGCTTCTGAGCAGTCGGGAGTCAGGTTCTCGGCGGAGCTTGTCATGTGGCGCGCAACAGGCGAGCATATGGCCCTCTGCCGTTATTGCTGTTGGGTTCATGAAACCGATTTTTCCTGCCGTCTGCCTGTTTCTTTGTCTGTCGATGACCGTTCACGCTGAAGGCGTCATGGCAGCGGCTGCCCAGGAAAAACCTGCCGCCAGCGCAACCGCAAAAAAACCGCTGCCTGCGAAAAAGGCCACGACGGTGAAAAAGCCAACGGCGGTGGTAAAAAAGCGTCCACCCATTGCGGCCAAGTCAAAGGCGCCCAGTGAAGTGGTGAAAACCCAACTGCCTCCCGTCAAACTTGACTTGAGACTGCCACCGCAAATGGCCCAGGAACTGAAACCGATCGGCACCGTGCCACTGCCCAGTCACGATACGCTGCTGCCACAAATGTTTGGTGAAAAGTCCGGCAGTAGCCCGTTTCAGCTCAACGGTCGGCTGCTCAGTAACGAAATGCAATTGCAGCTGCGCAATGAAGAGCGTCGGGACGTCGAAGGCGCGGCCTTGGATTTCGAGTTCAAGCAGTAAATCGTTCCCATCCGTGAGCCGCTGGCCAGACGCTTTGTCGGAGACTGGTCAGTCACACGGGTTTGAATGAAAAAACCCCGGTCCGGGTAATTTTAAACAACTGTTTTAGCGGTTACTCTGTGCCCTGTCCTTTTACACATCACACCTCGTGAGGAGCCCGTCGTCATGAAATGCCGTGAAGGCTGTGGCGCCTGTTGCATTGCCCCTTCCATCAGTTCACCGATTCCCGGTATGCCCAATGGCAAAGCCGCAGGCGAACGTTGCGTGCAACTTTCGGTCGATAACTTGTGCAGCATCTTCGGCAAACCCGAACGCCCCGCAGTCTGTTCTGCTTTTGAAGCCGATATCGAAGTCTGCGGTAGTAGCCGTGACGAGGCGATCAAATTGCTGGGATGGTGGGAGCAAATGACGGCGGCGTGATGTGTTCAATCAACGGAACTTCAACAATAAGGAATAAAACCATGGGTTCGCTGCATCGTATCGCTGTGCTGTGTGGATTGACTGCGGTTCTGGCTGCTACGGCTGCCCAGGCCGAAGACTGGAAGGTCGCGAAGAACGAAGACGGCATCAAGATCTCTCTGGCCGAAGTACCGGGTTCGGACTACAAGGCCTATCAGGGCGTCACTTTGATGAAGACCACCGTCGCCAAACTGCGCGCTCTGCAAGAAGACGCGCCCGGTGCCTGTGCCTGGATTCACGATTGCAAAACGCAGAAGTCGCTCAAGCACGAAGGCGACCAGAGCTGGACCTATACCCAATTCAATACCCCGTGGCCCGTCACGGCACGTGATTCGGTGCTGCACATCACCACCGTTGAAGGCACCGATGGCAGCCTGACCCGCAAACTCGAAGGCGTGCCCAAGTACATTCCGGAAGAAAAAGGTTTCGTGCGCGTCACCAAGGTCGACGGTTTCTGGAAGTTCGTGCCCAAGGGTGACCAGGTCGAAGTGACCTATCAGGTGCACACCGAGCCAGGCGGCAGCGTGCCATCGATGATCGCCAACAAATTCGTGGTCGATGCACCATTCAATACCCTGAAAGCCCTGAAAGAACGCGCCGAGAAGTAATTACAGCGTCGTTCAGCAAAACGCCCCGACTGGTTCGGGGCGTTTGCGTTTTTAGCCGTGCGCGGCTTTATTGTGTTTCCGGATATGCGTTGCACAAAATTTTCACAAAGCCTCCAAGACAATCCGCCCGCATCTGTCAGCCAAACAGTAATCAATGGCAATGAGGCGGGTGATCGTGCAACATTTGCGCATCGCGCAAGCCCCGGGACCAAGCAATGGTCAATAGAGGGCAGGGCGCCGCTGTATTTTTTGAAACTTCAACTTCCAATGGGTCCTAAAACGACATGGCAAACCCGGACGCCCTGAATCAGCAGCGAGCTTCTAGTCGCCTGCTGCAACCGACCGTCAAATCGCATCTGGCCTACACGCTGCTATGTGCCTTGATCATGATGGTCATGTTCAGCCTGCTGCGTGTTGCGCTGCTGGTCTACAACCGCTCGATGATCCTCGACACCCCCGCTTCGACTTTCCTTGAAGCGTTCGCCAACGGCTTGCGTTTCGACCTGCGCCTGGTGGTTTACCTCAGCGTTCCGCTGTTGCTGGCACTGTTCAGCGCGCGGGCCATGGCTGCTCGCGGGTTCTTCCGGTTCTGGCTGACCATTGCGTCGAGCATCGCGCTGTTCCTCGGCTTGATGGAGATGGACTTCTACCGTGAGTTCCACCAGCGCCTCAACGGCCTGGTCTTCCAGTACGTGAAGGAAGACCCGAAAACCGTGATGAGCATGCTCTGGTACGGTTTCCCGGTGGTTCGTTATCTGCTGGCGTGGGCCTTTGGCACGTTGATCCTGACCCTGGCGTTCAAGGGCGCAGATCGTGCGACCCGGCCTCGTGGCCCGTTCAGCGGCGGCAGCATCGGCACGCGCCAGATCGCCCCGTGGTATGCGCGCATCGCCGTATTCGTTGTCTGCCTGCTGGTCTGCGTGGTCGCTGCGCGTGGCACCCTGCGTCAGGGCCCGCCACTGCGTTGGGGTGACGTCTACACCACCGATTCGAACTTCGCCAACCAGTTGGGCCTCAACGGTTCACTGTCGCTGATCGCGGCGGCCAAGAGCCGGATGTCCGAAGATCGCGACAATATCTGGAAAGCCACACTGCCGCAGCCTCTGGCTCAGCAGACCGTGCGTGACATGCTGGTAATGAAAGACGAAAAACTGGTGGATGCTGAAACAGCCGCCGTGCGTCGTGACTACACACCACCGGCTGACAAGACCCTGCCGATCAAGAACGTGGTCGTGATCCTGATGGAAAGCATGGCCGGTCACTCGGTCGGCGCGTTGGGCGGCCCGGGCAACATCACGCCGTACCTCGACAAACTGTCGAAGGAAGGCCTGCTGTTCGACCGTTTCTTCTCCAACGGCACCCATACCCACCAGGGCATGTTCGCCACCATGGCGTGCTTCCCGAACCTGCCGGGTTTCGAGTACCTGATGCAGACGCCGGAAGGCAGCCACAAGTTGTCCGGCCTGCCGCAATTGCTCAGTGCCCGTAAATATGACGACGTGTACGTCTACAACGGCGACTTCGCCTGGGATAACCAGTCGGGTTTCTTCAGCAACCAGGGCATGACCAATTTCATCGGTCGTAACGACTTCGTCAACCCGGTGTTCTCTGATCCGACCTGGGGCGTGTCCGACCAGGACATGTTCGACCGTGGTCTGGTAGAGCTCAAGGCCCGGGAAAACGGCAAGCCGTTCTATGCCTTGCTGCAGACGCTGTCCAACCACACGCCGTATGCCTTGCCGACGCCATTGCCGGTCGAGCGCGTGACCGATCGCGGCAGCCTCAACGAACACCTGACCGCCATGCGTTACTCCGACTGGGCGTTGGGTCAGTTCTTCGAGAAAGCGCGTAAAGAGCCGTACTTCAAGGAAACCCTGTTTGTGATCGTGGGTGACCACGGTTTCGGTAACGAGCAGCAAATCACCGAAATGGACCTGGGCCGTTTCAACGTGCCGATGCTGATGATCGCACCGGGTATCCAGGAAAAGTTCGGCCAGCGCGACCACACCGTGGGCACTCAGATTGACATCGTGCCGACCATCATGGGGCGTATCGGTGGCGAAGTGCGTCATCAGTGCTGGGGGCGCGACCTGCTCAACCTGCCGGAAGGCGACACCGGTTTTGGTGTGATCAAGCCGTCGGGCAGCGAGCAGACCACGGCCATTCTCACGGCTGACCAGATTCTGGTGCTGCCAAAAGAGAAGGAAATGGAGCCAAAGATGTACCGCTATGAACTGGGCGCCAAGCCGCATGCCGAGATCGTGCCGAACGATCCACGCACTGCCGAGTTGAAGCTCAAGCTTGAGTCGTTCCTGCAAACGGCGACCAAGAGCCTGCTGGACAACACGGCTGGTGTTGTTGACGGCAAGCCGGACTAAGTATTCGGCGCAATAAAAAGAGGCCCTTTTTCAAGGGCCTCTTTTTTTGTCCGTTAATTCGTTATATCCGTTAGATCCTGCCGAGCAACAGCAGAATCAACAGCACTACCAGCACGACGCCGATGATACCCGACGGGCCATAACCCCAACTTCTGGAGTGTGGGAAAACCGGCAGACCACCGATCAGCAAGAGGATCAGAATAACGATCAGAATTGTGCCCATGTCTATTATTTCCTTGTTGGAAGTGTTCTGGATTGACCTGTCTTTTAACGGTCAGCTGGAAGGTTATTAATTCAAGCTGCTTACAACGTCCGACTGGTGCGCGAGTCGGAAAATTCCATGTTTTTTTAATGTTTTTTGACGAGCTGTTTATTTCGTTTTTTCCAGAATTAGTTGAACCACACGCGCCCACGGTTTGTTCGGGCCATTCAGCAATCTGATGGAGCGTGGGTCGGGCAAGGACCTTCGCTACACTCAGCGCATCTTTCCCGGAACCACAAGGCTGTTTGCTATGCAAAATCGCATGATGATCACTGGCGCGGGCTCGGGCCTGGGTCGCGAAATCGCGCTGCGCTGGGCGCGTGAAGGCTGGCAACTGGCCTTGTCGGATGTCAGCGAACCCGGCCTGCAAGAAACCTTGAAGCTGGTTCGCGACGCTGGTGGCGATGGCTTTATCCAGCGTTGCGATGTACGCGATTACAGCCAGCTGACCGCATTCGCCCAGGCCTGCGAAGAGAAGCTCGGCGGCATTGATGTCATTGTTAACAACGCCGGTGTCGCGTCCGGCGGCTTCTTCAGTGAACTGTCGCTGGAAGACTGGGACTGGCAGATCGCGATCAACCTGATGGGTGTGGTCAAGGGCTGCAAGGCGTTCCTGCCGCTGCTGGAAAAAAGTAAAGGCAAGATCATCAACATCGCGTCGATGGCCGCCCTGATGCAAGGCCCGGCCATGAGTAACTACAACGTGGCCAAGGCCGGCGTGGTGGCGTTGTCCGAAAGCCTGTTGATCGAACTGGCGCAACAGGAAGTGGGCGTGCATGTGGTTTGCCCGTCGTTCTTCCAGACCAACCTGCTCGACTCTTTCCGTGGCCCGACTCCAGCGATGAAAGCCCAGGTCGGCAAACTGCTGGAAAGTTCACCGATCACCGCCACCGACATTGCCGACTATATCTACAACCAGGTGGCGGCCGGTGAGTTCATGATCCTGCCGCACGAACAGGGCCGCATGGCCTGGGCGATCAAGCAGAAAAACCCGCAACTGCTCTACAACGAAATGACCCTCATGGCCGACAAAATGCGCGCCAAGGCCAAACAAAGCGCAGGCTGATCTTGCCCGTAGGCAACCGCGTCGTTAGGGTGGCCGCCATCGGTCACTCTAACGAGACACCTGCATGCTCAATTACCTGTGGTTTTTCCTCGCGGCGCTCTTCGAAATCGCCGGCTGCTTCGCGTTCTGGATGTGGCTGCGCCAAGGCAAAAGCGTCTTGTGGGTGCTGCCTGCACTGCTCAGCCTGACTTTGTTCGCGCTGATACTGACCCGAGTCGAAACTACCTACGCCGGGCGCGCCTATGCCGCCTACGGTGGGATCTACATCATTGCCTCGATTGGTTGGCTGGCCGTGGTCGAGCGGATTCGTCCATTGAGCTCGGACTGGATCGGCGTGGCGCTGTGTGTGGTCGGTGCGAGTGTCATTCTGTTTGGCCCGCGCTTTTCCGCATCCTGAAGGATCGGTCCTGCATTCAATCGATTTGTCGGACGCTTCCGTCAGGAGGGTTCTTCCAGTGCTGTAGGGCTGGACTGATTTGCCGCCATCGCATTGAAGACCCGCTAAACGCCGGGCATCTTCAAGGGCCGGTAATCCTCAAGGACCAATACCATGCTTGTACTCAGTCGCGTTGTGGGCGAGATGATTTCCATCGGTGACGACATTTCAGTGCGGATCCTCAACGTCAGCGGCGGCAGTGTGCGCTTCGGCGTCGAAGCGCCGCAGAACGTCAATGTGCATCGCGCCGAAGTCTATGAGCGCATCCAGGTAAAACTGGCCAAGACCAAGGGGCGCTGAGCCGTTCAGTCGAACAGGTGCTTGGGTACATCGTGCTTGAGCATCAACTGGCACTGCTCGCTTTCCGGATCGAACACGATCAGTGCCTGACCTTTGGTCAATGCCTGGCGAACCCGCAATACGCGGGTCTCCAGCGGTGTGTCATCGCCGTTGTCCGTACCGTCACGGGTCACGAAATCCTCGATCAGGCGGGTGAGGGTGTCGACTTCAAGTTGGTCGTAGGGAATCAGCATAGGCACCTCGGCTAAAACAATGTCGGGATGCTACGGCGAATGATCGGTGGCGGCTAGCCTCGGGCTGATGTGTTGCCAGGCCTGCCCCTATCGCGAGCAGGCAATACAAATGTCGGGATCAGCTATCAGAGCGCTGCCCGACAAGACTGTCCACCGAAGGCACCCGCGTATCACTTTCCATCTGCGTCTCATGTTCGATCTGATGACTGAACCGATCCAGCGACCCCTTCGCTGGCTGCGCGTCACTGGCAAACACTGGCGGGCTCAGGATGTAGGCGCCGAGCAAGCGACTCAACGCCGCCAGGCTGTCGATGTGCGTACGCTCATAACCGTGCGTGGCGTCGCAACCAAAGGCGAGCAGGGCGGTGCGAATATCGTGCCCGGCCGTCACCGCCGAATGCGCATCGCTGAAGTAATAACGAAACAGATCGCGGCGCACGGGCAACTCGTTGTCACTGGCCAGGCGCAGCAAATGTCGCGACAAGTGATAGTCATAGGGCCCGCCGGAATCCTGCATCGCCACGCTCACCGCATGTTCGCTGGAATGCTGGCCCGGCGCGACGGGCGCAATGTCGATACCGACGAATTCACTGACATCCCACGGTAGCGCGGCCGCCGCGCCACTGCCGGTTTCCTCGGTGATGGTGAACAGCGGATGGCAGTCGATCATCAACTCCTCGCCGCTGTCGACGATGGCTTTCAGCGCCGCGAGCAACGCCGCAACGCCAGCCTTGTCGTCCAGGTGACGGGCGCTGATGTGGCCGCTTTCGGTGAACTCCGGCAAGGGGTCGAAGGCCACGAAATCACCGACGCTGATCCCCAGCGAGTCGCAGTCGGCGCGGGTGGCGCAATAGGCATCGAGGCGCAGTTCGACGTGATCCCAACTGATCGGCATTTCGTCCACGGCGGTGTTGAAGGCGTGCCCGGAAGCCATCAGCGGCAACACGCTGCCGCGAATCACACCGTTGTCGGTAAACAGGCTGACCCGGCTGCCTTCGGCAAAACGACTGGACCAGCAACCGACCGGCGCCAGAGTCAGGCGTCCGTTGTCTTTCACGGCGCGAACCGCCGCGCCGATGGTGTCCAGGTGCGCGGACACCGCACGGTCGGGGCTGTTTTTCTTGCCTTTGAGGGTGGCGCGGATAGTCCCGCGACGGGTCATTTCGAAGGGGATGCCCAATTCTTCAAGGCGCTCGGCGACATAGCGCACGATGGTGTCGGTGAACCCGGTGGGGCTGGGAATGGCGAGCATTTCCAGCAGGACTTTTTGCAGGTAGTTGAGATCCGGTTCAGGGATTTTAGTGGTCATGGAAACTCCTGATGAGTGAAGAGCTGATCGTTCCCATGCTCTGCGTGGGAATGCAGCGAGGGACGCTCTGCGTCCCAAGGGCGGACGCTCTGCGTCCGATGAGGCATCCCCACGCAGAGCGTGGGAACGATCAAGAAGGAGCTAGACCGCCGGCTGACTATGCGGAAACAACAAATCCACAAACCGCTCAGCCGTGGGCTGCGGTTCATGGTTGGCCAGACCGGCGCGCTCATTGGCTTCGATAAACACATACTCCGGCTGATCGGCCGCCGGTACCATCAAGTCGAGCCCGACCATCGGGATATCCAGTGCTCGTGCCGCCCGTACCGCCGCATCAACCAAGGTCGGATGCAGAATCGCGGTGACATCCTCCAGCACCCCGCCGGTATGAAGATTCGCCGTACGCCGAACGAACAAATGCTCACCCGCCGGCAGAATGCTGCTGTAGTCGTAACCCGCGGCGTGCAACGTGCGCTGGGTCTCATGATCGAGCGGGATTTTGCTCTCGCCACTGGTGGCTGCCTGTCGCCGTCGACTCTGGGCTTCGATCAACGCGCCAATGGAATGCTGACCGTCGCCGACTACCTCGGCCGGGCGCCGAATCGCCGCCGCCACCACCTCAAACCCGATCACCAGAATCCGCAGGTCCAGGCCTTCGTGAAAGCTTTCCAGCAGCACTCGACTGTCGAACGTGCGGGCGGCTTCGATGGCTTGCTGCACGTCTTCAATGGTTCGCAAGTCAACGGCAACCCCCTGGCCTTGCTCGCCATCCAGCGGCTTGACCACCACCCGCTCGTGCTCATCGAGAAATGCCAGGTTGTCATCGGCGTTGCCGGCCAGTTGTTGCGAAGGCAGGTTCAAACCTGCGGCCTTGAGCGCTTTGTGGGTCAGGCTCTTGTCCTGGCACAAGGTCATGCTGATGGCGCTGGTCAGGTCGCTCAAGGATTCGCGGCAACGTACCCGGCGCCCTCCATGACTGAGGGTGAACAGGCCGGCATCGGCGTCATCGACCTGCACATCAATGCCGCGGCGAAGGGCTTCCTCGACAATGATTCGCGCATACGGATTGAAGTCCGCCTCCGGACCAGGCCCAAGGAACAGCGGCTGATTGATGCCGTTCTTGCGCTTGATCGCAAAGGTCGAGAGGTTGCGAAAACCAAGCTTGGCGTAAAGGCTTTTCGCCTGTCGGTTGTCATGTAAAACGGACAAATCCAGGTAACTCAGCCCACGGCTCATGAAGTGTTCGATCAAATGCCGTACCAACACCTCACCGACGCCCGGCCGCGAACAATGCGGATCGACCGCCAGGCACCACAGGCTGCTGCCGTTTTCCGGATCGTTGAATGCTTTGTGGTGATTGAGGCCCATGACACTGCCAATGATCGTGCCGCTGTCTTCGTCTTCCGCCAGCCAATACACAGGGCCACCCAAATGATGAGGGGTCAGCAGGTTTGCATCGATCGGCAACATGCCGCGCGCCTGATACAGCTGATTGATCGCCTGCCAGTCCGCATCGCTTTGTGCCCGGCGAATGCGGAAGCCGCGAAACACACGAGTCGCTTGACGGTAATCGCTGAACCACAAACGCAAGGTGTCGGAAGGGTCGAGAAAAAGTTGCGCCGGTTCCAGCCCCAAAATCTGCTGGGGCGCGGCAACGTATAAAGCAATGTCGCGCTCGCCCGGCTGCTCATTGAGCAACTCCTCGGCAAGGCTGGCCGGGTCGGGAAAGGTGTGCCCGATCAGCAACCGGCCCCAGCCGCAATGCACGGCAATCGGTTGCGCACTCAGTTCGCTGCCGTCTTCGGCGAGACGCGCCTGCAAGCGTTCATAAGAAGGTGTCTGGCCGCGCAACAAGCGTTGGCTATAGGCCGTGGCGTGGGGTTTCATCGATCAGATTCCTTGCTCGCTGAGCCACAGGTTCAAGGCCGCCAATTGCCACAGCTTGGAGCCGCGCAGCGGAGTCAATTGACCCTGCGGGTCAGTCAGCAAACGGTCGAGCATCGCCGGGTTGAACAGACCGCGATCCTGACTCGGATCGAGCAGCAGTTCGCGCACCCAGTTCAGCGTATCGCCCTGCAAATGCTTGAGGCCGGGCACCGGGAAGTAACCCTTCTTGCGGTCGATGACTTCACCCGGAATCACCAGGCGCGCCGCTTCCTTGAGCACTTGCTTGCCGCCGTCCGGCAGTTTGAATTTGCCCGGCACACGGGCCGACAACTCCACCAGTCGATAGTCGAGAAACGGCGTGCGTGCTTCCAGGCCCCATGCCATGGTCATGTTGTCGACGCGTTTGACCGGGTCGTCCACCAGCATCACCGTGCTGTCCAGACGCAGGGCTTTGTCCACCGCCGCATCGGCGCCGGGCTGTGCGAAATGTTCCTTCACGAAGTCACCGGCGGCGTCATTCGCTGTCAGCCATTTCGGCTGCACGGTGGCGGCGTAATCGTCATGGCTGCGGTCGAAGAATGCCTCGCGATACGCAGTGTACGGGTCGGCGGCGCCGTCGACTTGCGGATACCAGTGATACCCGGCGAACAACTCATCCGCGCCTTGGCCGCTCTGGACCACTTTGCAATGTTTGGCCACTTCGCGGGACAGCAGATAAAAGGCGATGCAGTCATGACTGACCATCGGCTCGCTCATGGCGCGGAACGCAGCGGGCAGTTGTTCGATGATCTCTTTTTCGTCGATGCGCAATTGATGGTGCTGGGTGCCGTAGTGCTTGGCGATCAGGTCCGAATACTGGAACTCGTCGCCGCGTTCGCCGCCGGCATCCTGAAAACCGATGGAGAAGGTCGACAGGTTTTCCACGCCGACTTCACGTAACAGCCCGACCAGCAAACTCGAGTCGACGCCGCCCGATAGCAGTACGCCGACATCGACCGCCGCCCGTTGACGAATCGCCACCGCATCGCGGGTGCTGTCGAGCACCCGGTCGCGCCAGTCTTCCAGGGTCAGGTTCATTTCGTCGGCGCGAGGGCCGTAGGGCAGGGTCCACCAGGTTTTCTGCTCGGTGCGGCCATCGGCTTCGATGCGCATCCAGGTGGCTGGCGGCAGTTTTTCAATACCGGCCAGCAAGGTGCGCGGTGCCGGGACCACGGCGTGGAAGTTCAGGTAATGATTGAGCGCCACCGGGTCGAGTATCGGGTTGATGTCGCCACCCTTGAGCAACGCTGGCAGCGCCGAGGCAAAGCGCAGGCGCTGGCCGGTGCGCGACAGGTACAACGGCTTCACGCCGAGACGGTCGCGGGCGATGAACAGGCGCTGGGCATCGCGCTCCCAAATAGCGAAGGCGAACATGCCGTTGAGCTTGGGCAGCAAGGCTTCGCCCCAGGCGTGATAGCCCTTGAGCAGTACCTCGGTGTCACCGCCGGAATAGAAGGAATAACCAAGGCTTTCGAGCTCGGTGCGCAATTCCGGAAAGTTGTAGATCGCGCCGTTGAAGGCCAGGGACAGGCCCAATTGATTGTCGACCATCGGCTGCGCCGAACCGTCCGACAGGTCCATGATTTTCAGCCGACGATGACCAAGCGCAATCGGCCCTTGGGCATGGAAACCCCACGCATCGGGGCCGCGAGGGGCCAGGTGATGGGTGATTCGTTCAACGGCCGCGAGGTCCGCAGGTTGATGATCAAAGCGTAACTCGCCAGCTAATCCGCACATAAAGTCCTTACCGGTTTTTCCGTTGGGGAGGGTCAATCGATACCCGGCCAAAACGGCGGGTACTCAGAAACTGACCCGATGGGACCGCGGGAGTTTTAGATCGATAAGTAATAAGCCGCCGCAGTGAACCGGACGGCCTTACCCGAAAGAGTTGGGGGGGCTGTACAAAGACGACGTTGCCCGCTTGAACGAGCAACAGGCGCGAGAACTCTGTTTGCCAGAGGAGTGGGCGTCGTCCGCGCGGGCTGCAACATGGACGGCATTCAAGGACGCCCCTGCATCTGATGGTGGCCGAACAAGCGGTCTTCGATAAAGCCGAGAGCCTGGCGACGGCCGATTATCTCCGTCAGGTTTCGGTGATCAAGACCGAAAAAGAAACGACGGAGAACGCCGTTTTCGAGCGCTTGACCGAGGACGTCATGAAAATGGTGGAGCTGGGTACTTGCTCTCTGGCGGACGGTTGAGCGGTTTCACTGACCCCGGATCAAACGCCGCAAGGCAAAGCGGTTTGGATGACAGGCTTCAGCCACGGCTCTGGGTAATGGCAGCGGCTCGTCATCCAGCCACGCTGCCAGCAACTCGCCCGACAACGGCGCAGTAATCAGCCCCCGTGAACCGTGACCGCTGTTGACGTACAAACCGTCCAGCCATGGGCAAGGGGTGTCCGGAGTTTGCCGGGCATCCTTGCTCAGGGCGATGTAGGCGTCGGCAAATGCCTGGCTGTCGGCCAAGGGGCCGACAATCGGCAAGTAATCCGGGCTGGTGCAGCGAAACGCTGCGCGCCCTTCAAGTGCTTCTGGTTGCAAGGTGTCTGCACCGAGTCGCGCGACCAGGTCCCTCGAGATTTCTTCGAGCATGTGCAGATTGCCGGCATGCTCGGCAGCCGTGGGGGTCAGGTCATCGTTATTGAAATCGAAACTCGCGCCGAGGGTGTGTTCACCCAAACGTGCCGGAGCGACATACCCTTCGGCGCACACTACGGTGCTCAGGCTTTGGCTTTCAGGTGTCTGGTGCAGGCGGGTGATCTGCCCGCGAATTCGTTTGAGCGGCAGCTCGCTGCTGTAGGGAAAACGCTTGATCTCAGCCGCGCCGGCAAGCACCACCACGGGAGCATCGTCCAGCAGTGATGTGCCGTCCCACGCTTGCCATTGCCCGTCGACACGGCGTAGCTCCAGCACATCACGATGGGTCAGAATCCGGATGTTCGGATGCTTGGCTTGCCAGTGGCACAGGGCGGGTGGATGCACCCAGCCGCCTTCGGGGTAAAACAGGCCACCCGATTGCAGCGCGACACCGGCGCGACGCTCGGCTGTTTCGCGATCAAGCAGGTGCAGCAGGTCTTCGGGAAACGCTGCCGCCAACTGCGCCTGACGTTCCGCTTCCTTGGTACTGAAGGCCAATTGCAGTACACCGCAATCGCCCCAGTCGACACCGCGCTGCAAATGCTCCAGCAACCGACGGGTGTGGCCAAAACCACTGACAATCAACTGTGACAAAGCCGTGCCATGGGCCGACAGCTTAAGGTACAAAACGCCTTGTGGATTGCCTGAGGCTTCTTGCGCTAGCGCGTCGTGACGCTCCAGCACGCTGACCTGCCAACCCCGTGCAGCGAGACTCGCGGCCGTGGCGCAGCCGGCCAGTCCGGCACCGATCACCAGCGCATGACGTTCGCCGTCCAGCGGCGTCGGGCGAGCAAACCAGGGTTTTGCCGTAGCGGGTACGGCGCTGTCTTCAGGCCAGCCGAGAAACACGCCCCGCAGGATTTCCCATTTGTGGCCGATGCCAGGCGTGCGCTTCATCTTGAAGCCCGCCGCATTCAGCAGGCGACGCACCCAACCCGTGCTGGTGAACGTGCTGATGGTCGAGCCCGGCGCTGCCAGCCGTGCCAGTTCGGAAAACAGTTCGGCGGTCCACATGTCGGGGTTTTTCGCCGGGGCGAAACCGTCGAGAAACCAGGCGTCAATCTGCGCATCCAGTTGCGGTAACTGCTCCAGTGCATCGCCAATCAGCAGCGTCAGGGTGACGCGGCCGTTGTCCAGGACCAGCCGCTGGAAGCCTTGATGGATGGCCACGTATTGCGCGAGCAATTGATCGGCGAAAGGTTTGAGTTCTGGCCATAACGCCAGTGCCCGTTGCAGATCGGGTGCGTTCAACGGGTACTTTTCGACACTGACAAAGTGCAGTCGTGCACCCGCCACAGCGTGTTGCTCAAACAATTGCCAGGCACATAAAAAATTCAACCCGGTGCCGAAACCGGTCTCGCCTATGACCAAGCGGCTTGCGTCCGCTAACGCCGCAAAACGCTCTCGCAAATTGTTTTGTTCAAGGAACACGTAACGGGTTTCTTCAAGACCGGACTTGTCCGAAAAATACACGTCGTCGAACACTCGCGAATACGGGCGACCCTGGTCGTCCCAGTCGAGTTGGGCGTGAGGCAATACAGGTTTCATGGCAGGCTCGGCAACGGCAAGGCTGCCATTCTAGCCGATCGCCGTGGTGATGCTTGATCTATGGCAGCGGAAGACTTGTAGCAGCCTTCGGCAGCTGCTACACGAAACTATTGCGGCAGTGAAGTGAGGGATTTCTCCCACGCAAGGGAGGTCAATCCGCTAGTCTTGCTCAATCTGGAAAGGGAGTCGTCCATGTTTGAATCCGCCGAAATCGGTCACGCCATCGACAAAGAAACCTATGACGCCGAGGTGCCGGCGCTGCGCGAAGCCTTGCTGGAAGCGCAATTCGATCTCCAGCAGCAAAAACGTTTCCCGGTGATCATCCTGATCAACGGCATCGAAGGCGCCGGCAAGGGCGAGACCGTCAAGCTGCTCAACGAATGGATGGACCCGCGACTGATCGAAGTCCGCACCTTCGACCAGCAGACCGACGAAGAGCTGGCGCGGCCACCGGCCTGGCGTTACTGGCGGATGTTGCCGGCCAAGGGCCGCATGGGGGTTTTCTTTGGCAACTGGTACAGCCAGATGCTGCAAGGCCGGGTCCATGGCCTGTTCAAGGATGCCGTGCTCGATCAGTCGATCAACCAGTCCGAGCGCTTTGAAAAAATGCTCTGCGACGAAGGTGCGCTGATCGTCAAGTTCTGGTTCCACCTCTCCAAAAAGCAAATGAAGGCACGCCTCAAGGCTCTGGCCGACGATCCGCTGCACAGTTGGCGCATCAGTCCGCTGGACTGGCAGCAATCCCGGACCTACGACAAATTCGTGAAGTACGGCGAGCGTGTATTGCGTCGCACCAGTCGCGACTACGCGCCGTGGCATGTGATTGAAGGGGCGGACCCCCACTATCGCAGCCTGGCGGTGGGCAAGATCCTGCTCGAAGGCCTGCAAAATGCGCTCAAACGACCCAAGGTTCATCCCGACAAGGTCAACGCCGCGCCGCTGCCGATCCATATCGATCAGATCAACCTGCTCGACAGCCTCGACTTGACCCAGCAGCTGGACAAGGAAGATTACGAAGAACAGCTGATTACCGAGCAGGCGCGGTTCTCCGGTCTGATGCGCGATAAACGCATGCGCCAGCACGCGTTGGTGGCGGTGTTCGAAGGCAATGATGCGGCGGGCAAGGGCGGGGCGATCCGGCGAGTCGCGGCGGCGCTCGATCCGCGTCAGTACAGCATCGTGCCAATTGCCGCACCCACTGAAGAGGAACGGGCACAGCCCTATCTGTGGCGGTTCTGGCGCCACTTGCCGGCCAAGGGCAAGTTCACGGTATTTGATCGGTCCTGGTATGGGCGGGTGCTGGTGGAGCGCATCGAAGAGTTCTGTCCGCCCGCAGACTGGCTGCGGGCCTACAGTGAGATCAACGACTTCGAAGAGCAGATTTCCGATTCCGGCATCATCGTCGTCAAGTTCTGGTTGGCCATCGACAAGCAGACCCAGCTGGAGCGTTTTCAGGCCCGGGAAGAAATTCCCTTCAAGCGTTTCAAGATCACCGAAGACGATTGGCGCAATCGCGATAAATGGGACGCTTACCGCGCCGCCGTTGGCGACATGGTCGATCGCACCAGCACCGAAATCTCGCCCTGGACCCTGGTAGAAGCCAAT
This sequence comes from Pseudomonas sp. 3296, assembly GCF_031456615.1. NCBI lineage: Bacteria > Pseudomonadati > Pseudomonadota > Gammaproteobacteria > Pseudomonadales > Pseudomonadaceae > Pseudomonas > Pseudomonas sp. 3296. The sequence goes on from NZ_JAVDUY010000008.1 coordinate 206,788, forward strand.
GACAAGCGCTGGGCGCGGGTCAAAGTCCTGCGCACGATCAATCGGGCATTGGAGGACGCGTTCGAAAAGTCCGATAAGAGGGCCAAGAAGCGCAAGAACTGAAGCGATGGTTACGCATACGCGGGGTGAATGATTGTCGCGGTCGGTTATGAGGTGGACTTATGCTCGGTCCACTCTCAACCGACAACAACAATGAGGTATGCCATGCGTGAAGTGGTGATCGTCGACAGCGTGCGGACCGGCCTGGCCAAATCCTTTCGCGGCAAGTTCAACCAGACCCGTCCGGACGACATGGCGGCGCATTGTGTCGATGCCTTGTTGGCGCGTACCGGCATCGATCCGGCCAGCGTCGAGGATTGCATTGTCGGTGCCGGCTCCAACGAGGGCGCGCAGGGCTACAACATCGGGCGCAACGTGGCCGTGTTGTCGCGTCTGGGCATCGGCACCGCCGGCATGACCCTCAACCGCTTTTGCTCCTCGGGCTTGCAGGCGATTGCCATCGCCGCCAACCAGATTGCGTCGGGTTGCAGCGACATCATCGTTGCCGGTGGCGTCGAGTCCATCAGCCTGACCATGAAAAGCGTCAACACCGACAACCTGATCAACCCACTGCTGAAAGAGCAGGTGCCGGGCATTTATTTCCCGATGGGCCAGACCGCCGAAATCGTCGCGCGTCGCTACAACGTCAGCCGAGAAGCGCAGGATCTGTATGCGTTGCAAAGTCAGCAGCGCACGGCAAAGGCTCAGGCCGCCGGTCTGTTCGATGACGAAATCGTGCCGATGGCGGTGAAGTATCGGGTTGAAGACAAGGCCACCGGGCAGATTCAAATCCTCGATGGCATCGTCGATCGCGACGACTGCAACCGCCCGGACACCACGCTGGAAAGCCTGAGCGGCTTGAAACCGGTGTTTGCCGAAGACGGCTCCGTCACGGCGGGCAACTCCTCGCAACTGTCCGATGGGGCGTCGATGACGCTGGTGATGAGCCTGGAAAAAGCCCTGGAGCTGGGGTTGAAGCCCAAGGCGTTCTTCCGTGGTTTTACGGTCGCCGGGTGTGAACCGGATGAAATGGGCATTGGCCCGGTGTTCTCGGTGCCGAAGTTGCTCAAGGCCAAGGGCTTGCAGGTTGCCGACATTGATCTGTGGGAACTCAACGAAGCGTTTGCCTCGCAGTGCCTGTACAGCCGTAACCGGCTGGAGATCGATCACGAGAAGTACAACGTCAATGGCGGCTCGATTTCCATCGGGCATCCGTTTGGCATGACGGGTTCGCGTCAGGTCGGACATCTTGTGCGGGAATTGCAGCGGCGCAATTTGCGTTATGGCGTCGTTACCATGTGCGTGGGTGGCGGGATGGGAGCGACGGGGTTGTTTGAAGCGGTGCGTTAAAGTCGCAAAACGGTGTCGCCTGATCAATCGCTATCGCGAGCAGGCTCACTCTTACAGTTGATCGCATTTCAATTGTAGGAGTGAGCCTGCTCGCGAAGGCAGCGCCTCGGTCTAACGGCGGGCACTTAAAATCTGCATCCGCTCGATATACGCCTGAATCTCCCGTGCCGCCGCCTCGGCATTATCAAACGGCCCTTCGAGCGTATTTTCCCGAGTGCTGAAATACAGTTCCCCATTCACACGACACAACCGGTCGCAGCGAAAGTGGGTCGCGGGGGCGTTGTCCTGGGCGCGCATGCCGTACATGGCGATCTCCTTGGGGGAATCCCCTGAGCTTATGCACGAACCTGCGACTGTGCCCGGCCAACTGATCGACGGCCGCTGCGACCTGCACAGTTTCATTCGCGTCCACTCGCCAACTGTCCCTGTGTGCCAGACGCCGCTGCGCCTAGAATGGTGTTTCTCGCCATCAGGCTGTTGGGGTTCGCATGCACATTTCATCCGGTCGCTGGGTTTACGGTTTGTTTCTGGCCCTGTTGACTGCGCTGTTGTGGGGAATCCTGCCGATCAAGCTCAAGCAAGTGCTGCTGGTGATGGACCCGGTGACCGTCACCTGGTTTCGCCTGATCGTGTCCGGTGGTTGCCTGTTTGTGTATCTGGCCGCGACCAAACGTTTGCCAACGCGCAAAGTCCTCGGCCCGCGAGGTGGCTGGCTGGTGTTGATGGCGGTGCTCGGTCTGGTCGGCAACTACTTGCTGTACCTGATGGGCCTGAACCTGCTCAGCCCCGGCACCGCGCAACTGGTGGTGCAGATGGGCCCGATCATGTTGCTGATCGCCAGTCTGTTTGTGTTCAAGGAACGTTTCAGCGTGGGGCAGGGGATTGGCCTGTTGGTGCTGCTGATCGGTTTCGCCCTGTTCTTCAATCAGCGCCTGGGCGAGTTGCTCACTTCGTTGACCGAATACACCACGGGCGTGCTGCTGGTGTTGTTGGCGTCCACGGTCTGGACTTTCTATGCCTTGGGGCAGAAGCAATTACTGACGGTGTGGAATTCGTTGCAGGTGATGATGGTGATTTACCTGTTCTGCGCGTTGTTGCTGACACCGTGGGTGCATCCGCTTGAAGCGCTGCAATTGAGCCCGCTGCAAGGCTGGCTGTTGCTGGCGTGCTGCATGAATACCCTGATTGCCTATGGCGCGTTTGCCGAAGCGCTGGCCCATTGGGAAGCTTCACGAGTGAGTGCGACGCTGGCAATCACGCCGTTGGTGACGTTTGTCGCGGTGGCCGTGGCCGCGTGGTTGTGGCCCGATTATGTGCATGCCGAGACGATCAACGGTCTAGGGTATGGCGGGGCGGTGCTGGTGGTGTTGGGGTCGGCGTTGGTGGCGTTAGGGCCTTCGTTGATGGCGGGGCTCAAGGCTCGTAAGGTCCGGATGGCAGCAGGTTAACCGCGTCATCGTTCATCGCGGGTAAGCCACGCTCCCACAGGGATCATATTCTCCTGTGAGAGCGTGGCTTGCCCGCGATGGCGGACTAAAATCTCAGCCCTTGGCCCCAGCCTCCAGCATATTCTCCGGCCTTACCCAGGCCTCAAACTGCTCATCCGTCAGATACCCCAGTTGCAACGCCGCTTCCCGCAAGGTCAGCCCTTCGCCATACGCCTTCTTGGCAATCTCCGCCGACTTGTCATAACCGATATGCGGATTCAGTGCCGTCACCAGCATTAACCCCCGCTCCAGGTGTTCTGCCATTTTCTCTGCGTCCGGCTCAAGCCCGGCGATGCAGTGCTGCTGGAAGTTGCTGCAGCCATCCCCCAGCAGTCGGATCGATTGCAGCAGGTTGTGGATGATCACCGGTTTGAACACGTTCAATTGCAAATGGCCCTGACTCGCCGCGAAGCCGATGGCGACGTCATTGCCCAACACCTGACAGGCCAGCATCGACAGCGCCTCGCACTGCGTCGGATTGACCTTGCCCGGCATGATCGAGCTGCCCGGTTCATTGGCCGGCAATTTAACCTCGGCCAGACCGGCGCGGGGGCCGGATCCTAGCAGGCGCAAGTCGTTGGCGATTTTCATCAGGGTCACCGCCAGGGTCTTCAACGCCCCCGAAAGTGTCGTGAGCGGCTCGTGACCGGCCAGCGCCGCAAATTTGTTCGGTGCGGTGATGAAGGGCAGGCCGGAAAGGGCCGCCAGCTCGGACGCAATCGCTTCGCCAAAACCGTGGGGCGAATTCAGCCCGGTGCCAACGGCGGTGCCGCCCTGGGCCAGCTCACACACGGCGGGTAGCGCGCTGCGGATAGCCCGTTCGGCGTAATCCAGTTGCGCGATGAACGCCGAGATTTCCTGGCCGAAAGTGATCGGCGTGGCGTCCATCATGTGCGTTCGGCCGGTCTTGACCAGTTTCATGTGGCGCGCCGCCAACTCCGCCAACCCGCCCGACAGTTCACTGATGGCCGGAAGCAAATGCTGTTGCACGGCTTGAGCCGCCGCGATGTGCATGGCGGTGGGGAAGCAGTCGTTGGAGCTTTGCGAGCGGTTGACGTGATCGTTGGGGTGCACCGGCGACTTGCCGCCGCGCGGGTTGCCGGCCAGTTCGTTGGCGCGGCCGGCGATCACTTCGTTGACGTTCATGTTGCTTTGGGTGCCGCTGCCGGTCTGCCAGACCACCAGCGGGAACTGGTCATCGTGGCTGCCATCGAGCACTTCGTCGGCGGCCTGTTCGATCAGCCGGGCGATGTCGGCGGGCACATCACCGTTACGGTCGTTGACCCGCGCCGCCGCTTTCTTGATCAGTGCCAGGGCGTGCAGCACCGCCAGCGGCATCTTTTCGTTGCCGATGGCGAAGTTAATCAGCGAGCGTTGCGTCTGAGCGCCCCAGTAAGCTTCATCCGGGACTTCCACCTGGCCAAGGCTGTCGGTTTCGATACGGCTCATCATGCACACTCCTGTAGGTCTGATAGCGCAGTTTAGGCCGTGATCGTCGGCCGTGGTTCCATCTGAAGGTTTTTTGCCTCTTCAACCCCTCTAATTCAGGCCTGACAAGGCTTGGGGTTGAGCGACACACTTTTTTAGGCGCAGAATGGACGCCCTTGGGGTTTTACCTCGCCTGCTAGAAAAGGAAACTCGATGACTCGTCTTCGTGCCATCTGTACCGCGGTTGCACTGGTTTGCGCCAGCGGCCCAGTTTTTGCCGATACCGCCAGCCACAACGCCAGTGCCGAAGCTTTCCTGACCCTGGCGCACGCTGACAAATTGGGCACTCCGGTGTACATGCAAGTACAGCAAATGTTCGCTCAGCGCTTTGAACAGACCAAAGCCCCTGAATCGAAAAAAGCCTTGCTGGAAACGTATCAAGCCAAAGCCAACGCCGCGCTGGACCAAGCCATTGGCTGGAACAAGCTGAAGCCGGACATGGTCAAGCTCTACACCACCAACTTCACCGAGTCCGAGCTCAAAGACCTGGTCGCGTTCTACCAGTCGCCGCTGGGCAAGAAAGTCCTGGAAAAAATGCCGCAGCTGACTCAGCAATCGGCCCAGATGACTCAAGCCAAGCTGGAAAGCGCAGTGCCTGTGGTCAACAAACTGTTGGCTGACATGACTGCCGAGCTGGACCCGAAAGGCGCCGCCGCTCCAGCAGCCAAGAAAAAGCCTTAAGCGGAGTTCGGTATGACCATGCAACAACGCATCGAATCAACGCTGGGCCTGTTACAGCCGCAGCATTTGCAAGTGCTGGATGAAAGCCACATGCACAGCCGTGGGTTGCAGACCCACTTCAAAGCTGTGGTGGTCAGCCAGCAATTCGAAGGGCTGAACCGGGTCAAGCGTCATCAAAAAGTCTACGGCACGCTCGGCGAGCTGATGGGCGAGTTTCATGCGTTGGCGCTGCATACCTACACGCCTGAGGAATGGGCACAGATCGACGCGGCTCCGGCCTCGCCGACCTGTGCTGGCGGCAGCAAGCATTAAACCCGCGTTTTTTGCTAGAATCTGCAACGCGCCGCTCACCCGGCGCGTTTTTTTTTGAATCCGGTTCACCCTTTGCGAGGGTAGCCACCTGGAGAAATACCCATGACACAACAGATTGTCGTGGCGGCACTGTATAAGTTCGTCACCCTGGAAGATTACGTCGCCCTGCGCGAGCCACTGCTGCAAGCGATGGTCGACAACGGCATCAAAGGCACGCTGCTGATTGCCGAGGAAGGCATCAACGGCACCGTCTCCGGCAGCCGCGAAGGCATTGACGGGCTGATGGCCTGGCTCAAGAACGACCCACGCATGGACGATATCGATCACAAAGAATCGTACTGCGACGACCAGCCGTTCTACCGCACCAAGGTCAAACTCAAGAAAGAAATCGTCACCCTCGGCGTTGAAGGCGTGGACCCGAACAAAAAGGTCGGCACCTACGTGGATCCACAGGACTGGAATGCGCTGATCAGCGATCCGGAAGTGTTGTTGATCGACACCCGTAACGATTACGAAGTCTCGATCGGCACCTTTGAAGGCGCCATTGACCCGAAAACCACCAGTTTTCGCGAATTTCCTGACTATATCAAAGCCAACTTCGACCCGGCCGTGCACAAGAAGGTGGCGATGTTCTGCACCGGTGGCATTCGCTGCGAGAAGGCGTCGAGCTACATGCTCAGCGAAGGCTTCGATGAGGTCTATCACCTCAAGGGCGGCATCCTGAAGTACCTCGAAGAGGTGCCGCAGGAAGAAACCAAATGGCAGGGCGACTGCTTCGTGTTCGACAACCGCGTGACCGTGCGGCATGACCTCAGCGAAGGCGACTACGATCAATGTCATGCCTGCCGTACGCCGATCAGCGTTGAAGACCGCGCCTCCGAGCATTACATCGCCGGCATCAGCTGCCCGCATTGCTGGGATACGCTGAGCGAGAAGACCCGGCGCAGTGCCATTGATCGGCAGAAGCAGATCGAACTGGCCAAGGCGCGCAACTTGCCTCACCCGATCGGCTACAACTACAAGCAAACCCCTTCCGAGGCTTGAACCATGTCTGCGCGCCGCCGTCTGCTCTATGTGATGGATCCGATGTGTTCCTGGTGCTGGGGTTTTGCGCCTGTGGCCAATGCCTTGGTCGACCAGGCGCGTGCGGCGGGCGTAGAGGTGCATCTGATCGTCGGTGGTTTGCGCACCGGCAGTGGTGCGGCGCTGGAGCCGACCACTCGGCGCTACATTCTTGAGCATTGGCAGGCGGTCACCGAAGCCACCGGCCAACCGTTCAAGACAGAAGGCGCATTGCCGGACGGCTTTGTGTATGACACCGAGCCTGCCTGCCGGGCGTTGGTGACCGCGCGTGCCCTGGCGCCGGATTGTGCATGGAAACTGCTGGGCCTGATCCAGCACGCGTTCTACGCTGAAGGTCGCGACGTCACTCACGCCAGCGTGCTGGTGGAATTGGCCGAGAAGGCCGGTCTGCCGCGCATCGAATTCGCTGCCTTGTTTGACTGTTCCGATATGCACGTTGCCACGGCGGCCGATTTTACCTGGGTCCAGGACCTGGGCATCGCCGGTTTCCCTACCTTGCTGGCAGAACGCAATGGTCAATTGGCGCTGCTGACCAATGGCTATCAGCCGCTGAGTGAATTGTCCCCGTTGCTCGGCCGCTGGCTGGAGCGCGCTGCCTGTGCATGATGGTTCTGATGACGTCCCGGCTCCCGCGCGTGTCGATCGGCTGAGCTGGGCCGAAATCCGCCGACTGGCCCTGCACCATAAAAAATCCCTGTGGATCGCCAATGGCGTCGCCGTGCTGGCGACCTTGTGCAGCGTGCCGATTCCATTACTGCTGCCGTTGCTGGTGGACGAAGTGTTGTTGGGCCACGGTGACGCCGCGCTGAAGGTGATGAACCACGCCCTGCCCGAAGGCTGGCAGAAAGCTGCCGGCTACATCGGCCTGATGTTGTTCGTGACCTTGTTGCTGCGCTGCGGTGCCTTGTTGTTCAACGTGATACAGGCGAAATTGTTTGCGGCGCTGGCCAAGGACATCGTCTATCGCATTCGCACCCGGCTGATCGAGCGGCTCAAGCGCATTTCACTGGGTGAATACGAAAGCCTGGGCAGCGGCACGGTGACCACGCACCTGGTCACCGACCTGGACACGCTGGACAAATTCGTCGGCGAAACCCTCAGCCGTTTCCTCGTGGCGATGCTGACGCTGGTCGGCACCGCGAGCATTCTGATCTGGATGCACTGGAAACTGGCGCTGCTGATCATGCTGTTCAATCCGTTGGTGATTTACGCCACGGTGCAGCTGGGCAAGCGGGTCAAACACCTGAAGAAACTCGAAAACGACAGCACCTCGCGCTTCACCCAGGCACTGAACGAAACCCTCGACTCGATTCAGGAAGTGCGTGCTGGCAACCGCCAGGGTTTTTTCCTCGGTCGTCTTGGCCTGCGGGCCCGGGAAGTGCGCGATTACGCGATCAGCTCGCAATGGAAAACCGATGCCTCGAACCGTGCGAGCGGCCTGCTTTTCCAGTTCGGTATCGATATTTTTCGCGCGGCGGCGATGCTCACCGTGTTGTTCTCCGACCTGTCCATCGGCCAGATGTTGGCGGTATTCAGCTACCTGTGGTTCATGATCGGCCCGGTGGAGCAATTACTGAATTTGCAGTACGCCTATTACGCCGCCGGCGGTGCGTTGTCGCGGATCAACGAGCTGTTGGCCAGGGCAGATGAGCCGCATTATCCCGGTGGTGTCGACCCGTTCCAGGGCCGCGATACAGTGGGTATTGAAGTGCAGGGCCTGAGCTTCGGTTATGGTGATGAGTGGGTATTGAACAAGATGGATCTGTCCATCGCCCCCGGTGAAAAAGTCGCGATTGTCGGCGCCAGTGGCGGTGGCAAAAGTACGCTGGTGCAACTGTTGCTGGGGTTGTACACGCCGTTGGCCGGGACCATCCGCTTCGGTGGTTCGACCCAGCAGGAGATCGGCCTGGAAACCGTGCGCGAAAACGTCGCCGTGGTCCTGCAACATCCAGCGCTGTTCAACGACACCATTCGCGCCAACCTGACGATGGGCCGTGTACGCAGTGATGAAGCCTGCTGGCAGGCACTGGAAATTGCGCAACTGCAACACACGGTTCGAGAGTTGCCCAATGGCCTGGACAGCATTGTCGGGCGCTCCGGCGTGCGTTTGTCCGGCGGCCAGCGCCAACGCCTGGCGATTGCGCGGATGATACTGGCCGAACCCAAAGTGGTGATTCTCGACGAGGCGACTTCGGCGCTGGATGCTGCCACCGAATACAACCTGCATCAGGCACTGGCGCGGTTCCTCAGCCACCGCACCACGCTGATCATTGCGCACCGGTTGTCGGCGGTGAAACAGGCTGATCGGGTGCTGGTGTTTGATGGCGGACAGATTGCAGAGGATGGTGACCATCAGCAGTTGATTGCCGATGGTGGGTTGTACGCCAAGCTTTATGGGCATTTGCAGCAGCACTAAGCCGTGCGCAGTTCAGTCCCAGATAACTTTCAGCGCGTCTTTGCCACCGGTGTGTGCAAACTGCTGCATCACCACTGAGCAGGAGTCGCACGGTGCCATGGTGGTCGCGACGGTCACCGGGCTACGAGTGGCGTCGTTCGGGTATTTTTCTCGTATGACTCTGATCAGCTTGCTTTCGCTATCCAGCGAGGTCGGTCGCAGGGTGAGTTCAGGTGTATAGGTCGCCATGTTGTCGATGGTGCGAGGGACGGCTTGAAACTGCCCCTCAGCTGTCGTATGGAGTGATGTTCTCGGGAACTGTGTCTTGTGATCCACGTTGATGTAGGTGGTGTTGCCGATCTTCACTTCTTTTGCATGGGGCTGCTTTGCAAAAAGGGGTAGAAAACCGGTGTCACCCCCGCTACCGGAAACGCTGACATACACTTCGGTGTTTCCGTCAGCATGGGAAACTTCGGCATAGGCTATGTTTCGTGGTCTGTCCATGCTCTTCTTTTTCTTAATAATGGTCTGAAGCTCTTTCATTGCGTTGGAAATCTGCAGGGTGTTCCGCTCATTGGGTTTGTAGAGCGGTTTATCAAACAACGTGTTGAAGATCCGTGCAGTTCTTTCGCGCAATAACTCGGGCGCTTCTTTGCTCCGCGTCCAGGCTTTGGTTGTTACGGGGAATTTGCAAACGATCATGCGGGTTTGATGGTCAAACATGACAGCTTGACCCGGTGTGGTGCTGACTTTTACTCGAGTCATTGTTGCCGGTGGATTGGCCAAGCCACCCAGTGGTATTGCAATTTCATCCATTGTACGCAATGCCTCTTTCACTTTTTCCACTCCGTAGATGGCGACCGTATTGTTTGCTTGCATCGACCCGGTAAACACTTTGAAGAGTTCCTTGTACACGGGATCGCTTTGCAACGCAGAGTCGGGGATGCGTTGCAATCTATGTGATCCCGTGAGGCTTTGCCCTTTGGCAATTTCAGCGAAGTAGTAGTCGGTCGCGTTAAGCTGAGTGAAGAGATACTCTTTTTTCGCATCGAGTTTTGACTCAATGATCAGCGTACTGACTTGCCGCATATCATCATCCAGTCCTTCTTGAACGCCTTTGACCCGGATCCGTCCATATATTCCTTTTTGAAACTCGATGGTTCCCTCGAGACGTGCCTTGGGGAGCATGCGTTTGGGAAGTCCCAAATCGGATTTTTTGCCGGTGAACAACTTTAAGGTTTCACCCGACCCTGTATAGAGTTGGCCGTCGAGCGCCAGAACGGGTACAAGACGACCCGGTTTCACCGGAGCGGGGGTGTAAATTCGATCGCCGAACCACGGGCAGAAATCTTCCACCGGATCAAAGCTTCCAGGCTCGGGAGTCGGTGATGCCTTGCGATAAACGAAGCTGTTAAGGCAAACCTCATTTACACCTCGACGTACTCGACAGGGTTTGGTAAGCAGGGTTTTGCTGGCATCGATAGTGTCTACGCGCCGTAATGCCCCTTGATCCAGTCTGTAGGGGATTTCATCGATCAGCAGCGTCGTTCGACCGTCTACTTCCGGAATCTGATGTACTCGAGCATTTTCAGGAATATCGAAAATGACCTTATTTTCAACTTCACTTATACGGGAGTATCCGGATCTGCCGATCGACAGCTCTCCGATATCTGCGGTCAATCGTGGACCGTAGGGCTTGCCCGATAGGGGGGCGATCAAATGATAGGATGACGTACCACCGGAGTTGGTACGACGAATCGCTATGTCTTCGATACCGTAGACCGAGCCCAACTGGTCACCCTGTGCAAGGGGCTTCCAGTGCCCCGGATCCGTTGCTTGAGGCAAACCCTCGATGAAACTGTACTTGCCGGCTCTGCCGAGTCCGGGTTTCAAACTGTTGTACGATTTTTTGACCGCGAATTTAACGCCTGCATACAAACTTCGCAGCACTCCACCCGAGAGCCGTAGCGCTAACGTCGGGAGACCATAGAAAGGAATGACGTTTTGTACGGACGAAACAAGCAGTTTTTCAGTCAGCACGCCAAATCGCGGAAGGGTGGCGCGTACACCCGATCGGACAGTGATGGAGACCAGTTTCACTGAGCCCGATACAAACTTCCCCAAGGGAAATGCAAACGAAACCACATCCACAATCAGGCCAAAAATGGCCCATCCCTTTTTATTTGGATCGCCTGAAAGCAGGTCGGTGATGCTGCCCCAGAACGGTATAAACCCTTTTACTGAGTCCAGCCAGTGAGGGCGCGCAACGATACGTTCTATCTCTGTTTCGCCCCAGGCTGCGGCGCGAAGCAGTTTTTCGTCATAGTAGAAAAAGTTTCTGGCAATGAAAGTGGCAAGTTCCATGGCGCGGGAAGTCGTAACGGTGGAACGCGCAAGCTGCTCGCTCTCGATGCGCAGGGTAGACGCAGTAAATGTATTACCCAATTGCTCAATGATTGCATCACACCGTGCGTTTTTTTTCGGGAAACTACCTGTTTCATGAGCGGCCCAGTCAAATGGAACGCTTTTTCCACGTCGCACCTTGATGACATCAGTGTTTCCGAGGATCGATCCTTTGATTTGCTGGGCTTGTTGTTTTCCATTGAGCATGGCCAATGAGAAATCAGTGCGCCTTCGAATAATCCCGGAACGTGGTAAACATTCGTAATGGGAAACCCTGGACTCATAAGAGATCTGCAAAATAAAACCCATTCGAAGTCGCAGAGGTAGCGTGATTTCCGACGTCTCGTCTTCCAGTTTTAAATTGCTGGTGGGTTTCCTCAAGGTATAGATCTTTACTTCCCCCCGCTCAATGGCTCGACGATCAACATAGGGGAGTGAAGCAAACTGACTTTTCAGCAGTGTTTGGTACGCATTTTTACTCAGTTCAAGGTAATTGTTGAACGTCGATTCAAATAATTTATTTATGTCGGGCAGGGGGCGGTTAGTCAGTGATGCAGGAAGCCAGGGCGCATCGGTTTTTAGTGTGCGATCTGCGTTAAGGCTGATTTTGTAACGGCTTTTATGTATTCCGTCTTTCGATGTGATAAACCAGCTTCTATTTTTATTCAGGGCTCCCGAAATATAAACATCTTTAAAAGTGTAGATTTTATTTTTTAGTGGGGGAGGCTGTAAAATTCCACCGCCTTCAGTATTTGCGAAGTCTTCAATCAATTTTCGTCCATCGGAAATGAACGCGAAGAAAGTTCGGTTTTCGCCCCATACTTTTTCCATCTCTCCATCGTGCCCCATGTGCAAGGCGTCCTTGAAATACGTTTTTATTTCCCCATCGGCAATAGCCGATCTTTCTGGATAGTGGACATCCATTTGAATGATGGCTTCTCTCAAGGCGTCGCTGTGATCGTCCAGTGCTTTAACAGCTAATGCCTTTTCCTCCGCTGAGTAATCTGAATCAGTTTTCTGAGCAATAACGCCGGCGGCAATGGCCCACTCGAGAGTTGGAGGCAATCTGCACAATGCGATGAGCTCCAGCTCTTGTTGATTAGCTTGCATAGCCTGCTGAAGAGGAAAGTCCACCAGTTGCTGGAAGCTCATGCGATTGATCGCGTTCGGCTTCATGGCCTCCGCGAGCGTCACACCATGGACAAAGTTCACCCACACGGCTGAACTTCTATAGGGCAGGTCTTGCGGTATGTCACGTACCTGAAATTCAGAGGGTAGCTGGGGTAGAAGCAGGCGTGCGAGCAAGATGGCTTCGTTAGGCGTAGTCACACGGTCCGAATCAATCAGATAGGCTTCAAACTCGCTGCGCAGGGTTTGATAGCTCTTGCCCCAGTTTGAAGGCTGTTCAAGTCGAAAGCGTGCAATCGTGTCATCCGGTTCGTCGCCCGTCAGGCTGTACCAGCGTCGGATGGCCTCGGCGACCAGTCTGGCCTCGATATTGGGGTCGGTGTCTTCCCCGGTTCCGGCGCCGTACCAGTCCAGCGCGCCGAGCAGCTGCGTTGCCAGTCTCCGCGCTTTGCTACCGTTGAGTAGCCTGTCCAGGTAGACCGCAGGGTTAGCGCGCAACTGTTCGCCAGTAATATTGACCAGCGCTTCCTTGCCCAGGCTTTCGAGGACAGACGTCTCATCTTCTTCAAGGATCAGGCTGACTGCGTCAAGTATGGGCCTGTGGTCGGTTTGGCGGATGAGATTGCCGAGATCCAGGCCGTTTTCAAGACCGAGCAGATGATTGGCCCGCCTTTCCTCCAACTCCAGGATCAGTGTGCTCAGCGTGTCGGCATTTTGAGGCTGCTCTGGCTGCAGGCCGTAGTACCACAGGATCTGAGACAGACTGAGCAGTCGGTCGGAGCGTATTTGTCCGCCGATGTTCAGGGCTGTTTTCTCGATCTTTCCCGCGAGGCTGCGCAATGCTATGTGATCGTTTAACGGCAGGGTGATGCTGTTTCCGCCCGCATCGGCCGTTTCATAGACCGCACGGCCGTCCCTGAACACGACCGACAGGAAGTTGAAGCGGGTGCTTGCTCCCTTCGAACGCCGCAGATCGAGGTAGTCCGGCGTCTCGAGCAGTTTTTGCAGGTGTGCCTGGCCACTATCATGCTCTTGGGCAAGGGGAGAATGAGGCTGGAGCGAAAGAAAGATCCCGGGCAGAGCAATGGCGTTGGCCTTGGCATCGCGCAGAGATGTTATCAACGCGTCATATTCAGCCAGTTGCGCTGTATGTTGTTGGTGCGAGGTGGTTGTCAGAGAAAGGGTGGTCGACATAAAAAAGAGTCTGCGCCTGGAAGTGGACGCTCAGTTTCGGAGTTTCAAGGGCAGTCAATGCGGTACATATATATTGGCGGTGGCGACGGTTTGCTTGCCGGGATCGGGAACGCACCCTAGTCTAGCTATAGCGATCACGTTGGGATGATGATCTGGCAGTGCTAAAACAAGGGACCTCATGAATCAAACCCGGACTCTCGGAACGCCACGGTTGTTGGGCATCGTCTGGCCATTTATTGCCGTCGTGCTGTTTCAGGCCCTGTTGGGTGGCGTCAGCCTGTACGTTCTGTCGGCGGTGCGCGGCTACGTTGCCGGTGAAAGCCTATGGTCAAAGGGCCAAAAGGACGCCATCTATTACCTCAACCTCTACGCTGACAATCGCGACGAGGCGATTTTCCGCAAATACCAGAACGCCATCGCCGTCCCTCAGGGTGGCCACGAATTGCGTGTGGCGCTGGATCTCCAGCCACCCGATATCGAAGCCGCGCGAGTGGCGATCCTCAAAGGGGGTAACCACCCCGACGACGTTTCCAGTCTGATCTGGCTCTACCTCAATTTCCGCCATTTCACCTACCTTGAAAAAGCCATTGACCGCTGGACGGTGGGCGACGCGTACCTGCTGCAACTCAATGACGTGGCGCAAGAGATGCACCAGCGCATTACCGAAGGTCAGGCCACCACCGCCGATATCTGGCACTGGAAGGATCGGATATTTGCCATCAACGATGCAGTGACGCCCGCTGCCAAAGCGTTCAGCGATGCGTTGGGTGAAGGCTCGCGCCTGATTCTCCGGTTGCTGCTGGTGACCAACCTCGCCACGGCGCTGGGCCTGATCGCGCTGGCGTTGCTGCGTACCCACAAGTTGCTCAGGCAGCGCCATGAGTTCGCCGAGGCGCTGCAACTGGAGAAAGACCGGGCGCAGATCACTCTGCAATCCATTGGAGACGGGGTGATCACTACGGATGTCGAAGGCGCTATCGCCTACATGAATCCCGCAGCGGAAGCGCTGACCCACTGGAAAGCCGAACAGGCGACAGGCTTGCCGCTGGCGGCGTTATTCAACTTGCTCGACGAAAACGCCCAGGCTGACGGATTCACGTTGATCGAACATATTTTGAGCGGACAACTCAGCGGTGGCAGCGAACATTCAAAGCTTATTCAGCGTCTGGATGGCAGCACGGTGTCGGTGACGCTGGTCGGCTCGCCGATTCGCAATGCGGGCAAGGTCAGCGGCACCGTGCTGGTGTTGCATGACATGACGCAGGAGCGCCAATACATTGCCAATCTGTCCTGGCAGGCGACTCATGACGCCTTGACCGGGCTCGCCAACCGCCGAGAGTTCGAGTTTCGGCTGGAGCAGGCACTGCACAACCTGACGCGGCATTCCGGGCGTCATGCCCTGATGTTTCTCGATCTGGATCAATTCAAACTGGTCAATGACACCTGCGGCCATGCGGCGGGCGACGAGTTGCTGCGGCATATCTGCGCGCTGTTGCAATCGGGCTTGCGCGAAGGTGACACCTTGGCCCGCCTCGGTGGCGACGAATTCGGCATCTTGTTGGAGAATTGCGCGCCGGAAGCGGCCGACAAGATTGCCGAGAACCTGCGCCAGACCGTCCAGAACCTGCACTTTGTCTGGAAAGGCCGGCCCTTCGTGACGACGGTGAGCATCGGGCTGGTTCATCTGGCCCAAACGCCAACTTCCCTTGAAGCCTCGCTGCGTGCTGCAGATATGGCGTGTTACATGGCCAAGGAAAAAGGGCGCAATCGAGTTCAGGTCTATCACGCCGATGACTCGGAGCTGTCGCTGCGCTTTGGCGAGATGGCCTGGGTCCAGCGTCTGCATATGGCGCTGGAAGAGGATCGCTTTTGCCTGTACTCCCAGGAAATCGCACCGCTAGGGCATACCGAGCGCGGGGGCGGGCATATCGAAATTCTGTTGCGCCTGCATGACGAAGCCGGCCGTATGATCCTGCCGGACAGTTTTATTCCGGCGGCGGAGCGTTATGGCTTGATGACTGCACTTGATCGCTGGGTCGTGGAGAACGTCTTCAAGGTCATTGCCCAATGTATATCGGAGGCGCGTAAAGGTCCGTTAGCCATGTGTGCGATTAATCTGTCAGGTACTACTATCGGAGATGAGGCGTTTCTGGACTTCCTGCGTGAACAGTTTGTTAACTATTCCATTCCGCCTGAAATGATTTGTTTTGAAATCACTGAAACCAGTGCTATTTCCAATTTGGGCAGTGCAATCAGATTTATCAATGAGCTCAAGGGTTTAGGTTGTCACTTTTCGCTTGATGACTTTTGCGCCGGAATGTCCTCGTTCGCTTACTTGAAACATTTGCCTGTAGACTTCTTGAAGATCGACGGGAGTTTCGTAAAGGACATGCTGGACGACCCGATTAACCGCGCCATGGTCGAAGTGATCAACCACATCGGCCATGTCATGGGTAAGCGCACGATTGCCGAGTTTGTAGAGTCACCCCAGATCGAGCAGGCATTGCTGGAAATCGGGGTCGATTTCGCTCAAGGGTATGTGATTGAACGCCCGCATCTGTTTACCTGCGATAGTTTGCAAAGTCGTCCTGCCCGGCCTCAGCCTTTGTTGTTCAAGGCCCCGGGCACGTTCCGTTGAAATCTCTTGCTGATCCGAACAATCACAATCAAAAGGAGCCCGACAGTGATCGACACATTCAACCGAACCGGACCACTCATGGAAGCTGCAAGTTATCCTGCCTGGGCGCAACAGCTCATCAAGGATTGCAGCGAGAGTAAGCGCCGGGTTGTCGAACACGAACTGTATCAGCGCATGCGAGATAACAAACTCAGCGCAAAAACCATGCGTCAGTACCTCATCGGTGGCTGGCCGGTCGTTGAACAGTTCGCGTTATACATGGCACAAAACCTGACCAAGACCCGCTTTGCCCGCCATCCTGGCGAAGACATGGCGCGTCGCTGGCTGATGCGCAATATTCGCGTGGAATTGAACCATGCCGATTACTGGGTGCACTGGAGTCGGGCGCACGGCGTCAGCCTTGAAGATTTGCAAGCGCAGCAGGTGCCCCCTGAACTTCATGCCTTGAGCCATTGGTGCTGGCACACCAGTTCGGCGGATTCGCTGATCGTCGCCATCGCCGCGACCAACTACGCCATTGAGGGCGCAACCGGTGAGTGGTCGGCGCTGGTTTGCTCCAGTGGCGTCTATGCGGCGGCGTTTGCGGAAGAGGATCGCAAACGGGCGATGAAGTGGTTGAAGATGCACGCCCAGTACGACGATGCCCATCCGTGGGAGGCGCTGGAAATCATCTGCACCCTGGCGGGCATGAATCCGAGCAAGTCATTGCAAGTGGAACTGCGTCAGGCCATCTGCAAGAGCTACGACTACATGCACCTGTTTCTGGAGCGCTGCATGCAGCTGGAGCATTCGGAAAAAGCACCGGTGGCGCGTGAGCGCATGGCGCTGGCGGAAAGCTAAACGGGTTTAAAGACGCTACAAACCAAATGTGGGAGCGAGCCAGTTCGCTCCCACATTGGTTTGTAGTGTTGTTTAGAGCTCAACCCGCCATCGTCAACCGGTTGCGCCCCTCGCGCTTGGCGACATACAACGCACTGTCAGCCCGTCGCAACAAGCTCTCGGCAGACTCACCCGGCAGCAGGGTCGAACATCCGAGGCTGACGGTCAGTTCTACTGCATTGCCATCCGCCCGATAGTCCTGAGCCTGAGCCGCCGCCCGCAGCCGTTCGCCGACCATGGCGGCAGCTTCTCGAGTGGTGTTGGACAGCAGGATCAGAAACTCTTCGCCGCCAAACCGGAATACCATGTCGACATTGCGCAACTGGTTTTTGATCGCCGTGGCGACGGCCTTGAGTACGTCATCGCCGGCGTTGTGGCCATAACTGTCGTTTACGTTTTTGAAGTGGTCGATGTCCAGCATCAGCAGGGACAGAGGCATCAAGTGGCGTCGCGACATCTCGATTTCGCGTTCCAGGGTCTGATCCATGGCGATGCGGTTGCCGGTATCGGTCAATGGGTCACGCAACGCGCTTTGCGTCGCCGCCCGGTAAAGCAGGGCATTGCGCATCGGGAACAGCAGTGCCGACAGCAACGACTCCAGATTGCCTTGATCAAGCTCGCTGAATCGCTGATTGCGGCGGAAGACCAGTTCACCCAGCTGCTCGCCTTCATGGCTGAGGCTGTAACTGACCGAGTGATGGCCGCGCTGACCGAACTCCAGGCGCAAGTCACTGGCCTGATGCCGATAGTTCAAGGCATCCAGTGGCACCAGGCGCTGAACTTCGCGGAAGAAAAGTCCGAGAATGCGTTGTGGCTCGAGGCTGGTTTGCAACTGCTGACCCAGTTGCTGGCGCAATAGCGCAAGGCTGACGGGGCGTTCCAGAAGAGGAGGTTGCTGACCAAATCCCAGGCGTTGCAATTTGGCGCTATCGAAGTCAATTGCGTTGGTCTGGGAAGGTGATTTCATATGGCTGAGCCCCTAAGCGGTAAAGCTGTCTTACAGGCTGGGTGAGAGCGGCTTTGGGCTGCGCGTCATACTGGTCCATCAGTCCCGTGGGACAGTTGGCGCAAGTTTAGTCTGCTTTGCCGAAGATTAGTAACCTATCGACTTGAGAGCCCGCCTGTCTGCTTTCACACTGCGTGTCTGAGCAAATTTAGAGCGAAAGTCGTGCCATTCGGTTCATTCGAATAAAAAACTATAAAAACCATAGGGTTGAGTTTGATTTTGAGTTTTTTTAACGAAAAGGGGCGGCGGTTGTTTGACTGGGAGGGGGGGTAGTTACGACTCACTTTGAGTGCCGCGCCGGAAAATCGGCACGGCACAAAAGCGACGCACGGTGTTACTGGGCGTTGAACGCCTGGCCGTTGATGCCAGTGCTGTCCGGTCCCATCAGGTAGAGGTAGACCGGCATGATCTCCTCCGGGGTCGGGTTGTTTAGCGGGTTTTCCCCTGGGTAAGCCTGGGCCCGCATGCTGGTGCGCGTGGCGCCCGGGTTGATGCTGTTGGAGCGGACTGGGGCCACGGTGTCCACTTCGTCGGCCAGGGTTTGCATCAGGCCTTCGGTGGCAAATTTGGACACGCCATAAGCGCCCCAGTACGCGCGGCCCTTGCGCCCGACACTGCTGGAGGTAAACACCACCGAGGCGTCTTGCGACAACTTGAGCAATGGCAACAGGGTGCTGGTGAGCATGAACATGGCGTTGACGTTGACTTGCATGACGCGCATGAAGTTTTCGCCGGACAGTTGTTCGATCGGCGTGCGGGGGCCGATGATCGATGCGTTGTGCAACAAGCCGTCGAGATGGCCGAATTCGGTCTCGATCATCGCCGCCAGTTCATCGTACTGGTGGGGCAGGGCGGTTTCCAGGTTGAACGGGATCACCGCCGGCTGTGGATGCCCGGCTGCTTCGATTTCGTCATACACCTGAGTCAGGTTGGCTTCGGTCTTGCCCAGCAGCAGGACAGTGGCGCCATGCGCTGCGTAGGTTTTCGCAGCCGCCGCGCCGATGCCGCGGCCGGCACCGGTGACCAGAATGACCCGGTCCTTGAGCAATTCGGGGCGAGCGGAATAATCAAACATAAGAAAACCTCAACAAATAAGAAAGCAGACCTGTAGGAGCAGCACTTGCCAGCGATGGCGTTTCGGAATCGCTATCGCCGCAAGACCGAGCTCCTGCAATCAGCAGCTACAGAGGGCGCTATCGAGTACCTTGCGCAACTCCAGCGGGTGATCAACCACCACGTCCGCACCCCAGTGACGCGGGTTGTCGTCGGGGTGAATGTAGCCGTAGGTCACCGCAGCGGTCTTGGTCCCGGCGTCACGCCCTGATTCGATATCGCGCAGGTCATCGCCGACAAACAACACGCTGGCCGGGTCCAGGTCGAGCATTTTGCACGCCAGAATCAACGGCTCCGGATCTGGCTTGCTGTTCTTCACGTGGTCCGGGCAGATCAGCAGCGCGGAACGCTCGGCCAGTCCCAGTTGCTGCATGATCGGCTCGGCAAAACGCAGCGGCTTGTTGGTCACCACGCCCCAGATCAGGTTGGACTGCTCGATGTCGGCCAGCAATTCGCCCATGCCGTCGAAGAGCTTGCTGTGCACCGCGCACCCGGCCAGATAACGCTCAAGGAACTCGAGTCGCAGCTCTTCAAAGCCTGGCGACTCCGGGTCCATCGAGAAGGTCACGGCGACCATCGCCTTGGCGCCGCCGGAGATCTCGTCACGGATGTGCTTGTCATTCATTGACGGCAAGCCGCGATCGGCGCGCATTGCCTGGCAGATGGCAATAAAGTCCGGCGCGGTGTCGAGCAGCGTGCCGTCCATGTCAAAAAGGACTGCTCTGATACGCATCGGCTTACTCCTCGCGCAGGGTCTGGATCATGTAGTTGACGTCCACGTCGGCCGCCAGTTTGTAGTGCTTGGTCAGCGGGTTGTAAGTCAGGCCGATGATGTCCTTGACGGTCAGGCCGGCCATGCGGCTCCAGGCGCCGAGCTCGGAAGGGCGGATGAATTTCTTGAAATCGTGTGTGCCGCGCGGCAGCAGCTTCATGATGTATTCCGCGCCGACGATGGCGAACAGGTACGCCTTCGGATTACGGTTGATGGTGGAGAAGAACACTTGGCCGCCGGGCTTGACCATACGGAAGCAGGCGCGAATGACCGACGACGGATCGGGTACGTGCTCAAGCATTTCCAGGCAGGTGACGACGTCGAACTGCTCCGGCATTTCCTCGGCGAGACCTTCGGCCGTGATCTGTCGGTATTCGACGTTCACACCCGACTCCAGTTGATGCAACTGCGCAACCGCAAGCGGTGCTTCGCCCATGTCGATGCCCATGACTGTGGCGCCGCGCTGGGCCATGGCCTCGCTCAGGATCCCGCCGCCGCAACCGACGTCCAGCACCTTCTTGCCGGCCAGATTGACGCGTTCGTCAATCCAGTTGACCCGCAGCGGGTTGATGTCGTGAAGCGGCTTGAACTCGCTTTCACGGTCCCACCAGCGATGGGCCAGGGCTTCGAATTTGGCGATTTCGGCGTAGTCGACGTTGCTCATGGTTCAGTCCTCTAAAACTTGAAAAATCCTGTTGCCCCGGTTTTCTGGTCCGGGGATCTTACGATTCGGTGCGGCCACTGATGCGCTGGCCCCAGGCCCTGGCAGTGGCGCCTAACTGTTCTTCATCGAGGCGGGTCAGGCGTCGGTCATCAAGCAGCTGCTTGCCGGCGACCCACAGGTGCTTCACGCAGTCCCGGCCGGTGGCATAGATCAGTTGTGAAACCGGGTCGTAGACCGGCTGCTGCGCCAAGCCGGAGAGGTCAAACGCGACGATGTCTGCCGCTTTGCCGATTTCCAGCGAGCCGGTTTCAGCCTCGATCCCCAGCGCGCGGGCGCCATTGAGCGTGGCCATGCGCAAGGCGCGATGAGCATCCAGCGCGGTGGCCGAGCCGGCGACGGCCTTGGCCAGCAACGCAGCGGTGCGGGTTTCGCCCAACAGGTCCAGGTCATTGTTACTGGCGGCGCCGTCGGTGCCGACGGCCACATTGACGCCGGCCTGCCACAAGCGCTCGACCGGGCAAAATCCGCTGGCCAGCTTGAGGTTGGATTCCGGGCAATGAATCACATTGGTGTTGCTTTCTACCAGCATCACCAGGTCTTCATCGCTGATCTGGGTCATGTGAACGGCCTGGAAGCGCGGCCCGAGCAAGCCCAGGCGGCCAAGGCGAGCCAGCGGGCGTTCACCGCGCTGCTCGACCGATTGCTGCACTTCGAAGGCGGTTTCATGGACGTGCATGTGGATCGAGGCGTCCAGCTCTTCGGCAATCACCCGGATTTTCTCCAGGTTTTCATCGCCCACGGTGTAAGGCGCATGGGGGCCGAAGGTGATTTTGATGCGTTCGTGGTGCTTGAGATCGCCAAACAATTCCACGCCCTGACGAATGGCTTCGTCCGCCGTGCTGGCGCCCGGGATCGGGAAATCGAGGATCGGAATGGCGATTTGCGCGCGTATACCGCTGTTGTGCACGCGCTCGCTGGCAACCTTCGGGAAGAAATACATGTCAGAGAAGCAGGTGATGCCACCTTTGATCTGCTCGGCGATGGCCAGGTCCGTGCCATCCCGTACGAAGGCTTCATCGACCCATTTGGCTTCGGCCGGCCAGATGTGGTTTTCCAGCCAGGTCATCAGCGGCAGGTCATCGGCCAGGCCACGAAACAGAGTCATGGCGGCGTGACCGTGGGCATTGATCAGGCCGGGGCTGAGCAGCATGTCCGGCAACTCGCGGACTTCAGTTGCATTAAGCTTCAGCGCAGTCGAGCGTGGGCCGATAAATACGATGCGTCCGTCACGGATGCCCAGGCCATGCTCTTTGAGGACAACACCAGCGGGTTCGACGGGTACCAGCCAGGTCGGCAGCAATAACAGGTCGAGCGCAGCGGCAGTGTTCGGCATCGAGGGTCGGTTCCAGTGCTTTTGTAAAGGATGGCGAAGTATACCCGAGCGTCTTCGCGGGGGGCTCGCTATAATCGGCGGCTTTTGTGCTTGAGTGCGGGGTGTGGGATGCGCGATCGACTGTTGGCTGCGGAGAAAGTGAAGGCCATCGATTGGCGTGATGGCGCCCTGTACCTGCTGGATCAGCGTGTTTTGCCCTTCGAAGAAACCTGGATTGCCTACACCAGTGCAGCCGGTGTGGCCGAGGCCATTCGTTCGATGGTGGTGCGCGGTGCGCCAGCGATTGGCATCAGCGCGGCGTATGCCATGGTGCTGTCGGCCCGCGCCCGGATTGCCGAGGGCGGTGACTGGCAGGCTGCGTGGGAAGAGGATTACGCGGTACTGGCCGATTCCCGTCCGACCGCGGTGAATCTGTTCTGGGCCCTGAGTCGCATGCGCGACCGCCTGGATCGTCTCAAGGAAGACGCAGACCCACTGGCGGCGCTGGAGGCCGAGGCTGTCGCCATTCATGAAAGTGATCGCGAAGCCAATCTGACTATGGCCCAGTTGGGTGTGGACTTGATTCGCAAGCACCAGGGTAATGCTCAGGCAATCCTGACCCACTGCAACACCGGTGCACTGGCCACCGGCGGCTTCGGCACGGCGCTGGGCGTAATTCGTGGGGCCTTTATCGAGGGTATGGTCGAGCGGGTTTACGCCGATGAAACCAGGCCGTGGCTGCAAGGTTCGCGTCTGACCGCGTGGGAGTTGGCCAATGAAGGCATTCCCGTGACCCTCAATGCCGACTCCGCCGCCGCGCACATCATGAAAACCAAAGGTGTGACCTGGGTGATCGTCGGCGCCGACCGCATCACGGCCAATGGCGATGTGGCGAACAAGATCGGCACCTACCAGCTGGCGGTCAGCGCCATGCACCATGGTGTGCGCTTCATGGTGGTGGCGCCGAGCTCGACCATCGACATGAACCTGGCCAGTGGCGATGAAATTCCTATCGAAGAGCGCGATGGCCGCGAGTTGCTGGAGGTTGGGGGCAAGCGGATCGGGGCGGATGTCGATGCGTTCAACCCGGTGTTCGACGTGACCCCGGCGGACTTGATCGACGTGATCGTTACAGAGAAGGGCATTGTCGAGCGTCCGGATACGGCGAAGATGGCGCAGTTGATGTGCCGTAAGCGACTGCACTGATAATTTCTGGCGTCTGAGAGGTTGCCATCGCGAGCAGGCTCACTCCTACAAGGGATTTGTGATCAGCGCAGACCCGGTGTAGGAGTGAGCCTGCTCGCGACGAGGCCCTGACAACCAGCAAATACGCTTCATTCCCCTCCGAAATTTTCCTCTAAGCCCCTCTCGTCTCCCTCAAGCCTGTCACCGGTCAACTAACTATGCTCCATGCGCGTCTGGGGGATAGGTGCGTGGCGGCTCTTGTGATAACATCCGGCGTTTTCCGAGGCAGCCCCACGGGGTTGTCTTTACTGCGCAAATCCATGGTTCATCTTGTTGATTTGTCGTAAGTCGGTGTATGGCACTCAGCCTGCAGCGGCGAGCTTCGTTCGTCCCATATGGATGTGACGAAGTTTCACCAGAAAAAGGAATCGAGCTTCTCATGGGCGAACTGGCCAAAGAAATCCTCCCGGTCAATATCGAAGACGAGCTGAAGCAGTCCTACCTCGACTACGCGATGAGCGTAATTGTCGGGCGGGCCCTGCCGGATGCGCGCGATGGCTTGAAGCCCGTGCACCGGCGTGTGCTGTTCGCGATGAGCGAGCTGGGCAACGACTTCAACAAGCCGTACAAGAAATCTGCCCGTGTTGTCGGTGACGTCATCGGTAAGTATCACCCGCACGGTGATACCGCGGTGTACGACACCATCGTCCGCATGGCGCAGCCGTTCTCGCTGCGTTACCTGCTGGTAGACGGTCAAGGCAACTTCGGTTCGGTGGACGGCGACAACGCCGCGGCCATGCGATACACCGAAGTGCGCATGACCAAGCTGGCGCACGAGCTGCTGGCTGACCTGCACAAAGAAACCGTGGACTGGGTGCCGAACTACGACGGCACCGAAATGATCCCGGCGGTCATGCCGACCCGTATTCCCAACCTGCTGGTCAACGGCTCCAGCGGTATCGCCGTGGGCATGGCGACCAACATTCCGCCACACAACCTCGGCGAAGTCATCGATGGTTGCCTGGCCCTCATCGACAACCCTGAGTTGACCATCGATGAGCTGATGCAATACATCCCCGGTCCGGACTTCCCGACCGCCGCGATCATCAACGGTCGCGCCGGCATCATCGAAGCCTACCGCACCGGTCGCGGCCGCATTTACATGCGCGCCCGCTCGACAATCGAGGACATCGACAAGGTCGGTGGCCGTCAGCAGATCGTCATTACCGAACTCCCTTACCAGCTCAACAAGGCCCGTCTGATCGAGAAGATCGCCGAGCTGGTCAAAGAGAAGAAGCTTGAAGGCATCACCGAGCTGCGCGACGAGTCCGACAAGGACGGTATGCGCGTCGTGATCGAACTGCGTCGCGGCGAAGTGCCTGAGGTGATCCTCAACAACCTCTACGCCCAGACCCAGTTGCAAGCGGTGTTCGGTATCAACATCGTCGCGCTGATCGACGGCCGTCCACGGATCCTGAACCTCAAGGACCTGCTGGAAGCCTTCGTTCGTCACCGTCGCGAAGTCGTTACCCGCCGTACCGTGTTCGAACTGCGTAAAGCCCGCGAACGCGGTCACATCCTGGAAGGTCAAGCAGTTGCCCTGTCGAACATCGACCCGGTCATTGCCCTGATCAAGGCCTCGCCAACGCCGTCGGAAGCCAAGGAAGCGCTGATCAGCACGGCCTGGGAATCTTCCGCCGTAGTGGCCATGGTTGAGCGTGCCGGTGCCGACTCATGCCGTCCGGAGACCCTGGACCCGCAATACGGTCTGCGCGACGGCAAGTACTTCCTGTCGCCAGAGCAGGCGCAAGCCATTCTGGAGCTGCGTCTGCACCGTCTGACCGGTCTGGAACACGAAAAACTGCTGGCTGAATATCAAGAGATTCTCAACCAGATCGGCGAGCTGATCCGCATCCTCAGCAGCGCCACGCGCCTGATGGAAGTGATCCGCGAAGAACTGGAAGTGATCCGCGCCGAATACGGCGATGTGCGTCGCACCGAGATTCTCGATGCCCGTCTCGACCTGACCCTGGGTGACATGATCCCGGAAGAAGAGCGCGTCGTGACCATCTCCCACGGTGGCTATGCCAAGACCCAGCCATTGGCTGCGTACCAGGCTCAGCGCCGTGGCGGTAAAGGCAAATCGGCGACCGGCGTTAAGGATGAGGACTACATCGCTCACCTGCTGGTCGCCAACAGCCACACCACGCTGCTGCTGTTCTCCAGCAAGGGCAAAGTGTATTGGTTGAAAACCTACGAAATTCCGGAAGCGTCCCGCGCTGCCCGAGGTCGTCCGCTGGTCAACCTGCTGCCGCTGGACAGTGATGAATACATCACCACCATGCTGCCGGTCGAGGAATACACCGAAGGTCACTTCATCTTCATGGCAACCGCCAAAGGCACCGTGAAGAAGACCCCGCTGGAATCCTTCAGTCGTCAACGCAGCGTTGGTCTGATCGCCCTTGAGCTGGACAAAGGTGATGTACTGATTTCTGCCGCCATCACCGATGGCGAGCGCGAAGTGATGCTGTTCTCCGACGGCGGCAAGGTCACTCGCTTCAAGGAAACCGACGTTCGCGCCATGGGCCGTACCGCTCGCGGTGTCCGTGGTATGCGTCTGCCGGAAGGCCAGAAGCTGATTTCCATGCTGATCCCGGAAGAAGGCAGCCAGATCCTTACCGCTTCGGCGCGTGGTTTCGGCAAGCGTACGGCGATCACCGAGTTCCCTGAATACAAGCGTGGCGGTCAGGGCGTAATCGCCATGGTCAGCAACGACCGTAACGGCCGTCTGGTCGGCGCGGTCCAGGTGCTCGATGGCGAGGAAATCATGCTGATTTCCGACCAGGGCACTCTGGTTCGTACCCGTGTCGACGAAGTGTCCAGCCTCGGTCGTAACACCCAGGGCGTGACCCTGATCAAGCTGGCCAGCGATGAAACATTGGTCGGTCTGGAGCGGGTTCAGGAGCCATCGGAAGTCGAAGGTGAAGAGCTGGAAGGTGAAGAGGGTGCAGAGTTCATCGGCGAAGTCGTGATCGACGACGTTGTTGATGATCAGCAACTCGATGCCGCCGCTGACGAAGAGCCACAAGAGTAAGCGAACAAACAGGGGGCGGATGAGAATTCGCCCCCTTGTTGTTTGTCCCGTATGAAAATATCGACACCCATGGAGTCCCTTGTAGGAGTGAGCCAGCTCCGGGCGGCGTTCCGACGATGCAGGCGCCGCGGTATGTCTGACACATCGCGGTGATGCAATCGCGAGCAGGCTCACTCCTACAAAAGCTGTGCTTCAGTAGGGACTCTGTGTCGATTGATGTTGTGATTTATTGCGTGATTACCACCAAATCAGAGCGAGATTGGATGTGAGCAAGAGAGCCTATAACTTCTGTGCCGGTCCTGCGGCACTTCCCGAAGCTGTCCTGCAGCGCGCCCAGGGTGAACTCCTTGACTGGCACGGCAAGGGCCTGTCGGTCATGGAAATGAGCCATCGCAGTGAAGAGTTCGTGTCCATCGCCACCAAGGCCGAGCAGGATCTGCGTGATCTGCTGAATATCCCTTCGAACTATAAAGTGCTGTTTCTGCAAGGCGGCGCGAGCCAGCAATTTGCTCAGATTCCTCTGAACCTGTTGCCGGAAAACGGTACTGCCGACTATATCGACACCGGTATCTGGTCGCAAAAAGCCATCGAAGAAGCTTCGCGCTACGGCAACGTGAATGTCGCCGCGACCGCCAAGCCTTACGACTATTTCGCTATTCCCGGTCAGAACGAATGGAACCTGTCGAAAGACGCGGCCTACGTTCACTACGCGCCGAACGAAACCATCGGCGGTCTGGAATTCCAGTGGATTCCGGAAACTGGTGATGTTCCGCTGGTGGCCGACATGTCCTCGGACATCCTGTCGCGTCCAGTCGATGTTTCGCGCTTCGGCATGATCTACGCTGGCGCCCAGAAAAACATCGGCCCGAGCGGCATCGTCGTCAACATCGTTCGCGAAGACCTGCTGGGTCACGCCCGTTCCCTGTGCCCGACCATGCTCAACTACAAGGTCGCGGCCGATAACGGCTCGATGTACAACACCCCGCCAACCCTGGCCTGGTACTTGTCCGGCCTGGTGTTCGAGTGGCTGAAAGAGCAGGGTGGTGTTGAAGCCATCGGCAAGCTCAATGAAGTGAAGCAGCGCACGCTGTATGAATTCATCGACGCCAGCGGCTTGTACAGCAACCCGATCAACAAGTCCGACCGCTCATGGATGAACGTGCCGTTCCGCTTGGCTGACGATCGTCTGGACAAGCCGTTCCTGGCCGGTGCCGACGAGCGTGGTCTTTTGAACCTCAAGGGCCACCGTTCCGTGGGTGGCATGCGCGCCTCCATCTATAACGCCGTCGACATCGTTGCGGTCAACGCACTGGTTTCGTACATGGCAGAGTTCGAGAAGGAACACGGCTAATGTCTGAGCAAGAACTCAAGGCACTGCGCCTGCGCATTGATGCCCTGGACGAGAAAGTCCTGGAGCTGATCAGTGAGCGCGCACGCTGCGCCCAGGAAGTTGCGCGAGTAAAGATGGCCTCGCTGGCCGAAGGCGAAGTGCCGGTGTTCTATCGTCCTGAGCGTGAAGCCCAGGTGCTCAAACGCGTGATGGAGCGTAACCAGGGGCCACTGGGCAATGAAGAGATGGCGCGGTTGTTCCGCGAAATCATGTCTTCGTGCCTGGCGCTCGAGCAGCCGCTGAAAGTGGCGTACCTCGGCCCTGAAGGCACCTTCACCCAAGCTGCGGCCATGAAACACTTCGGCCACGCGGTGATCAGCAAGCCAATGGCGGCGATCGACGAAGTGTTCCGCGAAGTAGCGGCTGGTGCTGTGAACTTTGGCGTGGTTCCGGTGGAAAACTCCACCGAGGGCGCGGTCAACCACACGCTGGACAGCTTCCTCGAACACGACATGGTGATCTGTGGCGAAGTCGAGCTGCGTATTCACCATCATTTGTTGGTCGGTGAAAACACCAAGACCGACAGCATCAGTCGCATCTATTCCCATGCCCAATCGCTGGCCCAGTGCCGCAAGTGGCTGGACGCACACTACCCGAATGTCGAGCGCGTGGCGGTGTCCAGCAACGCCGAAGCGGCCAAGCGGGTTAAAGGTGAGTGGAACTCGGCGGCGATTGCCGGCGACATGGCCGCTGGTCTGTACGGGTTGACCCGTCTGGCCGAGAAAATCGAGGATCGCCCGGATAACTCCACGCGATTCCTGATGATCGGCAGCCAGGAAGTGCCGCCGACCGGGGACGACAAGACCTCGATCATCGTCTCCATGAGCAACAAACCGGGCGCGCTTCACGAGTTGCTGGTGCCATTCCATGACAACGGTATCGACCTGACGCGCATTGAAACGCGTCCGTCGCGCAGTGGTAAATGGACCTACGTGTTCTTCATCGACTTTGTCGGTCACCACCGCGATCCATTGGTTAAAGGTGTGCTGGAAAAGATCAGTCAGGAAGCGGTGGCACTCAAAGTGCTGGGTTCCTACCCGAAAGCAGTTCTCTAAGGGGTAGCAAATGAGTGATGACTTCCTCGCCCTGGCACAGCCGGGCGTGCAACAACTTTCGCCGTATGTCCCGGGCAAGCCTGTGGATGAACTGGCGCGCGAGCTGGACCTTGATCCGGTGACCATCGTCAAACTGGCCAGTAATGAAAACCCGTTGGGCGCGAGTCCCAAGGCGCTGACGGCGATTCAGAATGCACTGGCTGAGCTGACCCGTTATCCGGACGGCAACGGTTTTGCGCTCAAGACCCTGTTGGCCGAACAATGCCGTGTCGAACTGAATCAAGTGACGCTGGGCAATGGCTCCAATGACATTCTGGAGCTGGTCGCGCGCGCCTATCTGGCGCCGGGCCTCAATGCCGTGTTCAGCGAGCACGCGTTTGCGGTCTATCCGATTGTGACCCAGGCCGTCGGTGCCCAGGCCAAAGTGATTCCGGCCAAGGACTGGGGGCATGACCTGTCGGGTATGCTGGCGGCGATCGATGCCAATACTCGCGTTGTCTTCATTGCCAACCCGAACAATCCGACCGGGACCTGGTTCGATGCCGAGGCACTGGACGAATTCCTGCAGGATGTTCCGGCGCATGTGCTGGTGGTGCTGGACGAGGCCTACATCGAATACGCCGAGGGCAGCGACTTGCCGGATGGCCTTGATTACCTGGCGGCTTATCCGAACCTGCTGGTTTCGCGCACGTTCTCCAAGGCTTATGGCCTGGCAGCGTTGCGGGTCGGCTATGGCTTGTCCACTGCTGTGGTCGCGGACGTACTGAACCGTGTGCGTCAGCCGTTCAACGTTAACAGTCTGGCCTTGGCCGCAGCATGCGCTGCGCTGCAAGATGTCGACTACCTGGCTGAAAGCCGTCGCCTGAACGAGTCCGGCATGCTGCAACTGGAAGCCGGTTTTCGTGAATTGGGGTTGAGCTGGATCCCGTCCAAGGGCAACTTCATTTGTGTTGATCTCGGTCGCGTTGCTGCACCGGTGTTTCAGGGCTTGTTGCGCGAAGGCGTGATCGTGCGTCCGGTGGCCAACTACGGCATGCCGAACCACCTGCGCATCACTATCGGTTTGCCGGCGGAAAACAGCCGCTTCCTAGAGGCGCTGACCAAGGTTCTGGCTCGTGGTTGATGTCACTGCACTGCAATCTGCTGCACCTATGATCGGTCGCCTGGTGGTGGTCGGTCTGGGATTGATCGGTGGTTCGTTCGCCAAGGGCATGCGTGAAAGCGGCCTGTGCCGCGAAGTGGTCGGGGTCGATCTCGATCCACAGTCGCGCAAGCTGGCGGTCGAGTTGGGCGTGGTGGATCGCTGCGAAGAAGACCTGGTCGCTGCTTGCCAGGGCGCTGACGTGATTCAACTGGCCATCCCGATCCTGGCCATGGAAAAGATGCTGGCACGCTTGGCGGCAATGGATCTCGGACCGGCGATTCTGACCGACGTCGGTAGCGCCAAAGGCAATGTCGTGCGTGCGGCAACCGAAGCGTTTGGCGGCCTGCCGTCGCGCTTCGTGCCGGGGCATCCGATTGCCGGTTCCGAGCAGAGCGGGGTGGAAGCCTCCAATGCCGAGCTGTTCCGTCGTCATAAAGTGATTCTGACGCCGCTGGATCAAACCGATCCGGCTGCTCTGGCAGTGGTCGACCGCATGTGGCGCGAGTTGGGCGCCGATGTCGAGCACATGCAGGTCGAGCGCCACGATGAAGTGTTGGCGGCGACCAGCCATTTGCCGCACCTGTTGGCGTTCGGTTTGGTCGATTCGTTGGCCAAGCGCAATGAAAACCTTGAGATCTTCCGTTACGCTGCCGGCGGTTTCCGCGATTTCACAAGAATCGCGGGAAGCGACCCGGTCATGTGGCACGACATCTTCCTCGCCAACCGCGAAGCTGTCCTGCGCACACTCGATACATTTCGCAGCGACCTCGACGCCTTGCGCGACGCGGTCGATGCAGGGGATGGGCACCAATTGTTGGGCGTGTTCACTCGCGCCCGGGTTGCCCGCGAGCATTTCAGTAAAATCCTGGCCCGCCGGGCCTATGTGGACGCTATGAACTCCAACGACCTGATTTTCCTGGCACAACCTGGTGGCCGCCTGACTGGGCGGATTCGTGTACCGGGCGATAAATCGATTTCCCACCGTTCGATCATGCTTGGCTCCCTGGCCGAAGGCGTCACCGAAGTTGAAGGTTTCCTTGAGGGCGAAGACGCTCTGGCGACCCTGCAAGCCTTCCGCGACATGGGTGTTGTGATCGAAGGTCCGCACCATGGTCGCGTGACCATTCACGGTGTCGGCCTGCATGGTTTGAAACCGGCACCCGGCCCGATCTATCTGGGTAACTCCGGTACTTCGATGCGTCTGCTGTCTGGCCTGTTGGCTGCGCAGAACTTCGACAGCACTCTGACTGGTGACGCTTCGCTGTCCAAGCGCCCGATGAATCGCGTGGCCAATCCGCTGCGTGAAATGGGTGCCGTGATCGAGACCGCTGCTGAAGGTCGCCCACCGATGATCATTCGAGGCGGCCACAAACTCAAGGGTTTGACCTACACCATGCCGATGGCCAGTGCCCAGGTTAAATCCTGCCTGCTGCTGGCGGGTCTGTACGCTGAAGGCAAGACCACCGTTACCGAGCCTGCCCCGACGCGCGATCACACCGAGCGCATGTTGCAAGGTTTTGGCTATCCGGTCAGTGTCAGCGGTGCGACTGCATCGGTCGAGTCCGGGCACAAGCTGACCGCGACCCACATCGAAGTGCCGGGCGATATCTCGTCCTCCGCGTTCTTCCTGGTGGCCGCCTCGATCGCCGAAGGTTCGGAGCTGGTGCTCGAACACGTCGGCATCAATCCAACCCGTACCGGTGTGATCGACATCCTGCGCCTGATGGGCGGCGATATCACCCTGGAAAACCAGCGTGAAGTCGGCGGTGAACCGGTCGCGGACTTGCGCGTACGTGCAGCTAAACTTAAAGGTATCGAGATTCCCGAGGCTCTGGTGCCACTGGCTATCGACGAATTCCCGGTGCTGTTCGTGGCTGCGGCCTGTGCCGAAGGGCGCACGGTGCTGCGCGGCGCTGAAGAGTTGCGGGTCAAAGAGTCGGACCGGATTCAGGTCATGGCTGATGGGTTGCTGGCGCTGGGCGTCAAATGCGAACCAACCCCGGACGGCATCATCATTGACGGCGGCCAGATCGGCGGCGGCGAAGTTCATGGTCATGGCGATCACCGGATTGCCATGGCGTTCAGCGTTGCATCGCTACGCGCGACGGCGCCGATTCGCATCCATGATTGCGCCAACGTCGCGACGTCGTTCCCGAACTTCCTTGCGCTGTGCGCGCAGGTCGGTATCCGGGTTGCTGAAGAGGCTCAGTCGTGATCAACAAGTCGCCAGTCATTACCATCGATGGCCCGAGCGGTTCCGGTAAAGGCACGATCGCCGGGATTCTGGCGAAACGTCTGGGTTGGAATCTGCTGGATTCCGGTGCGCTGTACCGTTTGCTGGCGTTCGCTGCGCACAATCATGGTGTTGATCTGACCAATGAAGAGTTGCTGAAGGCGCTCGCGGCACATCTGGACGTGCAGTTCATCGCTGCGACGGACGGTCAACTGCAGCGAATCATTCTGGAAGGCGATGAAGTCAGTGATGTGATTCGCACTGAAAGCGTCGGCGCTGGCGCATCCCAGGTCGCTGCATTGCCCGCCGTACGCGAGGCGCTGCTGCAGCGCCAGCGTGCTTTTCAGGAAATGCCGGGGCTGGTAGCCGATGGCCGGGATATGGGTACGGTGGTTTTTCCGGACGCGCCCTTGAAGATATTCCTCACTGCCAGTGCCGAGGAGCGTGCGCGCCGTCGATACTTGCAGTTGAAGGGCAAAGTCGATGGTGTTAGTCTGTCGAGTCTGCTAGATGAGATACGTGTCCGCGATGAGCGTGACACCCAGCGAGCGGTAGCCCCGCTTAAACCGGCGGCTGACGCCATACAGCTGGATTCCACGGAATTATCCATCGATCAGGTGTTGGAACGCATCATGAGCGAGATCGCCATTCGCGATATCGCCGGGTGACCAAGAAGGCCGCGGGGGACCAGTCATAGTCCTGCGGTGGCTTCTTTTAAATGAAACTAACCCATACCGTCTGGGGTGTGGAGATGGGCGTAGTCTTCGCCCTCATCAACAGGAATTAAAATGAGCGAAAGCTTTGCGGAACTCTTTGAAGAAAGCCTAAAAACCCTGAACCTTCAGGCAGGCTCCATCATCACCGGTGTTATCGTTGATATCGATTACCAAGCTCGCTGGGTAACCGTTCACGCTGGCCTGAAGTCTGAAGCACTCATCCCGCTTGAGCAGTTCTACAACGACGCTGGCGAACTGAACATCAACGTCGGTGACGAAGTTCACGTTGCTCTGGACTCGGTTGAAGACGGCTTTGG
The DNA here is from genome assembly GCF_031456615.1 of Pseudomonas sp. 3296. Classification (NCBI taxonomy): domain Bacteria; kingdom Pseudomonadati; phylum Pseudomonadota; class Gammaproteobacteria; order Pseudomonadales; family Pseudomonadaceae; genus Pseudomonas; species Pseudomonas sp. 3296. Next base: position 239,926 of record NZ_JAVDUY010000008.1, read on the forward strand.
GGAAACCAAGCTGTCCCGTGAAAAAGCCAAGCGCGCTGAATGCTGGATTGTTCTGGAAGCAGCCTTCGCAGCCGAAGAAGTGGTCAAGGGCGTTATCAACGGTAAGGTTAAAGGCGGCTTCACTGTCGACGTTAACGGCATCCGTGCGTTCCTGCCAGGTTCTCTGGTTGACGTCCGTCCTGTGCGCGATACCACGCACCTGGAAGGCAAAGAGCTGGAATTCAAGGTCATCAAACTCGACCAGAAACGCAACAACGTTGTCGTTTCCCGTCGCAGCGTCCTCGAAGCCGAGAACTCCGCCGAGCGTGAAGCTCTGCTGGAATCCCTGCAGGAAGGTCAGCAAGTCAAAGGTATCGTCAAAAACCTCACCGACTACGGCGCATTCGTCGATCTGGGTGGCGTCGATGGCCTGCTGCACATTACCGACATGGCTTGGAAGCGTATCAAGCATCCTTCCGAAATCGTCAACGTTGGCGACGAGATCGATGTCAAGGTTCTGAAGTACGATCGCGAACGCAATCGTGTTTCCCTGGGCCTGAAGCAACTGGGCGAAGATCCATGGGTTGCTATCAAAGCCCGTTACCCAGAAAGCACTCGCGTTACTGCTCGTGTAACCAACCTGACCGACTACGGCTGCTTCGCTGAGCTGGAAGAAGGCGTTGAAGGCCTGGTGCACGTTTCCGAAATGGACTGGACCAACAAGAACATCCACCCTTCGAAAGTCGTACAAGTCGGCGACGAAGTGGAAGTTATGGTTCTGGACATCGACGAAGAGCGTCGTCGTATCTCCCTCGGCATCAAGCAGTGCAAATCTAACCCATGGGAAGATTTCTCTGGCCAGTTCAACAAGGGCGATAAAATCTCCGGCACCATCAAGTCGATCACCGATTTCGGTATCTTCATTGGTCTGGACGGTGGCATCGACGGTCTGGTTCACCTGTCCGACATCTCCTGGAACGAAGTGGGCGAAGAAGCCGTTCGCCGCTTCAAGAAGGGCGACGAGCTGGACACCGTTATCCTGTCGGTTGACCCAGAGCGCGAGCGTATCTCCCTGGGTATCAAGCAACTGGAAAGCGATCCGTTCTCCGAGTACGTTCAAGAGAACGACAAAGGCGCAATCGTTAAAGGCATCGTGAAAGAAGTTGACGCTAAAGGCGCCATCATCACTCTGGCCGACGATATCGAAGCGACTCTGAAAGCCTCCGAAATCAGCCGTGACCGCGTTGAAGACGCGCGCAACGTTCTGAAAGAAGGCCAGGAAGTAGAAGCCAAGATCATCAGCGTTGACCGCAAGAGCCGTGTAATCCAGCTCTCCATCAAGTCGAAAGACGATGCTGAAGAGAAAGAAGCAATCCAGAGCTTGAAAGACAAGCCTGTTGCTGACGTCGCTGCTGGTCCTACCACTCTGGGCGACCTGTTGCGTGCACAAATGGAAAAACAGAACTAAGTTCTGTCAGACCATAGAAAAAGGGCGACTTCGGTCGCCCTTTTTTGTGCCTGTGATTTGGTGGTCTCGCCGATGCTTTTTGGCTGCAAGGATTGTGAAACCAATATCCCCGAGAAGCTGTCTCTTTCTTTAATCGGATCAATCGTTTGTTTGCAGCTAACCTTTAGCCTGAAGTGAACGACAGTCGGGCAAGCCGCCCGGCATAAGGAAGTGAATGAACAAGCTCATTGTCGTAATAGCAGTACTGACATTGGCGGGTTGTACCACTAATGCCAAGACTCATGTCGTGCGCGGGGTCAGTGGTATTGAGATTGACTGTTCCGGGCTGGGGTCCGGGTGGGAAAAGTGTCGCAAGCGTGCGGACAGGGAGTGTAAGGCGGCAGGGTATAAGGTCGTCGCAAGGTCTGATGACGCCAAGGACGAGGATGAATTCCCTTTTGGTTTCAATCCGGCGGGCTACCTGACGCGGACCATGTTGGTTATCTGTCGCTGAGTGAGGGCTCTATCGGGGAGCCGGGGTTTATATGGCATCCCCGTGGCTTGAAAATATATGTGAAAACTCGGGCTGTTCAAATTCTTTCGAGCATGCTAAAACCTTTGAAGCGCTTTTCCTAGCTGCTTGAAAAAGAAGGGAAAAATATGACGAAGTCGGAGTTGATCGAACGAATTGTCACCCATCAAGGGCTGCTCTCATCCAAGGATGTGGAGCTGGCCATCAAGACCATGCTTGAGCAAATGTCCCAATGTCTGGCCACTGGGGATCGTATCGAGATCCGTGGTTTTGGCAGCTTCTCCTTGCACTACCGTGCACCACGCGTAGGTCGCAATCCAAAAACCGGCCAGTCCGTCAGCCTCGACGGTAAGTTCGTTCCGCATTTCAAACCGGGCAAGGAATTGCGTGATCGGGTCAATGAGGAAGAGGAGGAGGGTTTTGACCTTCATGAATAGAGGATCGGCGCATGCGTAACCTTAAGCGCGTACTGCTCGCGATAGTTGTCCTGTTGCTGGTTTTGGCAGTTCTGGCTTTCATGCTTGAAAATCAGCAATCGGTTTCACTGCTGTTCCTCGGCTGGTCAGTTCCGCAAATGCCAGTATCGCTGGTTATGGTTCTTGCGCTGCTGTTTGGTATGTTGATCGGGCCTATTCTAGGGTGGTTTCTGGGGCGGGCGTCCAGATCTTCCCGCAAGCGTCTTGTCTGATCACGAAACCATAAGGCGCATCAAGAGTTCGCTTCACAGCTTGTCTATATCCATTAGTAAAAGCGTCATTAAGCTGTAAAATGCTGCGTTTGTCCGATATTGGTACTTTCCTGCATCGGTACAGACTGACACTGTCAGAAGCCTCAGCTTAGAAGACGGCTTTTGCATTCATGGATTAGGCAGCGCTCGGTTGACGGCCCTGTCAGTAACTCAAAGGGTGTGTTTTCGCGTGAAAATTCTAGTAACCGGCGGCGCCGGGTTCATCGGCTCGGCAGTCATTCGTCATATCATCTCCAATACTGCCGACTCCGTGGTTAACGTCGATAAGCTGACTTACGCCGGTAACCTCGAGTCATTGGCCGAAGTTAGCCAGAACGAACGCTATGTGTTCGAGCGCGTCGACATCTGCGATCGTGATCAAGTTGACCGCATTCTGCGTGAACACCAACCAGATGCCATCATGCACCTGGCCGCAGAGTCGCACGTTGACCGCTCGATTTCGGGACCATCTGAATTTATCCAGACGAACATCATCGGCACTTACATCCTGCTGGAAGCAGCGCGCCACTACTGGGCTGCACTGGACAATGGGCGCAAAGCCAATTTCCGCTTCCATCATATTTCGACTGACGAAGTCTATGGCGACCTCGACGGCCCAGAAGAGCTCTTCACCGAGACGACGCCGTATCAACCAAGTTCGCCATATTCTGCTAGCAAGGCCAGTTCCGATCACCTGGTTCGCGCCTGGAGCCGCACTTACGGCCTGCCGATCCTGGTCACCAACTGTTCCAACAACTATGGTCCCTATCATTTCCCTGAGAAGCTGGTCCCTCTGATCATTCTCAATGCATTGGAAGGCAAGCCACTGCCGATTTACGGCAAAGGTGACCAGGTTCGTGATTGGCTCTATGTCGAAGATCATGCTCGCGCGTTGTACAAAGTCGTGACCGAGGGTGTTATCGGCGAGACGTACAACATCGGTGGCCACAACGAAAAGCAAAACATCGAGGTGGTGCATGCCCTCTGTGCATTGCTTGACGAGTTGCGTCCTGACTCGACACATCTCCCGCACTCAAGCTTGGTCATTAACGTCCAGGATCGTCCAGGCCACGACCAGCGATACGCAATTGACGCCAGTAAAATTCAGCGCGAATTGGGCTGGTCGCCAAAAGAAACCTTCGAAACCGGTATGCGCAAAACCGTCGAATGGTATCTGGCTAATACCGAGTGGGTGGCGCACGTCAAAAGTGGCAGCTACCAGCAGTGGATTGATCAGAATTACACAGACCGCTCTAACAAGGCATGAAGCACGTTGCAGCGAATGCGCAGCGTCGGCCGTAAATTTCTCTCAATGTTGGTCAGTTGAAGCGCGGAATAGACCTATGCTCAGGGGGTTATTGAACAAATGATCGGAATAAAGCTCAAGGGAAGCGTTCTTGCCTGCTGCTCCGGAACCTGCCGACGTCCGTTAAACTACTAACAATGCCGCGCTTTGCCAGCATCGCAAACCCTGACCGGTTTGTTATTCTAAAGATTGTAATTTTTTCTATTTCAAGGGTTCCAGTATATGCAGATTGATGCCAAAGACTTTGTTGCTGAAGGGCTCGATATACATGCCCTCGTTTTTACGTTATGGCGACAGAAGTTTATAATTTTATGCATGGCTTTGCTGGGAACAATTATTGCGACAACTTATGCTTTTCTTTCCGAGCCAATTTATGAAGCAAAAGCCTTCATCATGCCGCCTACGCAGAATGATATAGAGGGTCTAAATTACGGGCGGAAGAAACTTCCTCCCTTGGCGGTTAAAGATGTTTATCTTGTTTTTCTTAAAAATCTGCAAGCTGAATCTCTTCGTAGGGAGTTTTTCAAGGGTATCTATCTGCCGGCATTAGGAAAAGACAGCGATCCCAAGGGATTGCTGTACGACAAGTTTTCGAAAAAACTGTTGATTTCCGTTGTGGGGAAAGATGCAGCGGATCGCTATTCGATTGTCATTCTCGACGCGGATTCCAGTCAGGCAGCTAAGTGGGTAGGGCAATATGCAGAGAGGGCACAAGAACTGGCGTTACAGGAGATAAATAAAAACATCTCCAGTGAGTTTAATGTGGAAGCCCGAAACCTCAATCAAGAAATCGTTTCGCTCCGGGAAGTAGGGCGAAAGGAAAGGGAAGATACACTTGTCAAACTGAATGAGGCTTTGGTTGTCGCAAAAGCTATCGGTTTGGAAAAGCCGCCTATCGTTAGTGGTGGTTCAAAATCCTCGCTAAATATTGCGGGAAAAATGGATGACGAACTTACCTATATGCGCGGTACGAAAGCGCTGGAAGCCGAAATTGAGAATCTGAAATCCAGGAAATCCGAAGATCCGTTCATTGACAAGTTGCGTGGCCTGGAAACTGATTATAATTTTTATAAGCAGTTGTCGGAAAGGTTTCAGATTGCCAAAACATTCAGAATGGATGGCTCTGTAGAGGTCTCCGGTTCGCCTGTGAAGCCAAAAATCCCGCTTGTTATTTCGATCGGGTTGATCTTGGGATTAATGTTGGGTGTGGTAATTGCGCTAATTCGTAGTTCCCTTTTAAGGGGACAAGATAACAAATAAGAGTGTTAGAAAAAGACGGAGAGAGTATTAATAGTCTTCGTTTATCTGCTTGTTAGTTGTGATATAGGGTTTCTATGCGTGGTGGCATTTAGCCTAGTGGTTTTGTTGGTTTTGACGGTTTTTGCGGCTAAAGGATTCAGTCGGGGAGGCTGCTTAACATCGGTTTCCGGGCAAAAAAGGGCTAAAAAATGTATAATCACGCCCGGTAAATTGATATTTGTAACAATGCTGTGAGGCGCCTAGGATCAGGCGAGAGGGTAGAAAATGAAAGGTATCATTCTGGCTGGCGGCTCGGGAACTCGTTTGTATCCACTGACAAAAGGGGTATCCAAGCAACTGTTGCCCATTTACGACAAGCCTATGATCTTTTACCCGCTTTCTGTCCTCATGTTAGCTGGTATTCGAGACATTCTAATCATCACCACACCAGAAGATCTGGCTGGCTTTAAGCGTCTGCTTGCCGATGGTTCCCAGTTTGGCGTAAGCCTGAGCTATGCAGTACAACCGCAGCCTGATGGTCTGGCGCAGGCATTTCTTATCGGTGAAGAGTTTATTGGCAAGGACCCCGTGTGTTTGGTGCTTGGTGATAACATTTTTTATGGGCAAGGCTTTACGACGATGCTTCAGGCCGTCTCTAAACGCAAAAGTGGCGCCACCGTATTTGGTTATCAAGTGAAAGATCCGGAACGATTCGGTGTGGTTCAGTTTGATGACAGTAAAAAAGCGATCTCGATTGAAGAGAAGCCACTAAAGCCTAAATCGAATTTTGCGGTAACCGGCCTGTATTTTTATGATAACGATGTTGTTGAGTTGGCAAAACAAGTTAAACCCTCGGCGCGCGGTGAGTTAGAAATCACATCGATCAACCAGGCATATCTGGAGCGCGGTGATTTGCATGTTGAGCTTCTCGGACGAGGATTTGCATGGTTGGACACTGGCACCCATGAAAGTTTGCTCGAAGCTTCTCATTTCGTTGAAACAATAGAAAAGCGTCAAGGTTTCAAAATCGCTTGCCTGGAAGAGATTGCGTTCAAGAATAAATGGTTGAGTACTGCGCAGCTTTCTGTAACGGCTGACGAGTTGAAAAAGAATAGCTACGGCCAATACCTGCTCAGCCTGATTGCAGAGCATGATGGGCAGTGATTTTTTTGAAGTTTAAGTTGATTTCTTTCGGGTGATCTATGGCGTACTTGAGCGCAGCACAGCTGGAAAAACTAGGTTTCCGGAAACTTGGAAAAGAAGTAAGAGTTAGTGATAAGGCAAGTATCTATAACCCTGAGTTGATAGAGCTTGGTGATTACACAAGGATTGACGATTTCTGTGTGGTGTCGGGACGGGTAATATTTGGCAAATATAATCATATTACGCCAATGTGCCTCGTGGCGGGTGGTGAGCCCGGGATTGAGTTTGCGGACTTTTGTACGCTGGCCTATGGTGTAAAGATATTCGCTCAATCGGATGACTACAGCGGCGCGACGCTGACTAATTCGTTGATTCCGAAGAAATATAAAGATGAGAAATTTGCCAAGGTTCTACTTGAACGTCATGTAATAGTCGGGGCCGGCGCTACAATAATGCCAGGCACCACAATTAAAGAAGGCTGTTCAATCGGTGCGATGGCGCTGGTGACTAAAAGTACAGATCCTTGGGGGATCTATGTGGGTATACCCGCTGTTCGTGTGAAAGAGCGCAAACAGGATCTTCTGGATTTGGAAAAAAAATTTCTGGGTGAATTAAAATGACAATTCCATTCAATAAACCACCTTATACCGGCAATGAAGACCAGTACGTCATTACTGCTATGCGAAGCGGGAAGATGTCGGGTGATGGCGAGTTCACGCTACGGTGCCAGAGTTGGTTTGAGGAAAAGCTGAACTGCAAGAAAGCGCTGTTGACACCGTCCTGTACTCAGGCGCTGGAAATGGCTGCATTGCTGATTGATATACAGCCTGGCGATGAAGTCATAATGCCCAGCTATACATTCGTCAGCACCGCTAATGCTTTTGTATTGCGCGGCGCGAAAATAGTATTTGTCGATATCCGCGCAGACACGATGAATATTGATGAATCGCTTATCGAAGCCGCAGTAACTGATAAGACGAAAGCCATCGTTCCTGTTCATTATGCGGGTGTTGCATGCGAAATGGATACAATTATGTCCATTGCAAAACGACATAATTTGTTCGTGATCGAAGATGCTGCTCAAGCTATGATGTCTACCTATAAAGGTCAGGCATTAGGCACCATCGGCCATATGGCCGCATATAGTTTTCACGAAACAAAAAACTACACCAGCGGTGGCGAGGGCGGGTTGCTGATTATCAATGATGAGCAATTTGTCGTTCGAGCAGAGATCATTCGCGAAAAGGGTACTAATCGCAGTCTGTTTTTTCGCGGGATGATTGATAAATATACGTGGGTCGATGTGGGAAGTAGCTATCTTCCAGGAGAGCTTCAAGCCGCGTATCTTTTTGGGCAGTTGGAAAAAGCTGAGCAAATCAATAAAGCTCGGCATAATGTTTGGGATTATTACTTCAAGGCCTTGCAAGAAGTCTCCAAAGAGGGGCGCGTTGAAATCCCAAATATACCGGATGATTGCGCTGCCAATGCGCATATGTTTTATATAAAAGTCCGGGATATCGACGTTCGCAGCAAGATTTTGGATATTCTAAAAAAACAGGGCATCGGTGCTGTTTTTCATTACATCCCTCTACATTCTGCACCTGCCGGATTGCGGCTTGGGCGTTTTCATGGCACAGATGTAAATACCACTGTTGAGAGTGAGCGTCTTATTCGCCTGCCAATCTGGTATGGCATGCAAGAGGCGGAAATGGAGCGAGTCGCTACGGCTGTGATCGGTGCGGTAAATGCAACCTTCCAGTAAGGTTGCATTTGGTGCTTCTGACAAAAAGCGTGCGCTCATCAGCGCCGCTTTGACTACCATTGCTCAGGTTTCCAAGATCGGGGTGGGTTTCGCTTTTATTAAACTCATCGCGGTTTACCTTGGCGCCGGAGGTATGGGACAGCTTGGTCACTTCATGAGCGCAGTCACCTTTCTGTCTTTACTGGCGGGTGGAGGGGTTGTTAACGGTCTTATCAAGTATGTAGCTCAATATAAAAAGCAGCCTAAACAGTTGATGAACACAGTTGCAGTGTCAAAGGCTTATTCTTTGATGTTTTGCATACTTATATGTTTGTTTGGTTGCGTGTTTTCCAGGTTTTTATCGGAGTATATTTTTAAAACTCCGGACTATTACTGGATTATTGTTTTTCTTTCTGTCGCTCAATTTGGGTTTGCCTTCACTAATTTAGTGACGGGAGTGACAAATGGGCTGAGGGACACTAAGACGTACGCAATCATTCAGATTGTAGGGAATGTGCTTGTACTGCCCGTAAGCTGGATTCTGATCAAAAATTTTCACCTTGTCGGTGCAGCGCTATCGATGGTGTTTTTTTTCTCGCTCTATACGATCCCGGCGCTGTATTTCTATCGACGGTCAATCTTTTTTAAGTTGCCGATAGGTTTCAAATACGAGTCCAAAGGCTTTAAGCGGCTACTGGCGTTCACGCTGATGGCGATGGTGGGTGCTGTCAGTGTCCCACTGATAGAGATAATAATTCGCGAACAAATAATTGAGCACGTCGGGTTTGTAGCGGCGGGTATCTGGCAAGCCTCGATCAAGCTATCGAGTGCTTATATGGGCTTTTTCACCATTTTTCTTGCCGTATACTTCATGCCGATGGTGTCGGAGAAAGCTGAAGTTTCCCAGATAACGCCCTTGGTTTTGAAGTTTATGAAACTTGTAATGGCGATATTTGTATTGGGTGCGGCAGTTTTTTATATGTTGAGGCAATATCTTATTCCATTATTGCTTTCAGCTGAATTTGTGGATCTTGAAGGTTTAATAAAATATCAGTTGTTGGCTGATTTTTTTCGTGTCACCACTTATGTGATAAGTTTTGTTGTCGTGGCTAAGGCTGCATTGCGAATATATCTAGTAAGTGAGTTGACTCAAGGTTTGATTTTTTGTGGGTTGAGCCTCTTTTCTCTACACAGCGGACTGGGAGTCGAGGGTGTGTTTTTCGCTAACTTGATAATGAATATCGTGTATTTTGTTGTTTCAATTGTCGGGTTTATGATTTATAGATGGAGGAGTGTTTGATGTTGACCGGGAGCGTAGTGGTATCCTGCTATAATCAGGAAGATTATATCGAAGAGTGTCTGGATAGCATACTTTCTCAGGAGATCGACTTTGACTGTGAAATTATAGTCTCGGACGATTGCTCGACTGATCGCACCCAGGAAAGGATTCGTGCTTATTCTGACCGGCATCCGGGTAGACTCAAACTTCTGCTAAGAGATAAGAATGTTGGCGCGGCGTTGAATTATCACGGCGTGCATAAAATGGCATCTGGCGATATCGTTTATCACTTTGATGGTGATGACGTCATGCTGCCGGGGAAACTACAGCGGCAATATGATGTTTTTAAAAATAACGCTGATGTGAACGTAGTGTTCCACAAGGCAGTTTACTTTTCGGATGATCATTCGTATTCGTCAGAAACGCGATATCCAGATGCAGATACCGAGATGGTGTCGTTGATCTCGCTCGAAGAAATGGCTCGCTGGGGCGCTATTGCCGTACACAGTTCATACGCCTATCGAAGGACGTCCAGGCGAGCGGTGATCGATCGTGAATTTATGGAATGGTTTTTTGTTATTGATTCTTTACTTCCCGATAAGAAGGCTGCATATATAAATGCTCCGTTGGTAAGATATAGATGCAATCCGTCAGCAGGGTCGTACTTGTCTACTACAGGCGGAAAGATAAAATCTTATACGATATATCTTAATGATCTGTATGGCTATTTTAACTCCCAGCCGAAATTAAAGGCTGATCTTTACTCTAATTTTCTTGTTACATTTTTAGCGATGGCAAAGTCAACTCGTAAGTGCACTGCCAGGAGTTTGATGTTTCTGGTGCGAAACTTACACTGTTTTCGACTTCAAAAATTTGTTGAGACAATAAACGTCAGGAAACGTGTGGGGCCACAGAGCAAGATCCGGTGACGGATGTGCATTGTGATTCGGGAGTGACTGAGGTAGTAGGATGTTAAGTCTAAATCTTTACGATACGGCATTTTATTTCATATTTGCCTTTTTGCTCCTGTTCGCCGCGTTCCAAACTCTGGTGCGGAATCACAGGGTTGTAGACGTCAATCGAGCCATAGAAATCTTTGTTGTTTTTTTTGCAATTGGCGTCGTTTCGCACTATGTGTCTAACCGGCCTTTTGATATGGAGGGTGATACGGCGGTCTATATTAATTTTTTTAATGATTTAAATTCTGGTCTGGAAAATCCCTTTGAAACGTTTGAACCAGGATTTATCGGTGTTGTGCGACTTTTTGGTTATTTATCGCTCGACTACCAGAGTTTTTTCTATTTAATTACGTTTGTGTTTTTGTGGTCATATTATTTTTTGATCAAGGCAGTGCTTGGCCGTCATTCGCGTTGGGCGTTGTTTGCTTTTGCAGCGATCTTGTTTTACCCGTTTTTCTTTTCCTTGACAGCTAATATTATTCGTCAAGGTCTCGCTTTATGTTTTATAAATTTCTCGCTGTGTTTCACTGCAATAGGGTGCCGAAGTCGAGGGATGTTTTTTACATTGTTTGCGGCTTTGTTTCATAAGTCATCCATCATATATTTCCCAATTCTTCTGTTTCAAAGATTGGTCTTGAAAATTGGAGTTTATGGTTTGGTGGTTCTTTGGTTTGTAGTGTCGTTGGCTTCATACCTAAAGTTGTTTGGGTTGTTGGTCGTTGTTTTATTTGATTTTTTGTCCGGTTATGGTTTGGTGATTAACTACAGTGACGTTGATAATGTTGATTATGTGACTGGGTTTAGATGGGATTTTTGGGCGTTTTCTTCGCTTGCTGTAATGTTGTTGGTGACTCTGAAATTGCTCGGAGAGAAACTACAAAAGCGAGAGACTTACATTTTCTTTATCTGTGCATTTCTTTCTTGTCTTCATATTGCGATGTTTGATGTGGCTTACAATGACAGGTTTGGTATCTATTCATGGATTTACTATCCGTTGGAATTGGCGTATGTCATTCGGGCGATTAGCATTAACTTTGCGAACGGTAAGCGGCGTTTTCACGTACAAGAAAAAGCTATCGCCTTCAAAGGAGTAGAAAATTGTTGATATTGCTGACAGGCGCCAAAGGGTTCATTGGAAGCCGCTTGCTTTCGCGTCTTTATGAATCTGGGCATAAAGTTAAATTGGTGACTCGTACCACCTGCGAGTGCGAGTTCAGCGGTGTAGAAATTGTTCATGCTGATTTGACGAACCCCGATACCGATTTTGATTTTTTGCTGTCCGGTTGTGATGTTGTTTTTAATTGCGCAGGTGAGATCCATGACGAGAAGTTGATGCGCTCTCTTCATGTGGATGCCACGGAGCGATTGGTCGCAGCTGCAAGTCGACTGGCAAGTGAAGAACGCCCGATACATTTTGTTCAATTGAGCAGTGTAGGCGCTTACGGGCCTGCTAGAGGAGTGGCCAGGGTTGTAAATGAACAAACCTCAGAGAATCCACAGGGTGTTTACGAAGAAACGAAAACAATTGGGGATTCTCGGGTAGCTAAAAATAGAAGCAATGCGTTTTTTAGTTACACCATTTTGCGACCCTCCAATGTGTTTGGCCAAAGCATGACCAATAATTCACTTAGACAATTGGGTCGGATTGTTAAAAAAGGGTTGTTTTTTTACATCGGCTCCGCCAAAAAAGACTCAGTAGCTACCTATATACACGTTGATGACGTTGTCTCTGCGTTGATGCTTTGCGGATTCGATCGTAAGGCAAAAGGTGAAATTTTCAACCTATCTAATGACTGCGCTTTATCCGATCTGATAGATGGGATGGCTGACGCGCAGCAAGTGTCACACCCTAAATGGAGTCTTCCGGAAGCCCCGTTGCGTCTGATAGTTAGCATCGCTAATCGGTTTTTATATTTACCTGTAACCCAGGCACGTATTGACGCGCTTGTAGCCAGGACCTCTTATCCATCTACCAAGCTTCGCGACACTCTTGGATTTATCCCTGAAAGGGAAGTGCCCATTGCCATTGGCGAGCTTTTCACGCAGAAGCCGGTAGTCTGATCAGGTGCATAACAATTGTGTTACGTGCCTGGTTACCCCAAAATATAAGCTATATTTTGGTTGTGTTTTACAGGTCTTGGGTCATCGGATTTTGCTGGTTCTGCGTGGGTATGGTCAGCGCCAAGGCATGAAGGGAGGTTTTCATTGCAAGCTAATGAATTAAAAATTGCTCGAGTTTCGACAGTACCGTTCTTTGTGGTCACCCAGCTACGAGCTCAGATCGAAGCGTTGAGCGCTTCCGGTATGGCGGTTACGGTTATTGCCAGTCGCGACGAAATGAGTGATGAGCTCACGGAAAGCAAGAGCTTCACTTATATTCCTGTCAATATTGAGCGGGAGATAAATCCAATCAAGGACTTTTTAAGTCTGATCACTTTGATTAGTACTTTCAGGAAAAACAAATTTGATATTGTTCATTCAACTACCCCGAAAGCCGGATTGCTTTGTGCGATAGCAGGCGTTTTTTCGGGGACGAAAATTCGACTGCACACGTTCACAGGGCAGCCTTGGGCTACGATGAGTGGCGTCAAACGAACGATTCTGAAAACGTGTGACAAGATTATTGGTTTGTTGAATACTCATTGTTATGCGGATAGTGAAAGTCAGAAAAAATTTCTCGTTTCCTGCGGGATAATCAAAGCAGAGAAGATATCGGTTATTGGTGCTGGCTCTTTGGCAGGTATCGATTTGAACCGGTTTGATCCGTCCCGCTACTCCTCGGAAAAATTAAGTGTTTTGCGAGCTGACTTGGGCATACCTGAGTCGGCCAAGGTTCTTTTATTTGTTGGTAGAATTACGCCTGACAAAGGTATTAAGGAACTTGTCTCTGCGTTCGGCGAGATCGTGAGTAAAGACAACAATATATTCCTTGTGCTTGTCGGTCCATTCGAGTCTGTCGGAGAGGATATAGTCAGGCAAGTGAAAGATGTGAATATACGAAAAAATATCAAGAAAGTTGGTTATTCCGATGAGCCTGAAAAATACATGGCTCTCGCTGATTTGTTATGTCTCCCTAGTTATAGGGAGGGTTTTGGTACAGTGGTTATCGAGGCCGCTGCAATGGGTACCCCAACGATTGGTACCGATATCTATGGCTTGACTGATGCAATAGTCGATGGTGAAACGGGAGTTTTAGTTCCCGTCAGAGATGCTGTTGCGCTTGAAAAGGCAATTCTCTCTACATTGAGCAACGCTCCATTAATGTCGGCAATGGGGGCTGCAGCCAGGGATCGTGCTCGCAACGATTTTGGCGCGAACAACTGTTCTGATTTATTGATCAATGAGTACAAGGGTTTCTCAAATTGACTATTGATATAGATCACGCACCTCAGCGAGTGTTGGTCACCGGGGCAACTGGCTTCGTTGGTTCCGCATTGGTCAGAGCTTTGGATAACCAAGCGGGTTATTTGCCGGTTTCCATCGTACGTTCAAAAGCAAATACGCCTGTTGCAGACTCTCAATCGTTCTATATCCCTGATATCTCATCATCAACCGAATGGGGGGATAGTTTAAAGGGCATCGCGGTTATAGTTCATGCAGCTGCACGGGTGCATGTGATGAAGGAAGTCGCCGCGGACGCGTTAACCGAGTTTCGCAAGGTTAATGTCGAAGGTACAGTCAATCTTGCCCGGCAAGCTGCACAAGCCGGAGTTAAACGTTTTGTGTTTATCAGTTCAATCAAAGTGAATGGTGAGGAAACGGATCCTGGTCAACCATTCACTGCTGACGATAGTCCAGCTCCTTCCGATCCCTATGGTATTTCCAAGAAGGAAGCGGAGGAGGCGTTACTTGCTCTGTCGCTGGAAACGGGGATGGAAGTTGTTATTATTCGTCCTACCTTGATTTATGGACCAGGCGTCAAGGCTAATTTTCGAAACATGATGGGGTGGCTCAAGAAAGGTATACCTCTACCTTTCGGTGCTATTCATAATAAACGCAGCCTGGTTTCGCTTGAAAACCTGGTCAGTTTGATTTTGGTTTGCCTGAAACATGATAATGCTGCCGGTCAAATATTTTTAGTTAGCGATGGCGTTGACTTGTCTACGACTGAGTTGCTGAATCGTACTGCCGAAGCTCTAGGCGTCAAGAGTCGGTTGATTCCCGTACCTGAGCGATTGCTCATTTTCGGCGCAGTTGCTTTGGGGCGTCGAGCATTGTCCCAGCGATTGTGCGGATCGCTGCAGGTTGATATCAGTAAAACCCGAACGTTATTGGGTTGGAATCCGCCTGTTTCCGTACAGGATGCCTTGAATAGAACGGCTAAAGAATTTTTGGAATATCGTTGATGACCAGCTTATATTGGATTTTACCCTTGGCGCTTGCCGGTGCACTCGCTGGAACCGCTGTACTGCGTCGATATGCGCTCTCCAATAGTCTTATAGATATTCCGAATGCGCGAAGTTCTCATGTACTGCCTACCCCCAGGGGGGGGGGGGTGGCCATTGTTGTCTCATTTGTATTGAGCGTAGTTTTACTTGCGCTGACCGGGCAGGTTGAATGGTCGCTGACATGGGCAATCGCGGTGCCTGGGGGCGCAATCGCTGTTATCGGTTTTCTCGACGATCATGGCCATATCCCGGCACGTTGGCGATTGTTGGGGCATTTTTTCGCGGCGATTACGGGGTTGTTTCTTCTCGGCGGATTGGCGCCGATTCAGCTCTTCGGGACGTCGGTGAATTTAGCTTGGGCTGGTTACGTGTTCGGAAGTCTTTATCTTGTCTGGTTGTTGAACCTCTATAACTTTATGGACGGGATCGATGGACTGGCAAGTATGGAAGCGATATTTGTGTGTCTGGGAGGGGCACTGCTTTATGTTGTTTCCGGAAACTTCGAATTTGTGTGGGGCCCGATAGCGTTGGCGCTGGCGGTGGCTGGTTTTCTGTATTGGAATTTCCCCCCTGCGCGTATTTTCATGGGCGATGCGGGTAGTGGGTTCTTGGGGATTACGCTGGGCTTCTTGTCGTTGCAGGCCGCATGGGTCAACCCTGCATTGTTATGGGGGTGGCTCATTTTATTGGGCGTATTCATCGTCGACGCGACCTGTACCCTTGCTGTCCGACTGGTCAAGGGCGACAAAGTGCACGAGGCTCATCGCAGCCATGCTTATCAATATGCTTCACGTCAGTTTGGTGGGCACCTGCCCATCACCTTGTCCGTCACCGGCATCAACCTGATTTGGCTGTTGCCGATTGCCACTTTGGTGGCCTTGGGTAGTCTCGAGGGTTTTGTCGGTTTGTTGATAGCCTACGTACCATTGATTCTCTTGGCCTTGCGGTTCAAGGCAGGTCGACGCGAAGGTTGATTCGGTTCTTCCTCCCGGCGCAGTTTTCAGGGGGCGCAGGGGATGAAGAGCCTTGAAGTCAATTGAGATAAACCCTCTTGAGCTTTAAGCTTGTCGCTTGCTTTTTTGAAAAGGATATTGAGATGTTTCGCCAATGGCTACTCCAGCTTCCTCGGCGGCAAAAAAGGCTGATGCAGGTTGGGACCGATGTAGTGTTGGTCTGGATTGCGCTTTGGATGGCTTTCGTCGTTCGCCTTGGAATTGACGAGATCATAAATCCGTTGAGAGATCACACGTGGTTGTTCCTGTGTGCTCCTGTCATCGCGATTCCGCTATTCATACGTTTCGGTCTGTACCGCGCGGTTCTACGTTATTTCGGTAACGATGCGCTGATCGAAATCGTGAAGGCCGTGAGCTTGTCCGCGCTCATCCTCGGCCTTGTGGTCTATTGGTATAGCAATCATCAGAATGTTGTGCCCCGCTCGATTGTTTTCAATTACTGGTGGCTCAGTTTGCTGATGATCGGCGGGCTGCGGCTGGCGATGCGTCAGTATTTCCTCGGTGACTGGTTTACCGCTGCCCAGCACGTACCGTTTACGAACAGGGACAATGGATTGCCCAAGGTTGCCATTTATGGCGCCGGGGCGGCGGGCAACCAGCTCGTCGCGGCACTGCGCATGGGGCGGGCAATGCGTCCGGTAGCCTTTATCGATGACGACAGCAGTATTGCCGACAGGGTTATTTCGGGATTACAGGTTTACAAGCCCAAGCATATTCAGCGAATGATCGATGCGACTGGCGCTCAGGAAATCCTCCTGGCCATACCCTCGGCCAATCGTGGACGCCGTCGTGAGATTCTGGGGTACCTGGAAGGGTTCCCGCTGCACGTGCGAAGTGTTCCCGGTTTCATGGACCTGGCAAGCGGTCGCGTGAAAGTCGATGATATCCAAGAGGTCGACATCGGCGACCTGCTTGGCCGTGATGCAGTACCGGCACAGGCCGATCTGCTTGAACACTGCATCAAGGCACAAGTGGTTTTGGTGACCGGTGCCGGTGGTTCTATCGGCTCTGAACTGTGCCGGCAGATCCTTGCCTTGCGACCGACCACTCTTTTGCTGTTTGAGCACAGTGAATTCAACTTGTACAGCATCATGTCGGAGTTGGAGCAGCGGATCGCGCGTGAATCGTTGCCTGTAAAGTTGCTCTCGATCCTTGGCTCCGTGCGTAACCAGGACAAACTGCTGGACGTAATGAAGACGTGGCGCGTCGATACGGTTTATCACGCTGCGGCCTATAAGCACGTTCCGATGGTTGAACACAATATTGCCGAAGGCGTACTCAACAATGTCATCGGTACGCTGAACACCGCGCAAGCCGCGTTGCAAGCCGGCGTTGCCAACTTCGTACTTATTTCCACGGACAAGGCTGTCAGGCCAACTAACGTGATGGGCAGTACAAAGCGTTTGGCTGAAATGACGCTCCAGGCCCTGAGCCGCGAACTGGCCCCTGTTTTGTTTGCCGATACGTCGAATGTATCCCGGGTCAATAAAACCCGTTTCACGATGGTGCGTTTCGGGAACGTGCTGGGATCCTCCGGGTCGGTCATACCGTTGTTCCACAAACAGATCCAGTTAGGTGGGCCTCTCACCGTTACTCATCCGAAGATCACCCGCTACTTCATGACTATCCCTGAGGCCGCCCAACTGGTGATTCAGGCGGGTTCAATGGGGCAGGGTGGTGACGTTTTCGTTCTGGATATGGGCGAGCCGGTGAAGATTGTAGAGCTGGCAGAAAAGATGATTCACCTTTCTGGTCTGAGTGTGCGATCGGAAAAGAATCCCCATGGTGATATTGCCATCGAGTTCACGGGGCTTCGTCCTGGTGAAAAACTTTACGAAGAGTTACTGATTGGCGATAACGTTGCGGCGACTCTGCACCCGATGATCATGACTGCCAGCGAGGACTACCTTTCCTGGGATGTGCTCAAGGCAAGGCTGGTCGAGTTGTTGGCGGCAGTTGAGCAGGATGACTACTCTCGGGTCCGCCAATTGCTGCGTGATACGGTCAGCGGCTACACCCCCGACGGGGACATTGTCGACTGGATCTACCAACAACGACGCCTTGAGCCCTGATTGTTTCACATTCTGCAACAGACACATTTTTGACAAGCTCCCACCATCGCCTAAGTTTGGAGAGCAGCTTCGGAAAAGCTGCTTTCTCAAACGATGTTATGGAGCTTCATCTATGCGTACTGGCTATTTCTACTCTTTGGTTTTTGCCCTGCTCACCAGCGCCTCTATTGCCGCTATCGCCGCGCCAGCTATGAAGCCAGAGCCTGCCAATGCACCTATGGCACTGGAAGTTTCCCCTAAGGCGCAGTCTGGCAAAGTCGATCTCAATGAAGCCGATGCCCCGACATTGCAGCGTGAGCTGTCCGGTATAGGTGAGGCCAAAGCCAAGGCGATTGTTGCTTATCGTGAGAGTAATGGACCATTTTCGTCTGTAGACGAACTGCTGGAAGTGAAAGGGATAGGGAAAGCGATTGTGGACAAGAACCGCGAAAAGCTTCAGGTGAACTAAGCTTGTAACTCAAGCCCAGAGGCCGGTCATTGACCGGCCTTTTTTCATTCTGGGAATACGGGAGGGGAGACGCCTTTCATCGGCTGATAAAAAATTATGGCTATCATATATCGCTGATATTATGCCTATAATTCATTCGCGTGCCGCTGAAGCGTGCTGATCTTCAGACGCTCACTTTCCTCAAGTATTTTCCTGGAGCACAGTCATGACTTCCTCCCAGTCCCAAGGTACGGCCCTTGTTACCGGCGCATCTTCCGGTATCGGTGCGATATACGCTGGGCGGTTGGCGGCGCGTGGTTTTGATTTGCTGCTGGTCGCTCGCGACGAGCAGCGGCTTGAGGCGGCAGCGAGCCAGTTGCGCACTGAGTATGGTGTTCAGGTAGAAGTGCTGAAGGCAGACCTGACACAAAAGGATGATGTGCTGAAGATCGAACAACGTCTTCGCAGTGATTCGAGTATCAGCCTGTTGCTGAACAACGCTGGCGTCGCGTCGGATGGTCTGCTGGCAAATGCCGACATGGAACAGCTGGAAAAGCTGATTCAACTGAATGTCACTACGGTCACCCGCCTGGCATCGGCGGCAGCCGCCAGTTTTGCCAAGGCCGGCCGGGGTTCGATCATCAATATCGCATCGGTGGTCGCGCTGTTCCCTGAGCGCTTCAATGCGACCTACAGCGCCAGTAAAGCTTATGTGTTAAGCCTGACCCAATCCTTGAATGCCGAACTGGATGGCACCGGGGTCAAGGTCCAGGCCGTTTTGCCGGGCGTCACACGCACCGAAATATGGGAACGCTCCGGTATCGATGCTAGCCAGATACCCGCGGAAATGGTCATGGACGCAGGTGAGATGGTCGATGCTGCGTTATCCGGCCTGGACCAAGGTGAACTGATCACCATTCCATCGTTACCAAACGCCTCTGAGTGGGACGACTTTGTGAAGGCCCGCCTGGTCATGGCGCCGAATCTCTCCAAAAGTACCGCCGCCGCACGTTACAAATGAAATACCGTCAATCGTATTGAGGTAATTACGGCATGAGTGATCGTCGAGTAGTTGTCACCGGCATGGGCCTGGTGTCTCCATTGGGTAGCGGTGTAGAAGTTGTCTGGGAGCGTCTGCTGGCCGGGCGTTCCGGGTTGCGGATTTTGCCGGACGAGGTGGTCGCCGATTTGCCGGCAAAGGTGGGCGGTGTGGTGCCGACTGCCGAGGAGGATGCCGAGGCGGGTTTTGACCCGGATCGGGCGACGCCACCCAAAGAACAGAAAAAGATGGACCGCTTCATTCTGTTTGCCATGGAAGCCGCGCGACAGGCGTTGGAGCAGGCGGGTTGGCAGGCGCTGGACGCGCAAGCCCAGGAACGTACCGCAACCATCATCGGCTCAGGAGTCGGCGGATTCGGCGCCATTGCCGATGCGGTGCGCACCACCGACACCCGTGGCCCACGGCGACTGTCGCCCTTCACCATTCCGTCGTTCCTGGTCAACCTCGCTGCGGGTCATGTGTCGATCCAGCACGGTTTCAAAGGCCCGTTGGGTGCTCCAGTGACGGCGTGTGCGGCGGGGGTTCAGGCGATTGGTGATGCCGCGCGGCTGATTCGTTGTGGCGAAGCGGACATAGCCGTGTGCGGCGGCGCGGAGGCGGCGATCGATCGGGTCAGTCTTGCCGGGTTCGCGGCGGCGCGTGCCTTGTCCAGCGGTTTCAATGAAACCCCGGAGCGAGCTTCCCGGCCGTTCGACAGTGCTCGCGACGGCTTTGTGATGGGCGAGGGCGCGGGCCTTCTGGTGATTGAATCCCTGGAGCACGCTCTGGCGCGCGGGGCTCAACCGTTAGCCGAGTTGGTCGGCTACGGCACCAGCGCCGATGCTTACCATCTGACGGCGGGCCCGGAGGATGGCAATGGTGCACGACGGGCGATGTCGCTGGCATTGGCACAGGCCGGTGTTTCAGCCGCACAGGTGCAACATCTCAATGCGCATGCCACGTCGACGCCAGTGGGCGACCTTGGCGAATTAGCAGCGATCAAATCGTTGTTCGGTTCAGACAACAAGGTGGCGGTAACATCGACCAAGTCGGCGACAGGGCATTTGCTCGGCGCTGCTGGCGGGGTTGAGGCGATTTTCACACTGTTGGCGATTCGCGATCAGATCGTGCCGGCCACTTTGAACTTCGATAACCCGGACCCGGCGGCGCAAGGTGTGGACATCGTCCACGGTCAGGCGCGGCCAATGGCTATCGAGTACGCGTTGTCCAACGGCTTCGGTTTTGGCGGAGTCAATGCCAGCGTGTTGTTCAAGCGCTGGCAGGGTTAATCCTGCGGTTGTTTAAGAAACGCGCGGGTCACGTCAAGAATCCGCTGAGCCAGCTCCGCACTCTCGACACTGCGCGATAACAACAATGCGCCGACCAGGGCGGACATGATGAAAACGCTCTGGTCAGCGGCATCTTCGCCTTCAAGGCTGTTTTCTATTTGTTGGAGTCGTGCGTTCAGCACCACGTCCGAGGTCGGACTTGGCTGCCCGCGCAAGCCGAGTTCCGAGGACATGGTCGGTAACGGGCATCCTTCATGCGGCGAGGTCTGGTGCCATTGCGACAAATAGGTGTCGATGAACGCTTCCAGCGGGCGATCCTGGGCGAACAGCTCGGCGCAGACGGCGTCGCACTGATCACCCGCCGCTTGCAACGCCTTTTCAACCAGTTCGTCCTTGGACGTGAAGTGCGAGTAAAAACCGCCGTGGGTCAACCCCAGGGCTTTCATCAGCGGTTGCAGGCCGGTCGCACCAATACCGTCGCGGCGGAATCGCGCTGACGCTTCCTTGATGATGCGCTGATGGGTCTGGGCTTTATGGTCCTGCGAGTAACGCATCTGAAATCTCCGCAACAATGCGCCATCTTAACCAATGAAAATAAGATGGCGACTGTACTTCTACTTCTATCAAGCATGCAGATGCGTCCAACTCCGTCCTGAACACGACATGATCTGGCACGGATAGTGATTACTCATTAGCCAGAGATTGTTGAACAATCATAAGGCGAAGCGCATGAGCAACGGACAGTCCCTGGCCGACCACATCACACTGGAATTGCGTGCGGACATCATTGGCGGCCGATTGGTGCCCGGCATGGCGTTGGTGGAAAACGATCTGGTATCTGCCTATAACGCTTCTCGCAATACGATCCGCGAGGCCTTGCACCGCTTGGGTCAGGAAGGGTTGACCGTGTATGTCCGCAACAAAGGGGTGAGCGTGCGCAGGCTGGGCGTAGTGGACGTGCGTGACCTGTTCAAGGTCCGGCGCACCCTCGAGTTGCAAGCCATCAATGCCAGCCCGCCGCTGCGCGACGATCAGTCGGCGCGGATGCTCCAGGCCCTGGAAGCCACCGAGCTGGCCAGGGAGCGTGAGGACTGGCGTGCCGTCGGCACTCACAGCCTGGCCTTTCATCAACACATCGTCGGGTTGCTGCGCAGTCCGTTGTTTGATGAGTTCTTCACCAACGTTGTTGCGCAATTGCGCCTGGTGTTTTCCACCGCTCCTGATGAATCACGTTTTCAGGCGCCCTGGCTGGCGCGTGACCGGCAGATCCATGCCTTGCTGGCCGAGGGCGATACCCGCGCAGCTGCGGATGCGATGAGCCTTTACCTGGATGATTCGGAACACCTCCTGTTGCAGATATGTACCCCTTCTTCCCATCACTGATCGAGGATTCGTGCCATGTACAAAGACTATCCGGCGGCCTATCAAGTCAGCAAAGGCTCGGCGTTGCAGGTGGATACAGCCTTCTACGAACGGATTCGGGATGCGAAGAACGGGCGGACGCTGATCGAGCAGTTCGAAGTACCGATCCGCACTGGTCGGGCCTGGAACGTGCCGGCAGGCCATGTGTTTCGTGTCACCACACCGGTCGGGCCGCAAGTGGGGGATTTCAACGTCTGGAACGCCCATGACCCACGGGAGCGCTTATGGGCGGCGCGCACCCGTCAATTGCAGGGCGCCCACGTCAGCACCCACGACCGGCTCTGGTCGAACCTGCCTTTTTTGCGGCCGCTGGTGACGATTACCGACGACAGCCTGGCGGGTTATGGCATCGACGAACACGGCGGTCGTTTGCACGATTTACTCGGCACCCGCTGCGATCCTTATGTGAACAAGATGCTCACTGGTGAGGACTTCCATCATCACTGCCATTCCAACCTGACTCGCGCCGTTTTGCCCTATGGCCTGACCGAGTTCGACGTGCATGACGTGCTGAACATTTTCCAGTGCACCGGTCTGAATCACGACGACCTTTACTTCATGAAAGCCTGTCCGGCGCAGAAGGGCGATTACCTGGAGTTCTTTGCCGAGATCGATTTGCTGTGCGCGCTCTCGACCTGTCCAGGTGGTGACCTGTCGCTGGCCATGTGGGGGCCGGATGCGCAGGATCCGCTGACCGTATGTCGACCGCTGGGCGTGGAGATTTATCGGTTGCAGGAGTCGTTGCTGGAAGGCTGGAGCCAACCGGAGCGCGCGGCGTACAAAGGTATGCACGGCTTGCACATCGCCAAAGCCGACTGGGAACAATAAAAGCAAACCCCCTGTCATTCACTGAGAATGACAGGGGGGTTTTCGTTAGCGGTCCTGTGCTTCCTTGGCATCCATTTCCGCATTGCGTTCAGCGACGCGTTTTCGTTGCTCTTCGGTCAGGTCGACCTTGGTGGCGGTGTCTCGCAACATCATCAAGCCACCAACGATCGAGCCGATTGCAACGACCAGAATCAACCAGGCATACCAGGGCATAGGGCTCTCCTTGAGGCAGGGCGATTGGCGGAGGTCGCCAATCGATCGTGCATACCACTTTGAGCGATGGATTTTCGCAGTGGTTCCATTCTATGCCTGATATGCCAACTGCACCTGAAGCGTTTACAGCCCGGTCAGCATCGCGTCTGCCGGTGCGTCTGCACGCAATTGCGCCGTGAGCAGGAAGTACACGAAACCCACCGCCATGAAGCCGAGGAAAATCACCCCGATCAGTGCGTTGAACCACGCCATCGCCACCAGGCACACCACCGCCAGCACCAGCGCGATCATCGGCACCAGCGGATAGCACGGCGCTCGGAACGTACGCTCCAGGTTCGGTTCGGTTTTGCGCAGTTTGAATAGGCTGAGCATGCTCATGATGTACATCACAATCGCACCGAACACCGCCATGGTGATCATCGCCGCGGTCAGTGTCATGCCGCCGAGGTTGATCAAACCGTCGCTGTAAATCGCCGCGATGCCGATCACGCCGCCAGCGATGATTGCCCGGTGCGGCGTCTGGAAACGCGACAGTTTCGCCAGGGAGGCCGGCAGATAACCGGCCCGGGCCAGGGCGAAGAACTGCCGCGAGTAGCCGAGAATGATCCCGTGGAAACTCGCCACCAGCCCGAACAGACCGATCCATACCAGCATGTGCAACCAGCCCGAGCTTTCGCCGACCACGGTTTTCATCGCTTGTGGCAGCGGGTCGTTGATGTTCGACAGGGTGCGCCAGTCGCCGACGCCACCGGCAAAGAACATCACGCCCATCGCCAGCAACACCAAAGTCAGAATGCCGCTGATGTAGGCCTTGGGAATTGTACGCCTGGGGTCCTTGGCTTCTTCGGCGGCCATGGCGGCGCCTTCGATGGCGAGGAAAAACCAGATGGCGAACGGAATCGCCGCGAACATCCCGGCTATCGCCGGGGCACCGAACACATCGCTGCCGGCCCAGCCATTCAGCGCAAAGTTGCTGAAGCTGAAGGCCGGCGCAACCACGCCCATGAACACCAGCAGTTCAGCCACGGCCAGTACGCAGACGACCAGTTCGAACGTGGCCGCGAGTTTCACCCCGAGGATGTTCAGGCCCATGAACACGATGTAGGCACCGACCGCCGCGTGTTTGGGGTCGAGTGCCGGAAACTGCACGTTCAGGTAAGCACCGATTGCCAGGGCAATCGCGGGGGGCGCGAAGACGAATTCGATCAGCGTCGCCAATCCTGCGATCAATCCGCCTTTTTCGCCAAAGGCGCGGCGACTGTAGGCAAAGGGACCGCCGGCATGGGGGATCGCCGTGGTCAGTTCGGTGAAGCTGAAGATGAAGCAGGTGTACATCGTCGCGACCATGAACGAGGTCACCAGAAAGCCCAATGTACCCGCGACGCCCCAGCCGTAGCTCCAGCCAAAATATTCACCGGAAATCACCAGCCCGACGGCAATGCCCCATAAGTGCAACGTGCCCAGCGTGGGTTTGAGTTGTGTGTTCATGCGGTTGCTCCCTGAACGGTTTGGATTGCTCGGGGGAGGGTGTTTGCAGTGGGCGTGCCAGTGTTGTGATGGCAGTCGTAAAGCGTAAAAAGGTGTCGTATCGGGGATGTTCGCTGCGGGATGGACGCTTTTTTGTGCGCCAGTTGGGTGCGATGTTGTCTGACCTGCCGCCATCACGGGCAAACACCACTGTAATGCGGGCATAAACCCACTCTTTACGCTTTCTTTATGCCCTGCCCACACCCTCGATCTCGTTCCTTTACAGCTTCCCTGCCGACAATGACTCCACACGCGGCAATACGCCGTAACACGGAGAACTTCCATGAGCGTTCTGGACGGAGTGTCACTGCTACTGGCAGTGGGGCTGTTCATTTATCTGTTGGTTGCGCTGTTGCGCGCGGACCGGAACTAGGAGCGGCTATGCACAGTTATGACTATTGGCTGATCCTCGCGTTTTTCACGGTGGTATTGGTCCCGGCGCCTTTTCTCGGGCGCTTCTACTACAAGGTAATGGAAGGTCAACGCACGTGGCTGACGCCGATTCTCGGGCCGGTGGAACGCGGCTGCTATCGCGTGGCCGGCGTTGATCCGCAGGCCGAACAGAGCTGGCAGAAGTACGCCCTGGCCTTGCTCGCCTTCAACCTCGCGGGCTTTTTGCTGTTGTTCTCGATCCTGTTGTTCCAGGATCACCTGCCGCTGAACCCGCAAAACCTGCCGGGCCAGGAATGGACGCTGGCGTTCAACACCGCCGTCAGCTTCATGACCAACACCAACTGGCAGGCGTACAGCGGCGAAGCGTCGCTGAGCTACCTGAGCCAGATGGCCGGTCTGACCGTGCAAAACTTCGTCAGTGCCGCCACCGGCCTGGCGGTATTGGTCGCGCTGTGTCGCGGTATCGGTCGCAAGTCGACCAAGACCCTCGGCAATTTCTGGGTCGATATGACCCGCGCTACCCTCTACGGCTTGCTGCCGCTGTGCCTGCTGCTGGCGCTGTATCTGGTCTGGCAGGGCGTGCCACAAACCTTCGCCCAGTACGTAAATGCAGTGACGATGCAAGGCGTCGATCAAGTGATCCCGCTCGGCCCGGCCGCCAGCCAGATTGCGATCAAGCAATTGGGCACCAACGGGGGGGGCTTCTTCGGCGTCAACTCGGCGCACCCGTTCGAGAACCCGACGGCGTGGAGCAACCTGTTCGAAGTCGGGTCGATCATTCTGATTCCGGTCGCCCTGGTGTTCACCTTCGGCCATTACGTCAAAGACCTGCGTCAGAGCCGCGCGATCATCGCCTGCATGCTGGCGCTGTTCCTGATCGGCGGCGCGACTTCGCTGTGGGCTGAATACCAACCGAATCCAACCCTGAACAACGTCGCCGTCGAACAGACCGCGCCGCTGGAAGGCAAGGAGACGCGCTTCGGCACCACGGCCACGGTGTTGTGGTCGGTGACCACTACGGCGGCGTCCAACGGCTCGGTCAATGGCATGCACGACAGCCTTAACCCGCTGAGCGGCATGGTCGCGCTGGTCAACATGATGGTCGGCGAAGTGATCTTCGGCGGCGTTGGTGCCGGCCTCTACGGCATGTTGCTCAACGTGTTGATCGCGGTGTTCCTCGCCGGCCTGATGATCGGCCGCACCCCGGAATACCTCGGCAAGAAACTGCAAGCCCGGGAAGTGCAATTGCTGGTGGTAACCCTGCTGGTGATGCCGGTCGGCGTATTGGTGCTCGGCGCGATTGCCGCCAGCCTGCCTGGCCCGGTCTCGGCGGTGAGTAACCCTGGCGCCCACGGTTTCAGTCAGTTGCTTTACGCCTACACCTCGGCCAGTGCCAACAACGGTTCGGCGTTCGGCGGCTTCGGTGCCAACACCGCGTTCCACAACCTGATGCTCGGTCTTGGCATGTTGATCGGTCGCTTCGGTTACATCCTCCCAGTACTGGCATTGGCCGGCAGCCTGGCGATGAAGAAGACCGCACCGATCGGCCAGAACAGCTTCCCGACCCATGGCCCGCTGTTTGTGACTCTGCTGACCGTGACCATTTTGCTGGTGGGTGGTTTGACCTTCTTGCCGACGCTGGCGCTGGGTCCGATTGCTGAACATCTGAGCATGGGCTTCTAAGGAATCCATCATGAATATGCCTGTAAGCAAAACCGCCGTCGTCAAGGCGCCGGAACAACCGAAAACAGCGATCTCGGCCCTCTGGCGCCCGGCGCTGGTGCAAGCCTTCGTCAAGCTCGATCCACGGCAATTGCAGCGTGCGCCGGTGATGCTGGTGGTCGAACTGACTGCCATTCTGACCACCGTGCTGTGCTTCATTCCCGACGCGGCGGTGCCGACCTTCGTCGCCGCGCAAATTGCCGTGTGGCTGTGGTTTACCGTGCTGTTTGCCAACTTCGCCGAAGCGTTGGCCGAAGGTCGCGGCAAGGCTCGCGCCGATAGCCTCAAGGCCGGCAGCGAAGGCCTCAGCGCCCGCCGCAAAACCAGTAACGGTACGTTCCAGACCGTGCCGGCGACCAGCCTGCGCAAGGGCGATGTGGTGCGCGTCGAAGCCGGGGAAATGATCCCTGGTGACGGCGAAGTGATTGAAGGCATTGCGGCGGTCAACGAAGCGGCGATTACCGGTGAATCCGCGCCGGTGATTCGTGAGTCTGGCGGAGACCGCTCGGCCGTCACCGGCAACACTCGACTGGTGTCCGACTGGTTGCTGGTGAAGATCACCGCCAACCCTGGCGAATCGACACTGGACCGCATGATCGCCCTGGTCGAAGGCGCCAAACGCCAGAAAACCCCGAACGAAGTCGCGCTCGACATCCTGCTGATCGGCCTGACGCTGATCTTCCTGCTGGTGGTCGTTACCCTGCAGCCGTTCGCCCACTTTGCCAATGGCAGCTTGCCGCTGGTGTTCCTGGTGGCGTTGTTGGTCACGCTGATCCCGACCACCATTGGCGGTTTGCTGTCCGCCATTGGTATCGCCGGCATGGACCGTCTGGTGCGCTTGAACGTGATCGCCAAGTCCGGCCGTGCCGTGGAAGCAGCGGGGGACGTACACGTCCTGTTGCTGGACAAGACCGGCACCATCACCTTTGGTAACCGTCGTTGCACCGCGGTGCATCCGGCCCCGGGCGTCACCGCCAAGGAACTGGCCGAGGGCGCGTTGTTCGCCTCGCTGGCCGATGACACGGCTGAAGGCAAATCCATCGTCGAGTACCTGCGCGGCACTCAGCCACAACCAGAACCCGCCGCCGAGTTGCTGACAGCGGTACCGTTCAGCGCTGAAACCCGTCTGTCCGGTGTCGACTATCAGGGCCGCGTGTATCGCAAAGGCGCGGTGGATTCGTTGTTGGCCTTCGTCGGCCTGAAACGCGCTGACCTGGCCGCGCCGCTGTCCCGGGAAATCGACAAGATTGCCCAAAGCGGTGGCACCCCGTTGCTGGTCTGCGCCGACGGCAAACTGCTCGGTGTGATTCACCTCAAGGACGTGGTCAAGCCTGGCATCCGCGAGCGTTTCGCCGAGCTGCGCAAATTGGGGATTCGCACGGTCATGGTGACCGGCGACAACCCGCTGACCGCCGCTGCGATTGCTGCCGAAGCGGGCGTCGACGACGTGCTGGCCGAAGCCACCCCAGAGAAAAAACTGGCGCGCATCCGTCACGAGCAAAACGACGGTCGCCTGGTTGCCATGTGCGGAGACGGCGCCAACGACGCCCCGGCATTGGCCCAGGCGGACGTCGGTATGGCGATGAATGACGGCACCCAAGCGGCGCGCGAAGCGGCCAACATGGTCGACCTCGACAGCGACCCGACCAAGCTGCTGGACGTGGTGCAGATCGGCAAGGAATTGCTGGTGACCCGCGGCGCGTTGACGACCTTTTCCATCGCCAACGACGTGGCCAAATACTTCGCGATCTTGCCGGCGCTGTTCGCCTCGATTTATCCGCAACTGGGCGTGCTGAACGTCATGCACCTGACCAGTCCGCAGAGCGCGATTCTCTCGGCCATCGTGTTCAACGCCTTGATCATCGTCGTGCTGATTCCACTGGCCTTGCGTGGCGTGCGGGTGCAAGCGGCGAGTGCGGCGGCGTTGCTGCGACGCAATCTGCTGATCTATGGATTGGGCGGGATTGTGGTGCCGTTCGTGGGCATCAAGGCAATCGACATGCTGTTGACGGCGTTGCATCTGGTTTGACGCCATCGTCGGAACGCCGCCCCGGAACAAGCTCGCGCCCACCGGGGAATGCGGTGCTTTTGCAGGAGTGAGTCTGCTCGCGATGAAAGCACCTCGGTGCACCTGATCGAACCCTGTATGTGTTATCCGAATTCGAGGATTTTGAAATGTCCACAATGATACGTCCGGCCTTGAGCCTGTTGGTCCTGATGACCCTGATCACCGGCGTCGCTTACCCGTTGGTGGTCACCGGTGTCGCCCAGGTTGCGTTCCCGGATCAAGCCAATGGCAGCCTGGTGCACGACGCCGACGGCAAGGTCCGTGGCTCGTCGCTGATTGCCCAGGATTTTGTCGGTGACGCCTGGTTCCATCCACGCCCCTCCGCCGGTGCGTTTGCCACCGTGTCGAGCAGCGCAAGTAACCTGTCACCGAGCAACCCGGCGTTGGCCACACGAGTGATCGACGATGCCAACAAACTGCTGGTGCCGGGTCAGGGGCCTGTGCCGTTGGCCATGCTGACCACCTCCGGCAGTGGTCTCGATCCACACTTGCCACCGGCCGCGATTGCCTATCAACTGGCGCGAGTTGCCGCTGCGCGTAATCTGCCGGTGTCTACGCTGCAACAACTGCTGGACGCGCACATTGAACAACCATTGGTGGGACCGCCAGTGGTGAATGTGCTGGCGCTTAACATCGCGCTGGAAAACTTGTAAGTCGGTGGCGCTGCCATTCGCGAGCAGGCCGAATAATCACCACATCAATATCTAAAAAAGAGAGCTTCAAGCATGAGTGACTCCGGCCGCGCCGACGCGTTGTTAGCAGACTTGCCCCGCGATGGCCGTGGCCGGCTCAAGGTGTTCCTCGGCGCTGCGCCCGGTGTCGGCAAAACCTACGCCATGCTGCAAGCCGCTCATACCCAGCTGCGCCAGGGCGTCAAAGTCATTGCCGGCGTGGTCGAAACCCATGGCCGCGCCGAAACCGAAGCACTGCTCGGCGGCTTGCCGCAACAGCCGTTGGTGCGCTCGGAATACCGGGGCGTGATGCTCGAAGAAATGGACCTGGACGGCCTGCTCGCGGCCAAGCCGAAACTGGTGCTCGTCGATGAACTGGCCCACAGCAACGCCCCCGGCAGCCGCCATACCAAACGCTGGCAAGACATCCAGGAATTGCTCGCCGCCGGCATTGATGTCTACACCACGGTCAACGTCCAACACCTCGAAAGTCTCAACGATCAAGTGCGCGGCATCACCGGTGTGCAGGTGCGTGAAACCCTGCCGGACTGGGTGCTGCAAGAAGCCTACGAACTGCTGCTGATCGACCTGCCACCCAGGGAATTGCTTGAGCGTCTGCGCGACGGCAAGGTCTACGTGCCGGAGCAGGCGCGGGCGGCCATCGACGCGTTTTTCACCCAGACCAACCTGACCGCCCTGCGCGAAATGGCGATGCAAACCGCTGCCGCGCAGGTCGACAATGACCTGGCCCAGGGTTATCGCCAACTCGGTCAAGCGGCGCCAGCGGTACGCGGCCGTTTGTTGGTGGGTGTCGATGGCGATGCTCAGGCCGAGCGGCTGGTGCGTCACGCCAGTCGCGTTGCCCAGCGTCGGCATCTGCCGTGGAGCCTGGTGCATGTCGACAACGGCAGCGTGCGTGACGAGCAATCGCGCCTGCGTCTGCAAAGTGCCCAGCAATTGGCCGAGCGCCTCGGTGGCGAAGTGGTGTTGCTGCGCGCCGGTGAAGTCGCGAAGACCCTGATCCAGCACGCCGCCGAACGCCGCGCCAGTCTGGTGCTGGTCGGCCAGTCCCGGCAGCGGTTGCGTCGGCGCTTGTTCGGTGGGGGCTTGGCGTCACGCTTGCTGCGCGATGCGCGGGGGCTGGAAATCAACGTCCTCGACAGCGATGATTTACCGCAACAACCGCGCCAGCGTTCGGCACAATCGCTGGTGTGGTTTGACTACGCGCTGGCGCTGGTGGCGACCGTTTTGGCCAGTGCGTTGGCGTGGGGCGTGGCGAGTATTTTGCCGCTGCCCAATATCTCGCTGGTGTTTCTCGCCGCCGTGTTGCTGGTGGCGGTGCGCAGCAGCCTCGGTCCGGCGCTGGCCTGTGCGGCGCTTTCATTTCTGACCTACGACTTTCTGTTCATTCCGCCGAATTTTTCTTTCGCCATCCAGCGCGAAGAAGACGTGCTGACCTTGCTGTTCTTCCTGCTGATGGCGGCGCTTACCGGCAACCTCGCGGCGCGGCAACGTCGGCAATTGCAGGCACTGCGTGACACCCAGGAAGAGACCACCGAACTGCTCGACCTGTCGCGCAAACTGACGGCCGCCACTGATCGCCAAGCCGTGATCAGCGCCGCTGCACAGCACCTCAACGGCTGGAGTGACTTGCAGCTGTGCCTGCTCAATCAAGACGGGCAGGGTGGCTGGAAAGTCGAAACTGGCGGCCCGATAGAGTTTTCCGAAGCTGAACGCGCGGCCGCCGATTGGGCCTGGCAACACGATCAACCCGCTGGTGCAGGCACCGGAACATTGCCAATGGGGCGTTGGTGGTGGTGGCCGTTATCGGTGGAAGACGGGCCGTTGGCATTGATGGGCGTGTGCGCCAAAGAAGGCCAGACCTTAAGCGGTCAGCGTCGGCGTTTGTTGACCGCATTGAGCCAACCGCTGGCCCAGGCGTTGGCTCGGGCGCAATTGGCCGAAGACCTCGAAGCGGCGCGACTGCACGGCGAAACCGAGCAACTGCGCAGCGCACTGTTGGCGTCGGTGTCCCACGACCTGCGCACGCCGCTGACGTCCATGCGCGGCAGCATCGACAGCCTGTTGGCCCTCGGTGAAGCCATTCCGCTGGAGGATCGCAAGGAGTTGCTCGAAGGCACCCGCGACGAAGCCGAGCGGCTGGATCGCTACATCCAGAACCTGCTGGACATGACCCGTCTCGGTCACGGCGCGCTGAAGCTGGCGCGTGATTGGGTGTCGCCGGCCGACATCGTCGGCAGTTCACTCAATCGACTGCGCGCCGTGCTGGCGCCGTTGCAGGTCAGCACCGACGTGCCGCCGCAGTTGCCGCTGCTGTATGTCCACGCGGCGCTGATCGAGCAGGCGCTGGTCAACGTGCTGGAAAACGCCGCGCGATTCTCACCGGCACATGGGCGTCTGCAATTGCGCGCCGGTGTCGAGGATGGCGAGCTGTTTTTCTCGGTGAGTGATGAGGGGCCGGGCATTCCGGAGGAGGAACGGGCAAAGATTTTCGACATGTTCTACACCGCTGCGCGCGGTGATCGGGGCGGGCAGGGCACCGGGCTGGGGCTGGCGATCTGTCAGGGCATGGTCGGTGCGCATGGCGGTCGGATCAGCGTCGCTGACGGCATTGAGGGCCGCGGAACGTGCATCACGCTTCACTTGCCCTTGCAGGAACAACCTGCCTTTGAAAGTGAGCGCTGAAGTGAAGCCTGATACCCTTTGGACATCCCCATGCCGCGATCAGAAACCATGAGCCAGACCGCGACCATTTTGGTCATCGACGACGAACCGCAAATCCGCAAATTCCTGCGCATCAGTCTGGTCTCCCAAGGCTACAAAGTGCTGGAGGCCGGTACCGGCACCGAAGGCTTGGCGCAAGCGGCGCTGAACAAACCGGATTTGCTGGTGCTCGACCTCGGTTTACCCGACATGGACGGCCAGCAAGTGCTGCGCGAGTTTCGTGAATGGTCGACGGTGCCCGTGCTGGTGCTGTCGGTGCGTGCGAGTGAAGGGCAGAAAGTCGAAGCACTCGATGGCGGCGCCAATGACTATGTGACCAAACCCTTTGGCATTCAGGAGTTTCTGGCGCGGGTGCGTGCTTTGTTGCGCCAGGCGCCAGTCGGTGAAGCCCAGCAGGCGGCGTTGACGTTTGGGCCGTTGACCGTGGACCTGGCTTATCGGCGGGTCCTGCTCGATGGCGTCGAAGTGGCGCTGACACGCAAGGAGTACGCGGTGCTGGCGCAACTGGCGCGGCATCCGGGACGGGTGATTACCCAGCAGCAACTGCTCAAGGATATCTGGGGGCCGACCCATACCGAGGACAGTCATTACCTGCGGATTGTGGTCGGACATTTGCGCCAGAAACTGGTGGATGATCCGACTCAGCCGCGGTTTATCGTGACTGAGGCGGGGGTTGGGTATCGGTTGTTGAGTGAGGGTGGGCTTTAGATCTGCTTTGCCTGATCTGGCCCCTTCGCGAGAACCTCAGGAATCCCGCTCACTCTCATACCGATCCAGCGTATCCCGAGCAATTTCCCTACCCAGCGCGATCAACTCCGGCGCCTTGTAAAACTCGAAAAACCGGCAAACCCTTTTCGGTACGTTGATCAGGATGTCCGGCGGGTAACCGGCAATCTTGTACTGCGCCAGTGACGTCTGCATCACCTCGAAGCTCTGGTTGATCAGGTCCAGCAAAGACGCCGGCCCAACGTTATCGATGATGAACGAACCGGTGGCCGACTTCGGCGCGCCATCGCGTTCCGGGGCGGCGGCAGGTTGCTGGGCTTCGGGTTCGGCGGATTCGATCCAGGGGTTGATGTCAGCCGCTTCGGCCATCAACGCTTCCTTTTCCAGCAGCAGTAATTGCTCGGCCTGTTTGCGTCGGAACGGCAACTTCGAGCCCAGTGAATTGATCAGGCTGTCGAAACGGCTCTTGAATGCCGGAGGACGCTGGATAACAGGTAATTGATAGTGACGCTGGTTGGTGGAGTTGAGGTTGACCGCGATGATCAGGTCGCAATGACTCGACACCACCGGCACGATTGGCAAAGGGTTGAGAATGCCGCCATCCACCAGCATCCGGTTGCCCTGCATCACCGGAGTGAAGAGGCTGGGGATCGCCGCCGAGGCGCGCATGGCCTGATGCAGACAACCTTCCTGGAACCAGATTTCCTGCTGGTTGGTCAGGTCCGTGGCCACGGCCGTGTAGGGAATGCGCAAGTCCTCGATATTGATCTCGCCGACGATCTTGCGGATCTGCCCGAAGACCTTCTCACCGCGAATCGCGCCAAGCCGAAAGCTGACGTCCACCAGGCGCAACACATCGAGGTAATCCAGGCTTTCGATCCAGTTGCGATACTCGTCAAGTTTGCCCGCCGCATAAATTCCGCCAACCACCGCTCCCATGGAACAACCGGCAATGCAGGCGATGTCGTAACCGCGCCGTTCGAGCTCTTCAATGACACCGATATGGGCATAACCTCGGGCTCCGCCT
Source organism: Pseudomonas sp. 3296 (assembly GCF_031456615.1). NCBI lineage: Bacteria > Pseudomonadati > Pseudomonadota > Gammaproteobacteria > Pseudomonadales > Pseudomonadaceae > Pseudomonas > Pseudomonas sp. 3296. Next base: position 273,848 of record NZ_JAVDUY010000008.1, read on the forward strand.
GAGCCCAGTACCAGTGCGATACGCTTTTTCATGAATCGCCCTCGTCTGACAAGGTTCAACAATGCACCTATCAAGGGGTGGGCTTCAATCGCCATGGTCGCTCGATAGGCCGATGGCGTCGTTTTTTCGACACTCCATGGCGGCACTTGGCTATTCTTGCCCGCGCTATAGTGAGTTTGCTTCGAGCGGCCAAGGCACTTTTCCCGCGCCGGGCCGTCTTACCTGCACGACTGTTGACCTATCTTGAGGTGGTATTGATGAAAGCCTGGATTTGCGTACCTTTGATTGCGCTGGCGCTCGCCGGTTGTGCCGGCAAAACGGCTTACCGCGAAAGCTGCGGCAGCCAGATTGACGCCGCGTGGCATGAGCTAGACTTGGCCAAGGCCGAAGGTTTCGCCGGGACTGTCAGCTACTCCAAGGCCCTGTCGTTACTGACCGGCGCCAAGACCCAGCAACAATTCGAAGCCTACGAAGGCTGCACCAGCAAAGCCGAGAAAGCGCGCTTCTATATTCGGGAGTCGCGTGCAGGCCGTTGAGGCATGACGCGGGTAAAAAGGGACACTCGATTCAGGGAGTAAGCGATGTCTGATTTGGTTGATCGGTTGGTGGCCCATGTCCTGGGCCTTGAAGTCCGCTTGTTGGCCTGTCAGGCGCGTTTGACTGCCCGCACTGACCCTGAAGCGTTGCACGACCTGCGCACCACGGTTCGCCGTTTGCGCAGCCTCTTGCGCCCCTTGCGCGGCCTGCCCGGTGTCGAGCAGGTGGAAGCGGCGGCGTCCCGGGTCGGCGAGCTGACCACGCCGTTGCGTGATCGCGAAGTGCTGGCGGCGTACCTGCTCGAGCACGGTCAACCCGAAGCCGCCCACCGGCGCATGACGTTGATGGCCGAGGCGTATCCAGCGGTGGCGGTCAGTGCCGAGCTGGCGCAGTTGCTGATGATCATTGATGCCTTTCCGCGTTTTTTGCGCGCGTCCCAGCGCCAGGGTTTGCTCAAGGGTCTGCGCAAACGCATTGAAAAACGCTTGGGCAAACAATGGAAGAAACTCGACGTTGCCCTGCACGACCCGGCCCACGACCGTCATCGCTTGCGCCTGTTGATCAAGCGTGTGCGCTACGGCATCGAGGCCTATCCCGAATTGGACCGCTTGCCGAAGGCTGCCTTGGCCCGATTGAAATCGGCACAGGGGGCTTTGGGAGATTGGCACGACAGTTGGCAATGGCTGGCCAGGGCGCAAGAGGAGGCGGACTTGCAGCCTTGTGTCGCGGTCTGGAAAACCACCATGGCTAACGCTGAAGCCCGCGCCGACCGTGTCCTCGACAAACTCAGCGCCCGCTGCTTCAAATCCTGAAAACCCCGCAAATCAAATGTAGGCGTGAGCCTGCTCGCGATGAGGCCGTGACATTCAACAGTGATGTTGGCTGTCATGCCGCTGTCGCGAGCAGGCTCACTCCTACAGGGTTTTGTGTTGAGTATGGAATCTAGTATGCGGCTCTTCTGTCAGTACTTTTGGCCGGAACAGGTGCTGTATCCCCATCGCTGGCTGGTTAAGATCCTCCTCTCCTTTTCCCTTTTCCGAGGTCTTCATGCGCTTTTGCGATCTGCTCGACGCCGTCCGCCAGCAACCGCTGGAGCTGTCTATTCCAGCCGGATGGGCGCAGGGGCGGGCCAGTTTTGGTGGCCTGGTGGCGGCGTTGCAATTCGAGGCCATGCGCGCAAAAGTCCCGGCAGACCGGCCGGTGCGTTCGCTGGCGATCACCTTTGTCGGACCGGTCGAGCCTGAAGTGCCGGTCAGCTTTGAAGTCGATGTCTTGCGCGAAGGCAAAGCCGTCAGCCAGGTGCTGGGCCGGGCGATGCAGAAGGGGCAAGTGGTGACGTTGATTCAGGGCAGCTTCGGTGCCTCTCGGCCTTCCGAAGTGGCGATCACGGCTGAACCTGCTCCGGAAATGAAGCACTGGGACGAGTGTCAGGAATTGCCCTTCATCCCCGGCGTGATTCCGGAGTTCATGCGCCATCTGGCAATGCGCTGGGCCGTCGGCGGCATGCCGTTTACCGGCAACTCTTCCCGTCAAATGGGCGGTTGGGTGCGGTTACGTGGGGATGTGAAGGAAGAGGCCGTCACCGAGTCGCATATCCTCGCGCTGGTGGATGCCTGGCCGCCGTCCTTGCTGCCGCACCTGAAAAAAACCGCGATGGGCAGCACGCTGACCTGGACCATCGAATTCGTTCAGCCGTTGCTGGAACTGAGCACGCTGGACTGGTGCAAATACCTGGTCGAAACCGAGCATGCCGCAGACGGCTACGGTCATGCGGCCGCGAAGTTGTGGAGCGCGGACGGCCGGTTGATCGCCATGAGTCGGCAGACGGTAACGATTTTCGCCTGATCAGTGCCGACGATGGCGCTCACGCCAGGCGCGCCACCAGCCGCCGCTGAGGAAAAACCGTGGGAAGGTCAGGAATTGCTCGACCAGCAAGCGTGACACTGCATCTTTTCGATCGCTGAACGGTTCGGAGGCTTGCGCCTCCAGGCTGTGACCGTGACGTTGCAGACCCAGCGCAGCGAGAAGGCCGATCACGCCGATGGCGATGTTCAACAGGCTCAGGCTGAACACCCCGGACACAATCAGCAGAAACGCGACAATGAACAGTGGTACGGCAATCAGGTGCAGCACCAGGTTGGTCGGGTGCTGGTGATTGTTCGGGTACGCGCGCCATTGCCAGGCGGGTAGGTTGGGGTGACGTTTGCCCATGTTGAACTCCTCAATCCGTGTTGACCGTATGATTGAAGAATAGGCGGGGGGAGGGTGGTCGGCGAATCGAGGTTGGCTATGGGGGTGATAGGTAGGGATTGATGATGGCCGGGCTGACGCTATCGCGAGCAAGCTCGCGATGGGGCCCTTACAGCTTGAGCTGCCCGATTGCCCTACTCAGTTCCCCAGCCAATGCCGCCAGCTCATGACTGGTCGTCGCAGAATTAATGGTCTGCTGCACCGTGTTCTCGGTCACGTCGCGAATACTCACCACCGCCCGATTCATCTCCTCTGCCACCTGGCTTTGCTGCTCGGCCGCCACCGCAATCTGCGTATTGCTTTCACGCATCTGCGCCACGGCGCTGGTGATTTCGGCCAGCGCGGCGCCAGCTTCTTGAGCCTGCTTCACGCAATCATCGGCCTTGAAGGAGCTTTCCTGCATGAAGTCCACCGCGTCCCGGGTCCCGGCCTGCAAGGCGGAGACCATCAGGGTGATCTCGTCGGTAGAGGTCTGCACGCGCTTGGCCAGGTTGCGCACCTCATCGGCCACCACTGCAAACCCCCGACCCATTTCGCCCGCCCGTGCCGCTTCGATGGCCGCATTCAGGGCCAGCAGATTGGTCTGCTCGGCAATGCTATGAATCACCCCGACTACGCCGTTTATTTTCTGACTGTCCTCGGCCAGGTGCTGAATCATCTCCGCCGTCTGCTGCACACCGCTGGACAACCCGGCAATCGACTTCTGCACGCGACACACCACTTGCTGCCCACTTCCCGCCAGCTTGTCTGCCGTTTGCGAGAGGTCGCGGGTGGCGCCAGCGTGCTGGGCGATGTGATAGACGGTGGCGGTCATTTCATTGATTGCCGTGGCGGCCTGATCGGTTTCGCTTTGCTGGCCGAGCATGCCGTGGCGCACTTCGTTCATGCTCGAAGCCAGGCGCGCAGCATCGACATCCAGTTGCCGGGCCGTGCTGGCGACGGTGTTGACCACTCGCTGGTATCCGGCCTGCATCGCGTTGAAGGCGTTGGCCATCTGCCCGACTTCATCCTGGCAGGCCAGCGGCACACGGGCCGACAGGTCGCCGGTTTTTTCGACGTGGAGCATCACGTCTTTCAAGGTGTTGAGCTGACTCAGCAGGAAGCGGATCAATAGCTGCGATGCGCCCAGCATCGCCAGCATCAAGATAAATACAGCCACCGCGTACTGGGCGAAACGTTCGCTGAAGACTTGACTCAGGCTCGGGCCAAAAGCGATCACCGCGACTTGCTGACCGTCGGGGCGGGTGAACACCTCGGCACCCATCAACGGGTTGTCGCCGAGCAGCGGCATCGGGTGGATCTCGACCCAGCCGTGGCTGTCCGTCAGTTCCAGGAGTGGCTGAGCGTTCAACAATGGCGCCTGTCCGCGTCCGAAGGTCAGCAGGTTGTCGGCCTTGGGCAGCGGTTGCCCGACGGGCCAGGCACTGAGCAATCGCGCCTGTGCCTGGGCAGCCCCCTGCGCGGCGTGACTGCGGACTTGTTGTTCGAGTTGCACGGCGTACAGCACCAGCAACAGGGTGGTGAAGAAAGCGACCGCGTTGACCGCCCAGAATTTGTATTTCAGCGAGATGTTGCTAAGCCAGGCACCCATGGAGGTCTTCTCTGATAGCGGAAACAGCATTGGCAAGGTGCCAGCATTGTGCCGCTATCGAAGATTCTGAATTTGATGTGGATCAACATGCACCACAGTCCCCCTGCAGGAGTGAGCCTGCTCGCGATGGCGGTCTGTCTGAGACATCAATGTTGAAAGTGCTGGCGCTATCGCGAGCAGGCTCACTCCTACAGGGGATCGGTGGTTACTGGGGGATTGTGGGCAAGCCGAAAAACGCTCGTGCACAGTCGGTGCTGTGGGCGGCGAGATCTTCTTGGCTTTCCCCACGATGCAACGCCACTTCCCGCAACACTTCAGTTAAATACGCCGGCTCGTTGCGCCCGTTTTTCGGCTTCGGCCGCAAGCTGCGTGGCAGCAGATACGGTGCATCGCTTTCCAGCATCAAACGTCCGCGTTTGATCTCCTTCACCAGCGGATGCAGATGCGTGCCCCGGCGTTCGTCGCAGATCCAGCCGGTGATGCCGATGTGCAAATCCAGGTCGAGGTAGCTGAACAGGGCTTTCTTTTCGCCGGTGAAGCAATGCACCACGGCGGCCGGCAATTGATCACGGTAATCGCGCAGGATTTCCAACAGTCGCTGGCTGGCATCGCGCTCGTGCAGGAACACTGGCAACTGCAACTCGACCGCCATCGCCAGGTGCTCTTCGAGGACCTTTTCCTGTTGCGGGCGTGGCGAGAAGTCACGATTGAAATCCAGCCCGCACTCACCCACGGCCACCACGTTCGGCTCCTTGAGCAGACTGCGCAAACGCTGCGCGCTGTCAGCATTCCAGTCGCTGGCCGCATGGGGGTGAATGCCTGCCGTTGCGAACAGGCGTTGAGCGCTTTCGTCCAGCTGTTGGCACAGTTCCAAAGCCTGTTCGCTGCCCTCGACACTGGTGCCGGTCAGGACCAATTGGCAAACCCCTGCGGCGTACGCGCGGTCGAGTACGGCCTGGTGTTTGTCGGCAAAACTGGGGTTGGTCAGGTTGACGCCGATATCGATGAGTTGCATGGTGCTACCTCGGACCAAAGGCCGGAAAGCATATCAGAGCTGTAGATTTATAAGAAAAGCCAAGAACTACAACGAGTTGAAGCTGTCTCTTGATGCCGCGAGACAGGCCAGGGTGGTCATGGTGCCATCACTGTGCCAGTCTTGCGCACTTTGCCAGCGCTCATGGCGCTCTGTTTCTGACGTTCGATTTCGTGATTTTTTTCGAAATCGGCCCAGTATTCTTTCCGGAGAGTGGATGACACGTCCCTCGATTTTGCTACTGCTGTGCTGTTCGTTGCTGCTGCCGATGCCGGCGGTCGCGCGTCTGGCCGGGCCGCTGCAAGCCGTGCCGGCGGCCAAGGTGCGCGATCTGGCAGAAATTCGCAGTAGCCGCGTGTTGCGGGTGCTGGTCAATCAGAGCAGCAATAGCTCCGGCGAAGTCCGGGGCCAGGCCATCGGCGTCGAATACCACCGCTTGCGCGCCTTCGAGCAATACCTAAACGGCCACGCCCGCGACGGTCAGGAAGTCACCCTCAAGATCATTCCCAAAGCCAAGGATCAACTGCTCGGCGCCTTGCAGCGCGGGGAAGGGGATCTGGTCGCGCCCGGGGAGTTGCTCGATTTGCAGCCTGGCCACGCAGTCAGCAGCAGCGAACCAATCGCCAGCAATATCCCGTTGGTGCTGGTGGGGATCAAGGGCGAGCGGCGTTACACCCGGGTCGAACAACTCTCGGGCAAGACCCTGGCGTTGCCCACTGGCAGCGCGGCCGGCGATGCCGTGAGCCAGATCAATTCAAAACTCGCACTGCACAAGTTGGCGCCGATAAAGATTGAATGGGTCGACCCCAGCCTGGCCGTTGAAGACGTGCTGGAAATGGTGCAGGGCGGGATCTTTCATCTGACGATTGTCGAGCAACCGATTGCCGAGCGCTGGGGCAAGATCCTGCCTAAATTGCGCTTCGACAAGCAGGTGCTGATCAGTGAACCGGGCGAAGAGTTCTGGTTTGTGCGCCGCGATGCGTCGATGCTGCGGGCGAGCATCGATCGCTTTTTGACGACGTACAAGAAGCCGTCGGACCAGGACGTGGCGTTTCTGCGGATCTATCGCCGGCTGTACCAAGTGCACTATCCACTGGCCAAAGCCGACCGTCAGCGCCTGGAAAAACTGCGACCGGTGCTGCAGAAACACGCCGACGCCCAAGGCATGGACTGGTTGAATCTGGCTGCGCTGGCGTTCAAGGAGTCGGCGCTGCAACCCAGCGCCCGCAACGGTGGGGGGCCCACCGGCCTGATGCAAATCACCCCGTCTGCCGCCCAGCGAGTGGGGGTCAACAACATTCAGGACCTCGACGCCAACATCCAGGCCGGGGCCAAGTACCTGGCCATGATCCGCCGCAAGTTCTTCGCCAGCCCCAAGCTCAACGAACGCGAGCGCATGGCGTTCGTGCTGGCGGCCTACAACATTGGCCCGGAGCGGGTTCAGGGTATGCGCGCCGAAGCCCGACGGCGTGGCCTGAATCCCAATCAGTGGTTCTTCCAGGTCGAGCGCATTGCCATGGAGCAGGTGGGGATGGGGCCCGTCAGCTATGTTAATAGCGTGAACAAGTATTACCTGGCGTTCGATCGTGAGAGGGAGTCATTGGAGCCACAGGGACAAAAAGTGGCCTCTCGTAAATAATCAACTAAACTGATTGTTATGTCGCAATTATTGCGCTTTTCACATTTGTTTTATCGATTAATATGGTGCCCAACGAACACACACTCACAATGGATGACACAGCATGAGCTCACTGATCAACAAGGTACTGTTTACCCGCGCCGGTTTCGGCCTGACCGCGATACGGATTGTCGTCGGGATCATCTTCGCAGCTCATGGCGCGCAGAAGCTCTTCGGTATGTTTGGTGGCTACGGCATTGCCGGCACCGCGCAGTACATGGAAAGCCTGGGCCTGGCACCGGGTCACCTGATGGCGATTCTGGCCGGTGGTACCGAATTCTTCGGTGGTCTGGCGTTGATCATCGGTCTGCTGACACGTCCGGCAGCGCTGGGCCTGACCTTCCTTTCGCTGGTTGCGATTTTCTCGGTTCATATCCATAACGGCCTGTTCATGGCCAACAACGGTTATGAATTCGCCCTGGCTTTGCTTGGTGGCAGCATCGCGGTACTGATCGAAGGTGCCGGCAAGCTGTCGCTGGACCGCGCCATTACCGACTGACCGCTCTGGCTCAACGAAAAGGCCCGCATTGCGCGGGCCTTTTTTGTTGCGCGTCATTCTTGACACTGTCCGGTCAGCTTCTCTAGGATGTTGCCCATGCGCCGATTTAAACAGCTACTTGCGGGGCGCCAGGTGACTCATCCAGTTGCCGATAGAAGCTTGAAACAGGCTTCGAAATACCGCTAAAGCGCTGGTTCGGTGTTGCCTCTCACCTGCCATGCAGAATTTTGAGGCAGAGACACGACTCGATGAACGCACTTAGCCCTGTAGTACGTCCCGCGCCGATCACGGCACACCTTACCCAGCGCAATCCAAAAATCCTGCTTGGCGGTAAACATCAGCCGACGCTCCTGCGTTACCTCGATGGCTGGCCACGTCGTACCGGCGGGCCTGCAGCCTTCCTGATCCAGTTTGTCGAAGACGGCGAATCGCTGGCTCGATTTGCCAGCGACAGTTTTGACCTGGCGGTGATTCAATCACCGAGCCTCGAAGACGCGCCGCAAGTGATAAAACAACTGACCCGTGTTGCCCGACAAGGCCTGATTACCCGCCGCTGAGGTTCAGGGATACTCAATCGCCACGATGTACACGCATTGCTCACCGGTCGGCGTCTGGACCCGAACTTCGGCGTCCAGCGCCTTGCCGATCAGTGCGCGGGCGAGCGGTGAATCGATACTGATCAGCCCCAGTTTCAGGTCCAGCTCATCCGGGCCGACAATGCGATAGCGCGACTCTTTGCCGTCTTCGTCTTCAATTGTGACCCACGCCCCGAAATAAACTTTGTTCGGATCGCTGGGCTTTTCGCTGACCACCTTCAACGCTTCCAGTCGTTTAGTGAGAAAGCGCACACGGCTGTCGATTTCGCGCAGCATTTTTTTGCCGTAGGTGTATTCCGCGTTCTCGGAGCGATCACCCTGTGCCGCTGCCTCGCTCACCGACTGCGTCACTTGCGGTCGCCGAACATGCCAAAGCTCATGAAACTCGGCCCGCATCCGCGCTTCACCTTCGGGGGTGATCAGCGCGGTGCCAGCGGGGCGGGGTGGACGATAACGGCTCATGGCAACTTCTTGTATTTGAGAAGGTTCGAGTCTATCAACCCTCGCGCAAGACTGTCAGGGGGCTGGCGTTCAACGCACGACGCGTACCGAATACACCGGCGCCGCCAATCAGCACCGCGCCGATCACGGGCAACACCAACAACCAAGGATGCGGGTGCCACGGCAGGTCGAAGGCGTAGCGGTAAAGCACCAGGCTCACCAGTTCCGAGCCCAGTGCCGCCAACAAACCGCTGACCGCGCCGAGCAAACCGAACTCGATCCGCCGGGCCTTCACCAGCAACTGCCGCTCGGCCCCCAGCGCGCGCAACAGGGCGCCTTGGCGAATGCGTTCATCGAGGGTCGCCTGCAGGCCGGAAAACAACACCGCCATCCCCGCCGCGAGTACAAACAACAGCACATATTCCACCGCCAGTGTGACTTGGGCGAGGATGCTGCGCAGCTGTTCCAGCAAGGCTTCGACTTGCAGAATCGTCACTGCCGGGAAGCTGCGCGAGAGGTCGACGATCTGCTGATCGTGACCGGCCGCCAGATAGAAACTGGTCAGGTAAGTCGCCGGCAAATCTTTCAGGGTGCCGGGCTGGAAGATCATGAAGAAGTTCGGTTGGAAGTTGTCCCAGTTGATCTCTCGCAAGCTGGTGACCTTCGCTTCACGATTGACCCCGCCTACGGTAAACACCAGGTGATCACCGAGCTTGAGCTTCAGGCTTTCGGCCACCTTGCCTTCAACCGACACACCGGGAACCTCGTCCGGTGTCTGCTCGGTCCACCAGTTGCCCGCGGTGAGTTTGTTGCCCGCCGGCAAGTCCGCCGCCCAGGTCAGGCTCAGGTCGCGCTGGATCGCCCGATCACCCGCCGAATCCTTGCTGACGATGTCCTGAACCGGCTCGCCATTGATGCTGATCAGTCGACCCGGCACCACCGGATAAAGTGGCGCGGACTGCGCCGACAGTTGAATCAGGCGATCCGTAAAGGCCTGTTTGTCCGCCGGCAGAATGTTCAGCGCAAAATAATTCGGTGCGTTTTTCGGCAATTGGTTCTGCCAGGTGTCCAGCAGTTCGCCTCTCAGCAACGCGATCAGCGCCATGGACAGCAGAATCAGGCCGAAGGCCAAGGCTTGCCCGGCAGCAGCCAGTGGATGACGTAGCAGCTGGCCCAGACCGAGGCGCCAAGGCAGCGAAGCACGGGCCAGCAGCCGGCGCAGGCTTTTGAGCAGCAGCAAAAGCAAGCCACCGAGCACCAGTGCGGCGATTACGCCGCCGCCGAGCAGGGCGAAGGTCAGTACCAGGTCGAGGCTCAGGCGCCACATGATCAGGCCGAGGGCACCCAGGGCGGCGCCATAGACCATCCAGGTGCTGGACGGAATTGGCAGCATGTCTCGGCGCAATACGCGCAGTGGTGGCACTCGACCGAGCGCGGCCAGCGGTGGCAGCGCAAATCCGGCCAGTGCCACCAGCCCGGTTCCGATCCCGGCAATGGCCGGCAGCAGACCACCCGGCGGCACGTCAGTCGGCAGCAAATCATGCAGCAAGGCGAACAGCCCCAACTGAGCCAGCCAGCCAAGGAGGGCGCCACTGAGGCTGGCGAGCAGCCCGAGTACGGTCAACTGAAAACTGAACAGCGCCATGGTTTCCCGGCGTGACAGGCCCAGGCAACGGAGTAGGGCACTGGCATCGAATCGGCGCGTGGCAAAGCGCGTGGCCGACAGCGCTACCGCCACGCCGGACAACAGGACCGCCACCAGACTCGCCATGTTGAGGTAACGCTCGGCCTTGCCCAGCGCGCCGCCAATTTGTCGGTTGCCATCGCGGGCATCCTGCAGGCGCTGGTTGGCAGCCAGGCCCGGCTTGACCAATTGGCGATAGGTTTCCAGCGCCTCGGCTTTGCCGCGCCAGAGTTCCCGGTAGCTGACCCGGCTTCCGGGTTGCACCACACCGGTGGCGGCCAGGTCGCTGAGGTTGATGAGCACCCGTGGTGTGAGGCTATAGAAGTTGCCGGCCCGGTCGGGTTCGTAAGTCAGGACACGTGCCAGTTTCAGGGTTTTCATGCCGACGTCGATGCTGTCGCCGATCTTCAGATCCAGCGCTGTCAGCAGTCGCGCCTCGACCCAGGCCTCGCCGGATTTCGGCCCGCCGCCGGGTACTTCCTGCGCAAAAGGCGCCGGGGCACTTTTCAGTTCGCCGCGCAGTGGGTAGGCATCATCGGCCGCTTTTATGCTGGACAGTTGAATGCCGTTATCGGTGGCGATGACGCTGGAGAACTCCACTACCTGTGCGTGTTCAAGCCCCAGTTCCATACCGCTTTTGATTTGTTCGGGGCGTGCCGGTGAGCTGCCTTCGAGCAACAGGTCGGCGCCGAGAAATTCGGTGGCGCGCAACATCATGGCGCCGTTGAGGCGGGCGCCGAAGTAGCCGATGGCGGTACTCGCCGCTACGGCCACCAGCAGGGCGAAGAACAGCACGCGCAATTCACCGGCGCGGGCATCACGCAGCAGTTGACGGATGGCAAGACTGAACAGGCGCAACAGCGGCAGGCGTGCCATCAAGGCTCCAGTGGGGCGACCAGCAGGCCGGCTTCAAGGCGGATCAGGCGCCGGCAGCGATGTGCCAGGCGTTCGTCGTGGGTCACCAGTACCAGTGTCGTGCCGCGTTCCTGATTGAGTTCGAACAACAAGTCGCTGATGCGCTCACCGGTATGGCTGTCGAGGTTGCCGGTGGGTTCATCAGCGAACAGCACATCGGGCTCGGCGGCAAACGCACGGGCAATCGCTACACGTTGCTGTTCGCCACCGGATAGCTGGCGGGGGGAGTGGGTCAGGCGCTGGCCCAGGCCGACCCGTTGCAGCAACTCGGTGGCCCGCTCGCGGGCATCTTTGCGGCCATCGAGCTCCAGCGGCAACATGACGTTTTCCAGGGCGTTGAGGCTGTCGAGCAACTGAAAGGACTGGAATACAAAACCGACATGCTCGGCCCGAATGCGTGCGCGTTGATCCTCATCGAGGGTGCTCAGCCCTTGCCCGGCGAGGGTGACTTCGCCGCTGCTGGGCAGGTCGAGCCCGGCGAGCAGGCCGAGGAGGGTGGATTTGCCGGAACCGGAGGCGCCGACGATGGCCAGGCTGTCGCCCTTGTTCAGTTCCAGGCTGAGTTCGTGCAGGATAGTCAGTTCACCTTCCGCGCTGGGAACCACTTTGCTGAGGTTCTTCGCGGTGAGAATGCTTGCGCCCATGGAGAATCCGATGCGTGTGTGGTTTTTGAGTGCTGGCCTGGCCTTGATGTGCATGGCCCAGAACGCAGCGGCGGGTACTGTCCTGATCGTTGGCGATAGTATCAGCGCGGGTTTCGGACTGGATACCCGGTTAGGGTGGGTCTCGCTGCTCGAGCAACGGCTCAAACACGAAGGCTTCGACGATAAAGTGGTCAACGCCTCCATCAGTGGCGACACCAGTGCCGGAGGCCAGGCGCGCCTGCCTGCGCTGCTTGCAGAACATAAGCCGGAGCTTGTCATCCTCGAGTTGGGCGGCAATGACGGACTGCGTGGAATGCCCCCGGCTAATTTGCAACAAAACCTTGCGTCGATGATCGACAGCTCCCGCGACAACGGCGCCAAGGTCCTGCTGTTGGGTATGCAACTGCCTCCTAATTACGGCGTGCGCTACACCGAGGCCTTTGCCAAGGTCTACAGCACGCTGGCCACCGAGAAAAAAATCGCGCTGGTGCCGTTTTTCCTCGACGGCGTCGGCGGTCATCCGGACTTGATGCAGGCTGACGGCATACACCCGGCGGCCGGGGCTCAGGACAAGTTGCTGGATAATGTCTGGCCTACGCTAAAACCGCTGTTATGACCCTTTTCTAGGCGCAGGCTTTCGGCTAAGGTGGCGCCCCCGATTTGGAGCCCTCGATGCCGCGTCCTGCCTGGTCACTTTTTGCCTACCAACTGATCGAGCCTGACGAACAGCTGGATCTGTTCGCCTGCCAGGAAGTGCGGGTGCATCTGGTAACCCGTCAACTGGAGCTGGGCGGCTCGGCGGACCGAACCTTGTGTGGCAGCCTGTTGCCTGCACAGCCACGTTGGTCGAGTGTTGATCGTCGAGTATTCCAGGACCAGCGCCTGTGCTCGCTGTGCCGGGCCATCCTTGAATCGCAAAAGCGCGGCACCTCGCCGATCTGGCCAGAGCTGCGCTTTGAGCTCTAGCGCATAAAAGATAGCGTGCTATCGGCCAACTCCCCGAAATTCCAGGCGGCGGTGTACAATCCCGTTTTTTATACCCTTGTCGATCATGCGAAGGACTTTCCGGATGTTGCCGCGTTTTCCTGCCGTCACCCGCTGCCTGTCTCTTGCCGCCCTTTGTATGGCCGGTCCAGCTGCAGCATTGGAGTTTCCCCTGCCACCGCCCGGTGAAGACATCATCGGCCAGGTGCAGGTGATCAAGGCCAAGTACGAAGATACCTTTGCTGACCTTGGTACCGCTTACGACCTGGGCTACACGGAAATGATCGCGGCCAACCCGGGTGTCGATGCATGGTTGCCGGGCGCCGGTACTGAAGTCATTCTGCCGACCCGTTTCATCCTGCCACCGGGCCCGCGCGAAGGCATCGTGATCAACCTGGCCGAGTACCGCCTCTACTACTACCCCAAAGGCCAGAACGTGGTGTACACCTTCCCGCTGGGGATTGGTCGCGAGGGTTGGGGCTCGCCAATCGCACACACCACCATCACCGCGAAAACGCCTAACCCGACCTGGACCCCTCCAGCGTCGATCAAGGCCGAGCACGCCGCCGATGGTGATCCGCTGCCGAATGTCGTGCCAGCAGGCCCGGATAACCCTCTGGGGCCGTTCAAATTCAGTCTGGGCACTCCGGGCTACCTGATTCATGGCTCGAACAAGAAATTCGGCATTGGCATGCGCACGAGTCACGGCTGCTTCCGCATGTTCAACAATAACGTGCTGGAAATGGCGAAAATGGTGCCGGTCGGCACGTCGGTACGAATCATCAACGATCCGTACAAATTTGGCGTAAGCGGCGGCAAGGTGTATCTCGAAGCGCACACACCGCTGGATGACAAGGGCAACCCGTCGGTGGTCGACAAGCACACCTCGGTGATCAACGCGATGCTCAAGCGTGAAGACATCACTAACAACCTGCGCATGAACTGGGATGTGGTGCGTGACGTGGTCGCCGCTGAAGATGGCCTGCCGGTGGAAATCGCGGTGCCGAATGGCTCCGCGCCGATGGTGTCGAATACACCGCTCGATCCGTTGCAGTAAGGCTTGAAAACAACCCGCCGACGCACACCGCGTCGGCGGGTTTTTTATTGCCGGTAGGAAACACCAGGCAATAAAAAAGCCGACCCAAAAAATGGGTCGGCTTGATAACAATCCCGAGGGATTATTACTTGCGGCTAGCTTTGTCCAGCATGCGCAGAGCACGCTCGTTAGCTTCGTCAGCAGTCTGTTGTGCTTTTTGAGCAGCAGCCAGAGCTTCATCAGCTTTACGGTAAGCTTCGTCTGCACGAGCCTGGGAGCGAGCAGCTGCGTCTTCAGTAGCGGTCAGACGTGCTTCGGTTTCTTTCGATGCGCTGCTGCAACCGGTAGCCAGAACTGCGGCCAGAGCCAGAGCAGAGAATTTCAGAACGTTGTTCATCGTGTTCCCCTTCAAGGACTTTCTATTAAGTTAGCTGTCTCCTCAGAGTGAGGAAATAGCCGGCGTACATACTACTCATTACTACTCGTAAGTAAACTGACGTAAAGCAAGAAGCAAAAAAAATTGTAGGCGTTGATTCTTTTTCGAGCAACTTTTAACTGCATTGTCTAAAAAATATCCAGCTGCGAGGCCCGAGATGAGCGAGCCGCTCAAAAAAAGTTCCGCGCACTCACAGGGCTTTTTTTCGGTCTTGGCTAAAGTCTGGCTAGATGAGTTCGTCCATACTTCTGTTCGAATTTTGCGCAGAGGCTCTCATAATCTTTATCCATCTAGAGGTGACTTTAAGAGAGCAGATTCGTCTTATGTCTCAATATCCGGCAATGTTCAGGCTGCCGACCCGCTAAGACCGTCGGTCGAGCCGTCCCTGCGTACCCCCGGAGCAGCACCCGCTGGCTGAGCATGATGACGAGCGCACCTTGAGCATTTTCGCCAATGGTGCCTACTATTTGATACGTGCTCGGTTGCGCGAGATCGGTGCAGTTCTTCTCGGTGTCCATTGGCACGGGGTGGCGTAGATGTTCCTTCGCCGGAAAAACATCGGTAAGGTAGGGGTCAGAATTCAGACCCGCGAGGAGTAGTGATGAGCGAGGCGTTGTCCATCCACCATGACCAGGCTGGTCATCAGTTCGAGACCAATGTGGACGGTCATCGTGCCTACCTGACCTATATGGATCTGGGAAAACAGACCCTGGATATCTATCGTACCTTCGTGCCCAACGCATTGCGTGGTCGTGGCATTGCTGCGGCATTGACCGAGAAGGCGCTGGAGTACGCTGATGAAATGGGCTACACCGTCATTCCATCGTGCTCCTACGTTGAGCGCTACATGGAGCGCCACCAGCGGCACGCCGCCAAGCTGTGACCCAAACGAACGCATAAAAAAACGCCAGGTTTAAGCCTGGCGTTTTTGTGTGCGCTAAACGGTGATCAGGTGCGATCGCGTTTGGGCAACACGTCCTTGAGCTTGGCGTGCATGCTGCGCAAGGTGTTTTCGGTGGCGGACCAATCGATGCAGGCGTCGGTGATCGACACGCCGTATTGCAAGTCGGCGAGGTCTTTCGGGATGGCCTGGCAGCCCCAGTTCAGGTGGCTTTCGACCATCAGGCCGATGATCGACTGGTTGCCTTCGAGGATCTGGTTGGCGACGTTCTCCATCACCAGCGGTTGCAGGGCCGGGTCCTTGTTGGAGTTGGCGTGGCTGCAATCGACCATGATGTTCGGCTTGATCTTCGCCTTGTTCAGCGCTTGCTCGCAGAGCGCGACGCTGACCGAATCATAGTTCGGCTTGCCGTTGCCACCGCGCAGTACCACGTGGCCGTAGGCGTTGCCCTTGGTGGTGACGATCGACACGCCACCTTCCTGGTTGATGCCCAGGAAGCGGTGAGGGCTGGAAACCGATTGCAGGGCGTTGATAGCGACCGTCAGGCCGCCGTCGGTGCCGTTCTTGAAACCGACGGCCGAGGACAGGCCGGAAGCCATTTCGCGGTGAGTCTGGGATTCGGTGGTACGTGCGCCGATGGCCGACCAGCTGATCAGGTCCTGCAGATATTGCGGGGAGATCGGGTCGAGGGCTTCGGTCGCGGTCGGCAGGCCCATTTCGGCCAGGTCCAGCAGCAACTGGCGACCGATGTGCAAACCGTCCTGAATCTTGAACGAGTCGTCCAGGTACGGGTCGTTGATCAAGCCTTTCCAGCCGACGGTGGTGCGTGGCTTTTCGAAATACACGCGCATGACCAGATACAGGGTATCGGACACTTCTGCCGCGAGTGCCTTCAGGCGCTCGGCGTATTCGTGGGCAGCCTTGATGTCGTGGATCGAGCAAGGCCCGATGACGACGAACAGGCGGTGGTCGGTGCCATCCAGGATATTGCGAATGACTTCGCGACCCTTGGTGACGGTGCGCAGGGCGGCGTCGCTCAGGGGGATGTCACGCTTGAGCTGGTCAGGAGTGATCAGCGTCTCGTTGGAGGCGACGTTTAGGTCGTTGATCGGTAAATCAGCCATCGTTTACTCGTCAGGTCACGGGTGCCGGCCGCCAGCGAACCCGCGCGGCGGAGCACAGCAAATTAAGCGCGTCGGGGACCCGAACCTTAGCGCGTTAGGCGCCTGCTCGACAATGGGCACACACCTGTTTAATCCAGCACAGCCTGTGCAAATGCCTTGCGCACGGTGTCGTGAGAGAACTCGTCGGCATGCGCCTGGACCCATTCGAGGGCCAGCGCCTGAATACCTTGCAAGTCATCATGTGCGTCATGCAGGCGGCAATACCGTTCGATCTGGCACACTTGCTCGCCCATTCGGGCACTGAACATCATCTGCTCGTCGACAAAGGCAATGCCCACCAGGTAGCCGCGTTTGCGCCGCAGGCACCAGGCCACATAGCCCAGGTAGCGCAAGTCGGGGTTCAGGGTCGGCATGCGCACTTCCAGCGCCGTGCCATGGCGCCAGGCCCTGTGATAATTGCAAGCCATGCCCCCGAGGCTGATAGTGTGCAAGCGTTGTCGCGAGATGCACTCATGTGTGAGCAACGTTAATTCGACGGGCACATCATCAGGATGAGGAATAAAACGTCCCATGAACACGGACTCCCTGTGTCGGCCATCTGACATTCTTTCACCCAGTATAGTGGTCGAATTGGAACTGACCGATTTCGATGCCGACCAACGGCTGTTGGGAATGCCCGGTGTTTCCCTGGTGATTTTTACCAGTGTCGGCTGCGCCAGTTGCCGATTTGCCCGTGAGCAATTGCCAAGGCTCGATCTGGCAGTCGATCGACTGTGCTGGATCGATGCGGGGAACAATGGCGGGGTGGTCGAGCGTTACCAGGTTTTTCATTTGCCGGCGCTGTTTTTAGTGCGCGACGGTGAGTTCTTCGGGGCATTAAAATCGCGCCTGACCGGTACCGAACTCAATGAAGCGGTCGGACGGGCGCTGATGAAAACAGCAGAGGAGTTGCCATGATGGGGGCAGTGACCAGGCCGACAATCGGTGTGATCGGGACCGGCGCAATCGGCGGGTTCTACGGGATGATGCTGGCGCGTGCCGGCTTCGATGTGCATTTTTTGCTGCGCAGTGAGTTTTCAGCAGTGGCCGAGCGCGGGTTGCAACTCGACAGCGCGGTGCATGGCGCGTTGACGTTGAGCCCGGTTCAGGCTTATTCGTGCGCTGAAGACATGCCCGCCTGCGACTGGTTGCTGGTCGGCGCCAAAACCACCAGCAATGCCGACCTGGCCCCCGCCATCATTCAGGCGGCTGCCGCGAACGCCAAAGTGCTGGTCTTGCAGAATGGCCTGGACGTCGAAGACAGCCTGCGCGAGTTGCTTCCTGACACTTTGCACCTGCTCGGCGGGCTGTGTTTTATCTGTGTCCATCGCACCGGCCCCGGGGAAATTACCCATCAGGCACTCGGCGCCGTCAACATCGGCTATCACAGTGGTCCTGCGGTCGATGAAGTGGAGCGCGTGGCGATTGTAGAAGCGGGCGCCAGACTGTTCCGCAGCGCTGGCATCGATTCCCAGGCCATGCCGAACCTGCAACAGGCACGTTGGCAAAAACTGGTCTGGAATGTTCCGTACAACGGTCTGTCGGTTCTGTTGGGGGCCAGCACCACGCCATTGATGGCCGATGCTGACAGCCGGGAATTGATCAAGGCATTGATGGCCGAAGTGGTGCAAGGCGCAATCGCTTGTGGTCACGACATACCGGCCGGTTACGCCGACCATCTGTTCATGGTGACCGAAAAAATGCCGGACTACTGGCCGAGCATGTACCACGATTTCCTGCACAAGCGACCGCTGGAACTGGCGGCGATTTACGCGCGTCCCTTGGCAGCGGCCAAAGCGGCAGGGTGCGAATTGCCGCTGATCGAAGCCTTGTATCGCAGTTTGAGTTTTATCGATCGACGAAATACCTGAGTCGATCAATCCGGGGGGAAGCGCATGGCCAAGATTATCGACGACAAACTGGTGCTGGCGATTTCTTCGCGGGCACTGTTCGACCTGAGCGAAAGCCACAAGGTGTATTTGTCGAGCGGTGTCGAGGCCTACCGGCAATATCAGATCGAGCACGAGGACGAAATCCTTGAGCCTGGTGATGCCTTCCCGCTGGTGCAGAAACTCCTGAACCTCAATACGCTTCTTGGTCGCGC
Organism: Pseudomonas sp. 3296; assembly: GCF_031456615.1. Lineage (NCBI taxonomy): Bacteria > Pseudomonadati > Pseudomonadota > Gammaproteobacteria > Pseudomonadales > Pseudomonadaceae > Pseudomonas > Pseudomonas sp. 3296. Next base: position 292,340 of record NZ_JAVDUY010000008.1, read on the forward strand.
CCGGGTCGAGGTAATCCTGGTGTCGCGCAACAGCGCCGACACAGGACTGCGGGTGTTTAACTCGATTCATCACTATGGACTGGCAATTTCCCGCGCGGCGTTTGTCGGCGGGCGCAGTCCCTATCCGTATCTCAAGGCCTTTGGCTGTGACCTGTTTCTGTCGACGCATGCCGAAGACGTGCGCAGCGCACTGGAGGCCGGTTTCGCCGCGGCGACCATTCTGTCGGGTGGTGCCAGCCGCGCGGCCAGCGATGAATTGCGGATTGCCTTCGACGGCGATGCGGTGCTGTTTTCCGACGAGTCGGAGCGGGTCTACCAGTCGGGCGGCCTGGAAGCGTTTCAGGCCAGCGAGCGCGAAGCCGCCCGTGAGCCATTGCGCGGAGGGCCGTTCAAAGGCTTCCTGGCGGCCCTCAATCTGTTGCAGCGTGAGTTTCCAGACGACGACTGCCCGATCCGCACGGCGTTGGTCACGGCGCGTTCGGCGCCGGCCCACGAGCGCGTGATCCGCACGTTGCGCGAATGGGACATTCGCCTCGACGAATCATTGTTTCTCGGTGGCCTGACCAAATCGGCGTTTCTCGAAGCGTTCGCCGCCGATGTGTTTTTCGACGATCAGGCCGGCCATTGCGAATTGGCCCGTGAAGTCGTCGCCACCGGTCACGTACCGCACGGCATAAGCAACGAGCAAAAGATTTAAGCCCGCCGTTCAACGCGTTACGCAAAGCGTCGTACTCGTCAAGGCGCTGCTAAGCTGAATCAAATCTCCGCCATGTTGGCTTGCGAGGAGATCCTATGATTCAGTCGATGCTGTATGCCACTGACCTTGGCCTATATGCACCGTTGGTGATGCAACATGCCTTGGCCCTGGCGCGGACATTCAATGCCGACTTGTATGTGGTCCACGCGGTTGAGCCCATGGGGTTGTTTGCCGAATCGGTGCTTCAGAGTTATTTGGATGAACAGGCCTTGAACGAGTTTCACAGTCAGGGCCTGAGTACTGTCATTGCCAATATCGAGCAGCGGGTGCTCGACAGTTTTCGCGAAGAGCTGGGGGATGAAGGGGAGCAGGATCTGGCGCGAATCCGCGCGGTGCGCGTACTTCAGGGGGATCCGTCGCAGGTGATTCTCGACCAGGCGCAGAAACTCTCTGTGGATTTGCTGATCGTAGGTAGTCATAGCCATGGTGCTGGCGCGGAAACGCCTTTGGGCAGGACCGCCGCGCGCGTGTTGCAGCTGGCGCGGGTGCCGGTCTATCTGGTGCCACTGGTAGAGCGTCGCCGCAAGGAAGATCGCTAGAACACAAATAGTGGCAATTTGACAAAAAAGTTCTAGATTTATTCTTCACGCCATTAATATAGTTATATACCGTCGCTGATGCCCGTGGCGTCTACCTGCTTTGAGGGATTCATATGAAGCTTCAACAATTGCGCTACATCTGGGAAGTGGCGCACCACGACCTCAACGTTTCCGCTACTGCCCAAAGCCTTTACACCTCGCAACCGGGTATCAGTAAACAGATCCGCCTGCTGGAAGACGAACTGGGCGTCGAGGTGTTCGCCCGCAGCGGCAAGCACCTGACCCGCGTCACCCCGGCTGGCGAACGCATCATCACCACCGCCGGCGAAATCCTGCGCAAGGTTGAAAGCATCAAGCAGATCGCCCAGGAATTCTCCAACGAGAAAAAGGGCACCCTGTCGATCGCCACCACCCACACCCAGGCACGTTATGCGTTGCCACCGGTGATCAGCACCTTCATCAAGCAATACCCGGACGTTGCCCTGCACATGCACCAGGGGTCGCCGATGCAGATCGCTGAAATGGCCGCTGACGGCACCGTGGATTTTGCTATTGCCACCGAAGCGCTGGAGTTGTTCGGCGACCTGGTGATGATGCCGTGCTACCGCTGGAACCGCTGCGTGGTCGTGCCACAAGGTCACCCATTGACCAAGCTGTCGAAGCTGACCCTCGAAGCCCTCGCCGAATACCCGATCGTGACGTACGTGTTCGGTTTTACCGGCCGCTCGAAGCTCGACGAAGCCTTCAGCCATCGCGGCCTGACGCCGAAAGTGGTGTTCACCGCCGCCGACGCCGACGTGATCAAGACTTACGTTCGTTTGGGACTGGGTGTGGGCATCGTGGCGAAAATGGCGGTCGATGCCAAACTCGATAGCGATCTGGTCATGCTCGATGCGAGCGATTTGTTTGAATCGAGTATCACCAAAATCGGTTTCCGTCGTGGCACCTTCCTGCGTGGCTTCATGTGCGACTTCATCGAGAAGTTTGCCCCGCACCTGACCCGCGAAGTGATGGCTAAAGCCATTCAGTGCCACAACAAGCAGGAGCTGGAAGAACTGTTCGACGGCGTCGAACTGCCGGTCCACTGATTTGTTTTAGATCACCTCGGTAACAGAGAACTGTTGCCGAGCGCCCGCTACCAGAATCTCCACTTCATCCCCTTCGAACTTGCCCAGCAGGCTTTTGCCCAGCGGCGAGCGGGGGGTGATGACGGTAATCAGTTGCCCCACCAGATCGACCTTCAGGCCGGCTGCGTCGGGGGCCAGAAACAGCCATTGCTCACGACCGTTCTCGTCTTCCAGTCCGAGCAGCGCGCCGACTTCGATGCCGCGCTGATCATCATAAGGGCGCAGCCTCAGGTTTTGGCACAGCGCCAGTGACTGGCGGATTTCTTCCACCCGTTTTGCCTGCCCGGCTGCCAGATAGGACGCCTCCAGCCCCAGGGTGTCGTACTTGTTTTCGGCGATGTTTTCTTCGTGGGTCGCGGTTTCGTAGGCGGTTTGCGCGGCACGTTCTGCGATGTCGAGATCAATCCGCAGCTTGTCGAGAATCAATTGGTGGACGGTCTGTTTGTTCATGATCAGTCGCAGAATTGCAGGACATTGGCGCGGCTTTTTTCGCTCGGCGCGGTATGGTCCTGCTGCAACCAGAACTGGCATTTTGGATTGGACAGATTGCGGCTGCTGCTGCGGGCCTGATCCATACGCACCTGCTGTTCGTTCTTGCGCAGGTTCTCTTCGTATTGCTCGAACAACGGGCTCTGCGGTGGAATATCCGGCCTTGGCTGTTCGACAATCGGCGGCTTGGCCAGTTGTTCCACGGCGGCGGCTACCGGTGCCAGTTGCTCTTTGAAAAACACCGCTGAGACGAGCCAGCAGGTCAGCGCGATGGCGATAAATCCCAGCCACATACCAAGGGCAATGCTGCCGGTCAATCGCAGGGCGTTAAGCTGGATCGGCAGCGGGCTGCGCGGGTTGGGACGGTAGGGCATGGCTGCCTCCTGGCGGATGGTCGCGGGCGAGTGGCGATTGTCGCACGAAGATTAATCGCCGTCGGCTCTTCTGCACGAGGTAATTTATGCGGACAATCGGTGCCTTTGCCAACGGGAACCTGGAATGCCTGAACTGCCTCAAGTGAAAAACCGCCGGCGCTGGGATATTTTTTGCACCGTGGTCGACAACTTTGGCGACATCGGCGTGACCTGGCGCCTGGCTCGCCAACTGGTGGCCGACCACGGGCTGGAGGTGCGCTTGTGGGTCGATGACCTGCGCGCCTTCGAACGTCTGTGTCCCCAGATCGATAGCCATGTCGCGCAGCAATGGCAGGCCGGTGTCGAAGTGCGCCAATGGCCGACCGAGTGGTTGGCCACCGACGCGGCGGACGTGGTCATCGCCGCATTCGCCTGCCAATTGCCGAGCGCCTACATGGACGCCATGGCCGCGCGGGTAAAGCCGCCGCTGTGGATGAACCTCGATTATCTGAGCGCCGAGGACTGGGTGATCGGCTGCCACGGTTTACCGTCGGTCAAATACAAAACGGTGCAGAAGTACTTCTTCTTCCCGGGATTCCGGCCGGGCACCGGCGGTCTGCTGCGTGAAAGTGGATTGCTTGAGCGTCGCCGGCAGTTTCAGCAAAGTCCCGAGACTCAACGCGAATTCCTTCAAGGGTTGGGCATTGATCGTGCGCCGAACGCGCACTTGATCTCGCTGTTTGCCTATGAGAATGCCGGGTTGTCGAGTTGGCTGGATGTACTGGCCGCCGATTCGTCGCCCACACATTTGCTGGTGCCCGAGGGGCGGATTCTCGGCGATGTCGAACGCTGGCTCGGCGTTGAAGGATTGGCCGCGGGGGCGCTTCATGTTCGCGACGGATTGACCGTCCAGGTGCTGCCGTTCGTCCGACAGGATCAATATGATCACCTGCTCTGGTGCTGCGATTTCAACGCCGTGCGCGGTGAAGACTCCTTCGTTCGCGCTCAATGGGCGGGTCGGCCGATGCTCTGGCACATCTATCAGCAGGAGGAAGACATCCACCTGGACAAGCTTGATGCGTTCCTCGCGCTGTACACAAAAGGCCTGTCCGAGCCCGCCAGCCAGGCGATAAACGGTCTTTGGCACGCCTGGAATGCCGGTCATGATATGTCCGACCACTGGCGCACAGCCCGCAAACACTGGCCAGAGCTGCAAAAACACGCCGAGGCGTGGTGTCTGGAACAAGCCTTGCAGGCCGATCTTGCCGCGGCGCTGGTACAGTTTTATGTAAATTGGATATGATACGCGGCCTAGATTTTTGTAAATCCCATCCAAATTCGGATATTCGCAATGAAAACTGGTAAAGAACTGAAACCCGGTACCGTGATCCGTCTCGACAACGATCCTTGGCTGGTTCAGAAAGCTGAATTCACCAAATCCGGTCGTAACAGCGCGATCATGAAGACCAAGCTGAAAAACCTGCTGACCGGTTACAAGACCGAGATCGTTTACAGCGCCGACGACAAACTGGACGACGTAATCCTCGACCGCAAAGAAGCGACCCTGTCCTTCATCAGCGGCGACACCTACACGTTCATGGACACCACTGACTACACCATGTACGAGCTGAACGCCGAAGACATCGAAGCCGTTCTGCCTTTCGTTGAAGAAGGCATGACCGATGTTTGCGAAGCGATCTTCTTCGAAGAGCGTCTGGTTTCCGTAGAACTGCCGACCACTATCGTGCGTCAGGTTGACTACACCGAAGGTTCCGCTCGCGGTGACACTTCCGGCAAGGTAATGAAGCCTGCCAAACTGAAGAACGGTACCGAGCTGTCGGTTGCTGACTTCATCGAAATCGGCGACATGATCGAAATCGATACCCGCGAAGGCGGTTCCTACAAAGGCCGTGCTAAATAAGCACTGCTTGAGGAATGAAAAAGCCCGGCCATTGAGTCGGGCTTTTTTGTGGGCGCAATTTCGAATTCAACGTTGCACCCCTGTAGGAGTGGTGTTACTTCTTCAGGTGTTCTTTGAGCTCTTGCGACGCTTGCAGCATCGCCGAACGCACCGCAGGCACCTGGCTCACCACGTTGAGCAAACCGTAGTCGTGGATCATGCCGTTGTAGCGAACCGACGTCACCGCCACCCCGGCCTCATCCAACTTTCGAGCATAGGCCTCACCCTCATCGCGCAGCACGTCAGCGCCCGCCGTCTGCACCAGTGCAGGTGGCAAGCCCTTCAGTTGGGCGGTGGTTGCCCGCAGCGGCGAGGCGTAAACCTCGCTACGCTGGTTGGCGTCGGTGGTGTAGTTGTCCCAGAACCACTTCATCATGTTTTTGGTGAGGAAGTGGCCCTCGGCAAACTGGTTGTACGACGTCGTGTCGAAGTTCGCATCCGTCACCGGCCACAGCAGCACCTGGAACTTGATCGCCGGAGTGCCCTTGTCCTTGGCCATCAGCGCAACCACGGCCGCCATGTTGCCGCCGACACTGTTGCCGGCCACGGCCAGGCGCTTGCTGTCGACATTGATCTCTTTGCCGTGCTCGGCCACCCATTGGGTCGCCGCATACGCCTGGTTGATCGCCACCGGGTAATGCGCTTCCGGCGATGGGGTGTAATTGACGAACACCGCAACGGCCCCCGAGCCCGTTACCAGATCACGCACCAATCGTTCGTGGGTCGGGAAGTCGCCCAATACCCAGCCACCACCGTGGAAGAACATGAACACGGGCAGTTCGCCCTTGACCCCGGCCGGCCGAACGATGGTCAGGCGCAGCGGTTGGCCATTGACTTGAATAGTCTTCTCGCTGACATCCGCTTTAGGCAGTGTCAGTTTCACCGAGGCTTGCGCACCCGTCAGCACGGCGCGGGCATCTTTCGGGGTGAGTTGCTCCATCGGTTTGCCGGTGCCGGCATTCAGTACGTCGAGGAAGGCCTGGGTGTTGTGTTCAACACCGTCGCCTGCAAACGCGTTGCCGATGGACAGGGCGAGAAGGGTGCCGGTCAAGACTTTGCTGAAAGCGTTCATGTTCGTTTCCTGTTCGGGCCTTGGGATCAGCGGTTAGACGGTGATGTGCAGGCGCACATCGACGTTGCCACGGGTGGCGTTGGAGTACGGGCAGACCTGGTGGGCAGCGTCGACCAGGGATTGCGCGTCGGCTTGTTCAAGCCCCGGCAGGCTGATGTGCAGGTCGATGTCCAGACCGAAGCCGCCAGGGATTTGGCCGATGCCGACATGGGCGGTGATCGAGGCGTCGTTCGGGATGGTGCGTTTGGTCTGGCTGGCGACGAATTTCAGGGCGCCGATGAAGCAGGCAGAGTAACCGGCTGCGAACAGTTGCTCAGGGTTGGTTGCTGCGCCGCCCGCGCCGCCGAGTTCTTTCGGGGTAGCGAGTTTGACGTCGAGGATGTTGTCGCTGGAAACGGCGCGACCATCACGGCCGCCAGTGGAGGTTGCGATTGCGGTGTAGAGAGTTTGCATGGTGTGAGCCTCATTCGGGTTTGGATGTTTCGCGCTAAATATTTGCGCGCTAAGTAAGTGCGAGGTGAATGTATCGCGCAAGTATTTTGCGCGCAATATAAATTTCTGAAAAAGTTTTGGTCGGGATTTGGGCGGATGATACGGAGGGCTGAGCTAGAGCGGTCGAGGCGAGATTTTCAGGACTGAAAATTTTTCGAGGAAGTGCTGAACGAGGCTGGAAGGGCACCACAAAACCAATTGTGGGAGCGAGCCTGCTCGCTCCCACAGGGGGATTCAGGTTGATTTGGGGATCAGAGGCTGTTCTGCAAATTGCCGCGCAGCACTTGCAGCTCCGCTTGCAATTTGTTCAGTCGCTCCACGGTCATCCCGCTGGCGCCGAGGATGCACTGTGGAATGCTGCGTGCCCGTTCCCGCAAGGCGCGGCCCTGTTCGGTGAGTTCGACGATCACCACCCGTTCGTCTTCGCGGCTGCGGGTACGACTGAGCAAACCTTCGACCTCCAGGCGTTTGAGCAACGGCGTCAGCGAACCGGGATCGGTCAGTAAGCGCGTGCTGATTTCACCCACGGTCAGACCATCGCGTTCCCACAGCACCATCATCGCCAGGTATTGCGGATAGGTCAGGCCCAGCGCTTGCAACAGCGGCTTATAGACCTTGGTCATCAGCAGCGAAGTCGAGTGCAGGGCGAAACAGGCCTGATTATCCAGCAGCAGTTGTTCGCAGTTATCCGGGGTGTCGCGTTCGGTGGTCATCTCAAAAGCCTTGATCGGTAGTCCTCATGAATCTAGCGGGCGAATCTTTAATGCGCCATATAATTTTCGACTAGTGGCGATCCAGCGTGTTTTGCAGTGCCAGGTCCCACGGCGGGATGGGGCTGAAGCGCGTCTTCAGGTATTCCAGCAGCAACCGGCTGCGCGAGTTGGGTTGTTGCGCCAGTCGCAAGGCATAGATGCCGGCGCTCTCCGGTTTGGGCAGCCCGTTATCGCAGAACAGCGGCAGCAGTTCACCGCGCAGCAGGTATTCGCTGGCCAGCCAGGTCGGCAGGTGGGCGATGCCCAGCCCGGCCAGGGCGCCACAGAGCAACGCCTCGGCATTGTTGGCGCTCATGCGGATCCGCGCCGGGCGGTGCAACTGCATCTGCCCGTCACGTTCGAAGCGCCAGGCGAAGGGCGGGGCCAGGCCATCCCAATCGAGACCGTCGTGATCGACAAACTGTGCGGGCTCGGTCGGCACGCCGCGGCGTTGTAAATAGTCCGGGCTGGCGCAGGCAACGCGCACCAAGCTCGCCAGTGGCGTGGCTACCAGCCGGGTGTCGGCCATCTGCCCGGCGCGCAGCACCAGATCGACCTTGCCCAGATTCAAGCCTTGCATGTCGACGAAGCTGTCGATCAGGTGCAGTTGCACGTCGAGGCCGGGGTACAGCATCAGGAAATCGGCAATCACCGGGGCGAGATGCCGTCGCCCGAATGCCGCGGGCGCATCGATTCTGATCAAGCCTTCCGGCGCGCTGCTCAGGGACACCGCTTCGGCCCGTGCCAGCCGAAGCTCTGCGACGATTCGTCGGGCGCGCTCGGCAAAGGCCAGGCCCGCCGGTGTCGGCATCACGGCGTGGGTGCTGCGGGTGAACAACTGGCTGCCGACGGCGTTTTCCAGGCTGTCGATGCGCCGCGCCACGGCCGATGGGGTCAGGGGATGCCGGCGGGAGGCCGCGGAGAAGCTCCCGGATTCCAGCACATCAAGAAACAGCCCGAGCTGTTCGGTCAGTTGATTAGGGTTCATGGCGATCACGGCTGTGCGAAGTTGGCACAGCCATTGTGCGCTGCTGTGCGTTTCCGCGCCATCGCGGACTGCGTAGGATGAACACCCATGACAAATGAGGAATTCCCTGTGATCGAGTTTGTGATGTATCTGGTATTTGGCGCTGCCCTCGGCACCTTCGGCGGGTTGTTCGGGATCGGCGGCGGTTTGATCGCGATCCCGTTGCTGGGCGTGCTGTTCGGGCTTGATCAACAAATCGCCCAAGGCACCGCGCTGGTGATGGTCGTACCCAACGTCATGCTGGCGCTGTGGCGTTACCATCAACGCAATCGCATTGAATTGCGCCACGCGTTGCCCTTGGCGTCGATGGGGTTCTGTTTTGCCTGGATCGGTTCGATCTGGGCGGTCGGCATCGATGCGCAAACCATGCGCATCGGCTTTGTCGCCTTCCTCGTGGCGCTGTCGGCCTACAACCTGATCCGAATGTTCATCGCCAATACCCCCGCCTCGGCGCAGATGCATTACGGCTGGCCATGGCTGGGTGTGCTCGGCGCGGCTTCCGGGACCATGGGCGGCTTGTTTGGTGTAGGCGGGGCAGTGGTGGCGACGCCGGTGTTGACCAGCCTGTTTGGCACCAGCCAGGTGGTGGCCCAAGGGTTGTCGCTGGCGCTGGCGTTACCCAGCACCGGCGTCACGCTGGTGACTTATGCGGCGCACCATCAGGTCGACTGGCTGATTGGCGTGCCGTTGGCCATCGGCGGCTTGATGAGCATCAGTTGGGGCGTAAAGATCGCCCACGCAATGCCGGAGCGACTGCTGCGCGGGTTGTTTTGCGGTTTTCTGGTGTGCTCGGCGGTGATGCTCGCGTTTAAAGTTTGAAGCCGTCGACGATGTGCTCGGCCAGGCACTCGGTGATCGGCGACGGATTGTGCAGATTGCGCACGAGCATGATGCAGGCTTCCGGTAATTGCGGCAGGTCTTCGGCCTCACCGAGGATGCGCATGTCCGGGGTGATCAGGCTTTCCAGTTGCGCCGTCACCGCCAGCCCGGCGCTGACCACGGCCATCAATGCCGACAGGCTCGAACTGTTGTAGGCAATCCGGTAATCACGGCCCATCGCATCCAGTGCGTTACACGCCCACAGCCGGCAGAAACAATCACTGTTGAACATCGCCAGAGGCAACGGCGTCTGCTCATGGGCGCTGAAGCATTGCGCCTCGGCCCAGACGAAACGTTCCTTGCGCAACAACTGGCCAATCTCGGTGCCGGGCTCGCGGGTGACGATGGACAGGTCCAGGTCCTGACGTTGCAGCAATTGTTTTGATGATTCGCAGTGAACCTCGATCTGGATCAGCGGATAGCTCTTGGCGAAGCGCGACAAAATCCCCGGCAGAAAACGCATCACGTAATCGTCCGGTGTACCGATGCGTACGGTGCCGACCATGTGCGGCTCACGCAGCGTGTTGAACACTTCGCTGTGGAGTTTGAGGATGCGCCGCGCATACCCCAGCAAAACCTGGCCTTCGGCGGTCAGTTTGACCTGTCGCCCATCGCGTTCGAACAGTTGGCGCTGCAACACGTCCTCTTCCAGGCGTTTCATCTGCATGCTCACCGCCGACTGCGTGCGATTGACCAATTCACCGGCGCGGGTAAAACCGCCCTGGTCGGCGATGGCGACAAAGGTGCGCAGAACATCCGTATCGATACTGGGGAAAGCTGACATCCATCAATCTCCGAGATGGTTACCATCAGAAACATTCGTTGGATTGATCTTATCCCTCGAGCGAGACTTGAGCCATCCCCAACGGAGGACAACGAGATGAAAGGTCAACATCAACACGTAACGGAAGAAAGATTCTCCATTCATGCGGTATCCGATCTGCTGCACAAGTTTACCCGCTGGTACGAACTTCATCGTGAGCGCGAACTGCTGGCGAGTCTGAGCGATGAAGCACTGAAGGACATAGGCGTCAGTCGTGCCGATGTCGAACATGAATCGGTCAGACCCTTCTGGGATGATCCGATGCATAAATGATGAGGCCATTGCTACACAAACCCCTCTCTGGTGAGGTAGGTTGCGAGCAGACACGGAGGTATTCATGCCCGCAACGCTGTCCTTTTCCAACCGACAAGCTCGACGTCTGGCACTGGCTGCCCAAGGGTTCAACGGGCGCCAGCCGCCAGCGACGATCAAACCTGTTCAACTCAACCGACTGATCGAACGGCTGGGCATTTTGCAGATCGATTCGGTCAATGCGTTGGTGCGTTCGCACTACCTTCCCTTGTTTTCCCGCCTTGGAAATTACTCATCCGACTTACTCGATCAGGCTGCCTGGAGCCAGGGCCGACGTCGCACGTTGTTTGAGTACTGGGGGCACGAAGCCTCGTTGTTGCCGTTGTCGATGTATCCCCTGATGCGTTGGCGTATGCAGCGCGCTACGCGTGGCGAAGATATTTATCAGCAACTGGCGCGTTTCGGGCGTGAACAACAGGACACGATTCGCCGGGTGCTGGCCTCGGTCGAAGAACTCGGCGCACTGGGTGCCGCAAGCCTGTCGACTCGTGAGGAACGGGCCGGGCCGTGGTGGGACTGGAGCGCGGAAAAGCATGCGCTGGAATGGCTATTTGCCGCCGGCGAAGTGACGGTGGCCGGCCGGCGTGGTTTCGAACGACTTTATGATTTGCCGGAACGGGTGATTCCTTCGGCCATTTTGCAGCAGCCGGAATTAAGTGAGGCCGAGGCTCAGCGCGGGCTGTTATTGCATACGGTGACGGCATTGGGTGTCGGCACGGAAAAAGACCTGCGGGACTATTTTCGCTTGAACCCAGCAGACAGTCGCCCGCGTCTGGCGGAACTGGTCGAGGCCGGTGAGTTGCTGACCTGCGAAGTGCAAGGCTGGCGGCAAGCGGCGTATTGCCTGCCCGAGCCGAAAGTGCCGCGCAAGGTTGCGGCCAGTGCATTGCTTTCACCGTTTGATTCGCTGATCTGGGAACGCAGTCGTACCGAGCGGTTGTTTGATTTCCGCTACCGGCTGGAGATTTATACGCCGCAGGACAGGCGGGTTTACGGGTATTACGTGTTGCCGTTTTTGCACAACGAACGGATTGCCGCGCGGGTGGATCTGCGGGCGGAGCGAGCGTTGGGGCGGCTGGCGGTGCACGCGGTACACGAGGAAGAGCCGGGGCTGGATGATGAAGGGATGCAGGCTTTGGCGGTCAATCTGCAGCGGATGGCGGACTGGTTGGGGCTTGAGCGGGTGCAGTTGAATTGTCAGCGGGTGAGTGCCGACAGGTTAAGAGTGGCATTGGCTGGAAGTGGCGGTGGTTAGGCTGGCCTCATCGCGAGCAGGCTCACCCCTACAGGTTTCACGCAATCCTGTGGGAGTGAGCCTGCTCGTGAAGGGAGCGACGCGGTCTAGCGCCGAACTTGTTTCAAGGTCTCAGCAATCAAAAACGCCAATTCCAGCGACTGATCTGCATTCATCCGTGGATCACAATGGGTGTGATATCGGTCCGACAACCCATCCTCGGTAATCGGCCGCGCCCCACCAATGCATTCGGTCACGTTCTGCCCGGTCATCTCGATGTGGATGCCACCGGCATAACTGCCTTCCGCCTGGTGAACCTGGAAGAACTGCTTCACCTCGCCGAGGATCTGCGCGAAGTCGCGGGTCTTGTAACCGCTGCTGGCCTTGATGGTGTTGCCGTGCATCGGGTCGGAACTCCACAGCACCTGCTTGCCTTCGCGCTGCACTGCGCGGATCAGCGCCGGCAAATGATCGCCGACCTTGTTCGCGCCCATCCGCGCAATCAGGTTGAGGCGGCCCGGATCGTTGTCCGGGTTCAGCACGTCGATCAGGCGAATCAAATCTTCAGGGTTCATGCTCGGGCCGACCTTGACCCCGATCGGGTTGTTCACCCCGCGCAGGAATTCGACGTGTGCGCCATCGAGCTGGCGGGTGCGGTCGCCGATCCACAGCATGTGCGCCGAGCAATCGTAGTAATCGTTGGTCAGGCTGTCGCGCCGTACGAAGGCTTCTTCGTAGTTGAGCAGCAGCGCTTCGTGGGCGGTGAAGAAACTGGTTTCGCGCAATTGCGGCGAAGTGTCCATGCCGCAGGCGCGCATGAACGCCAGGGTTTCATCGATGCGGTCGGCCAGGTGGCTGTATTTTTCAGCCAGTGCCGAATTGGCGATGAAGTCCAGGTTCCACTTGTGCACCTGATGCAGATCGGCAAACCCGCCCTGGGCGAACGCCCGCAGCAGGTTCAGGGTGGCGGTGGACTGATGGTAAGACTGAAGCAGGCGTTCCGGGTCCGGCACGCGGCTTTTCTCGTCGAAACCGATGCCGTTGACGATGTCGCCACGGTAGGCGGGCAGGGTCACGCCGTCGATGGTTTCGTCATTGGACGAACGCGGTTTGGCGAACTGACCGGCCATGCGCCCGACCTTGACCACCGGGCAGCCGGCGGCGAAGGTCATGACGATCGCCATTTGCAGCAGGACTTTGAAGGTGTCGCGGATTTTCGCGGCGGAGAACTCGGCAAAGCTCTCGGCGCAATCGCCACCCTGCAACAGGAAGGCGCGCCCCTGGGTCACTTCGGCAAACTGACGGCGCAACTCCCGGGCCTCACCGGCAAACACCAGCGGCGGATAACTGGCCAGGGTTTGCTCGACCTGCTGCAAATGCGCGGCGTCGGGGTATTGAGGTTGTTGCTGGATCGGCAGGGCGCGCCAGCTGTCAGGGCTCCAGGGTTGGCTCATCACGTTCTCTAGTGTTTTACGCTCGGACGGTTATGTTATCAGCAATTAGTGCGTGACCTGTTCCCGTCGCTTCGCGGACAATCGCGCCTTTGCCGCGCCCCCTCGCGGTTTTATTGCGCTGCTGTTTATCACAGGCCGGCGCGGCAGCAATCAGGAGACGAAATGACTGAGGAGCGCGTCGAGCATCTGCTCGCCGAGGTACAGGATGAGTTCGGCGTGATACGCGTGCTGGAAGTCGCCGACTACCGTTTTCTGGAGTTCGGCGATGCCATCGAGCAGAGCTGCGTCTTCACCGCTGATCCGAGCTGGCTCGAGTACGACTACACCCGGGCGATGCTGATCGGTGCGCTGTGCCACGAGCAGCCGGAAAGTGCGCTGTTTCTGGGGCTTGGCGCGGGCACGCTGACTCAGGCCTGCCTGAAGTTCCTGCCGCTGGAAGATGTCGAAGCGATTGAATTGCGCCCGGACGTACCGCGCCTGGCCATTGAATACCTGGGGCTGGATGATGATCCTCGGTTGTATATCCGGGTGGGTGATGCGCTGGAGTTACTCGACACCGCTGAACCGGCGGACCTGATTTTCGTCGATCTTTACACCGATGTCGGTCCGGGTGTCGGACATCTGGCCTGGAGCTTTCTGGAAAACTGTCAAAAGCGCTTGAATCCTGGTGGCTGGCTGGTGATCAACCAATGGGCCACCGATGATGGCAAACCGTTGGGCGCGGCGTTGTTGCGCGGGCTTTATCACCGTCATTACTGGGAGCTGCCGGTGAAGGAGGGCAATGTGATTTTGATCGTCCCTTCGGAGCTGGATCAGGAGTTGGACATGGACGGTTTGGTCGCAAGGGCCGAAGGGCTGGCGCCGCGATTGGGGTATTCGTTGCAGTCGCTGATCAAGGCGATACGTCCGGCGACTTGATGTGTTGTCTGTAATGGCCCCATCGCGGGCTTGCCCGCGAAGGGGCCATCTAAGCCAACACAGGTCTCAAAACCCTTTGAAGATCCCGGGCCGCTTCTCGAGCATCGACCGCACCCCCTCCTTGGCATCCTCGCTCGCCAACAACTTCTTCACCAGCGGCGGTAATCCCTGCGCCGCTGCGGTTTCCCCTTCATAACGCGCCTGCCGCGCCGACATCAGCGTCGCCTGCACACCCAGCGGTGCCTGACGGGCTATCCGTTCGGCCAATTCAATGGCCCGTGGCAGCAGATCCTCGCTGGCCATGACTTCCTGCACCAGACCCAGATGTAACGCGTCATGGGCATCGAATTCATCGCCAGTCAGCAACCAGCGCATCGCATTGCCCCAACCGGCGACTTGATGCAGTCGCAATGTCGCGCCACCAAACGGGAAGATCCCGCGCTGCACTTCTTTCTGAGCGAATCGGGTGTTGCTGGCGCACAGATTGATGTCAGCGGCCAGCATCAATTCGATGCCGATAGTCAGGCAGTAGCCCTGCGCGGCCACAATCACCGGTTTGCTGACGCGGGGGCCGGCAAAAACACCCCAGGGATCGCAGCCTCCCGGCGGGGCCTGCCAGCCTTCGGCCAACGCCGCGCTGGCACTGACCAGATCGAGCCCGGCGGTGAAATGCTCGCCATGACCGAACACCACCGCGACCCGCGCCTCGTTGTCGGCCTCGAATTCGCCGTAGGCCAGGCTCAGTTCGTTGAGCAGTTCAAGGTCGAAGGCGTTGCGCTTGGCCACCCGATCCAGGCCGATCATCAGGACATGACCGTGTGGTTCGCGGGTGACACGACTGCAAGCGGGCGGATTCATGGAACAATTCCTCGAGCGGGAAGGGTGTGTCAGACCGCAGGTCTGCTTGCTAACGATGAACCGTTTTAGCGTCATCACCAGCAGGGCCGGGCCTTTGAAAAATAGACCGTCTCAGGATTATCCGCAAAGCCTGTGACACAACGGTGTATCCGTCAGTTTTCCGACAAATAATGCTCCCTTTTTGGGCGAATTCCGGTATAGTGCGCGCCGGCCTTTAACCGGGCCGCGTTTAGGTAGCGCAATTCCCCGAAGTCAGCTTCGGCTGCACGTCCGCACAGCGGACTCTCCCTTGACGAATCTTTTTCATTCATTCGTTTTCGCAAATCCCCGCCGACAAAGCAGCCAGGGCGACTCTTGAGTCTTACACGGCATGCGCAGCTTTGGAGCATGGGTCTTTGCGGATGCACTTAGAGGCAGACCCATGACCCAGGAAACCGGCGGCTTCGCCGCTTTTAATCTTAATCCGAATATCCTTGCAGCCGTCATTGCGACCGGCTACGAAGAGCCTTCGGCTATTCAGCAGCAATCGATCCCGATCATCATGGCCGGCCACGACATGATTGGCCAAGCGCAAACCGGTACCGGTAAAACCGCCGCGTTCGCCCTGCCAATCCTGCATCGCATCGATCCTGCAAAGCGCGAACCGCAAGCCCTGATCCTGGCGCCAACCCGTGAGTTGGCGCTGCAAGTAGCAACCGCTTTCGAAACCTACGCCAAGCAAATGCCGGGCGTTACCGTTGTGGCCGTTTACGGCGGCGCCCCTATGGGTCCACAACTGAAAGCAATCCGTAATGGCGCACAGATCGTTGTCGCCACTCCGGGCCGTCTTTGCGACCACCTGCGTCGTGACGAAAAAGTCCTGGCTACCGTGAACCACCTGGTTCTCGACGAAGCGGACGAAATGCTCAAACTGGGTTTCATGGACGACCTCGAAGTCATCTTCAAGGCTCTGCCAGCAACCCGTCAGACCGTATTGTTCTCGGCCACCCTGCCACAGTCGATCCGTGCCATTGCCGAACGCCATCTGCGCGATCCGCAACACGTGAAGATCCAGACCAAGACTCAGACCGTTACTGCGATCGAACAGGCTCACCTGTTGGTTCACGCTGACCAGAAGACCTCGGCTGTATTGAGCCTGCTGGAAGTGGAAGATTTCGACGCCCTGATCATGTTCGTGCGCACCAAGCAAGCGACCCTGGACCTGGCCAGTGCCCTGGAAGCCAAAGGCTACAAAGCCGCTGCGCTGAACGGTGACATTGCTCAGAACCAACGTGAGCGCGTGATCGAATCCCTCAAGGATGGCCGTCTGGACATCGTTGTGGCGACCGACGTTGCTGCTCGTGGCCTGGACGTTCCGCGCATCACTCACGTATTCAACGTTGACATGCCGTACGACCCAGAGTCCTACGTTCACCGTATCGGCCGTACCGGCCGTGCCGGTCGCGAAGGTCGTGCACTGCTGCTGGTGACTCCGCGTGAGCGCCGCATGCTGCAAGTGATCGAGCGTGTAACCGGTCAAAAGGTTGCCGAAGTTCGCCTGCCGGATGCTCAGGCCGTTCTCGATGCCCGCATCAAGAAACTGACCAACAGCCTGTCGCCGCTGGTTGCTGATGCCGAATCGACCCACGGTGATCTGCTGGATCGCCTGACTGCCGACATCGGTTGCACTCCACGTGCGCTGGCCGCTGCTCTGCTGCGCAAGGCAACCAACGCTCAGGCGTTGACCCTGGCTGCCATCGAGAAAGAACGTCCACTGGTGCCGAACAACGCACCGCGTGGCGATCGTCCAGAGCGTACCGGTGATCGTCCGGACCGTGGTGATCGCGAGCGTCGTGCTCCGGTTCCATTGGCTGAAGGTCGTGCTCGTTGCCGTACCGCGCTGGGTGCGCGTGACGGCATCGCTGCCAAGAACCTGCTGGGCGCTATCCTGAATGAAGGCGGTTTGGCTCGTGAAGCCATCGGCCGCATCCAGGTACGTGACAGCTTCAGCCTCGTCGAGCTGCCGGAAGATGGTCTGGAGAAGTTGCTGACCAAACTGAAGGACACTCGCGTTGCCGGTAAGCAGTTGAAGCTGCGTCGCTATCGCGAAGATTGATCCGCTCTTGAGCTGATTGATCGCACATAAAAAATCCCCGACTGGTTCGGGGATTTTTTTTGCCTGCTGTTTGTGCCCTGCCTGTCGAGCAGCGCCACGGTCTTCCGGTCAGCCAAAACGATAAATATCCATCCCCAGCGCGCCCATGGTGAACCCCTGATGCGCAATGCTGAACTCGCCACCAGCCCCGCGAGCAAAATACAGCGGCAATAAATGCTCATCGCTAGGGTGATTGCGCACGGCATTGGGCGCCTGTTGACGGTAATCGTGCAGCGCCGCTTCATCGTCGGCTGCGAGTTTCTCGATCATCCAGTCGCGGAAGGATTTGGCCCAAGGTTCGACGCTTTCCGGGCCTGCATGCCAATCCAGTTCACGCAAGTTGTGTGTGATGCTCCCTGAGCCGATCAACAGCACACCGTGCTCACGCAGGCTGGCCAAGGCATGGCCGACGCGGGTTTGCAGGGCTGGGCCGCCACGGGTGGGCAGCGAGACTTGCACAATGGGGATATCGGCTTGCGGATACATCAACGTCAAAGGCACCCAGACACCGTGGTCGAACGGGCGCTTGGCATCGATGCGTGCTGGCAGATCGGCAGCCTTCAATAAATCGACAACCTGCGCCGCCAAATGGGGATTTCCGGGTGCGGGGTACTGAACGTCGAACAACGCCTGCGCAAAGCCGCCGAAGTCGTGCCAGGTTTCCGGTCGGGGATTGCCGCTGACCAGCAGCTCATTGCTTTCCCAATGCGCCGATACAATCACGATGGCTTTCGGTTTCGGCAATTCGGCGGCTAATCGAGCTAGAGCCGGTCCGCTGGCCCCCGGTTCCAGTGCCAACATGGGCGAGCCATGGGATATGTACAGGCTGGGGAACATGAAAGAGCTCCTGAGGGGTAAGATGGCGTCATCTTCAGTCAGATCATTGATCTAAATCTAATATAAGTTTTAGAGTCTTTTGATCGAATTTTCGGGATTAATTATGCAGCCGGAGTTTTGGCACAAGCGGTGGACGACGAATCAGATCGGCTTTCACCTGCCGGAAGTGAATCCTTATCTGCAACGGTACTGGCCGCAGCTGGGCCTGGAAGAAGGCTCGCGCGTATTGGTGCCGCTCTGTGGGAAAAGCCTGGATCTGCTGTGGCTGGCGAAGTGCGGTCACGAGGTGTTGGGCGTCGAGCTGTCGGAAAAAGCGGTGGAAGACTTTTTCCACGAGCATCAATTTGATCCGGACGTCAGCGACCAAGGCCCTTTCACGGTCTATCGGGCGGGCTCGATCGAGATCTGGTGTGGTGATTTTTTCGCGTTGACGGCCGGCGATGTCGCCGATTGCAGCGCACTGTACGACCGCGCTGCGTTGATAGCCTTGCCACCGAAGATGCGCGAGCAGTACGCCGCGCATCTGACGCGGATTTTGCCGAAGGAGTCGCTGGGGTTGCTGATTACCCTGGACTACGACCAGGCGCAAATGGACGGCCCGCCATTTGCTGTGCTGGATGATGAAGTGCAGCGGTTGTTCGGTGGCTCGTGGGCGCTGAAGATTCTGGAGGATCAGGATGTTCTGAGTTCGAGCGGGAAGTTCCTGGAGGCGGGGGTTACCCGGCTTGAAGAGCGGGTGTATCGGGTTTCCAGCCATTAAGGTGTGTTGAGCTTGCTCGCGATGAGGACAGGAAGAACACCGCATCAACCAGGCAAATAAAAAAAGGCCCGCATCACTGCGGGCCTTGTGTTTTTGTTGCTGAACAATCAGCGCTGAAGTCGATGCAGCGCGTTGATACGTTCTTCCAGCGGCGGGTGGCTCATGAACATCCGGGCGAACCCTTGCTTGATGCCACCGTTGATGCCAAAGGCGTTCAGGGTGTCCGGCATGTGTACCGGCAGGCCTTGTTCGGCGCGCAGGCGTTGCAGGGCGCCGATCATCGCGGCAGTACCGGCCAGGCGTGCACCGGCTTCGTCGGCACGGAATTCACGCTTGCGCGAGAACCACATGACGATGGAGCTGGCCAGAATGCCCAGGACCAGCTCGGCGAAGATGGTTGCCACGTAATAGGCAATCCCCTGGCCTTCTTCGTTCTTGAAGATCACCTTGTCGACAAAGTTGCCGATGATCCGCGCGAAGAACATCACAAAGGTGTTCACCACGCCCTGAATCAGCGCCAGGGTGACCATGTCGCCATTGGCCACGTGGCCAATTTCGTGGGCCAGCACGGCTTTCACTTCATCAGGCGAGAAACGCTCCAGCAAGCCCTGGCTGACCGCGACCAGTGCGTCGTTCTTGTTCCAGCCCGTAGCGAACGCGTTCGCCTCGTAGGCCGGGAAAATCCCGACTTCAGGCATCTTGATCCCGGCTTCCCGGGACAGTTGCTCGACGGTTTGCAGCAGCCATTGCTCGTGACGGGTGCGTGGCTGGGTGATGATCTGGGTGCTGGTGCTCATCTTCGCCATCCACTTGGAGATGAACAGCGAGAACAGCGAACCGGCAAAACCAAAGACCGCACAGAAAATCAGCAGCTGATTGAGGTTCAGATCAACCCCGTTGGCCGCCATGAACCCGTTGAAGCCGAAAAGGCTCAGGGTGATGCTGGCAATCAGCACGACCGCCAGGTTAGTGGCCAAAAACAGCAGGATGCGCATCATGGTTGTAGAAATCTCCTCGTGCTAAAGATGTAGCGTACTGCGGGGTATATAAGGTGATGCACCGGGCTATTCAACCGGGTGACTATTTCAAACTGTGTCCTACGCCAACAGTCTAGCCGCTTGCAGGCCTTTTCCGATGCGGGCATGGGAAATGTTTGACAGGCAAAGCGCGGCGCGGGCCCTGCCGTTGTTGGACGCGAGCACCCAACCAGTGACCAGGCATGACTTGAAACAAGGAAGTGCGGCGGGACGCAGAGATGTGTTGCTGAATTAATCACCGCACGACTTTCGCAAAAAGTCGCACGGTGACGAACCCCTTTTACTGACGGTAGGACTTGAGGAAGCTACCGATCCGCCCGATGGCCATCTCCAGGTCATCCACGCGCGGCAGGGTCACCACGCGGAAGTGATCCGGCCAAGGCCAGTTGAAGGCTGTGCCCTGAACCACCAGCAGCTTCTCGGAGAGCAGCAGGTCGAGCACGAACTTCTCGTCGTTGTGGATCGGGCAGACTTTCGGGTCGATCCGCGGGAACGCATACAGCGCGCCCATCGGCTTGACGCAGGTGACGCCCGGAATGTCGTTGAGCAATTCCCAGGTGCGATTGCGCTGTTCCAGCAAGCGGCCCTGCGGCAGCACCAGGTCATTGATGCTCTGATAGCCGCCCAGTGCGGTCTGGATCGCATGCTGGCTCGGCACGTTGGCACATAGGCGCATATTGGCCAGCATGTCGATGCCTTCGATGTAGCTCTGCGCGTGATGTTTCGGGCCGGAGATAGCGATCCAGCCGGAACGGAAACCGGCCACGCGGTAGGACTTGGACAGACCGTTGAAGGTCAGGCACAGCAGGTCCGGAGCCAGGGACGCGGTGCAAATGTGCACGGCGTCGTCGTACAGAATCTTGTCGTAGATTTCGTCGGAGAACACCACCAGATTGTGCTGGCGCGCCAGTTCGAGCATGCCCAGCAGCACTTCTTTGGAATACACCGCACCGGTCGGGTTGTTCGGGTTGATGATCACCAGCGCCTTGGTGTTCGGCGTGATCTTGGCCTTGATGTCGGCCAGGTCCGGCCACCAGTTGGCTTGCTCGTCGCACAGGTAATGCACCGGGTTGCCGCCGGACAGACTGACCGCAGCCGTCCACAGCGGATAGTCCGGGGCTGGCACCAGCACTTCGTCGCCATTGTTGAGCAAGGCCTGCATCGACATCACGATCAGCTCGGAAACGCCGTTGCCCAGGTAGATGTCTTCGATGCCGACACCTTCAACCTGCTTCTGCTGGTAGTACTGCATCACGGCCTTGCGGGCGCTGAACAGGCCTTTGGAATCGCTATAGCCCTGGGCGGTCGGCAGGTTGCGGATCACGTCCTGGAGGATTTCGTCCGGCGCTTCGAAACCAAAAGGCGCCGGGTTGCCGATGTTCAGCTTGAGGATGCGATGACCTTCCTCTTCCAGGCGTTTGGCGTGCTTGAGCACTGGGCCGCGAATGTCGTAGCAGACGTTGGCGAGCTTGTTCGATTTGCTGACCTGCATGGCGATGTGTTCCCGAAAATGAACGATCCAGGCGGCGTATGAACGACTGCACTGGGAATCCTGCGTATTCACACAGGCCTGACGCCTTGAGATGCAGCACCCATAAATCCGTTTGAATGCGCGTGGTCTGGCTGCCAGACTGGCGTTTGACGAGGCGCAATCATACGTGCCGCCCGATCCGTGGAAAAGGTACAGATCGGGCTTTTTCAGCTGCTGAGGTGTGACGATGGAAAAGTTGGAAAAAACCCTGGAAGAATGGAAGGCGATGCTCGACCCGGAGCAATACAACGTTTGCCGCCTCAAGGGCACCGAGCGACCGTTTTCCGGCAAATACAACGACACGAAAACTAACGGTGTCTACCACTGCATCTGCTGCAAAGAGCCGCTGTTCGACTCCAAAACCAAATTTGACTCCGGTTGCGGCTGGCCGAGCTTTTATGCACCGATCGGCGACAGCGCCATGGTCGAGATCCGTGACGCCAGCCACGGCATGATCCGCACCGAAGTGGTCTGCGCCAAATGCGATGCGCACTTGGGGCACGTGTTCCCGGACGGTCCGCCACCGACTGGCCTGCGTTATTGCATCAACTCGGTGTGCCTGGATCTGGTGCCGCGCGATTAATGTGAGCCCTGTAGGAGCACGGCTTGCCGGCGATGACAATTTCAAGAACGCCATCGCCGGCAAGCCGTGTTCCTACAGTAATTGTCGCCAACCAATTGATTTATTAAATTGCACACAATTCAATTGCTCGCTATTTTGTCTCATCTTCTTTCATCAAGAGTGCAAGTCATGACCGACAACCTGCTGAGCATCCCGTGCACCACCATCAAGGGTGAGCAAAAGACCTTGGC
Organism: Pseudomonas sp. 3296; assembly: GCF_031456615.1. Lineage (NCBI taxonomy): Bacteria > Pseudomonadati > Pseudomonadota > Gammaproteobacteria > Pseudomonadales > Pseudomonadaceae > Pseudomonas > Pseudomonas sp. 3296. The sequence goes on from NZ_JAVDUY010000008.1 coordinate 314,498, forward strand.
CGATTACGCCGGCAAGGCCGTACTCGTGGTCAATACCGCCAGCAAGTGCGGCTTCACCCCGCAATACAAAGGTCTGGAAGCGTTGTGGCAGACCTACAAGGACCAAGGGTTGGTGGTGCTCGGCTTTCCGTGCAACCAGTTCGGCAAGCAGGAACCCGGCAATGAAGGCGCCATTTCCGAATTCTGCGAATTGAATTTCGGTGTCAGCTTCCCGCTGTTCAAGAAAATCGACGTCAACGGTGCCGGCGCGCATCCGTTGTTCGTTCAGCTGAAAAAACGCGCCCCGGGTGTGCTGGGTTCGCAGGGCATCAAGTGGAACTTCACCAAGTTCCTGATCGGCAAGGATGGTCAGTTGGTCAAGCGCTTTGCCCCGGCGACCAAACCGCAGGACCTGAGCCGCGAGATTGAAGCCCTGCTCAAATGAACAGCCTGTCAGTCGATTCGCTGAAGCTCGACAGCCAGCTCTGTTTCAAGCTGTACGCCGCTTCCCGGGCGGTGATTCGTGCCTACAAGCCGATGCTCGATCAGCTCGGCCTGACCTATCCGCAATACCTGGCCATGCTGGTGTTGTGGGAATGGCAGGAGGCGGCCCCTGAGCAACCGACGGTCAAGGCGCTGGGCGAACGTCTGGCGCTGGATTCCGGCACCCTGACGCCGTTGCTCAAGCGACTTGAGCAATTGCAACTGGTGCAGCGTCAGCGTTCGGCTCGCGATGAGCGTGAGGTGCACCTGAGCCTTTCACCGGCCGGCAAGGCGCTGCGTGATCAGGTCGGCCCGCTCAAGGCGCGCCTGTTGTGCGACAGCGGGGTGGATCTGGATCGCCTGAGTGAATTACGTAATGGTCTCGATCATTTGCTGGGGCAGATCAAGGCACTGTCGTAGCTGGAACCCATAGATCAAGCAGCGCGGCCAGTTCTTCTCGGCGGAAAGGCTTGGCCAGGTAGTCGCTCATGCCCGCCGCGCGACAGCGTTCGCGTTCCTCGGACATGGCGTTGGCGGTCAGAGCGACGATGGGCAGTTGCGGCCAGCGTCCGCTGCGACGAATTTGCCGACTGGCTTCGTAGCCGTCCATCACCGGCATGTTGCAGTCCATCAGAACCAGATCGAAGTCGCTTTTCTCCAGTTGATCCAGCGCTTCGGCCCCGTGAGCAGCGACGATGACCTCGCAGCCCAATTTGCCGAGCATGCCTTTGGCGACCAATTGATTGACCGGGTTGTCCTCGACCAGCAATACCCGTCCGCGCCGCTGGTGGGGAAGGGCTTCAATCCGCGCGCCATTGATCATCGTGGTTTCTGGCTGCAAGACCCGCCGCAAAGTCTGGTACAGCGCATTGCGTGCCAGCGGCCGTGCCTGTTGCTGCAATGGCGCGAGGGCGCTCACCTGTTCGCTGGGCATGAAGTTGCCATAAGCGGTCACCAGCAGAATCGGCGCGTCAAGGGTGGGACGCAGGCCAAACAGGCATTCGGGGCAGTCGGTGATCAATACATCAGGTTCAAGTCCGAGCAGCGAGTCATCAATGGAACGCTGTTGATAGTCGAGTCCCCACGCCGGTAGCAGGGTTTTCAGCAGCTCGGCCAGACCGCTGCTGGCCGCGGTGATCGCAATAATCTTCCCGGACAGCGGTACCGGGGATACGGCGCGAGTGTGAGCGGGCAGCGGCAGGTCGGCGCAGAACTGACTGCCAAAACCGGCTTCCGAGCTGATCGTCAGGCGTCCCTGCATGGCTTCACAGAGGTTATAGGTCAGGGCCAGACCCAGACCCGTACCGCCGAACTGCCGGGTAATACCGGCGCCGGCCTGGGTAAACGGCTGGAAGATCTTGACCTGGGCATCGTGGGCGATCCCGATGCCGGTGTCGCAGACTTCGATTCTGACCCCCTCTTCGAAGGCAGACAGACGCAAATCGACCCGACCGAAGCGAGTGAACTTGAGCGCGTTGGACAACAGGTTGCTGACGATCTGCCGCACCCGGGTCGGGTCCCCCAGCACCAGCGCCGGAAATTGCGGATCGATCAGGCACGTCAGCTCCACGCTCGGCGCCGCATTCTGGGAGAGCAGGTTGGCGGTGTCTTCGACCAGCGCGCCAAGGTCGAACGGAATGTGCTCGAGTTCCAGTTGCCCGGCATCGAATTTCGACAGGTCGAGAATATCGTTGAGCAACTCCACCAGCACTTTGCCCGAGTCATGGGCGATCGACAGTTGTTGCTGCTGTTCGGCCGTGAGCGGGCCGTCCAGCGATAGCGCGATCATTCCCAACAGACCGTTGAGAGGGGTGCGGATTTCATGGCTCATGTTGGCCAGAAAGACCGAGCGTGCTTCAGCCATCTCGATGGCCGTGGTGCGCGCGACTTCAAGTTCCTGATTGGATTGGCTGAGCCGGGTATTGATCGCCTTGAGTTCGGCCGTGCGTGCCGAAACGATGTTTTCCAGTTGACTGAGGTAGTCGGTCAGACGGTTTTCGGCGTTGCGTCGTTGCTGGATCTCGGTGGCGATGTTTTCGAATTGTTGGTTGGCGACTTTGACCAGCACACCGATTTCATCGTTTTCATGCCCCACCGGGTATTCCAGCCAGGTCGGCTCCGCACTGCGCGGATCGCGGCCACTGAGTTCGCGGATGACCCGCACCAGGGGCTTGGTCAGCATCACGTAGAACAGCGCCAGCAGAATGCCAGTCAGGATCAGGCTTCGGGCGAAGCCGTTGAGCAGCGTCACTTCGGCCCGGCGCAGGAAGCGGCTGCCGAAGGCGTAGGTGTCGACTTCCAGTTGCAAGGTCCCGAGCGATTCGTTGGGCAGGTGATCGAGAAACAGACGGTCTTCGAACTGCCGATTGGCGCCAAACAGGAAATCGCTGATGACTCGATAGCCACTTTGCGCGCTTGGGCGTTTAACGCTGGCCAGCACGGTATTGTTGTTGTCGGTGAGTTTTGCGCTGAGGATCGCCGGTGAGCGCACCAGGCCCATGGTCAGTTCCTGGGCGAGTTCGGCGTCGATGTTGTAGGCGATGCGCGAGGCAGGGTTGTGGCTGATTTCCAGCAAAGACAGTATTTCGCGGTTGATGGAGGCGTCTTCGCTGGCATAATCGATGCCTATTTGCAGCAGGCTGAGCAGCGTGCCCAGAATGAAACCGACCAGCACAGTAAGCCTGGCTTGCTTGTATGACAGCCGGTGGGTGAATTTGATGTCCATGGGGTGTTGAACCACTTTCGTTTCCTTTCGCTGCTCAAGCATAGTCGATCATGCATGGATTCCGATGTTCTCGCGAACCCCTGAGCAGGGGATGAACCGGGCACTGAACGCTGTGTATTCGTCGCTGTATCGCCATCATCACTGTGAATGTGCCCAAGGAGAAGACGTGGACGCCCGATTGAATGCTTTTCTTGAACGCGCCGATGCTGTTTTGGCCCGTATCGAGCCGCTGCTGCCCGCACCTCGGCAAGCCATCGACTGGAGTCAATGCCTGGCCGCGCGTTGGCAGCGCGAGGGGCGCAGCGGTTTTCTGCTGCCGCTGCACGTCAGCCTCGACATGCGCTTGTCCGACTTGATCGGCGTCGACCGGCAACTGGAGCAACTGGGGCGAAATACCCAACAGTTTCTCGACGGCATGCCGGCCAACCACGCCTTGCTCTGGGGCTCGCGCGGCACCGGTAAATCGTCGTTGGTGCGGGCCTTGCTGGCCGAACACGCCCAGGCCGGTTTGCGCCTGATCGAGATCGAGCGCGATCACCTGGCGGACCTGCCGCGCGTGGTCGAGCAAATCGCCAAGTTGCCGCAGCGCTTTGTGCTGTTCTGCGATGACCTGTCGTTCGAGGCGGGCGAGGGTGATTATCGCGTACTCAAGAGCGTGCTCGACGGCTCCCTGGAACAAGCGCCGGACAACGTTCTGCTGTACGCCACGTCCAACCGCCGTCACCTGGTGCCGGAAAAGGAAAGCGATAACGAAAACTGGAAACGCGTCGACGGTGAACTGCACCCCAGCGAGGCGGTGGAAGACAAGATCGCGCTGTCGGACCGCTTCGGCCTGTGGCTGTCGTTTTATCCGTTTACTCAGGAACATTTCCTCAACGTCGTCGAACACTGGATCGGTCAACTGGCCGGCAAGGCCGGGCTTGAGTGGCAGCGTGACGACGAACTGGACATCCTCGCGGTGCGTTGGGCAGGAGGCCGAGGCAATCGCAATGGACGTTGCGCTTATCAATTTGCCCGCTATTGGGTCGGGCTCAAGCTGTTGGAGCACAAAGCATGATTGATTTACAGAAGAGCGGCCAAGGGCTGGATGGTTACGGCATGTTGTGGGCGCAGCTGGAATCGTTGCTGGCGGACGAGCGTGATTTCATTGCCAACGCTGCACAGTTCTCGGCGTTCCTGTTCAACCAGCTCGACGATTTGAACTGGGCCGGCTTCTACCTCAACCGCAACGAAGAACTGGTGCTCGGTCCGTTCCAGGGGCAAATCGCCTGCGTGCGAATTCCGTTCGGCCGCGGTGTGTGCGGGACGGCAGCGTCGACCTTGCAGACTCAATTGGTTGAAGACGTGCATGCTTTTCCCGGACATATCGCGTGCGACAGCGCATCGAACAGCGAACTGGTTGTGCCGCTGGTCAAGGACGGTCGACTGATCGGCGTGCTCGACCTCGACAGCCCGAAACTGGCGCGGTTTACCGCAGAAGATCAGGCCGGCATCGAGCGCCTGGCGGCGATTTTCCTGCGCCTGACCGATTGCTGATCAAGCACCCAAGCCTGCCTTGACCAGCAGGCTGGTCGGGTCGACGGCGTCAATCTGCTGCGGATCGAGGAATCGTTCTGCGTACTGCAAATAAATGCGTGCCCGGACGAACAGCCCGAACAGTTCCGGGTCGATGTGGGCGTCACGGCACATGTTGGCCATGATGCCCAAGGCCTCGCTCAAGGTTTTGGCCTTCTTGTACGGGCGATCGGCAGCGGTCAGCGCTTCGAAGATATCGGCAATCGCCATCATCCGGGCCGGCAGGCTCATTTCTTCTCGCTTCAACTGTTTGGGATAACCGGTGCCGTCCATTTTCTCGTGATGGCCGCCGGCAATTTCCGCGACGTTCTCGAGGTGACTGGGGAAGGGCAGGCGTCTGAGCATCAGGATCGTCTGCACCATGTGATGATTGATGATGTAACGCTCCTCGCGAGTCAGCGTGCCTCGGGTGATGCTCAGGTTATAGAGCTCGCCCCGGTTGTATTTGTACGGCGGGACTTCGAGCTTGAAACCCCACGGATTGTCAGCAGGAATCAGCTCGTTTTCGGGGCGTTCGAACAGGTGTTCGGGTTTGTCCGCCAACAAGGGTTCGCTGACCGGCAGCGTCGGGGCCGGTGTGCGTGCCTGGCGGCGATTCTCTTCCCATGAAACCCCAAGTCGATCATCCAGGGTGCGGGTCCAGGTGCGTTGAGCAATGCCGCGCAATCGTTGCAGGTCGACTTCGGCCATGGCCTCGCCGCCCAGATTGCAGTGGGCGACGAACGCGAAATCATCGTCCAGCCCTGCCAGGCTCGCATTGCGTAATTCGGCCAACTGACGTTCATCACCGCCTTGGGCGATGGCCTGCCAGTAGTTGATCCAGGCATCGCGCTTGAGCACTTCGAAACGCGTGCGGATTTCGTGGATGCGGTCGTTCAGGGTTTCAAGCTTGGTGGCTTTATCGACCACATATTCCGGGGTGGTAACCTTGCCGCAGTCATGCAGCCACGCCGCGATGTGCAGGGCTTCCCATTCATCTTCCGTCGGGTGATAACCGCTGAAGGCCGGCTCCTGACTGGCCGCGGCAGCCTCGGCGAGCATCAGCGTCAATTCCGGCACTCTCTGACAATGTCCCCCGGTGTAAGGGCTTTTGGCATCGATGGCGCCAGCCAGCAGTTGAATGAAAGAGTCCAGCAGCTGCTTCTGCCTGGCTTGCAAACGCTGGCTTTCAATACTTACCGCCGCCGCGCCAGACACCGCCTGGAGAAACGCGATACGGTCCGGGCGCAGCTTTTCCAGGTCGCTTTGTGCGCCGCTGTCGGCCAGCAAAAGGACCAGCAGGCCGACAGTTTCGTTATGCCGATTGTGCAGCCGGATACCGATCAGGTGAACCCGTGGACATTCCAGCGCCAGCAGCACCTTTTGCAGATCGGCTGCGTTTTCGAAGCCCAGGCTGGTGACCACATTGTCGGCGCTGGACAACTGCTGCATCCACTGAGGACTCCGTGAATCCTGGAACTCGTAGCCTTGAATACCAAACGTCGGCAACGCCTGGGAGGTCTCATTGATCACCAGCCCATGGGGTTCCATGCGGTCGCCGTCCTGCTCGCGCAGGTAAATCAGGCCCGCCTGGGCCTGCCCGATCTTCACTGTTTCGAACAGCACCCGTTGCAGCAACGGGGCGAACCGAGTCTCGGCGCTCAGACTGTCAGAGATCTGGAAAAAGCTCGCCAGGGTGTCCTTCATACGCGTCATCGACACGCTCAGTTGGTCGACTTCAAGCACTGGCGAGCGTCGGCTGACGGGAAATTTGAAATTGAAACTGCGGATCGCATCGGCTTCCTGTACCAGTGCGCGCAAGGGTTTGACCAGAATTCTGGAGGTGAGCCACCCCAGCGGCAGGCACAGCAACAACGTTGCCAGCGTGATCAACGCCCCTTGCCAGCGCATGCGGTAGGCATCGACCAGTAATTCATCTTCGGGCACCAACAGCGCCAACTGCAATCCTTGCGGCCCGCCTTCCTGCATGCTGCTGCGGGCCACAATCCATTCGCGACCGGCAGCGTCCAGGCGATTTCCCTCGGACGGATGGGTGAGCAGGGCGCCGAGTGCCGGATTCAGATCGGCCGCCTTGATCAGGCGTGCGGTCTGGTCGTCGACGATCAGGCGGCTGCTGTCGGGATAGGCAACGGCATTGCCCTCGGCATCGAACAGCACGATTTCGGTATGGGGGGTCACCACATGTTTGGCCAGCGTCGCCGACAGTTCGGCGAGAGTCAGGTCGGCGCCCATCACCGCATTTTCGCCGCTGCGCCGGGCTAGCGTCGTCCCGACATGGTGAGTGGAGAAAAAGACATAGGGTTCGGTGGTGATCTGGCCCTCATCGCTGCGAGCACTGGTAAACCAGGCGCGAGTGCGCGGATCGTAGGTTTCTTCAGGGTTATCCTGGCGACTGACGAGCGCCAGGTTTTGATCAAAAAACAACGACTGGGACCGCACCTTCCCGGCGCCGGAAGGGTGTTCAATGCTCCAGACCTGATAGGCCGCATTGTCTGGCGCATTGGTGAGCGTTCTCAGAGCGGGGGTGCGCAGGGGGCGAACCATGAAAAAGTCGCCATTGCCGTATCCCAGGTACAGCGAGGCCAGGTTGGGATTGTCTTTGAGCGACTGGCTAAAGGGTTTCAGCAGCGCGAGCCGTTGCTCCAGAGCGGGCGCTTCGGTCGCCGGGTTGTCCGCCAGCAGGCTCAAGAGATGGCGAATCGGTTCATAAGTGCCCTGCAGGTCCAGGCGGACATCCTGTTCGATGCGGTTGAACAGTTTTTCACTGCTGGACAAGATGATCTGCGTGGTTTGCCGGTAATTGAAAATGCCCAGCACCATGCCTGTGAGCAGCAGCAGGAAGGTAAACATCACGCTGATATGGACGTGCAGCGGAAACCTGCGTTGATCAGGGCGCAGTGGGTTGGACATTACTGGTCTCTCCGTGATGGTTAACACACTGCTCAGCGCCCAAGCATAGTTAAGGCTCCATCATTCTGCTCCTGTCGTTGTGCTCTATTTGTTGTTGCAGGGCGTGCTCCAGCTCGAGCATGGCGTGCTTGATGGCTTGGGTGCAGTCGGCTAAGTTTTCGGGGTGGAACGCTTCACGGCAGGCGCTTTCGAGCGCTTCGCAGCTGTCGATCAACCGACTCGCCTGGACGATGCGCGCCGCCCCCTTGATTTTGTGAGCGATATCGAGGAATGACTGGCGGTCTTTGCACGGTGACAAATCCATCAATTCCTGGCGGTCCAGACGATTGCTGTTCAGCACTTCAAGCAACAGACGTTGATCCAGCTTTGGATTGCCGCCTGTGAGCAGCTGCAGCCCTTCGAGGCTGAACGCGGGGTGGGCGAGCGGTTTGACGCGTTCAATCCACAATCTCAAGGCCGTCAGGCTGAGTGGCTTGAACAGGCAGTCGTCCATCCCCGCGTGTTTGCAGCGTTGTACTTCTTGCGGTTGTGCGTTGGCGGTGAAGCCCAGCAGGGTGCACGCCGTGCGCGCCTGCTGCTGTTCGTACTGGCGAATCAGGCGGGCCAGTTCGTAGCCATTCATGACCGGCATGTTGCAATCGACAATCACCAGATCGAACAGCCCGTGCTTCCATGCCTCGAACCCGGTTTCGCCATCCGTTTCAGCGCAGTGGTGATGCCCCAAAAATTCCAGTTGCTGGCACATGAGCAAGCGATTGGCCGGGTGATCATCGACCACCAGGACGTTCAACGGAGTTGAGTTAGGGTGAACAGTCGCTTCGACGGTTTTCGGTCGCAGGTCTGGCGGCAATGTGGTCAGGTGCAGCACTATCTCGACCTGCGTACCGGCACCGACCTGGCTACGCAACTGCAGACTGCCGCCCATCATCTCGCACAGGGTACGGCTGATCACCAGGCCCAACCCGGCGCCTCCTCGGGTCGGCTGCGCGCTTTGGGTTGCCTGAGTGAATGGCTCGAACAAACGCTGTTGATCATGCTCGCTGATGCCGATTCCGCTGTCCTGAACCTGCACGCGCAACAAAACCCGCTCGGGCTCGTCTGTGGCCTGCCACTCCACCCCAATCCGCACCTGACCCTGTTCGGTAAACTTGATGGCGTTGCTGACCAGATTGGAAAGCACCTGCTTGAAGCGCATCGGGTCCAGCAACACATCGGGTGGCGGATGGGCGGGGCTCAAGTCCAGTAACAGATGCAGGTGTTTCTGTCGGGCGAGGCCGTCGAAGATCCTCACCACCGACGCTACCGTTTCACCCAGATGGACGCGCTCCGGATTCAGGCTCAAATGCCCGGATTCGATGCGCGCAATATCGAGAATGTCCCCGATCAGTTCCAGCAGGTCTTTCGCCGAGTGGTATGCGACGTCGATGGCGGGTCGGTCCGGATGAGCGGGTTCGATTCGTTTGAGGGTCAGCTCCAGCATGCCGATGATTGCATTCATCGGGGTGCGAATCTCATGGCTCATGGTCGCCAGAAAAGTGCTTTTGGCTCTGTTCGCTTCATCGGCGCGTTCCTTGGCGGCTCGAAGGTCATCAAACAGTTGTCGCCGCTCGCTGATGTCAATCCAGCCACCAATGATGCCCTGTACTTCAGCCTTCGAGTCCCGGTAAGGCAACACCCAGTGGTAAATCGTCAGTTTGCGACTGCCGATTTGCAACGTGCGATCGAGAATCAATGGTGTACCTTCGTTTACGACTCGCTGATAGTCAGACTCAAACTCCCGTGCCTCGAACGCGTTGCTCAAGTTGCCTTGAATGACACTTTTACCGATCACGTCTTCGTACTTTGCGCTGAAGGCTTCCAGGTAACTGTCGTTGCAGCTTTGCAGCAGCCCCTGACGGTCCCGTACGTAGATCGGATGCGGCGTGCCGTTGACCAGTGATCGCATGAACTCAAGTTGGTCATTCAATGCGAGTTCAGCCGCCTGACGCTGTTTGATCTGACGACGCATGTAAGCGTTCCAGGCAACAGACATCAGCAGTAGCACGCCAACACCGAGCACCACCTGATAGAACACCCGGTGGTAGTTGCGCCAGGTGTTTTGCGACGTCGAGGAGTAACCCCGCCAGCGGCTGTTGATAATGCCCAGTTCTTGCGGGGTAATGCTCAGCAACGCCTTGTCGAGGATGGCACTCAGTTCTTTGGCATCGCGTGCGGTTGCGAGGGAGAACGCAGCCTGTTGCGTGCCAACGGTGGAACTGATCTGAAGTGTCTGCTCGAAGACTCTGGATGAGATGAAGTAGTTCGCAATCACCAGCGAGGTTACGGAGCCTTCAGCCTTGCCCTCGGCCACCAGTTGCACGGCACTGAAGGTGTCGGGGGTTTCGATCAGAGTGAGGTTCGGGAACTCGCGACGCAGGTAATCCACCATCGGATTACCCTGGGCAATCGTCAGGCGTTTACCCGAAAACTGTGTGAGGTCGTTCGGACTGCCGGCCACTTTGCGCGTCAGCAGGACAAAAGAGTTTTCCAGATAAGGGCGACTGAAATTCAGCAGCGTTTCACGCTGTGCGCTGGGCAGCAGGGCGGCAATCAGGTCGGTCTGATGCTGACCGATACGATCAATCATCTCGTCATCACGTCGGCTGCGTTGGATCTCGAAGCGCAAACCGGTGCGCAACCTGATCAGTTCGAGCAGATCGGCAGCGACACCTCGAAAGTTGCCGTCGTTATCGAAAAATGTCAGCGGCGCAAACGCTTCATTGACCACCACGCGAACCACCGGATGTTGCGCCAGCCAGCGTTCTTCGCGAGTGGTAAGTTGCAGTTTGTGATCGGTGAGAAGAATGTCACTGCCTGCACTCCAGCGTTTGGCAATCTCTTCTCGCGAATGGGTGGGGGTGGCATTCAGTATCGTGTTGATGATCCCAAGCAGTTCCGGGTTGTTGCGGTGCACGGCAAAACTGAAGCCGTGGACTTCGTGTTTACCGAAGTTGGCCATCCGGACGTTGTTCAGGTAACCCTTGTTGATCAGGTAGTGGGTCGAAATGGTGTCACCGAGAAAGACGTCCGCCTGGTCGAACGCGACCGCGTTCATTGCATTCTGGTAAGACGGGTAGGCGGTGATGATCGCCTTTGGATACAGGGCTTTGACTTCTTCCATCGGTAAATAGTGGTACACCATGCTCAACCGCAATCCGGCCAGTCCATCGGACAGGGACCGGGTTTCTCCTTCGCGTGTTACCAGAACCGGTTGGTCCGCGGCGTAAGGTGTCGACAACACAATGTCGGCGTTACGTGCTTCAAATCCGTTGGCGCTGCCGAGCATGTCGACCTCACCGTTTTCCAGCGCCTTGATGGCATCTTCCCGGGATGCGTAGCGCTGAACCTTGACTGGCAGGTCGGTCGCCTTGCCAAGGATGCCGGCGTAATCAGCGGTGAAGCCTTCATAGTCGCTACCGCTGCTGCTCAGGTCGAAAGGCGGGTAATCGGGGGCTGAGCTACCCAGAATCAGTTCGCGTTTGTTTTTGATCCATTGCCGCTGTGATTTATCCAGTTGTACTTCCATGTGCCCGACCATTGAACGACTGAGCAGGGTGTAATGCTCGCTGGCGGAGTGTGTCGCAGACACTGAGGTGCTCAGGCATAAGCCGGCCGTGATCAGTATCAGATAATCCTTTAAACGACTGGGCATCCGGTCTCTCACACTAAGGCGTTGCGTTTTGCCATATCGATAAGTTCAACCAGTGATTTGGCTTTGAGTTTTTGCATCAAGCGTTTTTTATAGGTGCTGACGGTCTTGTTGCTCAGGAACATGCCCTTGGCAATTTCCTTGTTGGTGCGGCCTTGTGCAAACAGTTGCAATACCATCAATTCCCGGTCGTTGACTGACTTGAATAGCTCCAGGTCGGCATATCGCGTGTCATCGCTACGGACGGGGTTCAGTGCCTGGCTGGGGAAGTAGTTGTAACCGGAAAGCACCGCTTTGATTGCACTGACCAGCTCACTCAGGTCTTCCTGTTTGCAGACATATCCCGACGCGCCGGACTGCATGCAACGAATACCGAACAAGGTCGGGCACTGGGCCGTTAAAACAAGGGTTTTTAACGGAGTACACATGGCATTAAAACGGGAGAGAACTTCCAGTCCATCCAGTTTGGGAATGCTGATGTCGAGAATAACCAGGTCTGGCATGCATTCGCGGACCATCTGCATGGCGTCGACCCCGTTATCCGTTTCGCCGACGACTTTATAACCTTCATGTTCGAGCAACATTCGGACGGCAAGACGGATAACGGGGTGATCGTCGACAATAAAAACGGAGTTCATAATCAGATCCCATGCGAGCTCAAATAAAGCGCGCACCTTAGCTCAGATAGTTGAGGGGGCGCATGAACTGACAGGTCGATAGCAGTGATATAGGACAAGTCCTACAGTTGAAGAGGAATGAGACTACGTTCCAGTTCGGGTTTGAATGAGGATCAAGGGAAGTGTTGTATGGAGTAAGTTGATTGTGGAGTGATAGGTTTTTAGGAAGAGGTCAGGGTCAATAAGTTTATAAAGTCTGATTGTTTCAATGATTTTATCAAGTAACCGAGCAACGGTAGCTCTGTTGGTCGGCAGCGTTAAGTTTGTCCAATTTCGCCGGATGTCAGACTACTTGAATGTATTGCCTGATCATTCCAGCATCCGACCCGCGTTCGGACAATCTGAACAGCGGGTCGGGGCGGGGCGGGGGCGTCAGCGGCTTGAGCGACCGGTCATTTCCAGGGCCATTTCACTGGCATAGCTGTCGGTCATGCCGGCGATGAAGTCGATCATCCGCAGGAATGAAGTGTGCAAAGGCCCGCGAGGATCGGGTGCATTGTTGCCCAACAAGTCGAGGATGCGGCGACTTTTGAACGACGGCGTTCGACCATTGTGTTGTTCCAGTGCCGCGCCGCAGAAAGCGTTCAGTAGAATCTCCAGCGTGGTGTAGGCGCCGATTTCATGCAGTGTCTTGCGCTTGTCCTGGAAGATTTTTTTCCTGGCCATGTCTTTGGCATTCAGGACACAGCGCTTGGCCGGGCCATGCATGTGCTCCACCAGATCGCCGGGCAGTGTACCGGCCAGCAGGGCGTCCTGTTGTTCGACGAAGGCCCGGGCCGCGGCATTGGTCAGGTGTTCGATGGCTTTGCCCCGCAGGATGGCCAGCTTGCGTCGACGCGAATCCAGCGGACCCAATTGGCGATAGGTTTCCGGAAGATCGTCGCCCACCAGATTGAGCAGTAACGACTCGACTTCGGCGTACTCCAGCAACTCCATTTCCAGGCCGTCTTCCAGGTCGATCAGCGCATAGCAGATGTCATCTGCGGCTTCCATCAGGTACACCAATGGATGGCGTGCCCAGCGCTGCTCCTCCAGTTGAGGCAGGCCGAGTTTATGAGCGATCTGCTCCAGCAATGGCAGTTCGCTCTGATAACAGCCGAACTTGTGCTTCTTGTAGCCCAGCGAGTCAGCGTGCTTCGCCGTCCAGGGATACTTCAGATAAGTACCCAGCGTGGCGTACGTCAGCCGCGTACCACCATCGAACTGGTGGTACTCCAATTGAGTGAGCACACGAAAGCCTTGGGCATTGCCTTCGAAATTCAGGAAGTCATTACGTTCGACTTCGCTCATGTCATCCAGCCAGCCACGGCCGGCTGCCTGTTGGAACCAGTGGCGGATGGCATCTTCGCCTGAATGGCCGAAAGGTGGATTGCCGATGTCATGGGCCAGGCAAGCCGACTGCACCACCATTCCCAGGTCACTCGGTTCGCACCAGTCTGGCAACGCGCTGCGGATGGTTTCACCGACACGCATGCCCAACGAACGGCCGACGCAACTGACTTCCAGGGAGTGGGTCAGGCGCGTGTGAATGTGATCGTTGCTGGTGACCGGATGGACTTGTGTCTTGCGTCCCAGCCGGCGAAAGGCACCTGAGAAAATAATGCGGTCATGGTCTTTATGGAAAGGGCTGCGGCCTAGTTCTTCCGGGCTGTGCAGCGGTTTTCCGAGGCGTTCGCGGGTAAGCAGGGTTTGCCAATCCAAGGCTGGTCTCTCCGTCAGGTGACTGATGCCTTAGCCTAGAGCCCGGCAGCGTCGATGTCGATGAGCAGCAGTCGCTCGCCATTGTCGAAAAATTGCCCGGCGGTGAGGCAATACTGGTTGCTGGTGGCATCGCGGTACGTGTTGGAAAGTGTAAGCCGACGCTCGTCCCAACCCTCTGCCAGCAAGTGATAGAAATACGGACGCCATGACCAGTTGTGACCCAGGTACCGGGTGTCCGATTCCCAGGCGTTGTTTCGCCATTCAAGGTTGGGCGTCAGTTGCGTGCCGTGGCGATCGCATTGATAGAAACGCAACAGCCAGGGGAATGCGTCCAGCTGGGGCAGGGCGCTGAGCGGTGCGTGGGCTTGGGCCCACGTCTGCAGCAGGGTCATCAGCTCGCCGAGTTGCTGGCGCATGACCATCAGCCGCCCACGCTCAGCCAGTTTTTTTTGAACATACCGTTGGCGCAGCTGTGCGAAGCGCTCGACAAAAGCGTCCGCGGCAAAGAAGTCGGCTTGTGCCTTGGCAAACAGAAAACCCTGCACGTACCGGGAGCCGCACTCCAGGGCAAAACTCAATTGAGCTTCAGTTTCCACCCCTTCGGCAATGATCCAGCAACCGGTTTTCTCGGCCATCTGCGCCAGCGCCTTCACCACATCACTGCTCGGACCGCCCAACGCGGCTGCCTGGAACAAGCGCATGTCGAGTTTGAGAATGTCCGGTTGCAGGGCCAGTACGCGATCGAGTTGAGAATACCCTGCGCCGAAATCATCAATGGCGATTCGTGCGCCTGCCTCTCGGTAGCGAGCCACGACGTTAGACAGGCGCTGAATGTCGCCGCCCAGTTCAGTGATTTCGAAGACGATGCGTTGCGGGTCGACGTTGTGCCTGCACAGTTGTTTGAGGCTTGGTAGCGCTTGATCCGGGCGCAGGCGATTGATCCAGCGCGGGGAAATGTTCAGGCTGAGAAACCAGTCCGAGGGGGCTTCATGCAAGCGGCTCAGCGCGTTGTCGCGGATCTGCCGATCAAGACGCCGCAATGCGATGGCGGGTGTCCTCGGGTCGGCGAAAAGCGGGCCCACCGAGGCCAGTTGACCGTCGACCTGTTGCAGTCGGCCCAATGCCTCGACGCCGGCGATACGGCCGGTGGCGGTATCGATGAAGGGTTGAAAGCAGGCGAGCGGTTGCCCGTCGATCACGAGGCCTCCTTGGTTAAGGTCTTGTTTTTGGATACCTGGTCACCGGATAGGCACACAGGATTGAACCCCTCGATAGAGAAGTTCATCCCGGTGGTATTGCAAGAATGCAGCCAGATAGTGGCTATTTAGTCTTTTCGCGAATTGCTTTGCAGGACCAGCTTGATCAAAGGCCCCAGGCTGGTGCCCAGACGAACCAGCCGAGTCAGGCTGCTGGCGCCGCCGTTGCGGGTACTTTTGCCGGTCAGGAAACCGAGCAGGGTGACGGCTGCCACGCCCCAGAGCGGAGCGTGCTTGATGCCAAAACCGTCCTGCAGGTCTTGCTTCATTCCGCGAATCCGCTGCAAGGGTTGCAGCAGTTCCCGGGACTCGAGGCGGATTTCCTGACGATGCATTTCCATGCGCAGGCGAATCAGCGCCTTGCGCATTTCCGCGCGCGAGCTGTTATTGGGCAGTTGAGGCAGGCTCATGGCAGCAGGCGCTCCCGATCGTTGGCCAATTCTTCCAGGGTGCCATGGAAGGGCGAGGACTCATCGAAGACTGCTGCTTTCAAACGTAATCCACAGAAGATCGCGGCAAGGGTATAGAACACGCAGAGCCCGATGATGGCGGCCAGGCGATAGGTGTCCCAAAACACAATCAACACCAGCGTCGATAATCCCACCAGCAACAGTAATGCAAAGACCAGCGCCAGGCCTGCAAACAGCAGCAAGCTTACAGTGCGCGCTTTTTGTTCCTGCAACTCGATGCCGAACAGTTCGACATGGCTGTGCAACAGTCCGAGAAACGCGGCGCCCAGGCGCCGCGATGAAGCGCTTGTGCCCGTCGCCGACGAGCCGGATTCGCCGATAGACATATCAGCGCCGAGAAGCCAACAGGCCAATCAGGAAGCCTACCCCGGCGGCGATGCCGACCGATTGCCATGGGTTGGCCTGCACGTAATCTTCGGTCGCGGAGACAGCGGCCTGACCGCGTTCGCGCAACGAGTCTTCGGTCAGCTTCAGGGTTTCCCGGGCACGCAACAGACTGTCGTGGATCTGGGTGCGCAGTTCATCCGCCTGATCGCCGGCCAGGGTCGCGGTGTGCTCCAGCAACCGTTCCGTGTCACTGACCAGGGTCTGAAAATCGTTCATCAGGATTTCTTGAGCAGTCTTTGCCTTGATGCTGGCCATGGGTAGATCTCCGTAAGTGGCTTCTGATGGGTTCGAGTATGAGCCTTGCGCGAAGGTTCAGTACAAATGACTGGTACAACTTTTGCTGTGTCGTGGTGCGTTTGCCGGCGCCGACGCGCTGTTGCCGGGCATGATTTCAGGAAAACCTCGACTCAAACAATAAAAACTCGCGCGATGATTTCGCTCTGATGCGCCAAAGCGGTTCATGGGGATCAGTGATTCGATCCACATAAGCCGCAACTTGGTGCGTCAGCAGTCTGCGTGAACTGCTTTGGTGCTTTTTAGCCTTAAGGTCTGCCATTCCATGGAAAATCTGCAAAGCGCTGTGGACAGTCTGGTCCATAGCTCCAATACATTGTTCATCCTCATTGGCGCGGTCATGGTATTGGCCATGCACGCCGGTTTCGCCTTTCTTGAGGTTGGCACGGTTCGGCAAAAGAACCAGGTCAACGCCTTGTCGAAGATTCTCAGTGACTTCGCCATTTCGACCCTGGCCTACTTCTTTATAGGCTATTGGATTTCCTACGGAGTGACGTTCCTGCAGCCGGCGGCGGTGATCAATGCCGACCATGGTTATGGACTGGTGAAATTCTTTTTCCTGCTGACCTTTGCAGCCGCCATTCCGGCGATCATTTCCGGCGGCATTGCCGAACGCGCCCGGTTCGTCCCGCAATTGTGCGCGACCGCGCTGATCGTGGCGTTCATCTATCCCTTTTTCGAAGGGATGATCTGGAACGGCAATTATGGCTTGCAGACCTGGTTGCTGGCGCGATTCGGCGCCAGCTTCCATGACTTTGCCGGTTCCGTGGTGGTGCATGCCATGGGCGGCTGGTTGGCCCTCGCGGCGGTGTTGTTGCTCGGGCCGCGACAAGGACGCTATCGCGATGGCCGTCTGGTGGCGTTTGCTCCGTCTAGCATTCCCTTCCTCGCTTTGGGTTCGTGGATCCTGATTGTTGGCTGGTTTGGCTTCAACGTCATGAGCGCCCAGACCCTGCAAGGCGTGAGCGGACTGGTGGCGGTGAACTCGTTGATGGCCATGGTCGGCGGAACCGTGGCGGCGCTGATCGTCGGGCGCAACGACCCCGGCTTTCTGCACAACGGCCCATTGGCCGGGCTTGTGGCCATTTGCGCCGGCTCCGACCTGATGCACCCGGTGGGCGCGCTGGTGACCGGCGCCGTCGCCGGGGCGCTGTTTGTCTGGTGCTTTACCGCGGCGCAGGGTAAATGGCAGATCGACGATGTGTTGGGTGTGTGGCCTTTGCACGGTCTGTGTGGCGTGTGGGGTGGTATCGCGTGCGGCATTTTTGGCCAGGCTGCGTTGGGCGGCCTGGGCGGTGTAAGTCTGATCAGCCAGTTGATCGGCACCTCGCTGGGTGTGATCGTGGCGCTGGCTGGTGGTTTTACGGTGTATGGAACGATCAAGGCGTTTCATGGATTGCGCTTGAGTCAGGAAGAGGAGTACTACGGCGCGGATTTGTCGGTGCATAAGATCGGCGCCGTCAGTCAGGACTGAATCAATTTTCTGCATCTTCAGCTCCGGGATAAAAATCATGGAGCATCCGATAGCGATCATGCCGGATCTGATCGGCCCGCTCCTGTACCTGATGGGCGGGCAGTCCCAGCATGATCAGTGCATGGGAGGCGAGCATCAGGCTGGACTCCAGCAACTCGGGTACGACTTCATTGGCGCCGGCTTCTTTCAGTTCGGCCATTTGGCTGTCATCGCGGGTACGAACCAGAATAGGCACTCTTGAATTGATCCGGCGAGCCTCCTTGAGGATCTCCAGCGCGATGTCAGGTTGGTCCACCGCGATAACCAGCAACCTGGCGCGCGCCAGTCCGACGGCAAGCAGTAATTCACCTCGACGCGAGTCTCCATAATGCACGCTGCTTTCGCTGACGGCCGCTTCCTCGACTCTGACCGGATCGTGGTCCAGTGCAATGTAAGGTTGTTGCTGATGACTCAGGCAGCGCCCGATGGACTGGCCGACGCGCCCGTAACCACAGATGACCACATGCTTGTCCAGATCCGCGTTCAGCGCGCTGATCTCTTCAAGTTGTGCCTCCTCGTTGGATTTTCGATGCAGATGTTTTGCGATGGATGGGGCCGCGCGCAGCAGCAGTGGCGTGACCAGCATCGAACAGAACGTCGCAGCCAGCAGCAAGCCGCCGAGTTGCGCGGGCATCAGATCGCTTTGCTGCATTTGCGCCATCAGCGCAAAGCAGAACTCACCTCCTTGGGCCAGTGCCAGGCCGCTGCGCCAGGCAGTTTCGCCATCGCTGCCACGCCATTTGACCAGCAGCGTCACCACGGTGCCCTTGATCAGCAGCAATCCCAGGGTCAGGCCAAGAATCAGCAGCGTGTGGCTGGCGAACAGATTCAAGTCGATCAGCATGCCGATGGTGACGAAAAACAACCCGAGCAGAATGTCCCGAAACGGGCGGATATCAGCCTCGACCTGATGCCGGTAATGACTTTCGCCCAGCAGCATGCCGGCAAGAAACGCGCCCAGGGCAGGGGAAAGCCCCATCAAGTGAGTCAGCCAGGCGGTCAGCAGGACAATCACCAGCGCCAGCAGTACAAACAGTTCGGCGGAGCGGGCGGCGGCGACTTCATGGAACAGTCCTGGCAACAACCAGCGGCTGGCCAGTAGCAACCCGCCGAACAACACCACGGTTTTTATTAGGGTCAGGGGCAGCGCCCAATACCAGGCCTGATCACTGTTTCCGGCGAACACGGGCACCAGTGTCAGCAGCAAGACGGCCACTACGTCCTGGAACAGCAATACGGCGATGGCATTCTGGCCATGACTGCTGAAAATCTCGCCAAGGCTGGTCAGCTCCTTGCTGACGATGGCCGTGGACGACAGCGCAAGCCCCGCGCCCAGCAACAGCGCGGGAGTGACCGGCATCCCGAACATCATCAGTAAAACACCCAGCAACAGTCCGCAAGCCAGCACTTGCAAACTGCCAAGGCCGAACACCACATGTCGCAGTGCGATCATTTTCGTCAGGGAAAACTCAAGACCGAGGGAGAACAGCAGGAACACCACACCTAACTCGGCAAGGTGTGGTAACCCTTCGCTCTCATCTACCCAATTGAACGCGGTCGGGCCAATCATCAGCCCCACGCACAGGTAGCCGAGGACCGGGGGCAATCGCAGGCGCTGGAACAACGCTATGACCACTAGAGAGGAAACGAGAATAATCAAGAGATTGGCAAACACGAAAAGCTCCGCTGACAGACGCTGGCTACTCAAGCGTAGAAGCAAAAAAAACGTGAGCATTGCTTAAATGGCACAAACGACGCCTGATTTGCGTCAGGGTTATTCCGCCATCATGGCGATTCATGTTGTCGGGCAGAAAATTCGACGGCTCGACGGCTTTTCGGGGCAGGCCTAGAATAGTTACTTAATTTTTTTCGGTTGAGTGCTCATGCCTCCTGAATGTCAGCTGTTCGGCACCCTGGGGTGCCATCTCTGTGAAGTGGCCGAAGCCGAGCTGATGCCGTTGGTTGAACACGGTCTGCTGGTTGAGCTGGTAGATATTGCTGACGATGAAACCTGGTACGCGGCCTACAGTCTGCGCATTCCGGTCTTGCGACGAGTCGATACCGGGGCAGAGCTGAATTGGCCGTTCAGTGCCGACGAGGTGGTGGCGTTCTTGCGTTAAGCGGTTTTTATGCTGGCGATGGTCCCGTCTGTCGAACTTTACGATTGAACCCCTTGGCTTAACCGATGCTCTTCGGATACTGTATGCGTATACAGTTATTCGGAGTGCTGCCTTGATGTCCCGGGTTTCCGGGTTTGAGCAGGCAGTTCCAGGCGTGAGAGGGATGAATCGTGGTCAATGTCGAACAATTGAAAAACAGCGTGAACCGGATGTCGGTCGATGTTGTGCGCGAGGCTGTCCTCGAATTGCGTCTGGACGGTTTGGTGACGGAAGGAAAAACGCCTTTTAACAAATTGCACTTCAACACCTGTTTTGCCGAGATCGAGGCACTGTTCCAGCGTGCGGGTTACCACCGGCAGCTGGATGTCGTGGGCTATCAGGGGTTGTTGTACGCACTTTACGACCCGGCTCGCTGGGAAGCCGTCGATGTGTTGCGCTGGCTCAAGGAATTCACCGAAGCGGCGGCGCGCGCACAGATTCCGGCATGAGGATTCTCTGCTAGGTTCGATTCGGCCACTGTTGGATAATGCTGCCCTGTATTGAGGGTTAGAGCTTTCGTATGTCCACTTCATCTTTTTCTGCCGCACACAACCAGGCCAGCACACTCTACTTGCCGCCGGGTTCGTGGCTGACCGTTATCGATTGCCTGTGCGAACATTTCAGCGCTATCGGTCGCGAACAATGGCTGGACAGGGTGACCCGCGGTCGCGTGCTCGACGGGCACGGAATGCCGATTGCACTTGATCTGCCGTACAAGGAAGGGCTGCGGATTCATTATTTTCGTGAGGTTGCGGACGAAAAGCCGATCCCGGTGGTCGAGTCGATCCTCTATGCCGATGAGCATTTGGTGGTCGCTGACAAACCGCATTTTTTGCCGGTGACTCCGGCAGGCGAGTACGTTGAACAAACGTTGCTGAGAAGATTGATCCGTCGTCTGGATAACCCACACCTGGTGCCGTTGCATCGCATTGACCGGCATACCGCGGGGCTTGTCCTGTTTTCCGCCAACCCGCAGAGCCGATCTGCGTATCAGTCATTGTTTCCGACACGGCAGATTGAAAAATACTACGAGGCAATTGCTCCTGCATTGCCTGATCTGACCTTTCCATTGGTGCATAAAAGCCGGCTCATCGATGGCGAGCCGTTTTTCCGCATGCAGGAAGGTCCGGGAATCAGCAATACCGAGACTGCCGTCGAGGTTCGGGAAAAGAACGGGGACCTCTGGCGGTATGCGCTATACCCGGTGACGGGCAAGAAACATCAATTGCGGGTGCACATGACTGCGCTTGGCGCCAGTATCTGTAATGACCCGTTTTACCCGCAGGTGCTCAAGGACGTTGAAGATGACTATGCCAATCCGCTGAAACTGCTCGCGCAGGGATTGCGGTTTGTGGATCCGGTCACCGGCCAGGAAAGAGCGTTTGAAAGCACCCTCACCTTGCAGTGGTGAAAAAATTCCGGCCACGAAAAAGCCCGCGTCTAGCGGGCTTTGTCTTATCTGGCAAGTGCTGTAAAGATTACAACTCTTTAACGGTACGAACCTGATCCTTGTTGATACGGGTTTCCTTGCCATCCAGCTGTTCGAATTCGTAGAAGCCCGATTTTTCATCGTACTTTGGCGAGTCGACTGCCTGGATTTCGCGGCCGTCATTCAAGGTGATCACTGTCGGCGATGCGCAGCCCGCCAAGGTCGCGAGGCCTGCTGCGAGCATGAGAGTGGCGAGGGTCCGATGGGTCATGGGTGTATCTCCGAATAAGAATTCTTTTGGTTACTGAGCTTGTAGACGTACACAACGCACGCAAGTTCCTTGGCTAGTGTCATTCTGACACGGTATGCGCGCTTAGCAATTGCGGGGTATTGAGGTTGGCCAGTCGAGGGTCGTTGTCTGCGCATTGCAGGGCAGTTGCCTCCAGTTTACGCATGATGCGTCCGGGGCTGCGTTCACCTTCATTCCATGCCGTGTCGAACGCGGCGCGGAGAGCGACAGGGATAACGCACAGCAACGGTTCCCAATGTGCACCTTGGCGCAGCATCAGCGGTTTGTCCGGATGCTGGCTGGCCATTTTGCGCATGCTGAGGAGCAGGGCATCGTCGATGCGGGGCACGTCGCACGGTAAGACCAACAAATAAGGATGACGGGCAGCCTTGAGGCCGGCGCGAATCCCGGCGAGGGGACCGGGAAAATCGCCTTCGTCGTCATGGACCAACTGATCAGCGTAGGGCGCGTATTTGTCCAGGTTCCTGTTGCACGAGATGATCAGGTCATTGCTCAGGTCGCGGGTCTTGCGATACAGGTGCGCGATCAGCGGCGCGCCGTGCCATTCCAGCAACCCCTTGTCCTGACCGCCCATGCGTTGGCCGCGGCCACCTGCCAGGAGCAGAATGGAGCAGGGTGGCAATGCCGGGTTCGAGGTCATGGCGGGTCTCCATGGGGGCGCTGAAAAAGTGAAGCGCTGTGATATAACACCGAGCTGTTTTTCCTACAACTGGACGAGCCTATGAAAGCCAAGGCTGATGTACCTTTCACGCCGCTTAACATTGCGGTGCTGACTGTCAGTGATACCCGAACCCTGGAAACCGATACGTCAGGTCAGGTTTTTGTCGACCGCTTGAGCGCCGCCGGCCACAACCTGGCCGCTCGGGTTCTGCTTAAAGATGACCTCTACAAAATCCGCGCGCAAGTCGCCAACTGGATTGCCGATGAGGTGGTGCAGGTGGTTCTGATCACTGGCGGTACCGGGTTCACGGGGCGTGACAGCACGCCAGAAGCGGTGAGTTGCCTGCTGGACAAGCAGGTAGATGGGTTTGGTGAGCTGTTCCGGCAGATTTCCGTTGCGGACATTGGTACCTCGACCGTCCAGTCCCGGGCGCTGGCCGGTTTGGCCAACGGTACGCTGGTCTGCTGCTTGCCCGGTTCAACCAATGCCGTGCGCACTGGCTGGGATGGCATTCTCGCCGAACAACTGGATTCCCGGCATCGTCCCTGCAATTTCGTCGCTCACTTGAAGCAGGCGCAACCCTGTGAATCCCGTGGGTAAGCCAGGTAAAACCGGCAGCCTTATGCCGGTCGAGGTGGCGCTGGCGCGCTTGCTGGAAATGGCAGAGGCTTCGCCCATCCGCGAGCGTGAGCGTTTGCCTGTGGCGCAAGTTCAGGGGCGCGTGCTCGCCGATGACCTGGTTTCAACCCTTGATCTGCCACCTTGGCCAAACAGCGCCATGGATGGCTACGCCCTGCGGGCCGCCGACTGGACGGGTGAACCGTTGGTGGTCAGTCAGAAGATTTTTGCAGGTCAGGCGCCCGAACCGCTGCAACCCGGTACCTGTGCCCGCATCTTTACCGGTGCACCGGTGCCAGCAGGCGCCGACTGTGTCGAGATGCAGGAAAATGCCGAGGTTCAGGCGGATGATCGAGTCCGTTTCATCGAGCCCATGACCCCCGGTCAGAACATCCGGCCACAAGGTCAGGAGACAACGGTGGGCGAGCTTGTTTTGCCGGTTGGTACCCGCCTTGGATCAATCGAACAGGGTTTGGCGGCATCGATGGGCTGCGCTGAGCTCGATGTTGTTCGCAAGGTTCGTGTTGCGGTTCTCTCTACCGGAGATGAATTGGTTGAACCGGGCCAGGCCCTGGGTCCAGGACAAATCTACAACAGCAATCGCGTGTTGCTGTGCAGTTGGTTGCAACGCCTGGGTTGTGAAGTCATCGATGCCGGTATTTTGCCTGATGACTTGGTGACCACTCGTGCCCGTCTAGGCGAGTTGAAGGATGTTGATCTGATCCTCTCAACTGGCGGAGTGTCGGTTGGCGAAGCCGATTTCCTCGGCTTGGCCTTGCGCGAAGCGGGCGAGTTGACGCTATGGAAGCTCGCCATCAAACCGGGTAAGCCGCTGACCTTCGGGCATTATCGCGGTGTGCCCGTGATTGGTTTGCCCGGCAACCCGGCGTCGACATTGGTCACTTTTGCGTTATTGGCAAAGCCCTATCTTCTGCGACGTCAGGGTGTAAAAGAGGTCGAGCCGTTGAAGTTCCAGGTGCCGGCCGGGTTTGTCTGGCCAAAGGCGGGCAATCGACGGGAATACTTGCGTGGTCGCCTGGAGAATGGTCGGGCGATCATTTACAAGAATCAGAGTTCCGGCGTACTTCGCAGTGCCGCCTGGGCCGATGGCCTGGTTGAAGTGTTGGAAGATCGCACGTTGATCGAGGGTGAATATGTAGTGTTCATTCCTCTGAGCGAAGTTCTGAACTGACGCGTAGGGCTCAGTTGCCGCAAGCCCGGTAAAGCGCCGGGTCTTGCGTGCATGGCTGACGCTTAACGAACCAGCAGTGTCACGACCTGATCAAAGCGGCTGTTGGCAACCCAACCCAACAGGCCGAGGACGACCGCTGCGCCGCCTGCCGAATAGGCAAGTCTGTGTTTGATGGATTTGACGTCATTGCGCACTTCATCCATGTCTCTTCGGATGTATTTCAGATGAGTCTCCAGTTCAATGACGCGAGGTTCCATGTCAACTCCTGCAGCGGGTTTTGCGTTGTTGTTGAATTCAGCTTGATGATTGGTGCGATTTTCCGAGAACGGCTTTACCGGAGGGAGCGGCAACTTGATGTCATGGGTTTGCATGGAGAAAGACGCTCCTTGCATCTATGCCCTTTGAATAGCTGAAGCTCTTATAATTTGCTTTTGTAATCTTTGGTGAGTGTCTACTCATTTGCTTGCACATCCCTGTGTGGTTGCTTTTGATGACGGATAGTCGCCGAAACCAAGGTGAACCATTCGCCCTGGCGGGTCAATTAAGCCGATTCCTCATATATCGTAAGAAAATATCCCGACCTGTAGGACCGTAAACCTGCATGCCTCGAAAAATCTCAACGTCGTGCGACCTTTATAGGGGGGAGTGAGGTCAACATCTCCTGAATGAATTCCAATCAGGAGCTACGACAATGAGTGAGCGCAAGGCGCTGTTGATTCTGCATGGCAAGCAGGCACTCAACGAGGAGGTCCGCGCGGCAGTCGAAGACAAGCGCAAGCAAGGGTGGACACTGGCCGTGCGGTTGACCTGGGAAGCGGGGGATGCTCGGCGATGGGTGGAAGAAGCGTTGAACGCGGGCTACACGCAATTGATTGCCGGCGGCGGCGATGGCACGTTGCGCGATATTGCCGAGGCCCTGGCGGCACACCCGAATCAGGCGAGCCTGGTTTTGATGCCACTGGGTACGGCCAATGATTTTGCTCGTGCTGCTGGCGTACCTCTAGCGCCCGCACTGGCACTGGATCTTCTGGAGGTTGCGCCACACGCTATCGATCTGGGGGAAGTCGGAGGCCAGGTCTTTCTGAACATGGCCACGGGCGGTTTCGGCAGTCAGGTCACGGCCAATACGTCAGAAGACTTGAAAAAAGTTCTCGGCGGCGCAGCTTATCTGTTTACCGGCTTATCACGCTTCAGCGAGTTGCATGCGGCTTATGGCGAGTTGCAGGGGCCGGACTTTCATTGGCGCGGAGAGCTATTGGCGCTCGGTATCGGCAATGGTCGGCAGGCGGGAGGCGGGCATGTGCTATGTCCGGAGGCGCTGGCTGACGATGGTCTGCTGGATATCAGTATTTTACCGGCACCGCAGGAAGTGGTCGGTACCTTGAGAAACCTGCTGGCCGATGGCTTTGGCATCGATAACATGTTCGTGCGCGCTCGTTTGCCCTGGGTCGAGATCAAGGTCTCGGAAGGGCTGCACATCAACCTTGATGGCGAACCATTAGAGGGCGATAACCTGCGTTTTACCGCGCGTGCCGCGGCATTACGCGTGCATTTGCCGGAGAATTCACCGCTGCTGAGTACATCGCGGTCAGCTAATCGTCCAGGCTAATGATTTGCTCGCGTACCGCAAACAGGACAAGGCCGGCCACGTCGTAGATCTGCAGGCGCTTCATGATCTGCGAGCGGTGGGTTTCAACGGTCTTGATACTGAGACCCAAGCCATTGGCGATTTCCCGGGTGGATTTTCCGCGAACAATCAGTCGCAGGATTTCCAGTTGCCGCGCCGTCAGGTTATGTGATTCGTGCGTTTCCGGGTGCTGTTTCTGGCTCCGGATCAGCGCCTGGTTGATGACCGTGTGGGCGATGGCAGGGCTGAGGTAGCGTTCGTTGTGGCGCAGGGCATCCAGCGCATGTTCCAGCTCGGTGGCCGTGGTGTCCTTGAGTAAATAGCCATGAGCGCCGGACTCCAGCGCTTGCATGATGAGCGCGGGATCGGTGTGCATCGACAAAATCAGCACCTTGCTTTGCGGGCGCACCCGCTTGAGTCGCTGCAAGGCTTCGAGACCGCTGGTCTCCTTCATGGAGATGTCCAGCAGAACAATGTCAGGGGACAGTTTCTCGACCATTTCGAGCAGCTGCGACCCATCATTGGCCTCGCCAACAACCGCATAGCCGGGAATGTCCAGCACCAAGGCGCGTACGCCTGCCCTGATCAGCGAGTGGTCATCCACCAGAAGTAAATTACAAGTCAATGCAAAACCTTATTCGTACTGGCCCGTTCGAGCGCGCGTGGCGCCCAGGGGAAGAGTGCTTCGATTTGAGTGCCTTTGCCTGGCTCGCTCGTCACGGCCAAGGTTCCGCCCAACTGATCGATCCGTTCCAGCATCCCGGCCATCCCGCGCTGGCCCTCTCGACCGGGATCAACCGCAGGTGCGAAACCCAGGCCGTCGTCGCTGATCAATAGTGTCAGGCCTTGGGGCATACGTTGCAGTCGGACCAGAAGATTTTTCGCTTCGGCGTGACGCAAAATATTGGTCACGGCTTCCTGGGTAATTCGAAACGCTGCCACCGCCATTTCTTCCGGCACACCGGTCAACCGTTGATGGCATTCCAGGCTCCAGTGCACCGATGTATTGGCCAAGGTCTTGAGTAGATGCGCACGCAGACTGGCTTCCAGCCCGAGGCTCGCCAACTGTCTGGGATTAAGGATGGCCGAGACGTCACGAACCTTGGTCAGGGTTTCTTCCAGCGTGTCGCAGAGCACCAGGCACTGGCTCTGCATTTCATCAGGCATCCGACGCTTGAGCCATTCACTTTGAAGTTTTGCGGCGGTCAGCAGCTGGCCGATATCGTCGTGCAATTCTCTACTCAGACGATGGCGTTCATTTTCCTGGACTTCCAGCAAGCGGTCGGCGAGCTCTTGCGGTTCAAATTTTATCGATTTGCCAGAGAGGCGATGTTGTAGCCAGACGCTGGCCAATGCCGCGATATTGAGCACCAGCAAGCTCAGGGCAAGGGAAGTGGAGAGACCGAAGACCATCAAGCTGCCAAGTGCCGAACAGGTGCACAGCAATAGCGTGAGCCGTCGAGCGTTTTTCTGGGACGGTGGCCATGAGGTGACTGACTTGAGGCTGGCGTACATAGCGGATGGAGCCAATGAATGTTCGCTGCGGGCAGACCGGCCATAGTGGCTGACGGGTCTCTGTCTGAAAATCTGTAGTGACTCGTCTTGAGCAGAGTGGTCTCCAGTGGCGGAACTACAGCCGTTATCGGCTGGCTCTGATCTGAATTCACTTTGCCATTAATTGGCGTCAACTAATGGTCGGCATAATACCACCTTAGATACCGTTGGTCGCGTTTGGTATATATGTCCAAAGAGTCAGGAAATAAAGCAGTGGACGATAGTTCCACTATGGAAAAAGTTTACGGAGGGAGTAACGATTAACGCCGTACTGTCGTTCGCAGGTATGAAATATTCAATTGCGACATGAGTGCACTCAGTTATAGAGGCGCGTCATGGCAATAAGAATACGCACCCTGTAGTTGTCTGACTAATTCAAGCCTGCCGTTCCGAGTAGGAAACGAGCGTAAACGGCTTGGAATTAGCCGGTAACTGAAAATGACTCTGACCGACCTGGACCGCAAAGGCTTCCAGCAGGGAAGTCTGTTCGCTGTCATCCAGGCTGAGCTGACCGGTGGTCTGATCGATGAGTTCGAGCTGCCAGGCCATCAGCGTGAAGCAATCCTTCAGCGCGCCCAGTGCTTGCTCGTGCAGGTCTATGTGGGTGTGGGCATGGTTCAGCAAGCCGTGAATATGCAGGGAAAATTCCGACACGGCTTCCAGCGCCAGGGCATCGGCCCGGCTCGCCAGTTTGAGCAGGCTGCTGAGCATGCAATCGATTGCGTCCTTGTCATTGCTGATCAATTGCAGATGGCTCAGGCACTCCTCCGATTTGGCCAGGAGGGTTTCCGCTTCGACAAGAAACTCCGGTAAACGCTGAGCCCACTGCTTCGGTTTGTTCGGCATGCTTATCTCCACAACGTCATGTCAAATGAGGGGATGTCGCGTATGTCGATGAGGGCGTCCAACGTCCCGACGCTGCCATGCCGGCATGAGATCGCGCTCCCGCAGGCCTGAGCGCAGGCTTGGGAACTCGAGAGGGTGGATGGCCACTTACCTGCGATCGCACACAAAAGCCTGACTCCGTTCATGCAATGAGAATGGCGTCACATTAATGGCTATTGGATATTGCGAATATCAGGTTGGGCCTGATTGTTACTAGGGGAATCCCTTACGCGGGGGAACCTAGCGTGCAAACCGTGGTCGCGCCGCTGGATAAAGCAGGTGAATTGCGGATGCAGTAAACCATGATGTTAATGTGACATCAATGCTCGATCGTGGCATTTTGTCTCAGGGTCAAGATATGGCAACAACAGCCGATAACCCTCTTTAGTGAATTAATCAGAACAAGCCCAGGAGTCATTAATGGCCGGCATTCTCGACACGGTAGACCAACGCACGCAACTGGTGGGTGAGAATCGCCTGGAAATTCTGATGTTTCGCCTGGCCGGCCGGCAATTGTTCGCGATCAACGTCTTTAAAGTGCAGGAAGTGTTGCAACTGCCCAAACTGACCCTGATGCCCCAGCGCCATCCGTTCGTTTGCGGGGTGGTCAACCTGCGTGGCCAGACGTTGCCAGTGATTGACCTGTCCCAGGCCATCGGCATGCGCCCGCTGATACCGAGCCCGACCAGCACGATCATCGTCACCGAGTACAACCGGTCAGTGCAGGCGTTCCTGGTTGGCGGTGTGGACCGCATTGTCAATATGAATTGGGAAGCCATTCTGCCGCCGCCGACCAGCGCCGGTCGCCAGCATTACCTCACGGCGATCAGCAAGGTCGATGACCAGTTGGTGGAAATCATCGACGTCGAGAAAGTACTGGCCGAAATCGTGCCTTACAACGCCAAGGTCTCCCGCGAAAAACTCGACGATCCGGTTCTGGAGCGCGCCCGTGGCCGCGAAGTGCTGCTGGTCGATGACTCCAATGTCGCACTGTCGCAATTGCGCGACACACTGGGTCAGTTGGGCGTGAAGATGCACATTGCCAGTGACGGCCTGAAGGCGCTGAACATGCTCAAGGCCTGGGCGGATACGGGCGTGTCGATGACCGACAAACTGTTGATGGTGTTCACCGACGCAGAAATGCCGGAAATGGACGGCTATCGCCTGACCACCGAAATTCGAAACGACCCGCGTCTGCGTGGCCTTTATGTGGTCCTGCACACCTCCCTGTCGGGCAGCTTCAACGACTCGATGGTGAAGAAGGTCGGCTGCGACAACTTCCTCTCCAAATTCCAGCCGGACAAACTCGTCGACGTGGTGCGCCAGCGCCTGATGCTCGACGAAGTCCCGGCCTGATCACGATCAAGGACTGGCCACTTTCCGTGTAGGAGCGAGCCGCCCGGAGCAGGCTCGCTCCTACACGGGAGCCATGTCATGTTTTCAGCCTTTGATTCGGTGACCAAGCTCGTATAGGGTGGCCTTTTTTGACCATCAGGGAGCTGGCCATGTTGCGTCTGAGCGCGCTTTACCGTTATCCGTTGAAATCCGGCAAGGGTGAAACCTTGCAACACGCCGGCCTCGACAAACTGGGGCTGGACGGTGATCGACGCTGGATGCTGGTAGATGAGGCCAGCGGACGCTTCCTGACCCAGCGCGCAGTCGCGTCCATGAGTCAGTTGTCGGCGTTGTGGAATGCCGAGGGCGGCCTGACCCTCAGCGCCCCGGGCCGCTCACCGATCGACATCGCCTTGCCCTCCAGCAACGCTGAACTGCGTGGCGTCACCATTTGGCGCGACACCTTGCGCGTGCCGGATGCCGGTGACGAGGCGGGCGCCTGGGTCAGTGAGTTCATTGGCAAGCCGACGCGGCTGGTGCAGGTTCCTCTTGATCGTGCGCGCATGACCGAGGCCGGTTACGGCAAGGACGATGATCAGGTAGCGTTCGCCGATGGGTATCCATTGTTACTGATCGGGCAGGCGTCCCTCGAAGATTTATCGCAAAAGGTCGGACGTTCCCTGGAAATGCTGCGCTTTCGACCGAACCTGGTGATCGAGGGCAGCGAAGCCTTTGCCGAAGACAGCTGGAAGCGTATTCGCATCGGCGATGTCGAGTTTCGGGTGGTCAAGTCCTGCTCTCGGTGCATTCTGACCACCATCGATCCGCAAACCGGTGAGCGAAGCGATGACCGGGAACCGCTGGCCACGTTGCAGAAATACCGTTCCGAGGCCGATGGGGCGATGTTTGGACAGAATCTGGTCAACGACAGTAACGGTCGTCTCGAAGTCGGGATGCCGGTGACGATTCTCGAGTAAACGTCCCGGAATGAAAAATGCCCGTGTCTTTGGACACGGGCATTTTTTTATCGCGATGAAAACCCGGGGGGTTAGCCGCGGTATTCACACAGGTAAGCGGTGTCGACGGCCACTTTCAGCTGAAACTTGCTGTTGGCAGGCACGTTGAACTGGCTGCCGGCCGCGAAGGTTTCCCAGTCGCTGCTGTCAGGCAGTTTGACGGTCAGGGCGCCGCTGACCACGTGCATGATTTCACGTTGGCTGGTGCCGAATTCGTATTCGCCCGGAGCCATGACGCCAATAGTCGCAGGACCTTCAGCGGTGCCAAAGGCGATCGACTTGACGGTGCCGTCGAAGTACTCGTTGACTTTAAACATGGGCGATTCCTCGAAAAGGGCTAAAAAGGGCCGGCCAGTATGCACAAGGCCTCGAGCGTCGTCACCTCTCTAGGAGGGGAGAATCAGCGGTAATAAGCGAGCTGTATTGCGCGCATCTTCCAGTGCCCGGTGCTGCTGTCCGGTGAATTGCATGCCCGCCAGTTGCAGGGCGCCATTGAGCCCCAGCGGGCGTTCCAGGCGCCGGGCCTTGGCAAAGCGCTGCTTGAGGTTCATGTGCGGCACGCGGCTCAAGGCGCTGTCGAGTTGCAGGCGTTCCCACTCCTGAACCAACTGTTTGCGGTCGTAGTCGCCCCAGCTCGCCCAGCCTTCCAGGCGTGAGTGATGCTGGCCCAGCCAACGTTCGAACGCCGGCCAGACCTCGGTCAGCAGTTGCGCGGTATCGATATTGCCCTGAGTGATGTGCGTCAGCTCCCGGCAAAACGGTGTCAGCAGGGGCCGCCGCAGTGGTCGCACGAAACGCTGGAAGTGGTCCAGTTCGCGACCTTTGCGGTCCACCAGGGTGGCACCGATTTCGATGATTTCCATTTCCGTTACTGGCCAGCCACCTTCATCGGTGGTGGCTTCCAGATCTATCACCAGCCAGTGAGGCATCGCAGGTTTCCTGGTATCCGCGTCCTGATAGGGCTTGAGCGTAGCCAAACCCGGCGGATCCGCCTAGCGGCTTATTCGACCTCCAACAAAATCTGACGATTTTTGACCTGATCGCCGACCTGAACCTGCAAGCGTTTGAGGACTCCGTCGATGCCCGACTTGAGTGGATGCTCCATTTTCATGGCTTCGAGCACCACCAATAGCTGGCCTTTGCTGACGGTACTGCCCTCACTGACCAGTACGTCGACGATGGCGCCGTCCATCGGTGCCTTGAGCGTGCCGGAACTGACGCTGGTCTGACTGCTGACCAGCGCCTGGGTCCGATCCAGCAGTTTCAAACTGCCGGGCCGCGCGAACAACCACAGGTGCCCTGCCTCGAGTCGATAGGCATGACGCTGGTGGATACCGTCAATCTCCAGCATTGCCCAGCGCCCATCGCTACGGATGATCTTCAATGTGAGCCGTTGCCCGGCGACATGAATCCGAAACGACCCCTCAGGCAAGGCGTTCAATTCCACCGGCCAATCGTGGTCATTCAGGCCGATGCGATAGTGCAACGGCACGCTGGCATTGTTGCGCCAGCCCTTCAGCGGTACCGGGTGAGCCTGTGCCGACACTTGATAAAACAGCGCCGCAGCGATGGCCAGCTCACAGGCGCTCGGGACATGAGCCTGCAAGCACGGCTCGTCAGTAAAGCAGTTCGGGATGAACCCGGTGCTGAACTCGCCGCTGATGAACTGCGGGTGTTGCAGCAGACTGGCAAGCAGGCGCTGATTGCTCTGTACGCCCAGCAGCACGCTGTCCTGCACCGCGCGCAACAACTTGCGTCGGGCCTCTTCGCGGGTTGCACCGTGGGCGATGATTTTGCCCAGCATCGGGTCATAGAACGGACTGATGTCCTGGCCTTCAATCAGGCCATGATCGATCCGCACACCATTCTGCAACGCCGGCTCCCACGCCTTGACTTGACCGGTTTGCGGCAGAAAGTCGTGAGCGGGATCTTCGGCGTACAAACGTACTTCCATGGCATGCCCGCTGAGCTGAACCTGCTCCTGTCGCAATGGCAGCGGTTGTCCTTCGGCGACGAGCAGTTGCCAGGCCACGAGGTCCAGCCCGGTGATCAGTTCGGTCACCGGATGTTCTACCTGCAGCCGGGTGTTCATCTCCAGAAAATAGAACTGCCCGCGTGCATCCAGCAGAAACTCCACCGTCCCGGCGCCGACGTAGTTCACTGCCCGGCCGGCCTTGAGCGCAGCCTCGCCCATGGCCTGACGCAACTCGCTGGTCATCACCGGGCACGGCGCTTCCTCGATGACTTTTTGATGCCGGCGCTGGATCGAACAGTCGCGCTCGCCGAGGTAGATCAGGTTGCCGTGCTGATCGCCAAACAGCTGAATCTCGACGTGGCGCGGGTCGATCAAGGCTTGTTCGAGAATCAGTTCGTCGCTGCCAAAACCATGCTGCGCTTCTGAGCGTGCAGTGCGCAGTTGTTCCAGCAGCTGGCTGGCATCCTGTACCAGGCGCATGCCTCGTCCGCCCCCGCCCGCACTGGCTTTGATCATCAGTGGGTAACCGATGCGTTCAGCTTCACGACTCAGGGTTGCATCGTCCTGTTCGGCGCCTTGATAGCCTTTAACGCAGGGCACTGCGGCATCGATCATGGCGATTTTCGACAGGCGTTTGCTGCCCATCAGCTCAATGGCTTCGGGGCTGGGGCCGATGAAGGTAATGCCCGCGTCACGGCAGGCAAGGGCGAAGCCAGCGTTTTCCGAGAGGAAGCCGTAGCCGGGGTGGATCGCATCGGCACGGGTGCGCCGGGCAGCGTCGATGATGGCCGGGATGTTCAGGTAAGACTGCTGCACTGGGGCCGCGCCGATGTTGACGGCTTCGTCGGCCATTTGTACGTGCAGGGCATCGGCGTCGGCGTCGCTGAAGATGGCGACAGTGCGATAGCCCAGCGCCTGGGCGGTGCGCTGGATACGGCAAGCGATTTCACCGCGGTTGGCGATCAGGATTTTTCTGAGTCCGGGCATGAAGGCTTTCCTTGAGAATTGCGGTGAATGTGATGACCTCTTCGCGAGCAGGCTCGCTCCCACAGGATTTGTGATCGACGCATAACCAATGTGGGAGCGAGCCGGCTCCGGGCGGCGTTCCGACGAAGCTTCTAAGTGGCCCACCCCGGTTTACGCTTTTGCACAAAAGCCATGGTCCCTTCGATAGCTTCCGCCCCCGTCACCGCTTCGCTAAACCACTGCGCCGCGTCATCCAGCAACGCATCCGACGGTTGCCCGGCACTCGCCAGCAACAGTTTTTTAGTTGTCGCATTCGCCCCCGGCGCGCAGCACAGCACATGGGCGAGGATTTCATCGAGGCGTTCAGCCAGGGCTTGCGCATCATGCTCGACAAAGTGCACCAGGCCCATGCGCCGAGCCTGTGTACCGTCGAAACGTGCGGCGGTCAGCGCCAGGCGCCGGGCCTGGGTCAGGCCGATGCGCTGGACCACAAACGGGGCGATTTGCGCGGGCAACAAGCCGAGGCTGGTTTCCGGCAATCCGAACTGCGCCAGGTGATCGGCCAGGGCCACGTCGCTGACACACGCCAGCCCCAGGCCACCGCCCAACACCGCGCCTTGCAGCACCGTAATCACCACTTGCGGCGCGTGTTGCACCTCTTGCAGCAGTGCGCCAAAGGCCCGGTTCAACTCGCGATAGGCGTCCGAACCTTGAGCGCGTGCGTTGGCCATGTCCTTGATGTCGCCACCGGCACAGAAGTGTCCGCCGGCGCCGCCGATCACCAAGGCCCGAACCGCACGATCATCACGCACCGCCGCAAGGACCGCGCGCAGTTCGGCGACCATGTGCAGACTCATGGCATTGCGGCTTTGCGGACGATTGAGGGTGATGTGCAGCACGCCGTTATGCGACTCCAACAGCAGTGTCTGGCAATCGGGCAGGGTGCTCATTTCTTTTTCCCCGGCAGAATGCCCATGAGTTTGCAGATGATCCCCAGCATGATTTCATCGGCGCCACCACCAATCGACACCAGCCGCACGTCGCGGTAAGCGCGGGCCACCGGGTTGTCCCACATGAAACCCATGCCGCCCCAATATTGCAGGCAGCTGTCGCTGACTTCACGGCCCAGGCGCCCGGCCTTGAGCTTGGCCATGGAAGCCAGGCGAGTGACGTCCTGACCTTTGATGTATTGCTCGGTGGCCTGATAGACCAGCGCCCGCAGGCATTCGATTTCGGTTTGCAGCTCGGCCAGACGGAAGTGGATCACTTGATTGTCGATCAGCGCGTTGCCGAAGGTTTTGCGTTCTTTGCAGTACTCGATGGTGCTGTCGACGCAATACTCCAGGCCCTTGATCATGTTCGCCGCACCGAACAGGCGTTCCTCCTGGAATTGCAGCATTTGCATCATGAACCCGGCGCCTTCATGGCCGATGCGGTTGCGTTGCGGCACACGCACATTGTCGAAAAACACCTGGGCGGTTTCCGAGCTGCGCATGCCGAGTTTGTCCAGGTGCGAGCTGAGGCTGATGCCGGGGGTGTTCATCGGCACCATGATCAGCGACTTGTTGATGTGCGGTTTGTCGTCGGAGGTGTTGGCCAGCAGGCAGATGAAATCGGCGCTGGGCGAGTTGGTGATCCACATCTTGCTGCCGTTGATCACGTAGTCATCGCCGTCCTTGCGGGCGGTGG
Organism: Pseudomonas sp. 3296; assembly: GCF_031456615.1. Classification (NCBI taxonomy): domain Bacteria; kingdom Pseudomonadati; phylum Pseudomonadota; class Gammaproteobacteria; order Pseudomonadales; family Pseudomonadaceae; genus Pseudomonas; species Pseudomonas sp. 3296. The sequence continues at coordinate 349,572 of NZ_JAVDUY010000008.1, forward strand.
TTTTCAGCCCGGCGACGTCGGAGCCGGCCCCAACTTCGGAAACGCCGATGCAACCGACCTGTTCGCCGGTAATCGCCGGGCGCAGAAACTCGTCGCGCAATTCATCTGAACCGAAGCGGGCGAGGGCGGGCGTGCACATGTCGGTCTGCACGCCGATGGACATCGGAATGCCGCCGCAATGGATGGTGCCGAACTCTTCGGCCGCGACAATCGAATAGCTGTAGTCCAACCCCATGCCACCGAATTTTTCCGGTTTGGAAATCCCCAGCAGGCCGAGGTCGCCGGCCTTGCGGAAGATTTCATGGATGGGGAAACGCCCGGCCTTTTCCCATTCCTCGACGTGAGGGTTGATCTCGTGATCGACGAACTGGCGGACGGTGCGGCGCAGTGCTTCGTGTTCCTGGGTGAAGATCATTTTTATTGTTCTCCTAAAGGCCGGTCTAGAACCTGGCGACGCCAAAACTGTTGGCTTGCAGCGGCCGCACCTCGGCCTCGTGACAGATATCCAGCAAGTAACCGAGCAACGTCCGCGTGTCCCGCGGATCGATCAGTCCGTCGTCCCACAGATTGGCACTGCCGTAGAGGGCGGTGGACTGGCTGTCGAGTTTCTGTGCGGTGACCTGTTCCAGCATGTCGAGCATTTTTGGATCCGGCACCAGACCGTCCTTGAGCTGTTTGGCCTCGGTGACAATCCGCAGCACCTTGCCGGCCTGGGCGCCGCCCATCACGGCGGTGCGGCTGTTGGGCCAGGCGAAGATGAAACGTGGGTCGAGGCCACGCCCGCACATGGCGTAGTTGCCGGCGCCGTAGGAGCCGCCGACGACAATCGTCAGTTTCGGCACCCGGGCATTTGCCACCGCTTGAATCATTTTCGCGCCGTGCTTGATCACGCCTTGCTGTTCCGATTCGGTGCCGACCATGAACCCGGTGGTGTTGTGGAAAAACAGCAGCGGCGTCTGGCTCTGGTCGCACAGCTGGATGAACTGCGCGGCCTTGCTCGCACCCTTGGGCGTAATCGGGCCGTTGTTGCCGATGAAGCCGCAGGCACGGCCCTGGATTTTCAGGTGGCCGCAAACGGTCTGCTGATCGAACTCAGCCTTGAATTCTAGGACGTTCGAACCGTCGGCAATACGCGCGATGATCTCGCGCACGTCATAGGGTTTTTTCGGGTCGTCCGGGATCAGGCCCAGCAGCTCGTCGATGGGGTAGAGCGGTTCTTCCCAGCGCTGTTCCGGGCGCCAGGGCAACTGATCGTTCCAGGGCAACAGACTGACGATCTCGCGCACCTGGCGTACGCCGTCGGCATCGTTCTCGGCCAGGTACTCGGCGGTGCCAGCGGTTTGCGCATGCATCTCGGCGCCGCCGAGTTCTTCGTCGGTGGCGACTTCCCCGGTTGCCGCTTTCAGCAGTGGCGGGCCGGCGAGAAACAGCTTGGCCTTGCCGCGCACGACCACCACGTAATCCGACAATCCCGGCTGATAAGCGCCGCCCGCGGTGGCCGAGCCATGCACCACGGTAATCTGCGGTAATCCCATGGCCGACATCCGCGCTTGATTGGCAAAGCTGCGCGCGCCTTCGACGAAAATGTCCGCGGCGTAATTCAGGTTGGCGCCACCGCTTTCGGCGAGGGTGATCACCGGCAGTTTGTTCTCCATGGCGATCTGTTGCAGGCGCAGGGACTTTTTCAGTCCGCTGGGGGAAATGGTCCCGCCCTTGATCGCACTGTTGTTTGCCACCACGAGCACGCGGACGCCGGACACGTAACCGATCCCGGCGATCAAACCACCACCGGCCGCGCTGCCGTCCTTGTCGTCGTGCAGCTTGTAGCCGGCCAGGCTCGCCAGTTCGAGGAACGGCGCGCCGGGGTCGAGGAGCAGGTTGAGGCGTTCACGCGGCAGCAGTTGGCCGCGCTTGTCGAACTTCGGCTTGGCCTCGGCCGCCTTGTTCAAAAGGTTCTGTTCGAGCTGGCGCACGTGTTCGATCACGGCCAGCATCGCGTCGCGGTTCTGGGCGAACGGCGCGCTGAACGGGTCCACTTGCGATTGAATCACCGGCATGGCTTATTCCTTGTCCTTGAGCACTTCTGGCAAATACGCGCGGTGAAAACCGTTGTACGACTCACTGTTTGTAGCCTTGTGGATCGGCCACGCGCGCCCGCCGAGGCTGGCGGCTCCGTCGATGCGCAAGGTGCTGCCACTGACAAACGCCGCGGCCGGGCTGAGCAGGAACACGATTGCAGCGCTGACTTCCGATTCGGTGCCGATGCGTTTGAGCGGCACGTGTTCGCGCAAGGTGGGGATCACCGCTTTGAAAGCGCCTTCATAAGTGTCCATGCCGCTGGAAGCGACCCACCCCGGCGCCACCGCGTTGACCCGCACCCCGGCGTAACCCCATTCGAAGGCGGCAGTCTTGGTCAGGTTATCCATGCCCGCGCGCGCCGCGCCTGAATGCCCCATGCCGGGCATGCCACCCCACATGTCGGCGAGCATATTGACGATGGCGCCGCCATGCTTGCTCATGGATTGATTGAACACTTCCCGGGCCATCAGGAAACCGCCCACCAGATTGGTGCGGACCACGGTTTCGAATCCTTTCTGATTGATTGAGGCCAGCGGTGACGGGAATTGCCCACCGGCGTTGTTGACCAGACCGTGGATCGGCCCGTATTTGCGAATCAGTTCGCTGACCAGATGCTTGACCGCATCTTCCTCGCGAATATCGCACACGGCCCAATCCGCCTTGCCGCCGTCTTCGGCAATCTCGGCGGCAACGCTTTTCAACTTGTCGGCCTTGCGCCCGACCAGTAGCACATGCGCGCCCAGCGCTGCCAGTTCATGGGCGGTGCAACGACCGATGCCGCTGCCGCCACCGGTGACAAGAATGGTCTGGCCTGCAAACAGATCGGTTTTGAAGATCGAATCGTAAGCCATGGCGGCAGTCCTCTAGTTGACCTGGTCGGCGATGCGCTGGGGCACCGGAATCTGGATTTCCAGCAGTTGCTGGGCGAAGGCTTTGCCTTGCGGGTCGATCCGCAGGCTGGCCACGCCACCACCGCCGAGGGCGTTCTCCAGTAGAAAATTCAGGCTGTGGGTGCCCGGCAAATACCAGCGCTCCACACGCCCGTGAACGGGGTCGAGGACGTGGCTCATCCAGTCGACCATGACCTCCGGCGTCAGCGCTTCGGCGATCCAGGGCAGGTACTCGGGCGCGCGGGCTATGACGCCGATGTTACTGTGATTGCCCTTGTCGCCCGAGCGCGCGACCGCGAGTCTGATCAGGGCCACGCTGGCATCGGCGCGGTCGCTGGGCTGCGGTGGGTCGAACGGGACAGGCAAGTCATCCGGGTCGAGCACATCGACGGTGGGCAGGGCGCAGGGGTGGCGCCGGCCGTTGAAATCAATGTCCAGCGTGCAGGCGGTTTTGTCGATAAGGAAGGAGAACAGCCGGATCAGCGGATACACCGTTGGCCGCCCGCCGACGATCCCGGTCAGCCCCGGCGCCATGCCGGTTGCAGCCTGGGCGATTTCCCGGGAGAACACGATCAAGGCCTGTTTGCTCGGGTGACGCACAGCGAGTTTGATCACCACTTCGCGGCTGTCCGTGCGCTGGCCGTGGGGGCCGTAGGTGGCCTCGCTGCCGAGCAGTTCAATGTTCACTTCGCTGTAGGGCGCCCAGCCGCGTTGGCGGAAAATATCCGAGGTTTTGTTGATGATCGCTTCACTGACCCGTCGCGCCTTGTCCACCGCATCGATGCCCGCCATCAAACAACTGGCGGTGCAGCGGAAACCGTCCGGGTACGTCGCGCTGACCTTGTACTGATCGGTCGGCGGCAAGCCCTTCGCGCCATGCACCTGAACCGCGTTTTTGCCCTGTTGCTGAAGTTTGACCTGAGTGAAATCGCAGACCACATCCGGCAGCAGGTAAGCCCGTGGATCGCCGATTTCATAAAGCATCTGCTCGCCGACGGTCAGTGGCGTGACCAGACCGCCGGAGCCTTCCGGTTTGCTGACGATGAACTGGCTGTCGGCGCTGACCTCGACGATGGGGAAGCCGATGTGCTCGTAGTCGGGCACTTCGCGCCAGTCGGTGAAGTTACCGCCGGTGCATTGGGCGCCGCATTCGATGATGTGACCGGCCAGGGCGGCTTGGGCGAGTTTGTCGTAGTCGTGCCAGGACCAGCCGAATTCATGTACCAGTGCCGCGCTGACCACGGCGCTGTCGACCACGCGGCCGGTGATGACGATGTCCGCACCCAGACGCAAAGCCTCGACGATGCCTGGCGCGCCGAGGTAGGCGTTGGTCGATACGCACAGGGGCGGTAACGGTGCGCCGCAGAACATTTCATGGAGGCCGAGGCTGCTCAGCTGCTTGAATTGCGGTTGCAGGTCATCGCCCAGCAACACGGCGATTTTCAGCGCAACACCGGCCTTGTCGCAGGCGGCTTGCAGGGCGGCGGCGCAGGCGAGTGGATTGACGCCGCCAGCGTTGCTGATGACACGAATCTTCTGTTCGGCAAGTTGCCCCAGCAGTGGGCTGAGGACTTCGATGAAGTCCCCCGCATAGCCTGCCTGCGGGTCTTTCATCCGTGCGCCGGCCATGATCGACATGGTTATTTCGGCCAGATAGTCGAAGACCAGGTAGTCCAGGCGTCCACCTTCCACCAGTTGCGCGGCAGCGGTCGAGGTGTCGCCCCAGAAGGCGCTGGCGCAGCCGATGCGAATCGTTTTAGGCACAGTCAACTGCATAGCCACCTCCCAGTGAAGTGAATCGAGACTACCAAGCAAGCGCTTGGTTTGTAAACGCCTGAAATATCTTCTGCCCGAGCGCTTGCTTGGTGGTCGTCGCCAGCTTAAATTGCCCGCGCAACCCCGTTGTTTTAGCGGCAAGCGGCGTATTTGATTGATCGACTGTAGGAGAGAACGGGTGGACGAGCAAAAAGCCCTGAGGGTCATGCGCGAATTGGTCGACAACGGCCAATTGACCGACCCGGACAGCGCCCGCGGCAAACTGCTGCAAGTGGCGGCTCACCTGTTCCGCAACAAAGGTTATGAACGCACCACGGTGCGCGATCTGGCGGGCGCCGTGGGCATCCAGTCAGGCAGCATTTTTCATCACTTCAAAAGCAAGGACGAAATCCTTCGCGCCGTGATGGAAGAGACCATCCGCTACAACACTGCATTGATGCGGGCGGCCCTGGCCGAATCCAGCAACGTCCGCGAGCGAGTGCTGGCGCTGATTCGTTGCGAATTGCAGTCGATCATGGGTGGCAGCGGCGAGGCCATGGCGGTGCTGGTGTATGAATGGCGCTCGTTGTCCGAAGACGGGCAGGCGCAGGTATTGGCACTGCGTGATATTTATGAGGAACTCTGGCTGCAGGTGTTGGGTGAAGCCAAAGAGGCGGGTTTCATTCGCGGCGATGTGTTCATCACGCGGCGTTTCCTGACGGGCGCGTTGTCGTGGACCACCACCTGGTTTCGCGCTGACGGCAGCATGAGCCTCGATCAATTGGCCGAGGAAGCCTTGATTCTCGTACTGGAAGAAAAACAATAAGGTTGTGCCAATCTAGGGAAACTGGCTAAGTGGCCGAAACCGCCTAGCTTGAATGCATTGATGCGTATTTTTTTGGGGAGTGGGTTGTTTTGATGTCTTCGCCAATCAGGACGGCTTCGCGGCTTTTGCTGGCGTCGCTTGCGGCGCTTTGGGTATTGCCGTCCCACGCTGCACAACTGGTGCGAGTGGGGGCAGCGCATTTTCCGCCCTACACTATTCGCCCGGAAACCGGTGTCGATACCGGCCTGCTGCCTCAGTTGGTCGAGGCGTTGAATCGCCAGCAAAGCGATTATCAGTTTGTCCTCGTGCCCACTTCCATTCCCCGGCGCTTTGGAGATTTCAAGCAGGGCCGGGTCGACATGGCGATTTTCGAAAACCCGGATTGGGGCTGGCAGGAGATTCCCCACACCAGCGTCGACATGGGGCTTGAAGACGCCGAGATTTTCGTCGCGCAACGCCTGCCGGATCGACAGCAGAACTATTTTGTCGACCTCACTGGCAAGCGCCTGGCCTTGTTCAGCGGCTATCACTACGAATTCGCCAACTTCAATGCCGACCCGAAATTCCTCGCGCAAAACTACAACGCGACGCTGACCTATTCCCACGACAGCAACTTGCTGATGGTGCTGCGCGGGCGTGCCGACATTGCACTGGTGACGCGCTCGTACCTGAGCGACTACCTGCTGCGTAACGAAAAAGTCGCCGATCAACTGCTGGTGTCCCAGCGCATCGATCAGGTCTATCACCACTACGCGATCCTCCGTCCCTCCGGGCCGATCACTGGCGAAGCGTTCGGCAAATTGCTGCAGGGGTTACGCGACAACGGCCAGATGCTGAAGATTTTCGATCCGTACAAAATCGCTGTAGTGCCGGTGCCGCGAAACTGATATCGCGCCACAGTATTTGCGCACTTGTCTTAAATTTCCGGGCCCTGCTCACGTCACATCGTTGAACTGTCGACGATTGACGTGAGCCCGACCCATGCCCGATTTGAATGACCTCACTGCACTGGCCCTGCCAGCCGAAGGGCCGCTTGTAGCGGATGAAAGCGAAAACCGCTTGCACCTCAGCCTGAAAGGGCAGCCGTTGATCCAGCTGCGCCTGATCCGTGAGCCCGAGTTGCAGGTGCAAGTGGAAGAGCATTTTGGCCAACCGCTCGGACATAGCATCCGGGCGGCGTGTTATTGGCTGTTTGCTCGTGATCCCGCTTGCCAGCGCCTGACCTGGCAACTCAATGAAATCCCCATCGATGCACTGCTCAGCGGATTGCTGGTTCCCACCGAAATCGCCGGCCAGTATCACTGTTTGCGCACCCTGTTCTGGCAAATACCTCAGCCATGGCTGGGTGAATTGCTGGTCGTCAGTTATCCGCAGCATAAGGTCATCAGCAACGGCAAGCGTCATCCGCTGCGCCCACCGAAGCCGCGGGGGGAAGTCTATCGGCGCTTTGACGCGCGCCTCGGAGCCTGGATTTCCCTGCGCACGGTGGACATTGAATTGGACCTGGAGCGTTTCAATCGCTGGCAGAACAGCCCGCGCGTGGCGAGTTTCTGGCAGGAGGAGGGCAGTCTCGAGCAACATCGAGACTACCTGGAAAAACTGGCGGCGGACCCGCACACGTCGACCCTGATCGGCTGTTTTGATGATCAGCCGTTTGCCTACTTCGAAGCGTATTGGGCCAAGGAAGATCGCATCGCGCCATTCTATGACGTCGATGATTACGACCGTGGCATCCACATGCTGGTGGGTGAGGAAAACCACCGGGGGCCGCACAAAGTGGCGAGCTGGTTATCGGCGCTGGTGCATTACCTGTTTCTAGACGACCTGCGCACGCAACGGGTGGTGGCCGAGCCTCGTGCGGATAACGCGAAGATGATCGGGCACATGCAGGGGCAGGGTTTTTACTGCGAGAAAGAATTCGACTTCCCGCACAAGCGGGCGGCGTTGATGGTGGTGGGACGGGAGCGGTTTTTTGATCGGTGCCGGTTGGCTTGATGTTTATGACTCAAGACCTGTATTGGTCTTGAGCCTGCTCGCGATGGGGGCACCACAGAATCCAGATCTTAACGACGAGCAAAAGTATCCGCCCGACTCCCCGACACCTTGCGGCAATGCACCAGCGCATCACGAATCATGAAGTTCACCAGGGTCGGCGATACGCCGAGTTCCTTGGCGATATCCTTCTGCGGCACCCCGTGCAAGCGGTACATCTCGAAGGCGTAACGGGTGCGGCTCGGCAGCTCCGTCAGTGCATCGGCAATGTGCTCAAGGGTAGAGAAGTTGATGTGCGAGGTTTCGGGTGAAGCGCCTTGGATCACCACGTTCAGACCTTCCTCTTCAGGGCCGGAATACTTCTGCTCCAGCGCCTGCTTGCGGTAGTGGTCGATCGCCAGGTTGCGCACGATCTGGAACAGGTAGCTGAGCTGAGCCTTGAACGATGACGTGATCGCCGGTGCTGATTGCAGCCGGAAAAATGCATCCTGCACCACGTCTTCGGCGCGTGACCGGCAACCGGTGATGCGGGCTGCAATCTTGACCAGAATCAGTCGATTGTCGACGAAGGCCTGAAGTAGCGGTGAATCGCACCTGCTTGTGGATACTTGTTCCGTCATGGAAATCACCCTGCTGCCAATAGGTTGGTGGGACGGCACGAAACCGGTGCCGCCCGACACGTCGAGCGACAAATTAAGTTGAATGATAATGATTGTCAATTGAGAAAGAGAAGTAATGCGCTTCGGTGGTGCAAAGTGCGAACTGCTGCACGCCGACGTCCTCGCTTGCACCCTCCATCCGTGCTGGCTATCCGGCCTGTCGACTAATTATTTGCAGATGTCATCCGTTCTCATTGGTTAGAAAACCGATTCCACTTGCAAGCCGAAATCAGGCAGGAAACCTCATGACCGACGCGTTCGAAATCCCAAGCACACTGGTCCAAGCCCTACAGCGCCGCGCGGCCCTGACGCCGGATCGGGTGGCCTTGCGTTTTCTTGCCGAAACCCCGGATCAGGCGGTAGTCCTCAGTTATCGCGAACTGGATCAGCGCGCGCGAACCATTGCATGTGCGTTGCAAGCCGAGGGGGCGTTTGGCGATCGCGCGGTCCTGTTGTTTCCCAGTGGTCCGGATTACGTCGCCGCGTTTTTCGGCTGCCTGTATGCAGGCGTGATCGCGGTGCCGGCCTATCCGCCGGAGTCTGCCAAGCGTCATCATCTGGAACGCCTGCTGTCGATCATCGGCGATGCCCAACCGCGTTTGCTGCTGACCAGCGCCGATCTGTGCGACGCGTTGCGGCAGATCGAAGGCGCGCCGCCGCTGCTCTGCGTCGACACTCTCAATGTTGAACTGGCGGATCGTTGGGTCGAACCAAACCTCGAAGGCAACCACATCGCCTTCCTGCAATACACCTCCGGTTCCACCGCGGTGCCCAAAGGCGTACAAGTCAGCCACGGTAATCTGGTGGCCAACGAAGTGCTGATTCGCCACGGCTTTGGCATTGATCTGAACCCTGATGACGTGATCGTCAGCTGGCTGCCGCTGTACCATGACATGGGCTTGATCGGCGGTCTGTTGCAGCCGATTTTCAGCGGCGTGCCGTGCGTGTTGATGTCGCCGGCGTACTTCCTCGGCCGGCCGCTGCGCTGGCTGGAAGCGATCAGCGAGTACGGCGGCACCATCAGCGGCGGACCGGATTTTGCCTACCGGCTGTGCAGCGAGCGGGTCGGCGAATCGGCGTTGGAACGGCTCGACCTGAGCGGCTGGCGTGTGGCGTACTCCGGGTCCGAACCGATTCGTCTCGACACCCTGGAACGCTTCGCCGAGAAGTTCGCCACGTGCGGATTTACCCCGGACAGTTTCATGGCGTCCTACGGCTTGGCCGAAGCGACGCTGTTCGTGGCCGGCAGCCCCCGGGGCCAGGGCATTGGCAACCTGCGCGTAGACGATCAAGCCCTGGCGCAAAACCGCGCCGAATCGGGCGAGGGCAGCGCGATCATGAGTTGTGGCATCAGCCAGCCGGATCACGCAGTGCTGATTGTCGATCCGGTTGCGCTCACTGAACTGGCCGAGAATGTTGTCGGTGAAGTCTGGGCCGCCGGGCCGAGTATCGCCCTCGGCTATTGGCGCAACCCCGAGGCCAGCGCCAAGACCTTCGTCCAGCACAACGGCCAGACCTGGTTGCGCACCGGCGACCTGGGGTTTATGCGCGACGGCGAACTGTTCATCACCGGGCGCTTGAAGGACCTGCTGATCGTTCGTGGGCACAACCTCTATCCGCAGGACATCGAGCAGACTATCGAGCGTGAAGTGGAGGTGGTGCGCAAAGGTCGCGTCGCGGCATTCGCGGTCAATATCGACGGTCAGGAAGGCATTGGTGTCGCCGCCGAAATCAGCCGCAGCGTGCAGAAAATCCTGGCGCCCGAAGCGCTGATCAAAGCCATCCGCCAAGTCGTGGCCGAAGCGTATCAAGAAGCGCCGAGCGTGGTGGTGCTGCTCAATCCGGGGGCGCTGCCCAAGACGTCGAGCGGCAAGTTGCAGCGCTCGGCGTGCCGCCATCGTCTGGCGGAGGGCAGTCTCGACAGCTATGCGCTGTTTCCGTCAGCGGCCACCGAGCGTGAAGCAAACACCGAGTCCGGGTCTGAGCTGCAATCCCTGATCGGCCAGATCTGGTGCGAACAATTGCAGGTCAAACAGATCCATGCGGACGACCACTTCTTCCTGCTTGGCGGCAACTCCATCGCCGCCACCCAGGTGGTCGCGCGTCTGCGGGAAGTACTCGGCCTGGAGCTGAACCTGCGTCTGTTGTTCGAAGCACCGACCCTCGGCGCATTCGCCAGCGCTGTGGCTCAGCAACAACAGGATGGCGGCCTGGCCCAAGGCGCGATCACCCCGTTGTCGCGCACCGACGCAATGCCGCAATCCCTGGCGCAAAACCGCCTGTGGATCACCTGGCAACTCGATCCGCACAGCAGCGCCTACAACATTCCCGGTGCGTTGCGTTTGCGCGGCGAGCTGGATGGAGACGCGTTGCGCGCCAGCTTCCAGCAACTGATCGAGCGCCACGAATCCCTGCGCACGCGGTTCTTCGAGCGTGACGGCGTTGCGCTGCAACAGGTGGATGCCGCTGCCGGGTTCAACCTGCAATTGATCGACATCAGCGACCTGCCGGCCGCCGAGCGTGAAGCTCGCGCCGAGCAAATCCGTGAGGACGAAGCGCGTACTCAGTTCGATCTGGAGAAAGGTCCGCTGTTGTGGGGGACGCTGGTGCGCCTCGACGATGAAGATCACCAGTTGCTGCTGACGATGCACCACATCATCGCCGACGGTTGGTCGCTGAACCTGTTGATCGACGAGTTCTCGCGCCTGTACGCCGCAGCTTCCCAGGGACAACAAGCAACACTTCCCGCCTTGCCGACGCAGTACGCCGACTACGGCAGCTGGCAGCGCCAATGGTTGGCGCAAGGGGAGGGTGAGCGCCAACTGGCGTACTGGAAAGCGCGGTTGGGCGATGAGCATCCGACGCTCAACCTGGCCACCGACCACCCGAGTTCGGCACAGCACACTCGCAGCGCGGCGCGGCATTCCGTCAAGCTGGACGCAACCTTGAGCGACGCCATTCGCCGGACCGCACAGGCGCATGACTCAACCCCGTTCATGCTATTGCTCGCCGGGTTCCAGACCCTGTTGCACCGCTACAGCGGCCAGCGCGACATCCGCATCGGCGTGCCGAATGCCAACCGTCCACGCCTTGAAACGCAAGGGCTGATCGGCTTCTTCATCAACACCCAGGTGCTGCGTGCCGAAGTGGATTCGCGACAGCCTTTTGTTGAGCTGCTGGCGCAAACCCGTCAGCACGCATTGGGCGCCCAGGCGCATCAGGACCTGCCGTTCGAACAACTGCTCGAAGCGTACCCGCAAGCCCGCGAACAAGGTCTGTTCCAGGTCATGTTCAACCACCAGCAACGGGACTTGAGCGCACTGCGCCGGCTGCCGGGATTGCTCGTCGAAGAGTTGCCGTGGCACAGCCGCGAAGCCAAGTTCGACCTGCAACTGCACAGCGAGGAAGATCAAAAGGGTCGCCTCAGCCTGTCCTTCGATTACGCCAGCGAACGGTTCGAGGCATCGACCATCACCCGTCTGGCCGAACACTTCAGCAACCTGTTGCACGCCATTTGCGAACAACCCGACACCGCCATCGGCAACCTGCCGCTGCTGACCTCAAGTGAGCACGATCAGCAAACTGCCTGGAGCGCGGCGCCTTGCACGCCGGCCAGCCAATGGCTGCCGCAACGGCTCAACGAGCAGGCGAAACTGACACCGGAACGCACCGCCCTGGTGTGGGACGGTGGCGCCATGGACTTCGCCGACCTGCACAGCCGCGCCAACCGCCTCGCGCATTACCTGCGCGACAAAGGTGTCGGCCCGGACGTGTGCGTGGCCATCGCTGCCGAGCGTTCGCCGCAATTGCTGATCGGCCTGCTGGCGATCATCAAGGCTGGTGGCGCGTATGTGCCACTGGACCCGGACTATCCGACCGAACGCCTGGCCTACATGCTCGGCGACAGCGGCGTCGAGTTGCTGCTGACCCAGACCGGGTTGCTTGAACGTCTGCCGGCCACCGAGGGTGTCAGCGTGATTGCCATGGACGCGCTCAACCTCGACTGTTGGCCGAACCATGCGCCGGGGCTGCATTTGCAGGGCGACAACCTCGCCTACGTGATCTACACCTCGGGTTCCACCGGTCAGCCGAAGGGCGTCGGCAACACTCACGCGGCGCTGGCCGAGCGACTGCAATGGATGCAAGACACTTATCGCCTGAATGACACCGACGTGCTGATGCAAAAGGCGCCGATCAGTTTCGACGTGTCGGTGTGGGAGTGCTTCTGGCCGCTGATCACCGGCGCCCGTTTGCTGATGGTCGACCCCGGTGAACACCGCGATCCGCATCGCATTGCACAGTTGGTTCAGCAGTACGGCGTGACCACGCTGCACTTCGTACCGCCGCTGCTTTCGTTGTTTATCGACGAATCGCTCACCGCTGAGTGCACCAGCCTGCGCCGCGTATTCTCCGGCGGCGAAGCCTTGCCGGCCGAACTGCGCAACCGTGTGCTGGAACAATTGCCCGCCGTGCAACTGCACAACCGTTATGGCCCGACCGAGACCGCGATCAACGTCACCCACTGGCAGTGCACCACGGCCGATGGCGAGTGTTCGCCGATTGGCCGTCCGTTGGGCAACGTCATCTGCCGCGTGCTCGACAGCGACCTCAACCCCGTACCGGCCGGCGTACCCGGCGAACTGTGCATCAGCGGCATCGGGCTGGCGCGTGGTTATCTGGGGCGTCCGGGCCTGACTGCCGAACGCTTTGTCGTTGATCCGCTGGGCGAGCCGGGCGCACGTCTGTACCGCACCGGCGACCGAGCGCGCTGGACTGCTGACGGCGTGATCGAATACCTCGGTCGTCTCGATCAGCAGGTCAAATTGCGCGGCTTCCGTGTCGAACCGCAAGAGATTGAAGCGCGGTTGCTGGCGCAGGAGGGCGTTGCACAAGCCGTGGTGCTGGTGCGCGAGACGGCAGTCGGCGGGCAGTTGATCGGCTACTACACCGCCACACAAACCAGCGAAACCGAAGACGCCCAGGCCTCACGCCTGATCACCGCGCTGGCCGCCGAGCTGCCGGAATACATGGTCCCGGCGCAGCTGATGCGTCTGGAGCAAATGCCCCTGAGCCCGAGCGGCAAGCTCGACCGTCGCGCCTTGCCCGAGCCGCAATGGCACGTGTGCGAACACGTCGAACCGGTCACGGCGCTGGAGCAACAGATCGCCGGTATCTGGCGCGAAGTGCTGGGCCAGACGCAAATCGGTCTGCGTGACGACTTCTTTGCCCTCGGCGGTCACTCGTTGCTGGCCACACAAATCATTTCCCGCACCCGCCAGGCCTGCGACGTCGAATTGCCGCTGCGTGCGTTGTTCGAGAACCGTGAACTGGGCGCATTCGCCGAGCAGGTTCGGCTGATTCAGGTCAGCGGCCAGACCAACGAGCAACCGCCGATCGAGCAGGTCGACCGCAGCCAACCGGTGCCGCTGTCCTATTCCCAGCAACGCATGTGGTTCCTCTGGCAGATGGAACCGGACAGCCCGGCGTACAACGTCGGTGGCATGGCGCGGCTGCGTGGCGTACTCGATGTCGGGCGTTTCGAAGCGGCGCTGCAAGCGTTGATCATGCGCCACGAAACCCTGCGCACCACGTTCCCTAGCGTCGACGGCGTGGCCCGGCAACAGGTGCATGGGCAAGCCGGAATGCGCATGGGCTGGAAGGATTTTTCCGCACTGGCGGGCGATGTCCGCGAGCAGCGCGTCCAGCAACTGGCTGACGACGAGGCGCATACGCCGTTCGATCTGGAAACCGGCCCGCTGCTGCGTGCCTGCCTGGTCAAGACTGCCGGGCACGAACATTACCTGGTGCTGACCCTGCATCACATCGTTACCGAAGGCTGGGCGATGGACATCTTTGCCCGGGAATTGAGCGCGCTCTACGAAGCTTTCGTCGATGACCGCGAATCACCACTGGCGCCGCTGCCGGTGCAATACCTCGATTACAGCGTGTGGCAACGCCAGTGGCTTGAGGCCGGCGAGCGTCAGCGCCAACTCGACTACTGGACTGCACAACTGGGCCGTGAACATCCACTGCTGGAACTGCCGGCGGACCGTCCACGCCCACCGGTGCAAAGCCACCGGGGCGAACTGTTCCGTTTCGACCTGAGCGATGACCTGGCGGCGCGCGTTCGGGCCTTCAATGCGCAAAACGGTCTGACCCTGTTCATGACCATGACCGCCGCGCTCGCCGTGCTGCTTTATCGCTACAGCGGCCAGACTGATCTGCGCATCGGTGCGCCGGTGGCCAACCGGATTCGTCCGGAAAGCGAAGGGCTGATCGGTGCGTTCCTCAACACCCAAGTGCTGCGTTGCCGACTCGACGGGCAGATGTCCGTTGGTGAATTGTTTGAGCAGGTGCGCCACACCGTGATCGAAGGCCAGTCCCATCAGGACCTGCCGTTCGACCACTTGGTGGAAGCGTTGCAGCCACCGCGCAGCGCCGCTTACAACCCGTTGTTCCAGGTGATGTGCAACGTGCAGCGCTGGGAATTCCAGCAGAGCCGCACCCTGGCCGGCATGACCGTCGAGTACCTGGCCAACGATGCGCGGGCGACCAAGTTCGACCTCAACCTGGAAGTTACCGACCTCGATCATCGCCTCGGTTGCTGCCTGACCTACAGCACTGATCTGTTCGATGAACCGCGCATCGCGCGCATGGCCGGGCATTGGCGCAATCTGCTGGACGCATTGCTGACCGATCCGAAACAGCGCCTCAGTGAACTGACGTTGCTGGACACCCGCGAACAACAAGCATTGCTCGATAGCCTTGGCGTCGAACCGGGTGAGCATCGCCTCGACCAGTGCATTCATCATCTGTTCAGCGAGCAGGCGCTGGTGCGCAAGGAGGCGCCGGCCCTGACCTTTGCCGGGCAGACCCTGAGCTATGCCGAACTCGACAGCCGCGCCAATCAACTGGCCTGGATGCTTCGCGAGCGTGGTGTTGGTCCGCAGGTGCGCGTCGGCCTGGCGCTTGAGCGTTCGTTGGAGATGGTCATCGGTTTGCTGGCGATTCTCAAGGCCGGAGGTGCCTATGTGCCGCTGGACCCGGAATATCCGCTCGACCGTTTGCATTACATGATCGAGGACAGCGGCATCGGCTTGCTCATCAGCGATGCGGCAATGTTCGAATCCCTCGGTGTGTTGCCAGCAACGGTGGCACGCTGGTGCCTGGAAGAGGAAACGGCCGGGCTGGTCAATTCCCCGACCAGCGAGTTGCCGTTTATCAGTCTGCCGCAACATCAGGCGTACCTGATTTACACCTCCGGTTCCACCGGAAAACCGAAAGGCGTGGTGGTGTCTCACGGTGAGATCGCGATGCACTGCCAGGCGGTGGTCGAACGCTTCGGCATGCGTCCGGACGATTGCGAGCTGCATTTTTACTCGATCAACTTCGATGCCGCGACCGAGCGTTTGCTGGTGCCGTTGCTGTGCGGCGCGCAAGTGGTGTTGCGTGCGCAGGGGCAGTGGGATGCGCAAGAAATCTGCGGCTTGATTCGTCAACATCACATCAACATTCTTGGCTTCACCCCCAGCTACGGCAGCCAGTTGGCGCAATGGCTGGCGACCCGGGGCGAAACCCTGCCGGTGCGCATGTGCATCACCGGCGGCGAGGCCCTGACCGGTGAACACCTGTCGCGGATTCGTGCGGCGTTCAAACCGAGTCTGTTTTTCAATGCTTACGGCCCGACCGAAACCGTGGTCATGCCGCTGGCCAGTCTTGCGCCCGAACAGCTGGAAGAAGGCTTGGGCAGTGTGCCGATTGGTCGCGTGATCGGCGCGCGGGTGGCTTACATTCTTGACGCCGATCTGGCGTTGGTGCCACAAGGCGCTACCGGCGAGTTGTATGTCGGCGGCGCCGGTCTGGCGCAGGGTTATCACCAGCGTCCGGGCATGACCGCCGAACGCTTTGTGGCTGATCCGTTCGCCAACAATGGCGGACGCCTGTACCGCACCGGCGACCTGGTACGTCAGCGTGCCGATGGGTTGGTGGAGTACCTCGGGCGTATCGACCATCAAGTGAAGATTCGCGGTTTCCGCATCGAGTTGGGCGAGATCGAGGCTCGTCTGCTGGAACATGAATCCATCCGTGAAGCCGTGGTGCTGGCCCTCGACGCACCGAGCGGCAAGCAACTGGTGGGCTATCTGGTCACCGAGGTGGCCGAGCAGGACGAAGCGCAACAAGCCGCACTGCGCGACGCCCTCAAGTCGCACCTCAAATTCCAACTGCCGGATTACATGGTGCCCACGCACCTGGTCCTGCTGGCCAGCATGCCGCTGACCGCCAACGGCAAACTCGACCGCCGCGCCTTGCCGGCACCGGACCCGGAACTGAACCGTCAGCAGTACGTGGCGCCGAGCAATGCGCTGGAACTGACCTTGGCCGCGATCTGGTGCGAAGTGTTGAACGTCGCGCAGGTCGGCCTCAACGACAACTTCTTCGAACTGGGCGGCGATTCGATTCTGTCGATCCAGGTGGTCAGCCGGGCGCGGCAGCAGGGCATTCATTTCAGTCCGCGTGACCTGTTCCAGCACCAGACCGTACAAACCCTGGCCACCGTGGCCACCTGCACCGAGCAGGTCACCGCCGAGCAGGGACTGCTCACCGGCGAATCGCGTCTGACGCCGATACAGCATTGGTTCTTCGATACCGACATCCCCGAGCGCCAACACTGGAATCAGGCGTTACTGCTGGAACCGACCGTGACGCTGGAGCCTCATCTTCTTGAGCAATCGCTGCTGGCGGTGATCGAACAGCATGACGCCTTGCGCCTGCGCTTCACCCAAGCCGGTGCGCAATGGCGCGCCGAGTACCAACCGCTGTCCGATGTCCCCGTGCTGTGGCAGCTACGTGTTTCGTCGATGGACCCCTGCACCGCGCTGTTCGCCGATGCCCAGCGCAGTCTTGATCTCCAAGAAGGTCCGCTGCTGCGTGCGCTGCTGGTCGATGGGCCTGAGGGACATCAACGGCTGTTCATCGCCATTCACCACCTGGTGGTCGACGGCGTTTCGTGGCGCGTGCTGCTGGAGGATCTGCAAACGGTTTACCGGCTACTGGACGCACAGCAGTCGGTCAACCTGCCGGCGAAAACCAGTGCGTTCAAGGACTGGGCGGCGCGTTTGCAGGTGTACGCCGGCAGCGAATCCCTGCGTGAAGAGTTGAGCTGGTGGCAGTCGCAACTGGCTGGCCCAAGCGTTGTATTGCCCTGCGAGCATCCTCAGGGCGGCCAGCAGAATCGTCATGCGCATACCGTCAGTGTGCGCCTTGATAGCGAGCGCACCCGGCAATTGCTGCAACAGGCGCCGAGCGCTTACCGCACGCAGGTCAACGACCTGCTGCTGACGGCACTGGCACGCGTGATGTGCCGCCGGAGCGGCGACGAATCGACGCTGATTCAACTGGAAGGTCACGGCCGCGAAACCCTGTTCGACGAGATCGACCTGACCCGCACCGTGGGCTGGTTCACCAGCGCCTATCCCCTGCGACTGACGCCGATGGGCGGGCAGGGCGACTCGATCAAGGCGATCAAGGAACAACTGCGCGCCGTACCGCACAAGGGTTTGGGGTATGGCGTCTTGCGATATCTGGCCGACGACCTCTGCCGACAGGCAATGGCCGCACTGCCGGCAGCGCCGATCACGTTCAACTACCTCGGTCAGTTCGACCAGAGCTTTGGCGCGGATGCCTTGTTCCGCCCGCTGGATGAAGCAGTCGGCGCGGCCCACAATCCGCACGCGCCGCTGCCCAATGAGCTGAGCGTCGACAGTCAGGTCTACGGTGGTGAACTGGTGCTGCGCTGGACCTTCAGTGCCGAACGCCACGATCCGCAAGCAATCACCGACCTGGCCAACGCTTATCTTGGCGAGCTGCGAAGCCTGATCGAGCATTGCTTGCAGGAGGATGCCGGCGGCCTGACGCCGTCGGATTTCCCGCTGGCCAGACTGACTCAGCCACAGCTCGATGCCCTGCCGGTTCCGGCCGCCATGATCGAAGACGTCTACCCGTTGACCCCGATGCAGGAGGGCATGCTGCTGCACACCTTGCTCGAGCCGGGCACCGGCCTTTACTACATGCAGGATCGCTACCGCATCAACAGCGCACTCGATCCGCAGCGTTTCGCCCAGGCCTGGCAAGCGGTGATCGCCCGCCACGAAGCCCTGCGAGCATCGTTCTGCTGGAACGTCGGCGAAGACATGCTGCAAGTGATCCACAAACCCGGCAGCACGCCAATCGAGATCCTCGACTGGACGGAAATTGCCGAAGCCGAGCAAGAGCCGAAACTGCAAGCGCTGCTCAAAAGCGAGCGTGAAGCCGGGTTCGATCTGCTCAATCAGGCACCTTTCCACCTGCGCTTGATCAAGGTCGGCGCGGCGCGTTACTGGTTCATGATGAGCAACCACCACATCCTGATCGATGCCTGGTGCCGCTCGCTGCTGATGAACGATTTCTTCGAAATCTACACCGCCCTCGGCGAAGGCCGGGAAGCGCAACTGGTCGTGCCACCGCGTTACCGCGACTACATCGGCTGGCTGCAACGCCAGAGCCTGGCCGAGGCGCGGCAGTGGTGGAAAACCAACCTGCAAGGCTTCGAATGCACCACGCCGATCCCGAGTGATCGACCGTTCCTGCGCGAACACGCCGGCGACAGCGGCGGCATGATCGTCGGCGACCGCTATACGCGGCTCGATGCCCGTGACGGTGCGCAATTGCGTGAACTGGCGCAGGCGCATCAGCTGACCATCAACACCTTTGCCCAGGCGGCGTGGGCGCTGGTGCTGCGCCGCTTGAGCGGTGATCGCGACGTGCTGTTCGGCGTCACCGTGGCCGGACGCCCGGTGGACATGCCGCAGATGCAACGCACCGTGGGGCTGTTCATCAACAGCATTGCGTTGCGGGTGAAAATACCCGAAGACGGTCAGCGTTGCAGCGTGCGCCAATGGCTCAGCGGTTTGCTCGACAGCAATATGCAGCTGCGCGAGTACGAATACCTGCCGCTGGTGAGCATTCAGGAAAACAGCGAGTTGCCCAAGGGCCAACCGCTGTTCGACAGCCTGTTCGTGTTCGAAAACGCCCCGGTGGAAGTCTCGGTGCTGGACCGTGCACAGAGCCTCAATGCCACGTCGGATTCGGGCCGTACCCACACCAACTTCCCGCTGACGGCGGTCTGCTATCCGGGGGATGACCTGGGGCTGCACCTGTCTTATGACCAGCGTTATTTCGACGAATCGACCGTCGAGTGCATGCTCGGCGAGTTCAAGCGTTTGCTGCTGGCGCTGGTCGACGGTTTCCATGGCGACATGGCCGACTTGCCTTTGCTGGGCGCCGAGGAGCAGGACTTCCTGATCCACGGCTGCAACCAGAGCGAGCACGACTACCCACTGGAACAGAGCTATGTTGCGTTGTTCGAAGCGCAGGTCGCCCGGCATCCGCAGCGGATTGCCGCCAGTTGCCTGGATCAGCGACACAGTTATGTCGAACTGAATCAGCGCAGCAACCGCCTCGGTCATGCGTTGATCGCGGCCAGGGTCGGGCTGGATCAACCGGTGGCGCTGCTGGCTGAACGTAACCTCGATCTGCTCGGCATGATCATCGGCAGCTTCAAGGCGGGCGCGGGTTATCTGCCGCTGGACCCGGGGCTGCCAAGTCAGCGTCTGAGCCGGATCATCGACCTGAGCCGCACGCCGTTGCTGGTGTGCACTCAGGCCTGTCGCGAACAGGCGCTGGCATTGCTGGACGAGTTCGGTTGCGCCCAGCGGCCTAAGCTGTTGGTCTGGGAAGAGGTGCAGGCGAGCGCTGCATCGGTGGCGAATCCGGGTGTTTACAGCGGCCCGGACAACCTCGCCTATGTGATCTACACCTCCGGCTCCACCGGTTTGCCCAAAGGCGTGATGGTCGAGCAGCGCGGCATGCTCAATAACCAGTTGAGCAAGGTGCCTTTCCTGAACCTGAGCGATGCCGATGTGATCGCCCAGACCGCCTCGCAAAGCTTCGATATTTCGGTCTGGCAATTCCTCGCCGCACCGTTGTTCGGTGCGCGGGTGGACATCGTGCCGAACACCATCGCCCATGATCCACAGGGCCTGTTGGCCCATGTGTCGACACAAGGCATCACCGTGCTGGAAAGCGTGCCGTCGCTGATCCAGAGCATGCTCGCCCAGCAACGCATGGGCCTCGACGGCTTGCGCTGGATGCTGCCGACCGGTGAAGCGATGCCACCGGAGCTGGCGCATCAATGGCTGCAGCGCTACCCGGAGATCGGGCTGGTGAATGCCTATGGCCCGGCGGAATGCTCGGATGACGTGGCATTCTTCCGTGTCGACCTGGCCTCGACACGCGGCAGCTATTTGCCGATTGGTACACCCACCGACAACAACCGTTTGTACCTGCTCGATGGCGCGCTGGAACTGGTGCCGTTGGGCGCGGTGGGCGAGTTGTGCGTGGCCGGTACGGGTGTCGGTCGCGGCTATGTGAGTGATCCGTTGCGCACCGCGCAGGTGTTTGTGCCGAACCCGTTCGGCGCGCCGGGGGATCGGTTATATCGCACGGGCGACCTGGCCCGTCGTCGCAGTGACGGGGTGCTGGAGTACGTCGGGCGTATCGACCATCAAGTGAAGATTCGCGGATACCGCATCGAACTGGGGGAAATCGAAGCGCGCCTGCACGAACAGCCGGAGGTCCGCGAAGCGGCGGTGGGGGTGCAGGAAGGGGTGAACGGTAAACATCTGGTCGGTTATTTGGTCGCGGCTGAATCAGCCTTGAGTCCCAGCGAACGATTGGAGCGGATCAAGCAACGCCTGCGCGCCGAATTGCCGGAATACATGGTGCCGTTGCACTGGTTGTGGCTGGATCGCATGCCGCTCAACGCCAACGGCAAACTCGATCGCAAGGCGCTGCCGGCGCTGGAGATCGGCCAGTTGCAGAGCCAGGATTATCGGGCGCCGCGCAATGATCTGGAGCAGACGCTGACGGACATTTGGGTTGAGGTGTTGAAAGTCGAGAAGGTCGGTGTGCGCGACAACTTCTTTGAATTGGGTGGGCATTCGTTGCTGGCGACACAGATTGCTTCGCGGGTGCAGAAAGCGCTGCAAAGGGATGTGCCGTTGCGAGCGATGTTCGAGTGCAGCACGGTGGTGGAGTTGGCTGAATACATTGATGGATTGGCGGCGAATGACATCACCGAGGAGAAGGTGGATCGGCTGAATGACTTGATGGCGGAGTTGGAAGGGTCCTGATTCTTTAGTGTCTGGCAAGGCCTTATCGCAGGCAAGCCAGCGCCCACATTTGATCTGTGTTTGCAGAACCAATGTGGGAGAGAGCTTACTCGCGGTGGGGCCGGTACAGACACTTAGAGTGTTGACTATGGGTCCACCGCAGCACAGTCTCCCCACTCCAGTTTTCACCAAGGAAACAGTCAATGCCCTTCGCAACGATCGACGGCCAACCCCTCCATTATCTGGATCAAGGCACCGGGCCGGCGGTCCTGCTGGCCGGCAGTTACCTGTGGGACCAGGCCATGTGGGCCCCGCAGATTGCTGCCCTGTCACCGCACTACCGGGTGATCGCCTTGGACCTGTGGGGCCACGGCGAATCCGGCCCGCTGCCCGCAGGCACGCAAACGCTGGACGACATTGCGCGCCAGGCCTTGGCGCTGCTTGATCATCTGGACATCGATCGCGTCACGCTGGTTGGCCTGTCGGTCGGTGGCATGTGGGGCGCACGGCTGGCGCTGTCCGCACCGCGGCGAATCAACGGTCTGGTGCTGATGGACACCTACCTCGGGGTCGAGCCGGAACCGACTCGCCAATACTATTTTTCGTTGTTCAAACAGATTGAAGACACCGGCGTGATCTCGGCGCCGTTGCTCGACATCGTGGTGCCGATTTTCTTCCGTCCGGGCATCGATCCGCAGTCGGCGCTGTATCAGGACTTCCGCGCCAAACTGGCTGCGCTGCCGCCCGAGCGTCTGCGTGACAGCGTGGTGCCGATGGGGCGAATTACGTTTGCGCGTGATGATCTGTTGCCGCGTCTGGGGGCGTTGAATCCCGAAACCACGCTGGTGCTGTGTGGCGATCAGGACAAGCCGCGGCCGCCGTCGGAAGCGAAGGAAATGGCTGGGTTGATTGGGTGTCCGTCAGTTTTGGTGCCGGAGGCG
This sequence comes from Pseudomonas sp. 3296, assembly GCF_031456615.1. NCBI lineage: Bacteria > Pseudomonadati > Pseudomonadota > Gammaproteobacteria > Pseudomonadales > Pseudomonadaceae > Pseudomonas > Pseudomonas sp. 3296. The sequence continues at coordinate 371,922 of NZ_JAVDUY010000008.1, forward strand.
GGGCACATCTCCAGTCTGGAGAATCCCGGGTTTGTCACTGAGGTGCTGGAGAAGTTTTTGGCTGAGAGAAATTAGTTGATCTTGCTGGCCCCTTCGCGAGCAGGCTCGCTCCCACAGGGTGAATGCGATCACCTGTGGGAGCGAGCCTGCTCGCGAAGGGGCCGGTAAGGCTTACCTGGGCCCCAGAATCTTCGCCAACTTGTCCGGCGAAGGCGCCCCTTGCTGCTGTTGCAGCTCACCCTTGTCATCCATATAGAAAATCGCCGGCGTCGCCTGCAACTCCAGGTCTTCCATCAATTGCATGTTCGCCGCCAGCTTCAGCTGAATCGCCGGCGGCACTTCCTTGAGGGCCTTGAGCGAACTTTCCTTGCCCGCCTTTTCGTGTTCTTCCAGCGCTTTGCTCGGGTCCTTGGCCGCCAGCAATGCCGCCGATTTGCCCGGGCTGTCTTCGCGAATGATCCCGACCATGATGTGGCGCAATTGCACCTTCCCGGACTTCACCCACGGCCGCGCCTGCTCCCAGAACACATTGCAGTAAGGGCAGTTCGGATCGCTGAACAGGTACACGACACGCGGGGCATCTTTTTTGCCGTCGCCAATCCAGTTACTGGCTTCCATCTTGGCCCAGACTTCCTTGGACATCGGTGCGTAGACCAGTTTCTGCAACGGCGCCGTGGTCAGGTCATTGCCGTCGGCATCGTAGAGGTTGCCGAGCAGCACGTGCTTGCCATCCGGGGTCAGGTACAGCGCCATGCCACGGTTCTGGTATTGCGCCGCGTAACCGCGCAAGCCGTCGGGGGCATCGAACTGGCCGACGATTTTCGCACCCTTGGCTTCGATCTTCTTGATCGCTTCAGGCAGTTCTTCGGCGGCCTGCACCGAGGGCAGGTGCAGCAGGGCGGCGCCCAGGGTCAGCGTCAACAGGTGGCGGAGGCGGGGCATGGCAGTTTCCTTGAAGAAGTGGACGGTGCGGCAGAAGTAGGGCTGTCGAAGTTTTCCAGGGCGCGAGCCAGGCTGGCTTCCGAGAGTTCGCCCAAGTGGCTGCCCAACAGGCGACCGTCATTGCTATAGAACAGCGTAGTCGGCAATGCCATGGAACCCACGGCCTGACCCAATCGACCACCGCCATCGAACAGCACGTTGGTCAGGCTCAGGCCTTGGGTTTCGAGAAAGGTGGCGACGCTTTGCATGCTTTCGGCCTGATTGACGAACAGGAACGTCAGGTCCGGGCGGTGTTGCTGGGCGTTTTCCAGTACCGGCATTTCCCGACGGCACGGTGGGCACCAGGTGGCCCAAAGGTTGATCACCAGCGGCCCCCCCTGGTAATCGGCCAGTTGCACGGTTTCACCGGCGGCATTTCGCAAGCTGATTTCCGGCAGGCGTGTGCCTTGCTCGTAAATGCTCAAGGAGACGGTCGCCAGCAGCCAGAACGCCAGGCCGCTGCCCACGCCGAATCCCAGAGGGCGGCGCAAACCCGGACGACGCCAGCCGCGATACAGCGTGGCCAGCAGCAGCACTATCACCCCCGGCCAGGCCAGAAAACCACCGTCACGCAAGTCGATGATCTGCCATGGATCGTTGCGATAGTGCGTCCAGTAAACGGCGACGAAACTGACACGGGCCGCCAGCATTCCCATCAGGAACAGGCTGAACAGCACCGACTCGGGGTTCTCGCCACCCCGTTTGGCCACCCGCCAGCCGACAAACGTCGCCAGTGCCAAGGCACTGATCAGCAGCAGATGGTTAAGCGCGATGGCGAAGGTGCCGAGGGTAAAGGTCAGCATTAACGGGCGTCTCGGGTAGTGGTCCAGCGTTGCAGGAAGGTATCGGCATCGACCTCGCCGGTGATGCGCTGGCTGCGACGCTCTTCGCCGTCGGTGCCGATCCACAGAAAACTCGGTGGCCCCGGCACTTTATAACGGCCAAGCAGTTCGCGGCTGGCGGCATTGTCGGCGGTGACGTCCAGCCGGAGCAAGCGCACATCGCTCAACGCTTCCATCACATGGGGTTTGCCGAACACCTGTTTTTCCATGACTTTGCACGACACACACCAGTCGGCGTAGTAGTCCAGCAATACCCATTGGCCCTGGGCCTGGGCGGCGTCCAGTTCCTGTTGCAGCGCTTGCGCACTGTTGATCGTAGTGAACGCGTCATGGCCGGTCGGGCGAGCGGCATGACCGGAAGAAGCTGAGGCGCTGTAGACCTGCAACGGTTTGAGCCAATCATCACTGCCCCCGGCGGCGCCAATCATCAGCAGACCGCCCCACATCCCTAGCAACAGCGCACTGGCGCCGAACAGATGGGCGACGCGGCCGAAACCTTCCGACTGTTTCCAGGCACTGTAGGCGGCGATCAGCAGCAAGGCGCCGCACAAACCGATCCATAGCGATTGATCCAGCACCGGGCGCAACATCAGCAGCGCGGTGGCGAGGAACAGGAAACCGAATATGCCTTTGAGCAGGTTCATCCAGGCGCCGGGTTTGGGCAGGAAGCGATTGCCCACGGTTACCAGCAACAACAGCGGCACACCGATGCCGATGCCCATGGCAAACAGAATCAGTCCGCCATTTAGCGCATTGCCGCTTTGCGCGATGTAGAGCAGGGCGCCGGCCAATGGCGCGGTCATGCAGGGGCCGACCAGCAACCCTGACAAGGCCCCGAGCACACCGGCCCCGGTCAGGCTGCCGCCACGCTGATTGCGCGAAACATTTTCCAGCCGGTCCCGCACCGCCACCGGCAGTTGCAGCTCGAAGAAACCGAACATCGGCAACGCCAGCAGGACAAATATCGCCGCAAAGCTGCCCAGCAGCCACGGGTTCTGCAACAACGCCTGAAGGTTCGCCCCGAGCAGCGCGGCCAGCACGCCCATCGCCGCATACACCAGCGCCATGCTCACCACGTAGCTGGTCGCCAGCGCAAAGCCGCGTTTGGGTGTGGCGCCGCTGCCGACGATCAACCCGGCCAGAATCGGCAGCATCGGCAACGAGCACGGCGTAAAGGCTAACAACAGCCCAAGGCCGAAGAACACCAGCAAACTCCAGCCCAGCGCCCGTTGTTGCAGGCCGCTGGCCAGGGCTTGATCCGGTGCTTCGTTGGTTGTGCCTGCAATGCTGCCGCCCAAGTCCACGACCTGAGTCTGCGGCGGATAGCACAAACCAGCATCGGCACAGCCCTGGAAGCCCACCTTGATCTGACCGGTGGCGCCCGCTGGAATCTTCAGCTCAAGACCTTGGCGATACACCTGTTGTTCGCCGAAGAATTCATCACTGTGCGCTTCGCCTTCGGGCAACTGCGGGCGCTGCTCCGGGGGCAATGCGTCGAATTTAAGGCGTTTCTGGTAAAGGTAATAACCGTCGGTAATTTGCCAGAAGAGCTGAGTTTCGCCTGATTCAAGGCGCTCGGAGGTCAAGACAAAGGCCTTTTCCACGGGCAGGAATTCAGGGTTGGTATCGAACGGATTGGTCCCTGCCTGGGCCACACCCGAGATCAAGAGAACAAAAAAAAGAAACAGTTGACGCATGGGTAGGCCTTATCCCTGTGCAAGTGAGATGCACAATGGGAGACGGCGATTAACCGATGATTAACCGCCGCCGGTGCTGCCGGCTGAGCTGATCAGAGGGCAGCCGCTACTGTTCAGGTCATCAGTTGCGCAGCAGGCCTGGCCAGGACTGGTTGTCTACTGCGTGGGGGCCGGACACCAGGCGGTTTTGCGGGATGTTATAGATCAGGTACTGATTGCGGGTCAGAAAAACATAGAAAGTGTTGTCGGCAAAGGTTCGATCGTTTTGCGCCGCCGTAATAATGCGGTCTTTGTAAAGCGCCAGACCTGGCCACGTGGATTCTGTGATGGGCTCGAGTCTTATCGTTTGAATGGGGGTGTCAACAGGGTTAAAGAGGTTGTCGTCATATTTGTCGTCTGCGTAGTCACGCCGAGGGGCGCGGGGCACCTCATCCCAGTCAAGGTAAAGAGAGTTTCCGTCATTCATGATGAATCGGAACAATGAACTACGGTTGACTTGCCACCATGTCCCCGCAACGATCCGGTCAAAGTAAGGCAGCAACAGACGCCATTTGGAAGAACGGACGGTGCTTGTTTGCAGGACCGAATCAGTGTCCTGATTGTAGGCGCAGACCATGGGCGTATCGCCGTCATAATAGAATAACCACAGAATATCCAGGTCAGACGTATCCATCGGCTTATCCAGTGTCAGCCCAGTCGTGGCAAAGCCAAATCGCAGGTTTTTGACGTGGTTATCGAATGTTCCCCAACTTCCTCTTACGGGGGCAGGGTATCCGGCAGGAACTTCCTGGTCGCCGATATTGAAGCGAGCGTAAGTGTCGGTATCTTTGAAGAAGAAATAAATTCTGTCTTTTCCTGCGCGCCAATCGACGGCAATACACTGTTCGAGTGTTGGCATGATCTGAATCCTTTCAGTCAAGTTAAAGTGGCTTTAAATAGAGGGGTAATATCTTTCGAAGTGTTTTTTTCGATGCCTGATTCCCGCATCACAATATCGTGAGTCAACCAGTTCTCTTAAGTGTTTTATGAGGCTATTTGTGTCTGTTTAAAAATCTGCCGTTTTTATAAAAAAGCCTGATGTAAATCGGTACGATGGCCAGCCAAAGCCGTCGCTTCTCGTCAGCGACATGCCTTGCCATAATTGCGGCTTAATCCTCAACTGCTTCACTGGCTTTTTTTGCTCCGGGAGCTCCCATGCATGTACTGGTTTGCGAAGACGATGAGCTGATCGCCAGCGGCATTGTTGCCGGGCTGACCGCGCAAGGCTTGACCGTCGAGCACGTCGCCACCGCGTCGTCTGCGCGCGCGATGCTCAAGGTTGCTGAATTCGATGTCATGGTGCTCGACCTCGGCCTTCCCGACGAGGACGGGCTGAAGCTGTTGCAGCAACTGCGTCACAACGGTCTGGAGATTCCGGTGCTGATTCTCACCGCGCGTGATTCAGTGACGGATCGGGTCGACGGCTTGCAAGCCGGCGCCGATGATTACCTACTCAAACCGTTCGACCTGCGCGAACTGGCTGCGCGTCTGCACACGTTGCTGCGCCGGGTGGCGGGGCGCAGCGTCAATCTGATCGAACACGGTGCGCTGACCTACGACCCCAGCAGCCGCGAAACCCTGCTCGGCGGTCAACCGGTGGACCTGTCGCGTCGCGAGCAGGCGTTGTTGCAAGCCTTGCTGCATAACCGCGGGCGCGTGCTCTCCACCGAGCAACTCAAGGACAGCGTCTACGGTTTCAATGACGAACTGGAAAGCAACGCCCTCAACGTTCACATCCATCACCTGCGGCGTAAACTCGGTAACGGCATCGTCGAAACCGTGCGCGGCCTGGGCTATCGCCTGGGGCCGGCTGATGGCGGAGAATCCTCGAAGTGATGAGCCTGCGTTTGCGCCTGAGCCTGACCCTCGGCGCCGCTTTTGCCTTGATCTGGGCTCTGGCGGCAGCCTGGATGCTCAGCGACCTGCGTAATCAAATGATGTTTTCCCTCGACCAGCGGCTGGTGGCTTCAGCGCGCATGGTCGCCGGCTTGATGGAACAATTGCCCGCGTTGCCGACCAAGGGCGAGGGCACCCATTTCAGCGCTGAACAATTGAATGTCCCCGGCGGCATGGCCTGTCAGGTCAGTTCATTGCGTGGCGAAATCCTCGCCCGCAGTCACACCGATCCGCAGCAAACCCTGGAAGCCGAGAAAATGGGCTTTCACGACCAAATGATCGACGGCGCACCGTGGCGCAGTTTCACCCTGGCGCGGGGCGATCTGCGCATCACCACCGCCGACCGGCAAATCGAGCGCGAGGCGTTGAACATGTCGATCCTGCTGGCCGCATCGGTGCCGGTGGGTGTGGCGTTGCTCGGCTGTCTGTGCCTGTTGTGGCTGGGCATCGGCCAAGGGCTGGCGCCGCTCAACCGGATGCGCGATGCGCTGATGCGACGCAGCGCCGATTCCCTCGAACCGTTGCAGATACAGCCGTTGCCTAGTGAGCTGCAACCGCTGTTGGACACGCAGAATCAGCTGTTCCAGCGCATCGGCAAGACCATCGAACGTGAACGACGTCTGACCGGCGATGCGGCGCACGAACTGCGCAGCCCGTTGACCGCGATCAAGACCCACCTGCAAGTGGCGCGCATGACTGACGGCGCGGCGCGGGATCAATCCCTGGCCCGCGCCGAAGAGGGCGCCGACCGCATGCACCGGACCCTTGAGCAATTGCTGTTGCTGGCGCGGGTCGAGGGCAGCCTGTCGTTCGACGACGGCGTACAGTGCAGCGCTGAACAAGTGGCGAAACTGGCGATTCAGGACGCCGCCAGTGGGGACAGGCAGCGCATCAAGCTGCAGATGCCGAACACGTTCTCCAGTGCTCCGGTGCAAATGCCCGCCGTGTTGTCGATTGCCGCGTTACGTAACCTGCTGGACAACGCCTTGCGCCATACGCCCGGCGATGGCGCCGTGGAATTGAGCCTGGAAACCACCGGCAATCGCGCGCGTTTTCTGGTTCGCGACCATGGACCGGGGATTGCCGAAGACGATCTGCAACACTTGACCCAACGCTTCTGGCGCAATGGCCAGAGCACCGGTTGCGGGTTGGGGCTGGCGATTGTTCAGGCGATTGTCCAGCGCTGCGGCTGCACGTTGCGGTTCGACAGCCGACCGGATGGGTTGCGGGTTGAACTGACCATGCCCCTGCAAACAATCTAACTCATACCCCCAAACCCTGTGGGAGCGAGCAAGCTCTCACAGGGGATCTGTGTTGCACATCAAATGTAACTTCTCTTCATTGGCTTTTTGACGGCCGCCAGAGCTATCGTCCCCGGCAGCTTTTTTCTCAATGGATTGAGGTAACAGCGCCATGGAAGCATCGGTTCACATCTGTAAGGCAAACTCCGCCGACGCGGGCATCATCAGCCGTATCGTCGAGCGCTCCATTCGGGTGGGCTGTGCGCTGGACCACCGCAATGACCCGCGCACCGTCGCCACCTGGGTCCAGAACAAAACCATCGGCCACGTCCAGCCCTGGCTGGCTGACCAGCGGTTGTACCTCAACATCGCCCTGTTGCATGACAAACCGGTTGGCGTCGCGATGGCCAGTATCAGCGGCAAGGTCGCGTTCTGTTATGTGCAGCCGGAATGGTTCCGCCGCGGTGTCGGGCAAGCGCTGGTGCGCGACCTTGAAGGCTGGTTGATCGAGCACGATGTGCACCTGGCACGACTCAACAGCACCCGAACCGGCGAGGCCTTTTACCGGCATCTGGGTTACCAGGCCTGCGCTGAAACCTTCACGGTGGCCGGGCTTGAGGCGGTTCCCATGCACAAAGCGTTGTCGACGCTCTAAATCCTTGAGCCCCTGATGCGTTTCCAGAACAGGAAACCTTATTGAGGGGGTCGAGAAATGTCAGTCGCTACCAGCCTTATCGAAGATCAGCCGGCCCGGATCGTTCCGACGCCTGCCGAAATGCTTTACCAGTTCAATGAATCGCCGCTGCTGGCCCGTCAAAACCAGCAGGAATCCAATGCCCGCAGCTACCCACGGCGCATTCCCCTGGCGTTGAAACGCGCCAAGGGCATTTATGTCGAGGACGTTGAAGGGCGCCATTTCATCGACTGCCTGGCCGGTGCCGGGACGTTGGCGCTGGGGCACAACCACCCAGTGGTGATCGAAGCGATCCGGCAAGTGCTGAGCGATGAATTGCCGCTGCACACGCTCGACCTGACCACACCGGTCAAGGATCAGTTTGTGCAGAACCTGTTTGGGCTATTGCCGCCAGCATTGGCTGCCGAGGCGAAAATCCAGTTCTGCGGCCCGACCGGCACCGACGCGGTGGAAGCCGCGCTGAAACTGGTGCGCACCGCCACCGGACGCAGCACCGTGTTGTCGTTCCAGGGCGGTTATCACGGCATGAGCCAGGGCGCGTTGAGCCTGATGGGCAGCCTGGGACCGAAAAAGCCGCTGGGCGCTTTGCTCAGCAGCGGCGTGCAGTTCATGCCGTACCCCTACGATTACCGTTGCCCGTTCGGGCTCGGTGGGGCGCAGGGCGTGCAGGTCAATCTGAACTACCTGGAAAACCTGCTGAATGATCCCGAGGCCGGCGTGCAGTTACCTGCCGCGGTGATTGTCGAAGTGGTGCAGGGTGAAGGCGGCGTAATACCTGCGGATCTCGACTGGCTGCGCGGCGTGCGTCGCATCACCGAAAAGGCTGGCGTGGCTTTGATCGTTGATGAAATCCAGAGCGGTTTTGCTCGCACCGGCAAGATGTTTGCCTTTGAGCACGCCGGGATCATTCCGGACGTGGTGGTGATGTCCAAAGCCATCGGCGGCAGCTTGCCGCTGGCAGTGGTGGTTTACCGCGACTGGCTCGACACCTGGCTGCCGGGCGCGCATGCCGGAACCTTCCGTGGCAATCAGATGGCCATGGCCGCGGGTTCCGCCGTGATGCGTTATCTGGTCGAACACAAGGTGTGCGAGCATGCGACCGCGATGGGCGAGCGCTTGAGCGAACACCTGCGCATCCTGCAGCGTGACTTCCCGCACATGGGCGACATCCGCGGTCGCGGCTTGATGCTCGGCGTTGAACTGGTCGACCCGTCAGGTGCGCCGGACGCTCAGGGCCATCCGCCGATATTGGCTGCGCTGGCGCCGTTGGTGCAGCGCGAATGCCTCAAGCGCGGGTTGATTCTCGAGCTGGGTGGCCGTCATGGCAGCGTGGTGCGCTTTCTGCCACCGCTGGTGATCACGGCGGCTGAAATCGATCAGGTGGCCGGGATTTTCGGTCGGGCCATGACCGCCGCGACCGCCAGTCTCTAAATTTTTTGCCGCCCTGAACGTTCTTTCTACATAACGGCTGCGCACGCCGCGCAGCCCACCCTACAGCGATGGAGAAACGCCCATGACTTCAGTTTTCGACCGCGAGGACATCCTCTTTCAGGTCGTGGTCAACCACGAAGAGCAATACTCGATCTGGCCTGATTACAAAGCCGTGCCGGAAGGCTGGCGCACCGTGGGCAAGAGCGGTTTGAAGAAGGAATGCCTGGCTTACATTGAAGCAACCTGGACGGACATGCGCCCGCTGAGTCTGCGTCGCAAGATGGATGAGCAGACGGCAGCGGCTCACTGATTGACCGTACGAAAAAAGCCCGCTGAACCGAGAAGGTCAGCGGGCTTTTTCATGTCCGGAGGATCGTTCCCACGCACAGCGAGGGAACGATCTATCTAACCGGCTTACACGCCGTTCAACCCCTTGATCACCAAATCCACATTCCCCTCCAGCTCCGCCACCGGATCCGCGGCATCCACACTCAACACCACCAATCGGCTACCGGCCTCGGCGATCGTCGCTTTCACCGCGTCCGAAGGCTGGCGATGATGCAACACCACCGCCACCTCGTTGTCCTTCAAGGTTGCGCCTAATTGCTTGAGCGCTTCAGACGTCCACTCGGCATCCGGGCGTGCATCGATCCCGATCAGCTCCAGATTGAGCCCGCCCATCAAATAGCCAAAGTGATCACTGAGACTCATCACACTGAGAGTGTCAGCACTGGCCAGCCGCGCTTCGCTGTCGGCGCTGAATTTGAGCAAGCGCTGTTTCAGCGCCGCCAGGTTAGCCTCGATTGCAGGTTTGGCTTCTGGTGCCAGGCGTACCAGGTCCGCGGCCATCACGTCCGCCATCCGCCCCATGTTGTTGCTGGACAGCCACGGCTGGCTGTTCAAGCCCTCGACCTTGTTGTCCGGCTGCACGGCGATGCCTGGCAGGGCGCCGTCCACCGGGCGCGCGGCGTCGACTTCGACAATGCGAATGTTGCTGCGACGGGAGATCGGGTACAGCGGATCATCCGCCCACAGTGACCGCAGGCCGATCACCGCATCGGCGTGGGAAGCCAGTTTGGCCAGCGCCGGCGCACCACGGCCGCTGAAGTACGCGGTCTGACGGCTGCCAGGCAGGTTCGCCGGTGCGGCACGTTCAAGGTTGACGTCAGTGCCTTTGAGCAAGACTTCACCCAAGCCGTAAGTGATTGGCAAGGACGCCAGCACATGCAGTGGTTTGGCGTTGTCCGCCGCGAAGGCAGTGTTGACCGGCCCGCAGAGCGGCAATGTGAAGGTCAATGCCAGGGTCAGTTGACGCAGAGAAAAAGACATTTATCCGAGATTCCCTTTGAGGCTGGGGACGACACCGCGCGCAATGGCGGACAGGGCGAAAGCGATACCGGCCACCAAAATGATCGCGGCACCGGACGGGATGGGCAGGTCGAACACAATCGGCGCCAGAATCCCGCACAGCGTGCTCACCGTGGCGATCAGCACCGAACACCAGAAAAAGCCGTTGAGCGACTGGCTGAGCAAGCGCGCGGCGGCTGCTGGAATCACCAGGAGCGCGCCGACCAGAATCGCGCCGATGACCTTCACCGCGGCCACCGTAATCAGCGTCACCAGAATCACAAACAGGTAATCCAGGGTCTTCACCGCCACCCCGCGCACCGCCGCCAATTGCGGGTTGAAACTGGCCAGCATGATGCGGTTGTACAGCGGTAAGGCCAGCGCCATGACCAGCGAGCCGACAATGGCCAACACCGCCAGGTCATTGCCATTGACGGTCAACACTGAACCGAACAACACGTTTTCCAGAATGTGCACGTTGATCTTGCCCGCCAGAATCAGCAGCAGGCTCGCGCCCAATGCCAGCGACACCGACAGGAACACGCCGATCAAGGTATCCGGCGCCAGGCCGGTGCGGTTGCGCAGGTAATTGAGCAAAATGCCGAACAGCAGGCAGTAACCGAACAGGCTGCCATAAGGCCCGGTGTAGGGTTCGCCGAGCAGGATGCCGATGGCCACGCCGGTCAACGCCGCATGACCCACCGCTTCGGAGAAAAACGCGAAGCGCTTGACCACCACCAATGTGCCCAATCCACCGAGTACCGGGCCGATCAACAGGCCGGCGAGCAGTGCGTTGACCACAAATCCGTAGGCCAGCGCCTCGGGCAGATACCCCGAAGACGCCCAGCCCTGAACCATCAAGCGAAAGGCTTCGTAGCTCATTTGGCAGCGCTCCGTGGTTGGGTGGAAAACAGAGTCAGCAGACGTTCCGGGGTCAGGGCCTGTTTCGGCGTGGCATCGAACAACACCCGGCGATTGAGCCCGGTGACGCGATCCGCCAGGCGCCCGACGGCCTCCAGATCGTGCTCGATCCACAGCACGGTGATGCCGCTTTGGCGCCAGTCGCCGAGCAGCCGTTCGAACACCCGGATACCGGCTTCATCCAGCGCCGACATCGGTTCGTCGAGCACCAGCAGTTGCGGCGCCGGGATCAGCCCTTGCGCCAGCAATACCCGTTGACGCTCACCGCCGGACAACGCGCCCATGCGCCGTTTGCGTTTGTCCTGCATGCCGACCCGTTCCAGCGCTTCACCGATCGCGGCGGCGTAGTGTTTGCTCAAACCGAGGAACGCCGGGCGGCGCTGGCACATGGCGGCCATGAAATCGTCGACGGTCATGGGCAGGCCGCGATCAAACTCCAGGGCTTGCGGTACGTAGCCGATGGTCCCGGGTGTGCCCGGCCATTGCAGGCTCAGCCTCCCCTGATGCGGCATCTGTCCGAGCAGGGTCTTGATCAGCGAACTCTTGCCACCGCCGTTGGGGCCGACCAGCGCGTGCACGCTGCCGGGGGAAACCTGAAAGGTCACGTTGTCGAGGATCGTTGTACGCCCGAGGGTCAGGCTGACATCGGTGAAGTCCAGGGTCGGGCCGCTGGTTTGGGCCGAGAGGTTTTCTTGAGCAGTCATTGACCCGACTCCTGTATCGCCCGGACCACAGTGTTGAGGTTGCCGGTCATTTCCTTTTCGTACTTGTCGGCGGTGTATTCGCCATAGGAAATATGCGACAGCGGGTACAGCTTCACCCCGGATTCACGCTGGATGGTGTCGACGTAAGTGGAGGGGAAATCCATCTCCGAGAAGATCACTTTCACGTCCAGTTCGCGCAGTTGGTCGATGGTTTTTTTCAACTGGCTCGGGCTTGGTTCGATGCCGTGGGCCGGTTCAACCACCGCAGTGACTTCGAGGCCGAATTCGCGCAGCAGGTAATCGTAAGCGGCGTGAACCGTGGCTACGCGCAGTTCGGCGTTGGGTGCCTGGGTCAGCTTCGCCAAGGCGTCGGCGCGCATCTGCCGCAGACGCTTGCCGTAGGCGCGGGCGTTTTGCGTATAGGTCTTGGCGTTGGCCGGATCAAGCTTGCCCAGTTCCCGGGCGATGTTGTTGACCTGGGCAATCGAGGCGCTGATCGACAGGAACGTGTGCGGGTTGACCACCTTGCCCGCACCGCGTGCGGCAACGCCAGTGGCGGCCAGCAGTGGCACGTTTTCGTTGGCTTCGATCACCGGGATGTTCGGGGTTTCGCTGGCGGCAATCATGCGGTCGGCGAAGTCGTCATGACCGACGCCATTGAGCACGATCACGTCCAGTCCGCCGATGCGCTTGATGTCCTCGGCGCGGGGCTCGTAGGCGTGCGGATTGAAACCGGCCGGAATCAGCGGCACCACCTCGGCCTTGTCGCCGACGATGTTGGCGACGTAGCTGTAATAAGGGTGCAGGGTGATGCCGATGCGCAGGCGTTTGGCGTCGTCGGCATGGGCCAGTGGAGTCAGCAGGCAGGCCAGCAAGCCGACCGATAGCAGGCGCAGGAAAGATGAAATAGGCATGGGAAAGCGGTCTTCTCTCGGTTGAAGGCGAGGGGTCAGTGCCGGTGCTGGCGGGTCACGCCGGCATCGAATTGCGCGACGATCAGTTTCCAGCCGGCGCTTTCGAGGGCTGCGTCCGTCAGGTCGGTCGGGGCTTGGAGGTCGGCGGCGCGGTGGAGCCAGATGTCCGGTGCCTCGTCGCCAGCGGTCAGGCGCATCAAAAACGAACCGGCCACGGCGGCTGTCTGGCTCTGGCCGAAGTACGCCTTGGTGTCGAGCAATTGCCATTGATGGGCGCCACGGCTGACGGAGCTGGCGTCCTGGGCGAAGGGTGCAAAACCTTCCTCGGCCAGGGCAACAGGTGTTGGCAGGGTTTGCTGTTCCTGTTGCAGCAGGTGAATCTCGTCCAGCGTTACCCGCAGGTCGGCGTAGATCCCTTGCTCGGACGCGCTCAAGTCGCGGCGGGCATCCAGTTGATGGCTGCCGACGCTGCTCGCGGCCAGGGACTCGTGGCGCCAGGCAACCACCGAACCGGCCACCGCCAGAATCATCAGGCACAACAACAGCACAAAAAGGGTTTCGTGGCCGGCACCGGCCGGGCGGACGACGTGTGTGGTGGGCGTACTCATGGGGTTTCGATGTCCGCTTGGTCGATCTCGACGACGTGGCCGGGACCGGCGTCGAACAGCACATAAAATTCCGCGCCGGGTTTCTTGAAGGTCAATGTGGAATCGGCGCCGAGCTTGCCCGGTACCAGAATGGTTTCGTCGTAGCCGATCACGTCCAGGGTCACGCCCGGCGCGCCGCTGCCGTCGGAGAAACCGCCGGTGCATTTGATCTGTTCGGCATCGACGGCTTTGCATTCGCACATCGGGTTGTGCGCCAGCGCGCTGGCACTGAATCCGGCGCAGAGCACCAGCAACACAGTTTGAAGTGGGCGAAAAATGCTGATCATGGTTTGCCTCCTTGTTGGTTCAGCCACGCGACGGTGGCCGGCGATGCCTGGCCCAGGGGGAGGGCGGCCTGGTGCATCGCGCCGTCCCAGCCTTCCATGGTGATCCACAGCTCGGCGTCAGCCTTGGTCTTTTCCGGGATCGGCACCATGGCGCCCATGCGATGCGGTGTGCCGAAGAAAATCACACCGGCGGCCCGCAGGCTGCGCGGTTTGCCGATGCGCAGGTAAGTCGCCTTGACCTGATCGCGGCAGCTGTCGCACAGCGCCGCGGTGAAGTTCTTCATGTGGCCGGCCGGGCCATCGAGTGTCGGGGCTTCATTGCGCAGTTCGGCCAGTCGCAGGCTCCACGGGCCGACCTGGACTTCCCCTATTTCCCGCTCGCCCAGTCCGGTATCGCCGCGAAACAGGGCCGCGTCAGCGAAGTATTTGGGCATGAATCCCAGTGGCACCAACAACAGCAGAACGTTGATGTGGAAGCGCCACTTGAGCCAGAAGCGGCGCAGCGTCGAGTCCGGTGTTTGTTTGGTGTGCGCGTTCATTGGCTGGCCTCCGTCGCGGCTTGCATCCGTGGCTGTTTGTGGTTGCGCTTGAAAGCGTTGGCGGTGGCGAGGGCGGTGCGTTTGGTCCAGATCAGCAGGCCGCTGAGGACCATCATGCTCAGGATCAAACCGAAGAAGAACCAGATCAGCTTGATCCAGATCCCGCCGAAATCACCGGTGTGCAAGGGGCGCATGGACTCGGTCACCAGCTCCAGGCCGCTGCGGTCCGACAGCAAGCGTGTGGCGGCGACGTCGCCGGTGTAGGGGTTGATGTCGGCCGTCTGGTACATCAGCGGATACCAACTGCGTCCACCCACCGACAAGTAGCTGTAGGCATTGGCGGGCAGGCTGACGAAGCTGTCTTCCAGGCCGGGAATGCGTTGCTTGGCCTGGGCGATCGCGGTTTCGAGGCTGATCATCGATGCGGGCGAGCCATCCGTGGTCACCGGCACACTTTCACGCGGCACCACCAGGGCCACCGGCGCGGTGGAAATCGAGACCTGGTTATCGAACATGAACGCCTGAATCAGGAACCAGGTGCTGGTGACGGAAATCACCGCAATGAACCAGATCGACCAGATACCGCTGAGGCGATGAAAGTCGCCCCAGAAAATTCGGGCGCCATGACGAATGCGCAGGGTCGGTCGGAAGAAGCCCTTCCAGAATTTTTTGTAGACCACCAGCCCGGTGACCAGCGAGGCCAGCAACGGCAGGCTCAAGAAGGACACCAAATACCAGCCCCAGCTGTAACCGTTGGTGAACGGCACCAGCCACCAGCCGTGCAGCGCGCGGGTAAAGGCCTTGAAATCGAAGGCCGGGGCGGTGCCCTGAATGACGCCGCTGTACGGGTTGACGTACACCGTTACCGAGCGGCCGTCGGGGTAGCTGACGCTGACGTCGAGGGCGAAGTGGGATTCATCGGGGCGGCTGATGGATTCGACCAGCGTGTCCGGCTCGGCCTGTTTGATTGCCGCGATGATCTGGTCATAGCTGAGCAACGGTGCATCGTCCGACGGCTGGCTGGCGCGCATTTGCGGGTTGGCCAGCCAGACGATTTCCTGACTGATCACCGCCAATGTGCCGGTGACACAGACAATCAGAACGAAAAACCAGATCGGCAATGCCAGCCAGCTATGGACCAGAAACCAGAGTTTGGAACGGGATTTCTTCGACATGATTAAAGGTCTTGTATCGATGAGAGAACCTCTGCTGCGGGCTTCCCAGCGATGAGGTCCATGAAAAGGCCGGCGATGGCTGTTGCGAGCACACGCCGACTGCATCTCTATAAGACGGATGAGGAGCAGAAATCCCGAAGGGGGAGATGAAAGTAAATGTTTCTTATTGGCGGGTAGTTGTTGCAAAGGGGGGCGGTGTTGGGGATGGCCCCATCGCAAGCTTGCTCGCGATGAGGCCCAATCAGGCGACAAAGCTCTCAACCCTGCTGAAACATCTCCTTCGCCCGCTGCTCTATCTGCGCTTGAGTCAGGTCTTCCTTGCGCGTGGCCAAAAACCACAGATGCCCATACGGATCTTTCAACGTCCCGGAGCGGTCGCCATAAAACTGATCCTTAACCTCGGACACCACCGTGCCTCCGGCATCAATCGCCTGCTTATAGGACTTGTCCACATCCGTCACATACAGATGCAGACCCACTGACGGCGACTTGTCCGGGTTGCTCAACGGCCCCTGATCACATGGCGTGCCGAGCATGATCGGGCAGTCGCCGATCCTCAGTTCGGCGTGACCAATGCCGCCATCGGGCATGGCCAGGCGCATGACTTCGATGGCGCCAAAGGCCTTCTTGTAGAACTCGATTGCTTCAGCCGCTTTTTGAATGCCCAGATACGGGGTGATGCTGTGATAACCCTCTGGAATGGGTTTGACGCTCATGATGAATCTCCCTGTTTGTTGTTGTGGGTGGAAAGTGTCCTGCGCCGATTTCCGGCCGATTAAATATAGGTCAGCGTCATGTTGGCAGCCGAGCACCCGACGAGCAGCCACACTGTTCAGCCATCAACAGCGCAGCAGCAGATTGCTCGGCTGCGTCATCAAAAACACCAAAAAAGCACCCGTAACCCCCCCCGTAAACATGGGTGATGAACCTCGGCACAGAAGCTGCAATGGCTCTGTCAAACACTGTTGTCGAGATCCTCACATGCTTGAATCTGCCGTTTATCCGATCAACCCGCCGGCCGCCCATCGGATTGCCGACGAAGCCGAAGCCTTGCGCGTCGCCGAGCGTGTCGCCGCTGTACTGCTGGAGCAGGACGCCGAGCGCGACCGCACGCGCCAGGTCCCCGCCGAGATCGTCGATCTGTATTCCAACAGTGGTTTATGGGGCATCAGCGTGCCTCGCGAGTTTGGTGGTGCGCAGGTGTCATATGCCGTGCTGGTGCGAGTCATCGCGATCATTTCGGCGGCCGACCCGTCGCTGGGGCAGATCCCGCAAAATCACTATTGCCTGCTGGAGGACATCCGCCTGCAAGGCACGCCCGAACAACAGGCGCACTTCTTCGAACTGGCGCTGCAAGGCCATCGTTTTGCCAACGCCTTGTCGGAAACCGGCGGCAAAAACGTCCAGGATATTCAGGCGACGATCCGCCGTTACGGCGACGGCCATGTGATCAACGGGCGCAAGGGTTATTGCACCGGTTCGCTGTACGCCCACTGGCTGGCGGTGTTGGCGCTGGATGATGAGCAGAAGGGTCAACTGGCGTTTGTCGAGCGTGGCACCCAAGGGCTGGTGATCGTCGACGACTGGGACAGCATCGGCCAACGCACCACGTCCAGCGGCACCGTGCTTGCCGAGGACTTGCACGTCTGGGCATTCAATCTGTTCCCGACCTACCGCTCCTATGAAACACCGACGCTGGCCGGCCCGTTTGCACAATTGACCACCGCGGCCATCGATGCCGGCATCGCCCGTGCGGCATTGCGCGACACCATCGCCTTCGTTCAGCAATTCGCTCGGCCGTGGATCGATGCCGGTGTGGAAAAGGCCAGTGAAGATCCGCTGACCATCATCCAGATCGGTGGCCTGGAGATTCGCCTGGAAGCCGCCGAAGCCTTGCTGGAACGGGCTGGGCGAGCGCTGGATGCGGCGCGTCCGGCACCCGACGAAAACAACGTCGCCCAAGCATCCCTCGCGGTGGCCAAGGCCAAGGTACTGACTACCGAAATCGCCATCGAAGCCAGCAACAAACTCTTCGAACTCGGCGGCACTCGCTCAACCCTGAGGAAGCACAACTTCGACCGCCATTGGCGCAACGCCCGGGTTCATACCCTGCACGACCCGGTGCGCTGGAAATACCACGTGGTCGGCAACTGGCTGCTCAACGGCGTGAAACCGCCGCGCCATGACTGGTCGTGATCCATGGCCGAGTTGCTCAAACATATCTATTGGGCCGACATCGCCCGGGCCTGCCTCGACACCCTGAGCATGCTCGGTGCCGCGCTGGGATTCACCGTGTTGCTGGGATTGCCGCTGGGGGTGGTGCTGTTCCTCACCGGCAAGCGCCAGCTGCACGAAGCAGTCGGCGTTTACCGGGTGCTGTCGGTGATCGTCAACATGCTGCGGTCGTTGCCATTCATCATTTTGCTGATCGTGCTGATTCCCCTGACCACGCTGTTGGTGGGGACTTCGCTCGGAGTGCCGGGGACCATTCCGCCGCTGGTGGTTGGTTGCACGCCCTTCTTCGCGCGGCTGGTGGAAACCGCATTGCGCGAAGTGGATCGCGGAGTTGTGGAAGCGACCCAGGCCATGGGCGCGAATACGTGGCAGATCATCCGCCACACCTTGTTGCCTGAGGCGAGGGCAGGGTTGTTGGCGGCGGTCACGGTGACCGCGATTGTGCTGGTCGATTACACGGCGATGGCCGGCGTGATCGGCGGCGGTGGACTGGGCGATCTGGCGATCCGCTACGGCTATCAGCGTTTTCAGACCGACGTCATGGTGGTCACCGTGGTCCTGTTGTTGATTCTGGTCCAGGCCCTGCAAATGACCGGCGACCGATTGGTCGCGCGCTACAGCCGACGATAAGTTTTATTCAAAAGAAAGCAATCAGGCCCCACGTCCACCTCACGACGGCCACTCAATCTGCCTAGGAGCGGAACATGAAAAAGACCCTGGCCATTCTGGCTGCCTTAGTGTCGTTGAGCGTTCACGCCAACGAAAAACTCACCGTCGGCGCGACCCCGGTGCCGCACGCGGAAATCCTCGAATTCGTCAAACCGACCCTGGCCAAGGAGGGCGTGGACCTGGACATCAAGGTCTTCACCGACTTCATCCAGCCCAACCAGCAGTTGGCGTTGAAGAACCTCGATGCCAACTATTACCAGTACCGGCCGTTTCTCGATGATTACAACAAGACCCGCCATACCGATCTGGTGCCGGTGGTCGGCGTGCACATTGAACCGTTCGGCGCCTACTCGACCAAGATCAAAAACATTGCCGAGCTGAAAGACGGCGCCACCGTGTCGATCCCCAACGACCCGGTGAACACCGGCCGCGCGCTGGTGCTGTTGCACGAAGCCGGGCTGATCAAACTCAAGGACCCGAGCAACACCCTGGCCACGCTACGGGACATTATCGACAACCCCAAACACCTGAAGATTCGTGAGCTGGAAGGGGCGTTGCTGGCGCGTTCGGTGAATCAGGTCGACCTGGCGTTTGTGTTTGCCAACTACGCGCTGGAAGCGGGGATCGACACCAACAGCGCGTTGATTGTCGAGAAGGGCAAGAGCCTGTACATCGAGTTTCTGGTGGCGCGGCCGGACAACATCAATGATCCAGGCTTGCAGAAACTGGCCAAGGCGTTGAATTCGGATGAGGTTCGGCAGTTCATCCTGACCCGCTATAAAGGGCAGATTGCGCCGGGGTTCTAATTCTTCATTAGATTGACAGGACGCCATCGCGGGCAAGCCTCGCTCCCACAGGTTTTATGTCGTTCAAAATTATTGCAAACGACACAAAACCTGTGGGAGCGAGGCTTGCCCGCGATGGCCGCGACGCTATTTCGGAGCAGTCCCCGATTCCAGCAGCTGTGCCCCCGGCCCCTGTTCCCCCAGCACATCGCCAAAATTACGCAACGGACACGCCTCCATCGACAAACACCCACACCCGATGCAGCCATTGAGCTTGTCGCGCAGCAACGTCAGCTGATTGATCCGCTCGTCCAGATCCCGGCTCCATTGCACCGACAACACCTTCCAGTCCGCCGCCGTCGGTGCGCGGTTATCCGGTAGCGATTTCAACGCCTCACCGATCTCCGCCAACGGAATCCCCAGGCGCTGCGCGACTTTGATCAGTGCCACCCGCCGCAACACTTCCCGTGGATAGCGCCGCTGGTTGCCCTGATTGCGCGTGCTTTTGATCAGCCCCTTGGATTCATAAAAGTGCAGCGCCGTGACCGCCACACCGCTGCGGGCGGCCAATTGGCCGACGGTGAGTTCCTTGTGCAGAGTGTCCGGGGTGATCAATCTGAAAATCCTGCTTGACCTCTAGTTAACTCGAGGTTTTACCCTGCAGGCCTTCGGATCGCAAGATCCGCCTGACATGTGAGGGGGACTATTCATGAAATCGTCAGAGAACAATCGCAGCTTCACCCAACTGATCGAGTTCGAGATCGAGCCGCATCAGCAACCTGCGCTGGTGTCGGCGTTGTCCCGGCAGACCGAGCGTCTGGCCCGGGATTTCAGTGGTTTCCTGAGTGCGAGCATCCAGGCCAGCGACGACGGCCGGCGGGTGCTCAACTACCTGCAATGGCAAACCCGCGCGGCGGGAGAGGCGGCCTTTCAAAGTTTCGAAAGCGGCGAGCAGGATTTCTGGCAGCTGATCCACGCCCATCAGGCGAAGGCCGTGACGTTCGGCTCGTTCCAGGTGCTGCACAGCCTGGCGCTCAGCAACGACAACGCGCTGCACTGCCGCCTTGTGGGTTAAATCGACAGCTGCATCACCCGCTCGCCCTGGACATTCGCCATCACCCGGCGTTTGTTCACCGCCAGTTCGCCGATCTTGATCAGCCGCGTGCGCGTCACGTTTCGGCTCAGGCCCAGCAGGGCAGCGGTGTGCACCTGGTTGTAATGGCAGAAGCGATAGGCCGCGCGCAACAAGGCGTCTTCGACTTTTTCATGCAGCGCGCCGGCCTGTTCTGCGAAGAGTGTTTGAAAGGCTCGATCCAGTAGGGCTTCCGGTGAATCGTCGACGCTGGCGTGGTAGTCGTCCTGGCGCTCGATGCGCATGTTGGACAGGCGCAGGTCATCACGTTCGATCACGCCGTTACGGCAGATCAGCAGCGTGTGGTGTATGACGTTTTCCAGTTCGCGGATGTTGCCCGGCCAACTGTAGCCGCGCAGTTTCAATTCGGCTTCTTTGCTGATGGTGATGCTGCCGTAGCCGAGGCGCCGGCTGTAGGCGTCGACGAAATGTCGGGTCAGCGGCAGGATGTCGCCGGGGCGTTCGCGCAAGGGGCTCAGCTCCAGGCTGACGACATCGAGGCGGTAATAAAGGTCTTCGCGAAAATGCCCGGCGTTGATGGCTTTTTCCAGTTGCACGTTGGTCGCGGCCAGGACGCGCACGTCGATCGGAATGCTTTTGCGCGAGCCGAGCCGCACCACTTCGCGCTCCTGCAACACGCGCAGCAGCTTGACCTGAATCGCCATCGGCAGATCGCCGATTTCATCGAGAAACAGCGTTCCGCCATCGGCCTCTTCGAACCAGCCAGCCTTGGCGCTCAACGCACCGGTGAAAGCGCCTTTTTCGTGGCCGAACAGTTCGGCCTCGACCAGCGATTCGGAGAACGCGCCGCAGTTCACCGCCACGAATGGGCGGTTGCGCCGGGCGCTGAGGTTGTGAATGTGACGCGCCACCAGCTCTTTGCCGGTGCCGGTTTCGCCGATGATCAGCACGCTGGCTTCACTGGGCGCGACTTGCTGCAGGTGGGCGAGCAAGGCCTGGGATTTCGGGTCTTCGAACACTTGCGCGGTGGCACGAATCGAGGTGGCCAGCGCGGGAGAGGGCGGTAAGGTCAGCAGTTGCATGGGGTTCGCTCCATGAAGAGAAGGTCAGGAATAAAAAGTCGGAACGGTCAGGGCCTGGTTCAGCGCCCATTTACCCAGCTCATGGAGTTTGTAATCCACCGGGGCGTGCAGGGTTTGCGTGCGCAGGTTGCGCCGGTGACGGTCGAGTCGCAGGGACACGTGAGTCGAGCGCGCGCCGGTCACTTCGAACAAACGGCTACACAGCTCCAGGCCGTTGCGGGTGGCGGCGACCTTCGCGGTGGCGATGGCGGTGGCCAGATGGCCGCGTGGCGAGCATCAAGTGATGGAAGCCGAAGACGTGGGCGATGGAACTGTCGACCTTGGCGAACTCGCGGACGATGGCCAGGGTTTCGCTCCAGCTGGCGCCGAGGCCGCTGTACTGGACAGGGATGCTCAAGCCCAGCAGGCCGCTGTGGCGCAGGGCATCGCGTTCAACCTTTGGCGTGCCCCCGCGCTCGTCGCGTTCGACAGCGGTCAGGGCAAATCCGGCGGCCAGTCGGCGGGCGGTCTGCAAGGGGGATAGCAGGGTGCTGTGCGACTTGGCGGTCACGCGTGAATTCCTCATAAATTCGACACAAATCCTTGTGGGAGCGTCAGGCCGTGGCTTTGGTGGGCAGGACATCATTGGCAATCATTTCGCCAAAGGGCCCGGTCCCGGCCGGATGGAGGTGGGCAGGAACCAGAAAACATCCATGAAAAAATCCTTAAGCGATTTTCAGCAGATTTTTGGGGTGCACGCCAAACAACGGCGCGGCGCGTTCTGCAGCAAGACGAATGCGAGCCTTCAAGGGCTCACTGGTTATTGGGTAGTTGGAGAAGTCGGCTTCGGTGGCGTAGACGCCAATGGGCAAGGTCAGGGCCTGGAAAAAACTGAACAGCGGGCGCAACTGATGATCGAGAGCCAGCGCATTGCGTTCGCTGCCACCGGTGGCGGCCAGCAGCAACGGCGTGGCGATCAGGGCATTGAGGTCAATCAGGTCGAACAGATGCTTGAGCAATCCCGGATAGGAGCCGCGATACACCGGCGCGGCAACAATCAGCAGGTCGGCGCTCTCGATCGCATGCAACTCGGCTTCAATCTCGGCGCTCAACTCCTGTCGAGAGAGTGCCGCAACGAGGGGGCGAGACGGGCGCCAGGTTCCGCCCGAGAGGGCAACGACTTTCAATGCACGGGACATGATCAGTTCCTTTTTCAACAGTTGCTCGGAGAGCCGTGAGTAGTTCTTGGGTTGAGCAAGAGCTCTACCAATCCTTCGGGCCCCCGGGGCTGTTTGCTGGATGACTGTTGCCTGGCAAACAGTTGTTCCGGCAACAGTTCGTGAAGCGATGGCGTTGTTATAAAGGCTGTTTTATATTCCGCAAAAGACATTATAAAAATATTTATAGATCATTATGGAATATATGTAGGCGTATCTGGAGAGTGTTTGCCAAAGTCGATAGCCACTATTGAGAGCGTTGATTTCTGCCCGTCAAGCCGCGCGAGTAGCCTGTGTTCATTCCCCGAACCCAGATGCAGGACGCCAAAAATGAAACCTCTAATCGCCACTTTTCTGCTGCTCGCGGTCTCTGTGCTTGCCGGTTGTGCCAGTCATGTTTCACCGGAATTGCGGCCGTACACCGCCGAGGAGTCAAAGGAATTGGCGCTGGAGGATTTGAATCGCCGTGGTCTTTCCTTCGAGGAATACCACGCGAAGAAAGCTGCCTTGCTCGGTCAGCCGCAAAAATCGTTCAGCTTCGACAAACAGGGTGAGATGAACGCCGAACGTGCTGTACAGCTTCACGGTCGTCCAAGCTGATCGAAAACTGTACCGCTCGAAGTTTCACGTAACTGTCCATGGGTTTCCGGCAAGGCGTGCGATAGGGTCTTAACACCCGATTGACCCTCATGGACTGCCGCTGATGACGTTTTCACTCGATCTGCTGATGGGCCTGGCCCTGTTTGCGCTCGTCACCTCGATTACTCCCGGCCCCAACAACACCATGTTGCTGGCATCGGGTGTGAACTTCGGCTTCAACCGCACCATCCCGCATATGTTGGGCGTCACCTGTGGTTTCTTTGTCCTGGTGGTCGCCGTCGGGTTCGGCCTCGGTGCCGTGTTCAAAACCTATCCTTTGCTCTATACCGTGCTGCGTTACGTCGGCGCGGCGTATCTGCTGTACCTGGCATGGAAAATCGCCCATTCAGGTCCGGTCTCCGAGAGCGAGAACGGCGAAAGCAAACCCATCACTTACCTGGGCGCAGCGGCGTTCCAATGGGTCAATCCAAAGGCGTGGATCATGGCCATCGGTGCCATCAGCACCTACACGCCGATGCAGGGCTATTTCACCAATGTGATTATCATTGCGGCAGTGTTTGCCGTGATCAACCTGCCGAGCGTCGGTATCTGGGCCGGGTGCGGCACGTTGTTGCGCAATGTGTTGAGGGACCGCCGCTGGTTGCGCCTGTTCAACTGGGGCATGGCGGCGCTGTTGGTGGCGTCGCTGTATCCGTTACTTCTTGAAAGCTTTAGCTGACGCATTGCTTCAACCGGTTGCCCGATGCCTGTTAAGCTCGACTTCAGGAGCGTTCCTACGCACTTTTAAATGAAGTTGTTCTTCTTTAACGGCTTCCGATCAGGTATTTCTAACGTGCTGAAATATCGGCGCAGCTCACAAGGCTGCGCCTCGACGTTTCCGTCATGAGCTTCCTGATCCCGGAACACGCTCTGCGAGTGTTTTATGAATAAACGTCCGTTATATTTCGATTACGCCGCCACCACGCCGGTGGATGAGCGGGTCATCAAGGTCATGGTCGAGTGTCTGGGTTTTACCGGCAATTTCGGCAACCCGGCGTCCAGCTCCCATGCCTATGGCCAGCAAGCCCGACAGTCGGTCGAGCGGGCCCGGCAGCAGGTTGCCGAACTGGTTGGCGCCACGGCGCAGCAAATCGTCTGGACCTCCGGCGCCACTGAATCCAACAACCTCGCGCTCAAGGGCGTGGCCCAGGCCCGTGGTGTCAGCGGCGGGCACATCATTACCAGCCAGATCGAACACAAGGCGATTCTCGACACGGCGAAGCAATTGCAGGACGCCGGGGTTGCGGTCACGTACCTGGTGCCTGACGCCGAAGGTTTGATCACGGCGCAAGCAGTCAGCGAAGCGATGCGCGAAGACACCTTTCTGGTGTCGCTGATGCTGGTCAATAACGAACTCGGCACAGTCAACGATATCGTCGCCATTGGCGAAGTCGTGCGTGCACGTGATGCGTTGTTTCACGTCGACGCGGCGCAAGGCGCGGGCAAGGTGGCCATTGACCTGGCGCGCCTGCCGGTCGACCTGATGTCGTTTTCCGCGCACAAGATCTACGGCCCCAAAGGCATCGGTGCGTTGTACGTCGGCCCGCGCGCGCAGCAACGTCTGCAGGCTCAGATTCACGGCGGTGGTCACGAAGGCGGGTTGCGCTCCGGTACCCTGGCGACTCATCAGATCGCAGCCATGGGCGCGGCCTTCGCCTTGGCCGCCGACCTGTTCGATGACGAGAAAGCCACGATCGTGCGCTTGCGCGAACGTCTGCTCGAGCAACTGCTGAGCCTTCCCGGTGTTCGCCTCAATGGCAGCCCGGCCCAGCGCATTCCCCACACCCTCAGCCTGACGTTCAGCGAAGGCGAGTTCAATTCTGCGGCGTTGAGCCATTCGATCGCTTTTTCTGCGACGTCGGCCTGTAACTCCGCCAGCAATGTTCCATCCCATGTGCTGCTGGCCCTGGGGCATGATGCCCGCTCGGCGAGTCGCACCATCCGCTTGAGCCTCGGCCGGTTCACCACCGAGCAAGATATCGACCAAGCGGTGCAACTGATCAAAGCGGCCTGCGCCAGTGCCCCGGCATTCTGGCAGTAGCGCCTTAAAGCGCCGACTCAGATCGGCACTCAACAATAAGCTGAAGTGATTAGCAGGAGACACGATGAGTATGCAGCCTTCGATCAATGGATCGGTGCCACAGCGCCTGGCGCAAACCCGCGAACTGATGAGCCGCGAAGGCATTCATGCCTTGCTGGTGCCGTCGGCCGATCCGCACCTGTCGGAATATTTGCCGGGTTACTGGCAGGGACGGCAGTGGTTGTCGGGCTTCCATGGTTCGGTCGGCACACTGATCGTGACCCCGGATTTTGCCGGCGTCTGGGCCGACAGTCGTTACTGGGAGCAAGCGACCAAGGAACTCAAGGGCAGCGGCATCGAACTGGTCAAGCTGCAACCGGGTCAACCTGGGCCGTTGGACTGGCTGGCCGAGCAAACCCCTGAAGGCGGCGTCGTCGCGGTGGACGGTGCAGTGATGGCCGTGGCGTCGGCGCGTACGCTAGGTGGCAAACTCGAAGAGCGCGGTGCCCGCCTGCGGACCGACATCGATCTGTTGAGCGAAGTCTGGAGCGATCGCCCGACATTGCCGAATGAGCCGATCTACCAGCATTTACCGCCGCAGGCGACGGTCAGCCGTGGCGAGAAACTGGCGAAACTGCGCGAAGTGTTGAAAGAACGTGAAGCTGACTGGCATTTCATCGCGACCCTTGATGACATCGCCTGGCTGTTCAATCTGCGCGGCGGCGACGTGTCGTTCAATCCGGTGTTCGTATCATTTGCCTTGATCAGTCAGGAGCAGGCCACCCTGTTCGTCGCTTTGAGCAAAGTCGATACTGAACTGCGTGCGGTGCTTGAACAAGACGGCGTGACCCTGCGCGATTACAGCGAAGTGGCTGCTGCGTTGCGCGCCGTGCCGAGCGGCGCGAGCCTGCAAGTCGATCCTGCGCGCGTCACCGCCGGTTTGCTGGATAACCTCGACAAAGGCGTAAAACTGGTAGAAGGCCTGAACCCGACCACGCTCGCCAAGTCGCAAAAAAGTCTGGCCGATGCCGAGCATATTCGTCAGGCGATGGAACAGGACGGCGCCGCCCTGTGCGAATTCTTCACGTGGCTGGATTCGGCTCTGGGTCGTGAGCGCATCACCGAGCTGACCATCGACGAACACCTCACGGCCGCGCGCACCCGACGTCCGGGCTACGTGTCGCTGAGCTTCAACACCATTGCTGCGTTCAACGCCAATGGCGCGATGCCGCACTACCACGCGACCGAAGAAGAACACGCAGTGATCGAGGGTGACGGTCTGCTGCTGATCGACTCCGGCGGTCAGTACCTGGGTGGCACCACCGACATCACGCGAATGGTCCCGATCGGTACACCCACTGCTGAACAGAAACGCGATTGCACACGCGTCCTCAAAGGCGTGATCGCGCTGTCCCGCGCGCAATTCCCTCGTGGGATTCTGTCGCCATTGCTTGACGCCATCGCTCGCGCGCCGATCTGGGCTGAAAGCGTCGACTACGGTCATGGCACCGGCCATGGCGTTGGCTACTTCCTCAACGTTCACGAAGGCCCGCAGGTCATCGCCTATCAGGCTGCTGCGGCTCCGCAAACGGCGATGCAACCAGGCATGATCACGTCCATCGAGCCGGGCACTTATCGTCCGGGTCGTTGGGGTGTGCGTATCGAGAACCTGGTGCTGAACCGTGAGGCAGGTTCCAGCGAATTTGGTGAATTCCTCAAGTTCGAAACCCTGACACTGTGCCCGATCGACACCCGTTGCCTGGAGCCGTCGCTGCTGACCCTGGAAGAGAAGCAGTGGTTCAACGCCTACCACGCCGAAGTGCGGGAGCGCTTGAGCCCATTGCTCGATGGTGCGGCCCTTGAATGGTTGAACACCCGTACCGCGGCTATTTGACGGGCTGGAGTTCAGGCGCTTGTTCTAGCGCCTGACTCATGTAGTCCACGAAAGCTTTGACCCTGGCGGATTGACGACGATTCGCCGGGGACACGGCATGAATCGGCAACGACTGCGCCGTGTAGTCTTGCAAAATCACCTTCACTCGGCCGGCCTTCAGATCCTCGCTGAATAGCCACACCGGCGACAGCGCAATGCCCAATCCCCCCAGCACCATCTCGCGAATGGCTTCAGAGTTGTTGCTTTGCGCATTACCCCTGATGCGCACTTCGTGGTGTTGATTGCCTCTTTCGTAATGCCATAGGTTCTGACTGTTCAGCAAATTGAATTGCAGGCAATTGTGTGCGCCGAGTTCTTCCGGGATGTGCGGCTCGCCGTGTTGCTCGAGGTAATCGGGCGCTGCAACCGTGATTCGGTGGGTGGTGCTAATGTGACGCGCGAGCAGGCCACTGTCGGTCAACTCGCCGATTCTGAACGTCACGTCCAGTCCTTCACTCACCAGGTCCTGATTTTGATCGCTGAGTTGCAGGTCAATCTGAACCTGAGGGTGTGTTTTGAGAAACTCAGGGAGTCGCGGTGCAATGTGCAAGCGCCCGAAACTTACGGAAGAACCGATTTTCAGGTTGCCGGCGACGGATTCGCGACCCGATCGAAAACGCTGTTCCGCTGCGTCCACGGCGGCGAGGATTTGTCGACATTCGTTGTAGTAGCGCTGACCTTCATCGGTCAGTGACAGTTGGCGGGTGCTGCGGGTAATCAGCTTGGCGCCCAGTCTGATTTCCAGCGCCCTTAATAACTTGCTGATAGTCGGCTGGCTGGTCCGCATCTCCCGGGCAACGGCCGAGAAGCTGCCACGTTCGACGACCCGGACGAACGTGGCCATTGCGTTGAGTGTGTCCACGTGAATTCTCATTGATGCCATATGGGCATGATCACTATAGCGATATAGCGTCTTATCGGCATGAGTGACTTGGAAGAAGATTAATCCCACATCCACTTCTCATGGAATTTGCCGAAATGACTGACTCACTTGAAATGCGCGCTCTGATGGTTGACACGGCCAACGGCCCTTTACGCTTGGCTTCCCTGCCGCGGCCCGTGCCTGGAGCGGGCCAAGTGCTGGTGAGGATCAAGGCCAGCGGGGTCAATCCGCTGGATGCAAAGATTCGTTCGGGACAGGCGGTTCATGCACGACAGCCATTGCCGGCTGTGTTGGGCATGGACCTCGCGGGCACCGTTGAGGAATTGGGGGAGGGTGTCAGCAGGTGGCTGCCGGGGGATGAGGTCTATGCGATGGCGACCGGCATCGGTGGTGCGCAGGGCTCTCTCGCGGAGTTCGCGGTGGTTGATTCGCGGCTTCTGGCGCACAAGCCGAAAAATCTGAGCATGCGCGAGGCCGCGGGATTACCGTTGGTATTGATCACGGCGTGGGAAGGGCTGGTAGATCGGGCTCGGGTTCGGGCTGGACAGAAAGTGCTGATTCACGGTGGCGCGGGTGGTGTCGGGCACGTGGCTGTGCAAGTTGCCCGGGCTTTCAGTGCAGAAGTGTTTGCTACGGGTTCAGCGGGTCAAAAGGGGGTTATTGAAAGCTTTGGTGCAACGTTCATCGATTATCGCGCGTCGTCGGTGGAGGACTATGTGGCTGAGTTCACCTCGGGGGAGGGCTTCGATGTCGTCTATGACACGGTGGGCGGTGGGGTATTGGATGATTCATTCAAGGCAGTTCGGGTTTATGAGGGGCATGTAGTGAGCTGTCTGGGCTGGGGCCAACACAGCCTTGCGCCGTTGTCGTTTCGTGGGGCGACTTATTCCGGGGTGTTTACGCTGTTGCCGCTGTTGACCGGCAAGGGGTGTGAGCATCATGGCCAGATTCTTAAGGACGCGACGCGGCTGATTGAGGCGGGTCAGTTGAAACCGCTGCTTGATCCTCGGCAGTTCACGCTGGAAACTGCCGAGGCGGCCCATGAGTTGCTCACTGCGGGAGATGCGCAGGGGCGGTTGGTGGTCGAGATTTAACTCAGGGCTTCAACCACGAAGTCCAACCGATCCTGGCCGAAGAACAACTGGTTGCCGACGAACATGCTCGGTGCACCGAATACACCGCGCTGTACTGCTTTCTCGGTATTGTCCTTGAGGGCGGCTTTGACCTCCTCGTCGGCAGTCAGGGCAAGTACTTCATCGGGGTCAAAGCCGTTTTGTGTCAACACGGCGGCGACGGTGGCCGGGTCATCGAGGCTGCGACCTTCGACCCAGAGGGCTTCGAACAGGCAGTCTATAAACGCCAGGAAACGCCCGGGATGACGTAACTGAATTCCGGTCACTGCACGCATGAGCATCAGGGTGTTGATGGGGAAATGCGGATTGAATTTCAGTGGCACGCCATAGCGTTTTGCATAGCGGTCGAGGTCTTGAAACATGTAGCGGCCCTTGGCCGGGATGACCGCCGGCGAAGCGTTGCCGGTGGCCTTGAAGACGCCACCCAGCAGCATCGGCTTGTAAATCAGTTGGCTGCCGGTTTGCTCACAGATTTTGGGGAGCTGTGTGTAGGCCAGGTAGGTGGCCGGGCTGCCAAGGTCGAAAAAGAACTCCACGGTTTTGCTCATGGTCGGTGCGCTCTGTTTATTGTTGTAGGGGAAGGCTTACCAGCGTTCGCTCCAGGGCCGTAAATCCAGTTCAAACGTCCAGGCGTCACGTGGCTGGCTGTGCAGGTACCAATAGTTCTCGGCGATGTGCTCTGGGTTGAGGATGCCGTCTTCATCCTTGGTCGCGTACTTTTCGGGGAAGCTCTCTCGGATGAAATCGGTATCGATAGCACCGTCGACGACGACATGAGCAACATGGATATTCATGGGGCCGAGTTCACGGGCCATGCTTTGAGCCAGGGCTCGAATGCCGTGCTTGGCACCGGCGAATGCTGCGAATCCCGCGGCACCGCGCATACCAGCGGTGGCACCGGTGAACAAGATAGTGCCCCGTTGACGTTTGGCCATGCGCTTGGCGACTTCACGAGCATTGAGGAAACCTGAAAAACAGGCCATTTCCCAAATCTTGAAATACTTGCGGGCCGTTTCTTCGAGAATGCTGCAGGGCACATTCGCGCCGATATTGAACACAAACGCTTCGATGGGGCCGATCTCGCTTTCGATCTGTTCGACTAACGCAATCACCTCTTCTTCCTTACGCGCATCGCAGGCAAAACCGTGGGCGTCACCGCCATTGGCTTTGATGGCGTCGACCAGTGGCTGGAGTTTGTCCGCGCTGCGTCGAGTAACGCAGGCGACGTAGCCTTCCTGTGCAAAACGCTTGGCAATGGCGCCGCCGGTAGCATCCCCCGCGCCGACAACCAGTACGACCTTCTTGTTATTCATGGGTTGATCCCTTTGCTAAACGATCGTTAACTAAACGAACGTTATGCTACGATTTGGCACGCGTCAAGACGATCAATCCTGAGGAGAGGGCAATGCGCTACTCGGCCAGTCACAAGTTGGAAACCAAAGAGAGGCTGCTGGAAAGCAGCGCGGTGTCAGCCAAGAAGTCGGGGTTTTCCACGGTCGGTGTCGATGGCTTGATGAAGGCGATTGGCTTGAGCGGTGGAGCTTTCTACAGTCATTTCTCGTCGAAAGACGAACTGTTTGCCTCAATTGTCGAGCGTGAGTTGTGTCAAAGCCTGGAACGATTAAGCGCCGATCAGGGGCGGGAAAAGCTTGAGCGTTGCCTCAAGCAGTACCTCAGCATGGCGCATGTCGAACATCCGGAATCCGGCTGCGCGTTACCCGCGTTGGGTGCGGAGATCGCTCGTTCGGATGTGCTGGTTCGCCAGCAGGCGGAGCGCTGGATTTGTCAGCTACAGGAGAGTTGGGCGCGCATTATGGAGAGCGACAGCCTGGCTTGGGCCATTTTGTCGCAATGTATCGGAGCTTTGGTCGTCGCACGGATGCTGGCGACGCCAGACATCCAGCGTAATGTGTTGAAGTCCAGTTACGATGAGATTGGCCGCCAGATTGCCGGGCGGCAGCAACCTACTTGCAAATGACGATCATGCTGCGGCTGGTGTAGCCGGCGGGGTTGAGGCCGAATGGATAATCGCCAGGTTCTTCCACCGCGTCCCCCGACTTGGCGATGACCTTGTATCCCTTGGGGGCGCATGAGTTGGCGGCGCTGGTGTAGCACTTGTCCCACGAGGATGAGAGCCCTGAACAGTTGATATGCAGCCCTTTCTTGCCATGTTTGACTGATGTTTTCGAGGTCGCCGCGCAGCCCGCAACTGCAAGTACGGCGATCAATATCAAAATTCGTTTCATTGCTGTCCTTATAGCGTTCCCGGATCTTGCGCCCGGGTCTGGCTGCATTCGCTTTCGCTGAAGCGTTCTGATGTCCCTATCCTGAAAAAATCCATGTATGGCACTGGGTTGCGGGCCTAAACATGGCCTAATTGAGCGGTAATTACCAGACCTGCGTCAAATCCTGTCTCAATCTGCCGCAACCGCCGGCTTGGCACTGCTGCCCATGGTCATGGTCGCACCCACGGAAGCCAGAATGATGCACAAGATAGCCATCCACTGTGACAGTGAAAGGTATTCGTGGAGGAACAGCAGGCCTGACAGCGCCCCAATTGCGGGTTCGATACTCATTAATGTGCCGAACGTGCGGGCTGGCATTCGGGTGAGAGCGACCATCTCCAGCGTGTAGGGCAGGGCGGTGGACAGAATGGCTACACCGATGGCCACGGGGATCAGCGACGGAGTCAGCAGCGCGGCGCCCGCATGGACGATGCCGATAGGGGCTACGAACAATGCAGCAATCATTACGCCCAACGCGGCGGTCTGCACACCATTGTCGGCGCCGGCCTTTTGCCCGAATAGAATGTACAGCGCCCAGCAGACACCCGCGCCCAATGCATAGCCGGCACCTTCAAGATCAATCCCGGCACTTGTCGCGCCTGTAGGGATCAAAAGCAGCAAGCCGATAGCCGCGAGTGCTATCCACAAAAAGTCGATCGCCCGGCGCGAAGCATAGATTGCCACAGCCAACGGCCCAGTGAACTCCAGGGCTACGGCAATGCCCAGGGGGACAGTGCGTAACGACATATAGAAGAGGAAGTTCATGCCGCCGAGCGCCATGCCATAGATGATGACGGTGCGCAGGGATTTGGCGGTGAGCTTCGCCCGCCATGGCCGCAGCATGAGTAGCATGATTACGCTGGCGAACATCAGGCGCAGGGTGGTGGTTCCTTGAGCGCCAATCACCGGGAACATGCTTTTAGCCAAGGATGCTCCGGACTGGATCGAGGCCATGGCTATTATTAGCAGGCCTACCGAGAACAAGGTCGAGGCAAGGCTGCGGGGCTGATCATTCATTGCGTGGCATCGTCCGAAAATGGAAGCGAAAGTATTGATGTAGTGCGGTTGGGCAATATAGTGCGCATTCGTGGCCGGCGCGTCTATATATAGCAGTGATTTTGAATGGGTCGATAGAAAAACCAAATCATTGCTTGACGGCAGATTCTGGATGTCTATAATTCGCCCCACTTCCGGCGCAGTCGAAACGGAAAACTCCTTGGTAAACAAAGAGTTA